>NZ_AYVN01000018.1:0-121327 GCF_000502815.1 Mesorhizobium sp. LSJC269B00
CGCCCGGTCCTGTGGAACCCGCAGCTCAAGCTTGCCCACCCGGGTGACCAGGGTGCGGCCGTAGTAAGCCGAGCGATACCCAAGGCGCTCAGGCGTGCGTTCGCCCTTCGAAGCACCCAGCGCCTCCTCCATCTCGGCCTCAAGCACCTCCTGCATCACCGCACGGAGCACTTCGTGCAATCCATCCGGGTTCGAAAGCAAAATGTCTTTGACGGCAGCGCTGGCGGTCTTACCTTCAGTCTTGGTCATGGTGGCGTTCCTTCGCGGGAATCAGGTGACGTGAACAATCACCAGCCTGCCATGACCGCCCCCTCTCAGCGAATTTGCAGAACTCTCAGCACACTACCTAAATACCCCAACGCCGGTGCCGCCCCTCATCCGGCTGCCGCCACCTTCTCCCCGTATAGTGACGGGGAGAAGGGAGACACTCTGGCAACACTCACCTTCTTCGGTTAGCTTCGCCAAAATTCCTTGGCGGAAGGATGAACCTTTTTGAACCTATCGGCGACAGAGCAGACAGGAGCCAGGCGGCTCGACCGGCCATGACGGCAGCGACCGAGACTGATCGCGCGCTTGTCGACCGGGTCGCGAAGGGCGACCGTGCCGCTGTTCGGCTGCTGTTCATGCGTCACCACGCGCGGGTCTACCGCTTCGTGGTGCGCCAGACGGGATCGGAAATGATGGCCGACGATATCGCAAACGAGGTCTTTCTCGAGCTGTGGCGCCAGGCGCCCGGTTTCGAAGGGCGCTCGGAAGTCTCGACATGGCTGCTCGGCATCGCCCGGTTCAAGGCGCTGTCGATGCTGCGCAAGAAAAAAGAAGACTGGATCCATGACGATGATGCGGCGCAGGTTCCCGATGGCGCCGACACGCCGGAAGTCGCCACCATGAAGGAAGACAAGGGCGCCGCCTTGCGGCGCTTCGTCGATGCCTTGCCGGAGGAACACCGCTCGGTGATCGACCTTGCCTATTACCATGGACAGTCGGTGACGGAGATCGGCGAGGTACTCGGCATCCCGGTCGCCACTGTCAAGACCCGAATGTTCTACGCCCGCAAGAAACTCGGCGAAGCCCTCAAGGCCGCCGGTTACGACAGGGGGTGGCCATGAGCAATCCTGAAGACATGAGCGCCGCTGAAAAAATGTCGCGCCGTGACGAAATGGAAACGCTGCTGCCGTTCTACCTGAACGGCTCGCTGGAAGGCTCGGACCTCGAAGCCGTCGAGGAATGGCTGGCGTCCGATCCGGCGGCGACGGCGGCGCTTGGCGAGGCTGAGGCGGAATTCTCCGGCGCCACCGCCGCCAACGAGGCGATCCGGCCACCGGCCGATGCGCTCAGCCGCTTTGCCAGGGCGCTCGACGCCGAAGCCGGACCGGTCCGCGCTCCCGCGGGCCGTTCCTGGCTGGCGCAGGCACTCGGCCGTTTCATGGCGGTGCCGGTCGGTGTCGCCTGGGCGGCAGCGGCGGTGCTGCTGGCGTTGGTCGTGGTGCAGTCCTACGTGCAGACCGGCGGCAAGAGCCATGATTTCGAGATTGCCGGCGCCGAGGATGATCTGGCCAAACTGCCGTTCGCGCTGGTCAAGTTCAAGCCGGATGCGAAGATGTCCGACATCGCTGTTTTCCTCGACCAGAACGCGCTGAAGATCGCCGGCGGGCCGGCCGCCTCGGGCGTCTTCCGCATTGCCATCCCGGTCAAGACCGGAGCAGACTACACCAGGCTCGTCGGCCTTATTGCCGCCCAGCCGTTCGCGGAGACTGTGATCGAGGGAAGGAAACCGGTTGATGGCAGCTAGGGCGGTCATTCGATTTGCGGCGATCCTGGTGGCGGCGACGACAATCGTCGCCGTGCCGGCGTCGGCGCAGACCAATGATCCCAATGCCGGCCGGGCCGACTGCACCGACGCGGCCGGAGCGGCGGCTGCCGACTGCCCGAAAGACGGCAATGAGGCCAACGTCGGCGGCGAACCAGGCGCAGTTACCCTTCCGGCCCTGATCGTCGACCTGTTTCCCAACCCACCGGCTCCCGTAGCGCCCGTGCCGACGCCGCGGCCGTCAGCGCCGCCTGCCGACANCGCCGCCTGCCGACACGCAGGCCGGGCCACCCGCCGGCGGGGCGATCGTTTCGCCGACCGATCTTGTCGCGACCGCGCCGCGCCGTGCCATCGCCGGCGAGTTCGTGCCCGACGAGGTGCTGGTGACCGTCGACGGCGATGCCGGCGCCGTCCAGCAGATCGCCGCCTCCTTCGGCCTTGAAGTGCGCTCGCAGCGCCAGTCGCGGCTGCTCGGCACCACGCTGGTGCGCTTCGGCATTCCCGACGGCCGCCCGGTCGGCGCCGTGCTGGCGCAGCTGGCCGCCGATGGCCGCACCCTGCGGCGCGAGCCAAACCATATCTATTCGCTGCAGCAGGCGGCCGGCATCGTCAACTATGCCTTCGAGCGCATTCAGCTCGACAACAAGCAAGCCAGTGGCGAAAACGTGCGCATCGCCGTCATCGACACCGGCATAGACGACACCAATCCGGCGCTGTCCGGCGTCATTGCCGACCAGTTCGACGCCATGCCCAACGTGCCGGTCGAAAAGCGTGACCACGGTACCTCGGTCGACGGGCTGATCGCCGGCGTCGGCGCGCTCGAAGGCATGGCGCCCGGCGCCAGGATCTATCACGCCCGCGCCTTCGAGGACGGCAGGTCGACCATGGATGTCATCCTGTCGGCGCTCGACTGGGCGGCGGACCAGAATGTCAGCATCATCAATATGAGTTTCGTCGGCCCCAAGAACGATCTGCTCGCCACGGCCTGCCGCAATGCGCGCGGGCTCGGCATCATCCTGGTCGCTGCTGCCGGCAACAACGGGCCGAAAGCGCCCTATGGCTACCCCGCCGCCTATGACGGCGTGATCGCGGTCACCGCCACCGACGCCAAGGACGGGCTGATGCAGCAGGCCAATCGCGGCGCTTATGTCTTCATCTCGGCGCCCGGCGTCGAGATGGTGGCGCCGAGCGGCGCCGGCTCTGACGTCGTCACCGGCACCTCGTTTGCCGCCGCGATCGTGTCCGGCGCTATCGCCAATTTGATCCACGCTTCACCCGAGCGCTCCGCCGACGACATCGAAAAGGCGCTGGCCGCCACCGCCAGGGATCTCGGTCCGAAGGGACGGGACAATGATTTCGGTTATGGGCTGCTGGATACGAAGGCGGCGGCGAACAAGTAAACCGGGCGAAATTCGCGCCACCAATTCAGAGCGCCGGGCCCAGCCGGACAGGGCTGCCATCATGGAAGCGTGACAGCCGGAAGCGGCTGAGGTCGTGCCCCGTCTGGTTTCCCTGGATCAGGTCGGCAACGACACGGCCTATGCCAGGCCCGATACCGAAGCCGTGACCGCTCATTCCCGTCGCGACGAAAAGACCGCCGACGGCCTGCACATGATCCACGATGGGGACGACGTCGGGCATGGCGTCGATCATGCCGCCCCAGCCTGCCTTCAGGCGAACTGTTTCGAGCTGTGGAAAAAGACGTCCGAAATTGCGTTCTATGGAACGCAGACCGGCTCGTTCAGGGGGCGGGTTCAGCACCCGCATTTTTTCGAAAGGACTGACGGAATCCGGCGCCCAATCGCGCGGCGTCGACCAGGCGTCAGGGTAGCCTGACGGGGCGAACGGAAAGTAGCGCGTCCCGAACGGATTGTCCCTGAGGGCTGGAAGGTATCTGGTGGCGTGCCGGAAGGCGTCAGGTCCCAGGTAATGCAGATGGCTGCCGCCCGCGGCGAGCGTATACCCGCCATCCTGCCGGCGCCTGAAAGCGATGTGTTCGTCAGTCGCCGCACCTGCATAGATTTCAGCCAAGGGGTCCGTTGCGGCTGCGGTTACCCTGACGCTGAGCTGGGGGATGGAGACGCCGTGTCTTCTCAGGAACAAGGATGACCAGGCACCTCCCGCGACCAGCACGCTGGAGGCCTCGATATACCCCGTCTCGGTCCACACGCCCTTGACCTTGCCGCCTGAGATTTCGAGGGTTCGCGCTGCGCAATTCTCGACGATTTTGACGCCTTTTCGCACGGCGAGCCGGGCAAGTGCGGGCACCGCCAGCCAAGGCTCCGCCCGCATGTCGGAGGGCGTCGTCATCGCGCCCTTGAATTTGCGCGACATGCCTTTGATGAGTGCCGCGGTTTCGTCTGCATCCAGGAGACGGGTGTCGAGCGCATGCGTCGCAGCGATCTTCATGAATGCTTCGAAGCCGGCCATGTCCTTGTCGGTCCTCGCCAGGTAGGTCACACCTGTCTGGGTCAGGCCGATGTCCTCGCCGCATTCCTCAGCCAGTTGCCGCCACAGGCGAATAGCCTCTATGACGATGGGCAACTCGTCGGCGTCGCGTCCCTGCTTTCGGATCCAGCCCCAATTGCGGGACGACTGTTCGGCCGCAATGCGTCCTTTTTCCAGCAGCGTCACCGGGATGTTCCGCTGTGCCAGGAAAAGCGCCGTCGTCACACCGATGATGCCGCCACCGACAATGACCACCTCCGACGTTTTCGGCGGTGGGCCAGGATGCCGGATTGGATCCGTTTCGGAGAACGGGAATATGGGCAAGTGGCGCACCCTGAGGACTGGTTGATGGCTCTGGCTTACTGGTTGCCACCCACTCGAAGCCAAATCAAGGACAGGTCCAGGCAGACCGTTGTCCCAACGAAGTCAATCTATCTGCGGGCAACATCCACATGGGTGAACTTGCCCAGCGGAGCAATTGGATTAATCCCTAAACCGGCGCGCCGGCGACCGAGCCTCTCACCACCAGGTCGACAGGCCAGACCTCGCCCCGCGCGCCTTCTTCCAAGCCGGAAATGCGCGCTGCCAGGCGTTCGGCGATGCGGGCGCCGGCGAGGCGGATCGACGAGCGCGTCGTCGACAGCGGCACGGAAAAATTCTCCGGCTTCAGCCATGGAAAGACGTCGTCATGGGCAATCAACGACAGGTCGCCGGGAATGGTCAGGCCAAGGTCGCGCACCGCGCGCACGACGCCGAGCGACATGATCAGGCTGGAGCAGGCGATCGCCGTCGGCCGCTCGCTCTGTTCGAGCAGGCGCCTGGCGGCGCGGTAGCCGTTCTCCTCGGTCATGGTGAGTGAACAGACATGGCGCTCGCCGAGCGTCAGGCCGCTCGCGGCCAGCGCCCTGCGCATGCCGCGCTCGCGGTGGATGGCGAAGGTCTCGCGGTCGTCGCCATTGATCAGCGCCAGCCGGCGGTGGCCGAGCTGAACCAGCAGCCGGGCGGCGTCGTGGAAGCCGCCCTCATTGTCGATGTCGGTGAAGGGATAGTCGAAATCGAAGCCTTCGCTGCGGCCATGGACGATGAAGGGAATGCCGAGCGTGTTGACCAGCGCCACCCGCCGGTCGGCCGGGCGCGGCGAGGAGATGTAGACGGCGTCGACCTGGCGGTTGGCGACGATGCGGCGATAGGTGGTTTCCTGGTCGTCGGCATCGGCCGGCGACAGCACCAGGTCGAGCTCGTGCGAGCGGGCATAGTCGCCGAGGCCGGAGAGGAATTCGACGAAATGCGGGTCGATGTCGACGGAGGCGCCCGTCGGCAGCACATAGCCGATCATGCCCGTCTTGCCGGTCGCCAGCCGGCGCGCGCTCGGATTGGGCCGGTAGCCGTGGCGCTTGGCGGCATCCACCACGCGCCGGCGGGTTTCCTCGTTGACCTCCGGATAGCCGTTGAGCGCACGGCTTACCGTTGTCTGCGACAGGGCTAGCATATGAGAGAGCTGCTTCAGGTTCACTGGGAGGCCTCCAAGCCTCAAAGCGCTTTTAATTTTGAAGCCACGCGGCGCCACAACGGGCGCGGCCAAGCTGGTCGACCATACGCACTGGTCCGGCCAGTTTGAAGCTTAATACGCTGCTGCACCGCCGTAAAACTATGCTGCAGCGCACTTTACCAAGTCTTCCATCTCGAAATTAAATCGATTAGCCCACCGCCCTCTTGACTTCCAGCCGATTCAATGGCGAGATCAAAAAGACCAAAGCGCTTTGGAAGACTCTTCGAAAGGTTGCGGTTCCTTTCTGAACGAGTCACAGTCCTGCAGCGTCGGCGGGCGGAATGGAGGTTCCGTCCGGGTGTATGTGTCCACACTGGGAGGAATACCGATGAAGAAGATGCTTCTGCTTGGCGCAGCGTTTGCCACGCTCGCCTTGTCCCTGCCGGCGCAAGCCGAACTGAAGTTCAAGCCCGGGGAAGACAAGCGCTTCAACTGGGCCAATTACGAAGAGCTGAAGAAGGTCGATCTCAAGGGCGAGACGCTGACCATCTTCGGGCCCTGGCGCGGCGAGGACGAAGGCCTCATCCGCACTGTTCTCGAATATTTTCAGGAAGCCACCGGCGCCGAGATCAAATACTCCTCGTCGGAAAATTACGAACAGCAGATCGTCATCGATACCCAGGCCGGCAGCCCGCCCAATATCGCCGTACTGCCGCAGCCGGGCCTGATCCAGGATCTGGCGTCCAAGGGCCTTTTGACGCCGCTGGGCGACGACACCGCCAAATGGATCAAGGACAATTACGGCGCCGGCCAGTCATGGGTCGATCTCGGCACCTTCAAGGACAAGGACGGCAAGCCGGGCTTCTTCGCCTTCCCCTACAAGGCCGACGTGAAATCGCTGGTCTGGTATTCGCCCGACAATTTCGAGGAAGCCGGCTACAAGGTTCCCAAGACCCAGGAAGAGCTCGCCGACCTCGAGAAGAAGATCATCGCCGACGGCGGCACGCCGTGGTGCATCGGCCTCGGCTCAGGCGGCGCTACCGGCTGGCCGGCGACCGACTGGGTCGAAGACATCATGCTGCGCACCCAGACGCCCGACGTGTATGACAAGTGGGTAAAGAACGAGATCCCGTTCAACGATCCGGCGGTGGTCAACGCCATCGACATTTTCGGCAAGATCGCGACCGACGACAAGATGGTCGACGGTGGGGCCAAGGCGGTTGCCGCGACCGACTTCCGCGACAGCCCGAAGGGCCTCTTCTCGGTGCCGCCGAAATGCTACCTGCACCATCAGGCATCGTTCATCCCGACCTTCTTCCCGGAAGGCACAAAGGTTGGACAGGACGCCGACTTCTTCTACTTCCCGCCCTATGCATCCAAGCCCGAGCTGGGCACGCCTGTGCTCGGCGCCGGCACGCTGGCCATGATCACCAAGGATTCGAAGGGTGCACGCGCGTTCATCGAATTCCTGAAAATGCCGCTGGCACATGAAATCTGGATGGCCCAGGGCGGCTTCGTCACGCCGCTCAAGTCGGTCAACAAGGATGCCTATGCCAGCGACGCGCTGAAGAAGCAGGGCGATATCCTCGCCAATGCCTCGACCTTCCGCTTCGACGGTTCGGACCTGATGCCGGGCAAGATCGGCGCCGGCGCCTTCTGGACCGGCATGATCGATCTGGTCGGCGGCAAGTCGGCGCAGGATGTCGCCACCGACATCCAGAAGAGCTGGGACGCTATCAAGTAGTCAGCTGTCAAGCAGTCAGCTGGCAAGGAACCACTGCCAAGTAATCAGCCGCTTTGGCGGCAAATTCAGGACTTCCTCCACAGGCTGGGTCCGGGCCGCTATGGCCCGGATCCGACCGGCGCCTTACGCCGGACCGATTTGCGTTCGTTCGTTTCAGAATAACTTAAATCGGCGCAGAGCCACATCGCCAGGGCTGTTCAAGGCCCGGCCGATCATGCGCAGGGAGAGGGACCCATGGCTGCTCAGATATTATCGGCCATTTTTGCCATTTTCGTCGGCGTCGGCGGCTGCGTCGCCTATTTCTGGGGCGCCAACAAGCTGGTCGACCTGATTTTCCCGTCGCGCGGCGTCGCTGGCGCGGCAGCCATCGACAATCTGCGCCGGCAAGGGCTGGTGCGTCCCTGGCTGTTCGTCGGCCCGGCAATGATCATCCTCACCGTCTATCTGATCTACCCGGTGGTGGCGACGCTCTGGCTGTCCTTCCTGGATCGCGGCGGCCAGCATTTTGTCGGCTTCGCCAACTATGAATGGGCGTTCGGCGACCGCGAGTTCCGGAACTCGATCCTCAACAACATCATCTGGCTGGCGGTGGTGCCGGCGGCGTGCACCTTCCTCGGGCTGATCATCGCCGTGCTCACCGACAAGATCTGGTGGGGCACGATCGCCAAGAGTCTGATTTTCCTGCCGCTGGCGATCTCGTTTGTCGGCGCCAGCGTGATCTGGAAATTCATCTACGAATATCGCGGCGAGGGCCAGACGCAGATCGGCCTGCTCAACGCCATCATCCAGTATTTCGGCGGCCAGCCGCAGGTCTGGATATCGCTGCCTTTCTGGAACAATTTCTTCCTCATGATCATCCTGATCTGGATCCAGACCGGCTTTGCCATGGTCATCCTGTCTTCGGCGCTGCGCGGCATCCCCGAGGAAACACTCGAAGCCGCTGTCATCGACGGCGCCAATCCGTTCCAGATTTTCTGGAAGATCATGGTGCCGCAGATCTGGGGCACCATCGCCGTGGTCTGGACGACCATCACCATCCTGGTGCTGAAAGTGTTCGACATCGTGCTGACCATGACCAACGGCCAATGGAACAGCCAGGTGCTGGCCAATCTGATGTTCGACTGGATGTTCCGCGGCGGTGGCGATTTCGGCCGCGGCGCCACCATCGCCATCATCATCATGATCGCGGTCATCCCGATCATGGTCTGGAACATCCGCCAGGCGAACAAAGAGACGGGAGGACATTGAGATGGCCGTCGCGACCGGAAAGTCCTTTGCCAGCCGCTTCGGCGTCCACATCGCCGTGCTCGTCTTCGTCGCCATATGGACCGTGCCGACGCTCGGCATCCTGGTCTCGTCGCTGCGCGACAAGGACCAGATCATCGCCTCGGGCTGGTGGAACTCGTTCTCCAACTCCAGCCAGACTGAAGCCGGCCGCCTGCCGCCGGCCTCGGCGCAGGTCGAGAAGGACGGCAAGTTCGTGCTTGCCGGCAATATCTTCGGCGACGGTGCTGCGCGCAACATCAGCGCCTTCGGCGTCAAGTCGGCGGCACCGACGCAATATCCGGCCGGCACCACTGCCGATCTCGGCGACGGCGTGACCTTGCAGCTCAATGCCGACGGAACGTTCGTCATGAGTTCGCCCAAGGCTTTCGAAGGCGACCGTGGCCAGCGCGTCTATTACGCCTCGTCGGCGCCACCGAAATTCACCACCGACAATTACAAGACCGTGCTGTTTTCGGAGGGCATCGGCCGCTCGTTCATAAACTCGCTGACCGTCACCATCCCGGCGACGGTCATCCCGATCCTGATCGCCGCCTTCGCCGCCTATGCATTGGCGTGGATGCGTTTTCCCGGCCGCGCCTTGCTGATCGCCACAATCATCGGCCTGCTGGTCGTGCCGCTGCAGATGTCCTTGATCCCGCTTTTGAAGATCTACAACGGCGTCGGCATCTTCTTCGGTGTGCCGTCGAAAACCTATCTCGGCATCTGGCTGGCGCATACCGGCTTCGGCCTGCCTTTCGCCATCTATCTCCTGCGCAGCTATATTGCCGGCCTGCCGCGCGAGATCATGGAATCGGCGCGCATAGACGGCGCCAGCGATTTCGAAATCTTCGTCAAGATCGTGCTGCCGCTGTCCTTCCCGGTGCTGGCGTCCTTTGCAATCTTCCAGTTCCTGTGGGTGTGGAACGATTTGTTGGTGGCAATGGTTTTCCTCGGTACCGAAGGGGACCAGATCGTGCTGACCGCGAAGCTCAACGCGCTGCTCGGCTCGCGCGGCGGCGACTGGGAAATCCTGACGACATCGGCCTTCGTCACCATTATCGTGCCGCTGATCGTGTTCTTCTCGCTGCAGCGCTATTTCGTCCGCGGGCTGCTGGCCGGCTCGGTCAAAGGAGGTTGAGACTTATGCAAGCCGCTTTGAAGGCGACCTCGAAGCCCGATCTCGCCGTCGATCGCGACTGGTGGCGGGGCGCGGTGATCTACCAGATCTATCCGCGCTCCTATCAGGACTCCAATGGCCACGGCATCGGCGACCTCAAGGGCATCATCCGCAGGCTGCCCTACATCGCCTCGCTCGGCGTCGACGCCATCTGGATTTCGCCCTTCTTCAAGTCGCCTATGAAGGATTTCGGCTATGACGTCTCGGACTATTGCGACGTCGACCCGATGTTCGGGACGCTCGCCGATTTCGACGCGCTGGTTGCGGAAGCCCATCACCTCAGCCTCAAGGTGATGATCGACGAGGTGCTGTCGCACACCGCCGACAACCATCCATGGTTCAAGGAGAGCCGCGGCAGCCGTAGCAATCCCAAGGCCGACTGGTATGTCTGGGCCGACGCCAGGCCGGACGGCACGCCGCCCAACAACTGGCTGTCGATCTTCGGCGGCTCGGCCTGGCAGTGGGACACCAGCCGCCAGCAATATTATCTGCATAATTTCCTGTCCGAGCAGCCCGACCTCAACTTCCACAATCTGCAAGTCCAGGACGCGCTGCTCGACGTCACCCGCTTCTGGCTGGAGCGCGGCGTCGACGGCTTCCGCCTCGACACCATCAATTTCTACTTCCACAGCCAGGGGCTGGAGAACAATCCGCCGCTGCCGCCCGAAGAGCGCAACGACCAGACAGCACCTGCGGTCAATCCCTACAACTACCAGGACCATATCTACGACAAGAGCCGGCCGGAAAACCTTGCCTTCCTCGAACGGTTCCGGGCGCTGCTCGACGAATATCCGGCAACCGCCGCGGTCGGCGAAGTAGGCGATTCGCAACGCGGGCTGGAAGTGGTCGCCGCCTACACCGCCGGCGGCAAACGCGTCCACATGTGCTATTCCTTCGATTTCCTGGCGCCGGAAAAGATCAGCGCCGCCAAGGTGCGCCAGGTGCTGGAAGCCTTCGGCAAGGTCGCCAGCGACGGCTGGTCGTGCTGGGCATTTTCCAACCACGACGTGATGCGTCCGGCCTCGCGCTGGGCCGCCGACGAGGCCGACCCGGCTGCCTATCTGAAGGTTATCTCGGCGCTGCTGATGTCGCTGCGCGGTTCGGTCTGCCTCTATCAGGGAGAGGAGCTTGGGCTGGGCGAAGCCGAGTTGCAGTTCGAGGATCTGCAGGACCCCTACGGCATTCGCTTCTGGCCCGAATTCAAGGGCCGCGACGGCTGCCGCACGCCGATGGTGTGGGATGCAACCGCCAGCAATGCCGGCTTTTCGACGGCCAAGCCCTGGCTGCCAGTGCCGGGCAAGCATTTGTCGCAAGCGGTCAATGTTCAGCAGGGCGACGCGGCCTCGCTGCTCGAGCACTACCGGCGCTTTCTCGGTTTCCGCCGCCAGCATCCGGCCCTGGCCAAAGGCGACATCGAGTTCATCGAAAGCGAGGGCGACACCGTCGCCTTCACCCGCCGTGAGGGCAATGAGCAGATCGTCTGCGTCTTCAATCTGGCCAGCAAGCCGGCCGAGGTCGATCTCGGTGGTCAGGCGCTGCTGCCATTGGCCGGGCACGGTTTTTCGGGACAATCCGGCACAGGTTCCATCCGCCTCGGCGGCTACGGCGCCTGGTTCGGGCGCATCGACTGAGTTTTTGACGAAACTGGATTTTTTGAGGAAATCCAGGTTCTCTAGGGAAATCACTGGGAGGAAATTATGGCCGATGTCACGCTGAGACAGGTGAAGAAATCATACGGCAATCTGCACATTCTCCACGGCATCGACCTCGACATAAAGTCGGGCGAGTTCATCGTCTTCGTCGGCCCGTCGGGTTGCGGCAAGTCGACCTTGCTGCGGTCCATCGCCGGGCTTGAGGAGATCACCTCCGGCGAGCTGAAGATCGCCGGCGAGGTGGTGAACGACGTGCCGCCTTCCAAGCGCGGCATTGCCATGGTGTTCCAGTCCTATGCGCTCTATCCGCACATGACCGTCTACGACAACATGGCCTTCTCGATGAAGATCGGCAAGGAAAGCAAGGCCGAGATCGACAAGCGGGTGCGGCAGGCCGCCGAAATCCTGCAGCTGACCAAATATCTCGACCGCCTGCCCAAGGCGATGTCGGGCGGCCAGCGCCAGCGTGTCGCCATCGGTCGCGCCATCGTGCGCAATCCGAAAGTGTTCCTGTTCGACGAGCCGCTGTCGAATCTCGACGCGGCGCTGCGCGTCGCGACCCGCATCGAGATCGCCAAGCTCAAGGAATCGATGCCTGCCACGACCATGATCTACGTCACCCACGATCAGGTCGAAGCGATGACGCTCGCCGACCGCATCGTCGTGCTGAAGGATGGCCATATCGAGCAGGTCGGCACGCCGATGGACCTCTACAAGAAGCCCGGCAATCTGTTCGTTGCCCAGTTCATCGGCTCGCCGGCCATGAACATCCTGCCGGCGACAATCGACAGGACGGGCAACCCGACAATCGTCAGCCATGTCGGCGGCCGCAAGGCAACGGTGCCGATCGCAACGCCGGCGTCAGCAAAGGGTGCGGCAGTCAGCTTCGGCGTGCGGCCGGAGGATCTGTCGGCCGCCACCGGCGCGGAATATCTTTTCGAGGGCGTGGTGGACTATGTCGAGCAACTCGGCGAGGTGCAGCTTGTCTATGTCGATATCGGCCGCGCTGACCTGCCGTTGGTGACCAAGCTGCCCGGCAATGTCGAGGTCAAGCGCGGGGCAAAGCTGCGACTGACCGCGGATGCCGGGGACCTGCACATCTTCGACGCCGATGGGCACTCCTTCTCGCTCAAGCCGGTGGAAGTGAAGGCGGCTTGAGATAGCTGCGTCGTACAGGCATGAAAAAAGAGCGGCGGGCCAGGCCCGCCGCTCTTTTTTTAAGCTTCGGCTGTTAGTTGTTGCCGAACCGATCCCTGTCGCTGCTCTGAGGAACGAACTTCTGTTGGTCGTCCGACGAGTTCAGCAGCTTGTAGACCGCCGAGTTGGTGCCGGTCGATGAAGTGCGGGTGGTGTCGACGGCAGCGGCCGGCTGGTTGGCGCCATTGGAGCCATAATTGTCGCTGCCGGCAAAGGCAGCGCTCGAAATAGCCAGAAGGGCTGCGGTGGCAAGAACGATCTTCTTCATTTTAGTCTCCTGAATTTTTCTGATGTCGCCAGCTGCAGCGGATAAGCCCGCCGCGTGCTGGGAAACCGGCTTTTAACGGCCGAAAAGGTTACGGTCGGCACCGTGGGCAGGCGCCTGCTCGGCTGGAGCCGACTTCTCAACCGAAGCCGTATGGCCACTATCGGTCGACGTAATCGCAGGCTGGTTGGCGCCGTTCGAACCGTAGTTGTCGCTGCCGGCGAAAGCGCTGCCGGAGATGGCCAAAACGGCGGCGGCAGCAAGGATGATCTTTTTCATTTCAATACTCCTGAATTTTTTGGGATCCCGAGAGCGACGGGTTAGCCGCCCTTCTTTGGTCGGGATCAGCGATTGCCGTAGAGGTCGCGGTCGGCGCCCTGAACGACAGGCTGCTTGTCAGCGTGCGCCGGCTTCTGAATGGAAGCCGTATACGAGCTGTCGACCGAGACGGCTGGCTGGTTCGCACCATTGGAACCGTAATTGTCGCTACCGGCGAAGGCGCTGCCGGTGATCGCCAAAACGGCTGCGGCAGTGAGGATGATCTTTTTCATTTTTAGTACTCCAGTTTGTCTGTCCGTCTAGCGGCGTGTCTTGGGAGGAATTCGCGTCGTTCGGACAGCCCCGATGTGGGAAAGCCATAGGCTGGTTTCCAATCACGAAGTTGTTCCGTGTGGACTACGGTCCTGCACCTTGAAATTGTGCCAGGAAGTTCCTCTATGGTCATTTATCGCATTGTTTTCAGTTGCTTATGTCGAACCGAGTGGTTCGCTCCGGTGTCGGTTTCCGGGCCGTCGTTCACACCGTCCTGCACGCATTGTCAACAGAAACGAACCGTTCGGTTCGATTAGAGATTGCTAATAGTAACTTTTCGATACCGTTGAGCCCTTTTTGCCCCCGATCGGAACTGGATCCGCAGCGATTCGAAACGGCGATGATGGCGTCGCAAGAAACGTCTCAGCTCTTTGACCGGCGGCGGGGGGCGTATGCCGCGCGTGTCGCGCCGCATGGATATGATGTCGCTTTCATGCCGACGTCGCGATCGCTGCCGTGATTAGATGATCGCATCTCAGGTGCCGCTTCGTGACGACGCAGCGGAGAATTGGGAAGCCGGTCAGAATCCGGCGCTGCCCCCGCAACGGTGGTGGAGTTGAAGTCGCAACGGGAGACCACTGGGCAGCAGCCTGGGAAGGTGTCGCGATGGTCCGCAAGGACAACTCCAGAGCCCGGAAACCAGCCCGAGATGCCTAGACTCGACTGATCGCGGTGGGCGGTCAAGAGGTGGATAGTGCATGTCCGGAGCCGCGCCGGCCTGCGTCCGATCCTTCCTCCATCACCACCAAGTTCAGTCCTTAAACCACGAGGACAGAACTATGGATACGCGCAACGACATGCTGAGGCTCCTGAACGGCCGCAAGCAAGGCTTTTCGCTGGAACAGCCCTTCTACACCGACCCGGACTATTTCAAGCTCGACATGGAGCTTATCTGGTATCGCGACTGGCTGTTCATCGGCCATGATTGCGAACTGCCGAAGCCCGGCAGCTATATCACCGTGCAGATCGGCGATTATCCGGTGGTGCTGGTCCGCGACCAGAAGGGCAACATCAACGCCTTTCACAATTCCTGCCGCCATCGCGGCAGCCGTGTCTGCAACACTGAGAAGGGCATGGCGGCAAAGCTTGTCTGCCCCTATCACCAGTGGACCTACGAGCTTGACGGCCGGCTGCTGTTTGCCCGCCAGATGGCCGACGGTTTCGACAAGAGCCAGTTCGGCCTGAAGCCCGTCGCCTGCGAGAGCGTCGGCGGCTACATCTTCATCTGCCTGGCAAAAGAACCTGCCGACTTTGCCCCGATGCGCGCCATGATAGAGCCCTACCTCAAGCCGCACCGGCTGAATGAAGCCAAGGTCGCCTTCGAGAGCACCATCATCGAGAAGGGCAACTGGAAGCTGGTCTGGGAAAACAACCGCGAATGCTATCACTGCGCCGGCAATCATCCAGAGCTGTGCAAGACATTCCCCGAAGCGCCGACGGTGACCGGCGTGCAGGGCGCCGACAGCGATCCGGAGATGCTGGCGCACTGGGCGAAATGCGAGGCGGCGGGCCTGCCGAGCAAGTTCCGCATCGATCCGGCCGGGCAATACCGCGCCACCCGCGCGCCGCTGCTGCGCGATGCCGTCAGCTACACGATGTCCGGAAAGCGCGCGGTGACGAAGAACCTGTCCGACACTGTTGCCGCCGACCGCATCGGCACCTTGATGCACTACCACTATCCGACGACCTGGAACCACATACTGATCGACCATGCGGTCACCTTCCGGGTGCTGCCGATCAGCGCCACCGAAACCGCGGTGACGACCAAGTGGCTGGTGCACAAGGATGCGGTCGAGGGGGTCGACTACAACCTTGAGGAGCTCACCCATGTCTGGACCGAGACCAACGACCAGGACCGCCGCATCGTCGAGGAAAACGCCTTTGGCATCCTGTCTCCGGCCTATGAGCCCGGCCCCTATTCGGAGCTGCACGAGGGCGGCGTGATCCAGTTCGTCGAATGGTACGCGGCCTTCATCGGCCCGCGCCTTGCCGAAGGCGGCCGGCCGGCGCTACGCAGCGTCGCGTGAGCTGGAGCAGGCGAAGAGGGACCAGAGGATGAATGCGATGACGGATCTTGGGCTCTATCGCCATCTTGACCAGATGGCGCCGTGGAACGATAGGCTGCAGGTGCTGGAAGTGATCGGCGTCAGCGACGAGGCGCCCGACGTCAAGACCTTCACCTTCCGCTCCGACAACCAGACCTGGTTCCGCTACAAGCCGGGCCAGTTCCTGACGCTGGAACTGCCGACACCGGACGGGCCGCTGATGCGCACCTACACGCTGTCGTCGTCGCCATCGCGGCCGTTTTCGATCGCGGTGACGATCAAGGCGCAGGCCGGCAGCATCGGCACGCGCTGGATGTTCGACCATCTGGTGCCCGGTTCGCATGTCAAGGCCTACGGACCGGCCGGCGACTTCTCGTTGCACAGCCACCCGGCGGCCAAATACCTGTTCATTTCCGCCGGCTCCGGCGTGACGCCGATGATGTCGATGCTGCGCTGGCTGAACGACTGCGCGCCATGGACCGATGTCGGTTTCGTCAACTGCGCGCGGCGTGCCGAAGAGATCATCTTCCGCAAGGAACTCGAACTGCTCGGCGGCCATATGCCCGGCCTGTCGCTCGGCTTCATGATCGAGGAACGTTCCAGCCGCGAAGGCTGGTACGGCCATATGGGCCGCATCGATGCGATCCGGCTGCCCTTGCTGGCTCCGGACTTCCGCGAGCGCGAAATCTTCTGCTGCGGCCCCGATCCGTTCATGCGCGCCGTGCGCGGCATGCTGGATGCCGCCGGCTTCGACATGACGAAATACCATCAGGAGAGCTTTGCCGCGCCTGTGGTGGAGGAAATTCCGGCGCCGTTTGCCTCCCCGGTCGAGGACGGCATCGCTGCACCTGTCGAAGCCGTGACGCCGATCCGCTTCTCGCTTTCGGAGGTCGACGCCGGCTGCGTCGCCGGCCAGACCGTGCTGCAGACCGCGCGCAGCTCGGGCGTGCGGATTCCCGCCGCCTGCGAGTTCGGCCTGTGCGGCACCTGCAAGGTGAAGAAGGTCTCCGGCGAAGTCGAGATGAGCCACAATGGCGGCATCCTCGACCACGAGATCGATGACGGTTTTATCCTTGCCTGCTGCTCGAAACCATTGTCGGCGCTCGAAATCGAGGCTTGAGCCGGTCGACTTCGCCGCAACGGTCGCCGACGCAGGCGTTGTATTCGCGGGTCTTTGTCTTGCCAACCAACGGCCAAGTGATTTAGACGCACTTAGGAAGGGCTTGGCAGACCGTGAAGCCGGCGCATCCCTTCAGGGCGCATGGGACGGGGGACACAGCGATGCAACAGCGGGTCTACGCGGTCGCAAGCAAGGACATCGTTTTCGAATCATTCGATGGCGAAGCCGTCGTTCTCGATCTTTCGAACGGCAAGTATTTCGGCTTTTCCGATTCCGGCAGCCGGGTCTGGCAGGCTTTGTCGTCCGGCGTCGCCACTGAAGCGCTGGTCGGAGCTGCCGCGGGCGCCGCAAAAATAAGCCTGGCCGACCTCGAAAGCTTCGTTGCCCGACTGCTCGATTTCGGGTTGCTTGCGCCAGCCGAAACACCGGCGCAACCGCTTTCAGGCGAGCTGTCGGCCGCGCTTGCTGCCAGCAATGAGCCGCTCAAGGTCGAGGTCCATGACGACCTTGCCGATCTCATCATTGTCGACCCGATCCATGAGGTCGAGGAACCTCTCGGCTGGCCGGCGGTGAAACAGGCATAATCGTTTCCCTAAAGCGCGTCGCGTTTGAACGGACTCAGGCGACGCGCTTAGATCTTTGATTTTATGCATATCGTCGTCTCAAAACCGGGGCCGCCCCGAGCGACATGCATCAGGCGACCCGGCGCAATTCTGGACGCTGAACAACCAACACATGCCTTTGATCACGCTGCAAACCCTGCCGGATTATGCCCGCCATGTGCTGGCGGCCGCGGAAAGCGCCGCCGCCTTCTATCCCGTTGCCGCCAGCGTCCGGTTGCCGGGGCTGGACCTGAGTGTCCATCTCGACCATGGCACGCTGGCAGATACCATCGGCCATGCCTTCATACCGGCTCCGGGCAATCCGTCTGCATCTGACGGCTGCCGCATTTTCGTCGCCCACCCGGGCATCGATGGCGTCCCCGCCCCGGGCACCTGGGGCCGAGGCGATTACAACCATCATGCCTTTGCCAACCGGCTGGAAGAGGCCGGATTGCGCGGCAGCTACTATCATGACCTCGACTTCTGGCAGTTCCATGATCCGCAACGCCATGTCGGGGCGCAGCTGATGATGTCGGCCAAGGCCTTTCCGCCATGGGAACAAGGGGCGCCGCTGCGCGCCTTCCTGCATTGGGAATATGCGGCGCGCGGCATGCGGCTTACCCATGCCGGCACGCTGGGCATCGATGGCAAGGGCGTGCTGCTGGCGGGCTCTGGCGGAGCCGGCAAATCGGGAACGGTCGTCGCCGGCCTGCTCAATGGGCTCGATAGCGTCGGCGACGACTATGTGCTGATCGACCGGACCGAGGGGGTGACGGCCTATCCGCTGTTTGCCACGCTCAAGCAGGATCCGGAGGGCTTCAGGCGGCTGAAGCTGGAGGAGCGGCTAGAGTCGTACCAACCGCTGAACTGGCAAGGCAAGCATGCCTTTCACATCGACGAGATCGCGCCTCGACCAACTCCTGCAAGTCTGGACATTATTGCTTTGATAGTGCCCCATATCAGGGGAGGTGCGAGAAGCTCGGTCATGCCCATATCGCGCAAGGATGCCATGATTGCCCTGGCGCCGTCCGGCATCGTGCAGATGCCGGGCGAACGGGAAGCGGGCTTTCGCTTTTTCAGCGAGCTTACCCGCGACCTGCCATGCTACCGGCTGTCGCTGGGGACCGAGCCGCGCGAGATCGCCGGCACGATTGCGGATTTCGTCCTTCGGGGCGCTGCATGAAGTTGAGCATCATTGTGCCGGTGTACAATCGGGAGATCTATGTCGTTTCGACGTTGCGGTCCCTGCTCAGGCAACGCGACGATGCCGATCTCGATATCATCGTTGTCGACGACGGCTCGACGGACAGCTCCGTTGAAGCAGTCCGCGCCATCATGCGGGAAGCGTCGCGCATCCGCCTGTTCCAGCAGGCCAACCAGGGCGTGGCCAACGCGCGCAACACAGGGCTGAAGCAGTTGCTGCCGCAAACCGAACTGGTGTCGTTCCTGGATTCGGACGACGTCTCGCCGGCTGGACGATTCAAGGCTGGCCTACCCCTGTTCGCGGCCGACCCTGCGCTCGAGCTGACCTACTCGCTGATGACGCGCGTCGATCTCATGGATGACGAAGCCCTGCAGCCGGCGCCGGGCGGCGCAGGTCGTACCGTGCGCGGCGTCAGCCTTAGTGCCGGGATATTCCGCAGGGCACTCATCGACCGTACCGGTGCTTTCGACGAGGAGTTCCGGCAGGGCGAAGACGCCGACTATCTGCTGCGCATTTTCGAAACCAGCCCAAAGCACATTTTTCCCGACACCGTCGCGGTATACTACCGGCGCCACCCCGGCAATTTGACCAAGCAAAGGGATGTGGCGGTGCGCGAATATCTACGTGTAATTCAGAAATCCTTGCGGCGGCGCAAGGCCGATCCGTCGCGGCGCCCGGTCGAGGGGCTTTTCGAGATCAAGCGCCCGGCAGAGTGGTGAAAGAATGAACAGATCACAGCCTGGAATGCGTGCGTGAAGCTGAGCGTGATCATGCCGGTCTACAACCGCGAACGCCATGTCGGCTCGGCGCTGCGCTCGCTGCTGAGGCAGCGCGATGCCGCCGATCTCGACATCATCGTTATCGATGACGGTTCGACCGACAGTTCGGTGGCGGTCGTGCGCTCGCTGATCGCGGAGGCGCCGTGCATTCGCCTTTTCCAGCAGCAGAATGCCGGGGTGACGCGGGCACGCAACGCGGGCTTGCGGCAATTGCTGCCGCAGACCGGGCTGGTATCGTTTCTCGATTCCGACGACATTTCCCCGCCGGGCCGCTTCAAGCCGGATCTGGCCTGTTTCGACGCAGACCCCACCCTCGAGCTCACCTATTCGCGCATGACGCTGGTCGACGACATAGATGACGATACGCTGGAGCCGACAGCCGACAGCCACTCGGTGACGGTTCGCGGCATTCACCTGTCGCCCGCTATCTTCGTCCGGCGGTTGGTCGAACGCATCGGCAGCTTCGACGAGGATTTCCACCAGGCCGAGGACACCGACTATCTGCTGCGCACTTTCGAAAGCGGGCCGAAATTCACGATGCCCGACACTGTTGCGCTCTATTACCGGCGCCATCCCGGCAACATGACCAGGCAGGCCGATGTTCCTTTTCGCGAATTCATGCGCGCCGTCTACAAGTCGATGAAACGGCGCGAGGCCGACCGCTCCTTGCACCCTGTCGACGGCATCTTCGATTTCAAGGAACTTGCGAATTGGCGTTTCCTGTGATGGCCAGCTACGGCGTCGTCATTCCGGCCTTCAACGCGACCGCCACCATCGCCGAGACGCTGCGATCGGTCGCGGCCCAGACGGTCCAGCCCGACGCCATAATCGTCGTCGATGACGGCTCGACCGACGATACGGTCGCGGTGGTCAATGCGCTGGGCATGCCGGTGCAGGTGTTGCGCCAGGACAATGCCGGACCAGGCAGCGCCACCACCAGGGGCATCGCCGCGCTGGCGACGCCCTTCGTCGCCACGCTCGATGCGGACGATCTGTGGCTGCCGACCAAGATCGAAAGGCAGCTGGAGCATTTCGAGCGGTTTCCCGCGACGGCAGGAGTCTTTGCCCACTGGCGGACGTTTCGCGATGACAAGCCCGATGTGCAACAGGACGTGGCGGTGGCGGGCTGGTCGCGCACGACGATGATGATCCGCCGGGAGGTAGCCGAGGCCGTCGGTCCGATCATCGACCCGCAAGGCGGTCGCGGCGACATGGTCGACTGGATCGCCCGTGCCCGCGAGGCGGGCTTTGCGCTTGCCATGCTCGACGATGTCCTGACCTTGCGCCGCATCCGGCCCGACAGCATGTCCTATGGACGCGACCCCGTGCGCGACCGCGGTTATGTCGAAGTCGTAAGGCTGGCCATGCAAAGGCGAGCAGCGAAAAAGGCGAGCGCCGACTGATGGCCAATGCCATGCGCCGTATCGGCCGTCGGTTTCCGGACTATGGTTGGTCATGGCCAACTGGCGGACTCGACCAGCTGCTGAAGGCCGCATTGCTGCCCGATGAAGAAGCGGCAGGGCGTTACGCGGCGCGCTGGCTCGACGAGAACGATATCGACCATGTTGCCTTCCGAGAGCATCGGCTGCTGGCCGCGATCTCCGACAGGTTCGGCCGCAAGCTCGCTGGGCATCCGGCCTATCCACGTCTTGTCGGCCTGCAAAAGATGCTGTGGACCAAATCGCGGCTGGCTGCGCGCGAGGCCGAGCCGGCGCTACAGGCCATGATCGACGCCGGCTGCGCGGTGATGCTAATCAAAGGCGCCAGCCGGATCGCCGTTAACGCGTCGGCGCAGCGCGGCCGGGTGGCGCATGACATCGACATACTGATGCGCCCGCAGGCCATGATTGCCGCCTTCGATGTGCTTAGCGAACGCGACTGGCAGATCGCCACCGGCGTCAGTCCGCAATATCTGCGCACCAGGCTGGCGTCCTTGCGTTCGATGAATTTTTTCAAGGGCAGTTTCGGCGACATCGACCTGCACCAGCTCGCTTATGACGGGTCGCAGCAAAGCGCGGAAGATGATCTGGCGATCTGGCAGCGGGCGCTGTCAGCCGATTTCAATGGCGTCCGCGTGCTTGTTCCCTCTCCGGCCGACCGCATGGCGCTCGCCATCGCACATGGCGGCCTCGATGCCCACACCCACAGCGACTGGCTGGTCGACTGCGCCGTCGCCATCGAGGGCGACGAGGTCGACTGGGACGTGTTCGCCGATATCGTCGCCAGGCGCCACCTGGCCGTAGCCGCGGCGGTGGCGCTGTCCTACCTCAGCCTGGAAATCGGCATTGCAGTGCCGCCGGCTGAACTGGCACGGACGGTTGCGAACGCCGATCACGCCGGCCTGTCGCGCTGGTCCTCGGTGCTGCAGGCCAAGCCGCGCACCGATTTCGGCGGTCTCGTCTGGCTGTCGCGCGGCTTTGCCAAGCAGTTGCGCCTGAAACGCAAGAAGGGCCGACTGCAGCATCCGACGCCTGCTGCCGTCTGGCGCGGCAGGCCGACATTGCGCAAGGCAAGAGCGACGCCGGAACCGTCCGCGCTTTCTCAGGCCCTGCCGCGTCCGGACAGGACTGGAGAGATGATGCTGGACGTCACCGTCAGGATCGTCGTTCCGCCAGTCCGCCGCCGCATCGAGATGGAAATCAATGCCGGCAGCGGTCACGTCGCCCGCTTGCGTTCCATGGTGATCAGCCGCGCCGGCGGCGGACGTGTGCTGCGCTTTCGCGGCAAGGTAACGGTGGACGACACCGGCCGGCCTCTGGTGATCGAGGCACGGCCATCGCGCCAGTTCCGCAACTGGGACAATGAGGCCGAAGTCGCCGCCTATGGCGCGCTGCCGTTCCAATTGCTGTCGGCAAGGTTTTCACCCGCCTGAGAGCGGGTCGCTGTCTCCATGAAACGGTGAACCACTGTGGCCCTCTCAGACGCCATAGCGCTCGGTGCGGATGATTTCCGCTGGTATGCCGGCGTCGATCAGCGCCCGGGCAGCCGCCGAGACGAAGGTGTTCGACCCGCAGACGAAGGCGAGCGCCGGCGGCCGCGGCAGCCGCGTGAGCGCCTGCATGACCATTGCCGTGTCGATGCGCCTCGAATAGTCGGACGGGCGCCGTGCCGCCTCGCGTGTCAGCGTCAGCACCAGCTCGAACCCGTCGCGGCCGTCGCCGAGGCCGATCAGCTCGTCGCGGAAGATCACCTCGTCCCAGACCCGCACCGAAAACATCAGCGCCACCGGCACCGCCGATTTGCGCAAGGTTCTATGCCGCACCATCGCCATCAGCGGCACCACGCCGGAGCCGCCGCCGACCAGAAGCAGCGGCCCGCCATCCCCATCGGACCAGACGAAATGGCCGCCGAGCGGCCCGCGCAGTTCGATCTCGTCACCGACAGCGGCGATGTCGTGGAAGAAGGGCGAGACTTCACCATCGTCGAGCTTCTCGATCACCAGCTCGATCGTGGCGCCGCTCTCCGGCGCCGAGGCGATGGAATAGGAGCGGCGCGCCTGGTAGCCGTCAGGCGCAGTCAGCCTGACATCGACATGCTGTCCGGCGCGATAGGCGAATGGCCGTGACAGCGCGAAGAAGAAACTGGCAACGCGTGGCGTCCGCTTTTCGATCCGGGTGATTTTCGCCGTCTGCCAGGGAGATTGCGGCGCTTCGCTCATGGATCGCCGCTATAGCGCTGCTCGCGCCACGGGTCGCCATAAATGTGATAGCCGCGCAATTCCCAGAAGCCCGGCTCGTCGCGCTCGGTGAACTGCAGCCCGTTCAGCCATTTGGCCGATTTCCAGAAGTAGAGATGCGGCACCAGGAGCCGCGCCGGGCCGCCATGGTCGGCCGTGATCGGCTTGCCTTCATAAAGCAGCGCCACCATCGCCTTCCCCTCGGTGAGATCCTTGGCCGGCACGTTGGCGGTATAGCCGTCATAGCCATGCGCCAGCAGGAAGCCGGTCGGCGCTTCGATGCCGGCATCGGCAAGGATATCGTCGACCAGCACGCCTTGCCAGGCGGTATCGAACTTGGTCCAGGCGGTAACGCAATGGATGTCGCGCGTCATCTTGGTCAAGGGCAGCGCGTTGAACTCGGCCCAGTTCCACTTCTTGATCGGGCGTGGCCCGTGCTTGAGCGTGAACGACCAGTCCTCGGTGCGCACGCGCGGCGTCGGCCCCGCCGACAGCACCGGAAAGCCCTGTTCGAGATACTGACCGGGCGGAATGCGCGCATCGGTCTCCGTCGGAGGCTTTCGACCGGAGGAAAAACCGCGAGTGACCATTTGACTGTCCGTTTTTAGCAGGCCATTGCCGGCCTGCCGTAATGTTCTCGAAGATGTCGCGGCGGGCAATAGGAATTTCGGCGGCCGTGCGGCAGGCCTGTCGGTGGTCCGGCGAGCCTGCCATGATGTCTCAACCGGCGGCGAAGGATACGGCGACGAAGATTTGCGCGTCGCCGCGATCGATCAAAAGCAGCACCGACTTCCGGCCCGATCTGCCGGCCTCGGCGATCGCCTGGTTGGCTTGCCGCGCATTCCGCACCGGCGACTGGTCGACGGCGACGATGACGCCGCCCGGCTGCAGGCCCGCATTGGCGGCTGCCTTGTCCGGATTGACGCGCTCGACCACGGCGCCACGCTGGTTCCGATCACAATGTCGTCAGCGGCCTTCGGTGCGCCTGAGATAGGTTGTGGCGATCTCGCGCATCCGGTTGCCGTCGAAGCTCGGCCCATGGCCGCCATGGCCGAGACGGACAGGCAGATCGAGGAGCCGCTGCATGGTACGGCGATAATCAGGCCGGGAGGAATCCGGCAGGTCGTCGATCAGCATGGAATCGTAGATGGCGTCGCCGGCAAAGAACAACCCGTCCGTCTCTTCGAACAAAGCGATCGAATCCGGCGAATGTCCGGGCAGATGCAGGACGCGGAACTGCCGGTCGCCGAGGTCGACGACGTCGCCCTCGTCCAGCGTGCGCGTCAGCGGCGCCGGCGGGATCTTGTAGTCGGCCGCCGTCCAGCCCGGCGTCGGCAATTTCGAAACGGCGCCGTCGAGATTACAAAACATGTAGGCGTAGGTCACTGCCTCGTTCATGGTCTCGAAATGCTCGGCACTGTGCCGCGGCCCGGCGCGCAGCGGAAACTCGTGCAGCGAGCCGACATGGTCGAGATGGATGTGGGTGGCGACAACGATGAGCGGCTTGCCCTCGGGCGTGTCGATCTCAGGCGCCAGCGGGCAGATGCCCATGCCGGTGTCGACCAGCAGGTCGGCGTCGCGTCCCCTGAAATGCCAGATGTTGGCGCGCACGAAATCATGCACGAACGGCTCGGTCAGCATCGTCGTGCGGTCGTCGATGATCGTCTTGCCGAACCAGTCGCCGACAACGCGCTCGCCACCAAAACGGGTGCCGCCAAAACGGCCGCCCATCAGACGAAGGGCTTTCCCACCTTGTATTTTTCCGGCCCCAGCCGCTTCAGGTAAGCCATGCCCGCTTCCGACAGCTGGTTGACATCGGGCTTCATGAAATCGTCGGGCATATGGCGCGTCTTGCCGGCGACGTTCTTCAGCGGCACCTTCTTCAGCACGGTTTTCGTGCCGTCATATTGCAGCGCCACCGAGCCACCGCCTTCGCCGGCAACGGCAACCGCGAAGGCGCCGGCGTCGAAAGCCTCCCGCGCGTCGACGGCGCTGATCGCGCCGACATAGCCGCGCGGCATGTAGCCAAGCGCATCGACGCGGGCGCGCTTGCCCGGCAGGCCTTCGGCGAGCGCACGTTCCAGAGCTGACGGCAGGTCGCTGCCCGACAGTTTGACGTTGCCATGCGCGTCGCGCTCGAGCTTGTCCGGCGGCACCAGGCTTTCGACCAGCGCCTTGCCGTCGGCGGTGCTGACACCTTCGGAGACGGCGACGATGCAGCGCTTGTGGCGGTCGAGCGTGGAGCGCACGTCGTCGATGAAACCGGCGGCGGAGAATGGCCGTTCCGGCACGTAGACCAGATGCGGGCCGCTGTCGGGATCGAGCTGCCAGGCTGCAGCCGCCGCGGTGAGGAAGCCGGCATGCCGGCCCATGACGATGCCGACATAGATGCCGGGCAATGCGCGGAAATCGAGATCGACGGACAGGAAGGCGCCGGCGACGAATTCGGCCGCCGAGATGAAGCCCGGCGTGTGGTCGTTTTCCTCGAGGTCGTTGTCGATGGTTTTTGGCGCATGGACGAAAGCGATGCTGCCGCCGGCGGCGTCGGTCAGAATCTGCTGCGTGCCCGACGTGTCGTTGCCACCGATGTAGATGAAAGCGTCGGCGCCGGCCTTCTTCAACCCGTTGAGGATGACTTCGCAATAGGCAGCGTCGGGCTTGTCGCGTGTCGAGCCGAGCGCGGCACTCGGCGTGCCGGCGATCAGCCGCAGCCGGTCCTCTGGGATGGCGGAGAGGTCGACATAGTTGCCGTCACGAATGCCGCGCACGCCGTGGAGCGAGCCCAGCACCTTGGCGCCGGGATGGCGCTTGCGGACTTCCAGCGTGGCCCCGACAACCGTCTGGTTGATGACGGCGGTCGGGCCGCCGCCCTGTGCGATGACAAACGTTCCAGCCATGCTCGATCTCTCCCGGCGCTGTGGTTTTCAAGTCACCTTGGCCTAGCTTGCCGCATCGCGCAACGGGAGTTTCCAGCGGCGCCAAACCGCCGCACAGGATCAGACGACCACGACCGGGTTCTTCTTGGAAACGCGGCTGTAGAGGTCGATGATATCCTGGTTGATCAGGCGCACGCAGCCCGACGACATCGCCTGGCCGATGCTCGCCCATTCCGGCGAACCGTGTATGCGGTAGCCGGTGTCCTTGCCGTCCTGGTAGATGTAGAGGGCGCGTGCGCCGAGCGGGTTGGTGAGGCCACCGGGCTGGCCGTTTTGCCATTTCACCAGTTCCGGCTTGCGCTGGATCATCTCCGGCGGCGGCGTCCAGGTCGGCCATTCCTTGCCGTACTGGATGTTGGCGCGGCCGGACCAGCGGAAGCCGTCCTTGCCGATGCCGACGCCGTAGCGGATGGCGTCGCCGCCCTCCTGCACCAGATAGAGCTTTCGCTCCTGCAGATGGACGACAATCGTGCCGGGCGCCTCGCCGGTCTCGTTGACGACGATCTGGCGGCGGAACTCCGGCTTGACCTTCTGATAGGGCACCGCCGGCACTTCGAAGCCGCCATCGTTGAGCGAAGCGTACATGACATCGGGGCCGGTGACGTTCTTGTCGACGCTGATCGCCGGACGGATCGGCCGCACCGAGCCGGTGACCGTGTCATCCAACTGGAATTGCGGCAGCTCGAGCGTCGAAGTGCTGCAGCCGGCCATGCCGAGCAGCGTCATGGCGCCGGCCCCTGACAGGACGAAGCGGCGGGAATAGAGATGTTCGGCCTCGTTTGCGTCGCCATTTGCTGGCGGCGTCACATTCTGCGGCAACTCACGCATGCACCCAAACCCTACGCTGTCGGCGGGAAACACGGTCCGGCCGGATAGCAGGCAGTTTCGCCAAACATGGTTGAAAAAGGGTGAAGGCCCAACGACCGGTCTTAAGCCTGTGCCGCCAATAGCCGCAGCGATCTGGCGAAAGGGTCCGCCGTGCATTTTTGGGAGAGGGCTCTTTACATTCCTCCGCACACGAGGATTTATCCTTTTCTTTGCGCTCAAGGAGACAAAGATGTCGTTCGAAAACTGGGCCGCCTTCGCCGCCGCCTCCACCGTTCTGCTCATCATTCCCGGCCCGACCATTCTTCTGGTCGTGTCCTATGCGCTGGGCCAGGGCTGGCGCACCGCCTTGCCGATGGCCGTCGGCGTGGCGCTGGGCGACTTCACCGCCATGACCCTGTCGATGCTGGGCATCGGCGCGCTGCTGGCCGCGTCGGCGACCGTGTTCACCATTCTGAAGCTGATCGGCGCCTGCTATCTGATCTATCTCGGGGTAAAACTGTTTCGCGCCGGCGGCGCGCTCAAAGCCGAACCACGCACAGATGCCGTCTCGGCCGCCAAGATGATGGCGCACGCCTGGCTGGTCACCGCACTCAACCCGAAGAGCATCACCTTCTTCGTCGCCTTCCTGCCGCAGTTCCTCAACCGGGAAGCCGATTTCTGGGCACAGATGCTGATCTTCGAAGCGACCTTCCTGGCGCTCGCCTTCGCCAATGCCTTCGGCTACGCGCTGATTGCGGCGCGCGCCCGCAACGTCGTACGCAACCCCAAGGCGATCCGCATCTTCAACCGCACCGGCGGCACGCTGCTGGTCGGCGCCGGGATCGCCACGGTGGCGATGCGCTCGGGCAATTAGGAACTGCGGAGCATCAGGGCCGATATGGCAGTAAGAGATCCATTCGGCATGATGTTTTCGGGCGCGACCGAGGCCGGGTTTTCACCCTACAGCCAGGCCGTTCATGAATTGCAATGCTTCGTCGGCGACCCGGTCGGCTCCGTTGACCGCGCCATATCGGCGGATCCCGGTTTCGTCATGGCGCATGTCTTCAAGGGGTATCTGTTCGGCCTCGCCACCGAACGCGAGGCAACAGCGGTCGCCCAGGCGTGCCATGCTGCGGCACTGCCGCTTGCCGCGACGCCGCGCGAACAGGCGCATGTGGCGGCCCTTGGCCACCTTGCCGGGGGACGCTGGCATGACGCCGCGCGCCTGCTCGAAGATATCGCCATCGACAACCCGCTCGACGCGGTGGCGTTGCAGGTCGGCCACCAGATCGACTTCTTCACCGGCAATGCCCGCATGCTGCGCGACCGTATCGGCCGCGCGCTGCCGTCCTGGCGGTGCGGCATGCCGGGTTATCACGCCATTCTCGGTATGCAGGCCTTCGGTCTCGAGGAGATGGGCGACTATGTCAGGGCCGAAAGTTTCGGCCGACAGGCGATCGAGATCGAGCCGCGAGACGGCTGGGCGCAGCATGCGGTCGCCCATGTCATGGAGATGCAGAGCCGGCAACGCGACGGCATCGCCTGGATGCGCACCAACCCCGAGGCGTGGACGAAGGAAAGCTTCCTGCAGGTGCATAATTGGTGGCATCTAGCGCTGTTCCACTACGATCTCGGCGAGACCGACGAGGTGCTCAAGCTCTATGACGGGCCGATCTATGGCGAGCGTTCGACGCTGGCGCTGAACATGGTCGACGCCTCTGCGATCCTGTGGCGGCTTTATCTCGGCGGTGTCGATGTCGGCGACCGCTGGGCAGCGCTCGCTGCCAACTGGGCGCCGAAGGCTGGAGCCGGCAATTACGCCTTCAACGATGCGCATGCGATGATGGCATTCGTCGGCGCCGGTCTCGAAGCGCCGGTCAAGATCTTGCTCGAAGCCCAGCACGAGGCGATGCGCGGCAGCGACGACAACGCCGCCTTCACCCGGGATGTCGGCCAGCCACTGACGGAAGGCATCAAGGCATTCGGCGAGGGCAACTACAGCGAAGCGGTGCGCCTGATCCGACCGATCCGCGCCATTGCCCATCGCTTTGGCGGCAGCCACGCCCAGCGCGATGTGATTGATCTCACGTTGATCGAGGCGGCGTTGCGCGCCGGCGACCCAGCGCTTGCCTGGGCGTTGACGGCCGAGCGCGCACTGGTCCGGCCGGACAGTCCGCTGTCGGCGCTGTTTTCGCAACGCGCCGCCAATTTGTCAGAGAATTGACCCGCGGCGGATCTTGTTTTAAAAACTGGCTAGCCAGATTTTTTCGAGACCCGAAAAAATTAATGGCAATGGGAGGAATGCATGTATCTCGGCCTCGATCTCGGCACGTCGGGCGTCAAGGCGCTGTTGATCGATGCCGGGCAGAAGATCATCGGCTCCGGCCATGCGTCGCTTGACGTATCGCGGCCGCATCCCGGCTGGTCCGAACAAAACCCCGCCGACTGGATCCGCGCCTGCGATGCGGCCATTGCCGAGCTGAAAGCCTCCCACCCGAAAGAGCTTGCCGCGGTCAAAGGCATCGGCCTTTCCGGCCATATGCATGGCGCCACCTTGCTCGATGCCGGCGACCAGGTGCTGCGCCCCTGCATCCTGTGGAACGACACGCGCAGCCACGCGGAGGCCGCCGCGCTCGATGCCGACCCGCACTTTCGCCAACTCACCGGCAACATCGTCTTCCCCGGCTTCACGGCGCCGAAACTCGCCTGGGTGAAGAACAACGAGCCCGCGGTTTTCGCCGAGGTTGCAAAAGTGCTTTTGCCGAAGGATTTCCTGCGGCTGTGGCTGACCGGCGAGCATATCTCAGAAATGTCCGACTCGGCCGGCACCTCCTGGCTCGATGTCGGCAAGCGGCGCTGGTCTTCCGAATTGCTTGCGGCGACGTCGCTCGACGAAAGGCAGATGCCGTCGCTGGTCGAGGGCACGGAGAAGGCTGGAGCCTTGCGCGCCGAACTGGCCGTCAGCTGGGGCATAGCATCGGGCACCCCGGTTGCCGGCGGCGCCGGCGACAATGCTGCTTCGGCCTGCGGCATGGGCACGGTCGGCGCCGGCCACGCTTTTGTGTCGCTGGGCACATCTGGCGTGCTGTTTGCCGCCAACGCTTCCTACCTGCCCAATCCGGCAAGTGCGGTCCACACCTTCTGCCATGCCCTGCCCAACACCTGGCACCAGATGGGGGTCATCCTGTCTGCGACCGATTCGCTGAACTGGCTGTCGGAGATTTCGGGCAAGAAGGCCGGCGAATTGACCGCCGAACTTGGCGATGTGCTGAAAGCGCCGAGCGGGGTGTCGTTCCTGCCCTATCTCTCGGGCGAGCGCACGCCGCATAATGATTCCGCCATTCGTGGGTCCTTCACCGGACTGGCGCATGAGTCGAGCCGCGCGGTGCTGACGCAGGCCGTGCTCGAAGGCGTCGCCTTCGCATTCCGCGACAGTCTCGAAGCCTTGAAGACCGCCGGCACGGATTTGACGCGGGTGACGGCAATCGGCGGCGGCTCGCGCTCGCGCTACTGGCTGAAGGCGATCGCTACGGCGCTGCAGGTGCCCGTGGACATTCCGGCCGACGGCGATTTCGGTGCTGCCTTTGGCGCGGCGAGGCTTGGTCTGATCGCGGCGACAGGGGCTGATCCGCTGGCGGTGTGCACGGCGCCGAGGACGGATGCGACGATCGAGCCGGATGCTGCGCTTGGCGGGGCGTATGCCGATGCGTACCAGCGCTACCGGGCGCTATACCCGGCGATCAAAGGCGTGACCGCGTGAGTCGGCGCGAGGCACCCCCCTCTGCCCTGCCGGGCATCTCCCCCGCAAGGGGGGAGATCGGACTGCCGCATCGCTTTCACTAATTGTCAGCGTGTCAGATTGGCCGCGGCGTTCAGGCTGCCAATCTCCCCCCTTGCGGGGGGTGAGAAGTGGTCGGCGAAGCCGATGGGAAGCCAATTGCTTGGCTTTCCAAACGACGAACGCCCGAAGCGGCAGCGTAGGGCCTGTGCCGGCAGGACAGAGGGGGGTGCTCAAGCTCAAACCTCTGCTCATTCTGCTTTCTGCAACCCCTTGAACAAAAAAGTCCGGCCCGAGCGATAGTCGTAATCCGGATTTTCCCAGGCAATCATCTTGCCGGGATTGAGCAGGCCTTGCGGATCGGTCTCGCGCTTGAAGGCGAGCTGGATTTCATCCGTCTGCTTCATGCCGCCCTCTTCCAGCGTGTAGCGGTGCGGGTTGAAGATCGGGCAGCCGTTCTCCTCATGCAGCCGGATGATTTCGTTGAGCCGGGCCTCGGTGGTGAATTTCACCAGCGGCAGGCCGAAGCAGGTGATGTTGCCGTCGAGGCGCACGAATTCGAGATGCGAAAAGACCTCGTTCGGAAACATCGCGTCCATCTTCTCCACCAGCGCCAGCTGGTTGGGAAACGGATAGAGCGATTGCAGATAGGTGATCGCGGGATCGACCCGCAGTGCCCTGAGCGTGGTGTGGTTCCACGCCAGCTCGAAGCCCGGCGGCAGGCCCTTTTTCTCTTCGTCCGTGGCCGTCGCGGCATTGAAGATGACCTCGCCGCCGGCGCGGCGGGTGAAGGCGAGGAACGCGTCTAGCCCATGCCGGGCAACCATGACGACGCAGATGCTTTGCCCGTCCCGGAAGAACTTCTGGTGGCGCTTGAAATAGAGCTGCGGCACGGGCGCGGCGATCGGCGTGATCAGCTTGGTCAGGATGCCGTCCTGGCGTGCCAGCAAGTTGCCGTAGCGGGCTGCCGGCATGAAAGCGTCGAAGCCGACGATCACGTCGATCCATTCATAGGCTGCAGTCAGCGGCATCTCGACCTCGGTGATGATGCCGTTGGTGCCATAGGCGTGGGTGACTTTGTGCAAATCCTCGCCGGTGAGTTCGAGCGCCTTCGGTTCGGTTTCCATGGTGACGACGCGCAGCCGCAGCACATTGCCGAAATCACGCAGACCGCCGAAATTGATCGAGCCAACGCCGCCCGAGCCGCCGGCGATGAAGCCGCCGATCGAGGCGGTGTTGTAGGTCGACGGCGACAGCCGCAGTTCCTGCCCGGAATGCGCGCGCGTCGCTCTGTCGATGTCGGCGAGGATCGCGCCCGGCCCGGTCACCACGCGGCCCGGCGCTATGGCCTTGATCTCGTTCATCTCGGCAAGGTTCAAAACCACGCCGCCCGATAGCGGCATCGCCTGACCGTAATTGCCGGTGCCGCTGCCGCGCGGCGTCACCGGAACGCCGTGGCGGTGGCAGGCGGCGAGCACACGGATCAGTTCGGCCTCGGTCTTCGGTGTCACGATCAGGTCGCCGGTGACGTGGTCGAGCTGCTGCTTCAGCACCGGGCTGTACCAGTAGAAGTCGCGGCTCTTCTGCTGGACGATGGCCGGATTGTCGTCGAGCTTTATCCCGTCGAGATCGCGTTTGAGCGCCGAAACATCCATCATTCCACCATCAGTTCGTCGAGCTCGGCATAGTCGGGCAATTGCCTGTCGATCGCTCGGCCGTTGCGCACGACGATGCGATCCGATTCGGGCCGCGACAGCAATTCCGTCCAGCTCCGCCCTTTGAAGACGATGAAATCGGCGCTGCCACCGGCTGTCAGTGTCCCGACACCGTCGAGCCGCATCACCTTGGCCGGCGTCGCCGCCACCGTCTGCGGCCAGTCGCCGACCGGATGGTCGAAATGCAGGATGCGCGTCGCCATGCGGTAGACCTCCAGCATGTCGAGATCGCCATAGGCATAGAACGGATCGCGGGTGTTGTCGGAGGCGACCGCGACCGGGATGCCCCTCGCCTTCATCTCATGCAGCAGCGTCACGCCGCGCCAGCGTGGCGTGGTCTGGTCGGCACGCCGGTCCTGCAGATAGAGATTGCACATTGGCAGCGACACCACCGCCAGCCGCGCCTTGGCCACCTTGTCGAGTGTATCGAGCACGTCGAGATCCGGCTGGCGCGCCAGCGAGCAGCAATGTCCCACCAGCATGTTGCCCTCAAAACCGTTCCACAGTGCCGCCTCGGCGATCTTCTTCAGCGATATCGCCGCGATGTCGTCGGTCTCGTCGGCGTGGAAATCGAGATCGAGCCCGTGCCTGTTCGCCTCGGCGAACACCTTGTCGAGAAGCTCTTCGAGATCCGGCACCATATAGGTGACGACGCCGAGCACGCCCTTGGCCGCAGCCACACGCTTGGCCAGCCTCTCGAACCACTTTCTGTCGCGCACGCCTTCGATGCCGAGCAGGCAGGCCGCCTGCAGCTCGATGCGGCCGCGCCATTTCTCCCGCATCGCCTCGAACACCGGCCAGGAGATTTCCTCCTGTGGCGGCACGCTGTCGAGATGCGTGCGCAGCGCCTTGGTGCCGTGCGCGTAGGCCGAGCGCAGCGAGAAATCCATGCGCCGCGCCACGTCCTCGGCGCTCCAGCGCGCTGCACGGTCGGCGCCGGTGGCATTGAGCGCGCCCATGAAACTGCCGTCGGGATTGGGTTTGCGCGGCCAGATATGGCCCTTGTCGATGTGGGTGTGGCAGTCGACGAAGCACGGCAGCACGATGCGGCCGGCGAGATCGACGGCATCGGTCGGCGCCTTTGATTTGTATTGCGCGGCGATGGCCGAGATCTTGCAATCGGCAACGGCAATGTCGGCCAGCGCGAAACCGTCGGTGTCGTAAGTGGTGGCAAGACCTGATGTCAGCGACCGGTGAAGGCGGACGTTGGTGAGATGGTACGAGCCAGAGGTCGGTATCAAGGACCGCCCCCCTCTGCCCTGCCGGGCATCTCCCCCTCAAGGGGGGAGATTGGCAGCTTTTCCGACAGCACCCGTCTTCCAACGTCGATAATTGGCGAAATCCCGGATGACGTCCAATCTCCCCCCTTGAGGGGGAGATGGCCGGCAGGCCAGAGGGGGGGGTTTCGCGCCAGCATCTCAATCACGTCACCCAACCCCCTACCGCTCATGCTTCAGCGCGCTCTCGTGCCAGCGGCGCAGGATGAGATGCGACACCAGCGACAGCACCAGGAAGATCAATATGCCGGTGAGCGAGATCAGGATCAGCGCCGCGAACAGCCTGGGCGCGTTGAGCCGGTAGCCGGCCTCGATGATCCGCGAGGCGAGCCCTGAGGATTGTCCCTGCGCGCCGGCGACGAACTCGGCCACCACGGCGCCGATCAGCGACAGGCCGCCGGCGATCTTCAGGCCTCCTAGAAAATACGGCATGGCCGCCGGCAGTCTGAGATAGCGCAATTGCTGCCAGCGCGTCGCGCCGTTGAGCTTGAACATGTCGCGCAGATTGCGGTCGACCGAATTGAGGCCGAGCGTGGTGTTGGACAGGATCGGGAAGAACGCGACGATCCAGGCGCAAAGCAAAAGCTTCACCGTCTGGTTGTCCACATAGATGTTGATGAGCGGGAAGACCGCCACGATCGGCGTTACCTGCAGCACGATGGCGAAGGGAAAGAACGACATCTCCACCCATTTCGATTGCGCAAACAGCACCGCCAGTCCGACGCCGCCGACCACTGCAAGCAACAGACTGAGGAAGGTTATGCGCAACGTGACCAGCAGCGCGGAGAACAGGAGCCCGGCATCGCTATAGAGCGTCCACAGCACCACGCCGGGGCGCGGCAGAATATATTGCGGGATCGCGTTCCACACGCAGATGCGGTCCCACAGCCAGATCGCCAGGATCATGATCGCCAAAGGCAAGACCCACCGGCCGATCCGCTCCAGCCGCTCCTGGCGTACGCGGCCGGCCTCTTCCGCGTCGAGCGTTGCGGCATTCTGATCAATGGCCGTCATGGTGCGGTCCGGCTGATGTGTTGATGGCGTTGACCAGGATGTCCGAGGCCTGGCGGCAGAGCGCGGCATAGTCGGGCGAGGTGCGAAACACCTCGTCGCGTGGATAGGCGGCATCGATTGCCAACTCGGCATGGACGCGGCCCGGCCGCGCCGCCATGACGACGACGCGGTTTGACAGGAACACGCTTTCGAAGACGCTGTGGGTGACGAAGACGACGGTGAAGCGCTCGTCCTGCCACAGCTCCAGAAGGTCGTTGTTGAGCTTGAAGCGGGTGATCTCGTCGAGTGCCGCGAACGGCTCGTCCATCAACAGAATGCGCGGCTTCGTCACCATCGCGCGTGCGATCGAGACGCGCATCTTCATGCCGCCGGAAAGTTCGCGCGGCACGGCGTTTTCGAAACCGGTCAGGTGCACCCGCTCCAGCATCTCCATCACCACCGGCGCCGCCTTGGCACGCGACACGCCTTTCAGCCTGAGCGGCAACCAGACATTGTCGAAGACATCGGCCCAGGGCAGCAGCGTCGGTTCCTGGAAGACGAAGCCGATATTGGCGCGGTCGATCGAACCGCCCCAGTCGAGTTGACCGGATGTCGGCGTCGACAGGCCCGCGATCAGCCTCAACGCCGTCGACTTGCCGCAGCCGGACGGCCCGAGAAGGCTGACAAAATCGCCCTCGCGGATGGCGAGATCGACGTCGCTCAATGCAGTCACGCCATTGGAAAACACCTTGCCGACATGGCGCAGCGTCAGCAGCATCGGGCCTTCACCCGATGCCGTCATGGGCGCCTGCGCCATCTTTTCCAGCTTCACGATTACTTCTTCAGCTCGATTCCGACACCTTTGTTGATGAAGGCCAGCGTATAGGCCTTCTTGATATCGATGCCCTCGGGCGTGACCTTGGCCTTGACCATCTTGTCATAGAAGCTCTTGATCCGGTCTTCGTTCATGGCGCCGATGCCGAGCTTTTCGGTGTCGCCGGAATCGGCCAGGCCGAACTTCTTCATCTGCTCGATCGAGAAGGCAATCTGCTCGTCGCTCATGTCGGGGTTGTCTTTCTTGATCATCTCGTTGGCGGCCTTGTTGTCGCCGTAGAGGTATTTGTACCAGCCCTTGGCCGAGCCATCGACGAAGCACTGGACCACCTCCGGCCGCTTGTCGATCGTGTCCTGCATCACCTCGATCGTCGTCGAATAGGTGTCCCAGCCATAGTCGGCGAGCAGGAACTGGTTGGGCACGAAGCCGCCTTCCTTCTTGACCGCAAAAGGCTCCGAGGTGACGTAACCCTGCTGGATCGACTTCTTGTTGGCCAGGAATGGAGCGGTGTTGTAGGTGTAGGGCACGCGCTTGGCGGCATCGAAACCGAGTTCGATGACCATCCACTGGAAGAAGGTCTGGACGCCCTCGTCGCCGAGAATGTACTGGTCGGCGTTCTTCAAATCCTCCCACTTGTCCAGCCCCTGCCCCGGGTGGGACATGATGACTTGAGGGTCCTTCTGGAAATCGGCGGCGACGACGCGCATCGGGATGCCCTGCTGGACGGCGTCGAAGGCCGACAGCAGATTGCCGCCCATGTAGAAATCGAGCTTGCCGGCCAGCAGCAGCGGCCGCCCGCTGACCTGCGGACCTCCCTGCGAAATCGTCACGTCGAGGCCACATGCAGCGTAGGTGCCGTCGGCGACGGCCTGGTAGTAGCCGCCATGCTCGGGCTCGGCCAGCCAGTTGGTACCGAAGGTGACCTTCTCGTTTGCTGCCGCGCCGAACGTGCCGGCTCCAAGCAGCGCGACCGCAAGCGCTGAAATCTTCTGTTTTCCGTACATCGACACCACCCTTTGTTGGCTCCGGAGCGTCACGCGCCGGGCTCGACACCATTGATCCAAGAAGCAAGACACATGCCACCGCCCGGGCCGCCTGCTTGCGCGGCAGTCACTGCCAACACCGGACGGGTCATGCTGTGCGGGAGGCATCGTGCCTATTTTTTGGACGCCTGTCCACAATCGCCCTTGTGCCATGCACCACATCTTGAACGTACTATCGGTCACGTCTTAGGCTGGTCTCGCAGACAGGAGATTGCCATGTTCAGATACCTCGCGCCGAAGTCGATCAAGCCGCCTTTCGCCCGCTACAGCCACGGCGTCGAGGTGCCGCCAGGCAAGCGGCTGGTTCTGTGCTCCGGCCAGGTCGCCATCACGGCGGACGACGAGATCCCCGAGGATGCCGGCGCGCAGGCCGAGCTCTGCTTTCAAAACATAGCGGCGATTCTGGCTGAAGCCGGGCTGGGGCTAGGCGACATCGCGCGCATAAACGCCTACGTCACCGACCGCGCCTTTCTGCGGCCCTATATGGACGTCCGCGACCGCTTGTTTGCCAGCCCCGCGCCCGCCTCGACGCTGATGATCGTGTCAGGCTTTGCGCGGCCGGAATTCAAGGTCGAGGTCGAGGCGATTGCTGCCGGGTGATCGACAGGCGACGTTTGGCGCGCTAGGTCTCCCTCACAGTCAAGAGGCATGACATGACCGTTGCAAACAGACGCGTGTGGTGGGGCGACTACCGGACCACCGAATACGCCGCGATCGATCCGGAGGCGACGATTGCCGTGCTGCCGGTGGCGGCGATCGAGCAGCACGGCCCGCATCTGCCTGTATCAACCGACACCTCGATCATGAACGGCATGCTGGAGACGGTCATCGCCCGCCTGCCCGGCGATCTCGACATCCGCATCCTGCCGGTCCAAACGGTCGGCAAGTCGAACGAGCATCTGCAGGCGCCGGGCACGCTCACCCTGCCGGCGGCCACCCTGGTCGATGCCTGGACCGAGCTTGGCCTGTCCGTTGCCCGCGCAGGCGTAAGGAAACTGATCGTCGTCAACTCGCATGGCGGCAATGAAGAGATCATGGGCATCGTCACGCGCGAGCTGCGCGTGCGTGAGAGGATGCTGGCGGTGAAGACCAGCTGGCAGCGCTTCGGCCGCCCCGCCGGCATGTACACAGAGCTGGAAGACCGCCATGGCATCCATGGCGGCGACGTCGAGACCTCGTTGATGCTGCATTTTCGCCCGGAGTTAGTCGACATGGCCAAGGCCGACAATTTCGCCTCCAAGGTCGCCCGCGCCGAAACCGAATTTGCGCTGCTGCGCCACACCGGAACGCACGCTTTCGCCTGGATCGCTGGGGATCTCAACCCCAACGGCGTGGTCGGCGATGCCAGCATTGCCACGGCCGAGAAAGGCCGACTGACGGCGGAGCATCAGGCCGACGGCTTCATCACCCTGTTGAAGGATGTGCGCAAGGCGAAGCTTGCCGACTGGCTGGCATAGCGGGCCGCCTTAGCCGTCGATCTTCAACACGAAAGGCGTACCCTCAAAAGCATCGGCGCCGCGTCCGATCGCCTCGATCGCTTCGATCATGCGGCCTTGTCGTGAGAGCAGAGCATCCGCGACGGCGATCAACCGTGGATTGGGTGTCGCCGAGGGCGAAAGCTTCCGCAATGTCTGCGCAAGTTCGACTTCGTCGCGCTTCGGGGCGAGCGCCGCCGCAATGATATAGGCCGAGGCGGTCGAGCGGCTGATGCCGGCATAGCAATGGACGACCATGGGTTTGGCGCGGTCCCATTTCCGGGCGAAATCGAGCAGATTGCGCACATGGCCTTCGCCGGGCATGGTCATGCCGTCCTGCGCCACCGCGATGTCGTGCATGACCAGATGCAGGTGGTTTTCCCTCGCGATTGAGGCCGGCCGCGTCACCTCGGTGCCGGCAGCGAGCAGCGACAGCACGCGCTCGGCGCCGCTTTTGGCCACCGTCTCCTCAAGCTTTGCCAGCGAACAGATATGGATCATGGCGCGATCTCCTTCGACCCATCGTCGCGCCGTGCGTGCCAGTCGGCAAGCGCCGATTCGAGCCGCTGCCATTCCTCCTGACTTCCAGGCAGCCCCGCGCGGAGCACCTGGGGACGCTCGGAAAAATGCCTGAGCAATATGCCGCGCTCACCGAGCGTCGAAAACAGCCCCGGTGCATCGGCAAGCCGGAGATAGCGAAACAGCGTCGTGCCGCCGGCGACAGCAACGCCAAAGCGCGAAAGCAGCGCATCGAGCCGCGCCGCATCCTGCGCCAGCCGCCGCCGCATGTCGGCCTGCCAGCCGCTGTCGGCAAGCGCGCGGATGCCGTATTCGAGCGCTGGGCCGGCGACCGCCCAAGGGCCGAATTGCGTTTCAAGCCTTTCGACCGTCACCGCATTGGAAAGTGCGAAGCCGAGCCGCAGGCCGGCGAGACCGAAGAACTTGCCAAACGAGCGCAGCACGACGATGCCGCCCCGCCCGACATCGCCGGCCAGGCTTTCCGCGTGCGGGCCGACATCCATGAAGGCTTCGTCGACGACCAGCAGACCGCCTATGGCGCGCAATGTCTCGGCAAGCCGAAGCAGCCTCTCCCGCGACACGACGCGCCCGTCGGGATTGTTGGGATTGACGACGATGGCAATTTCGGCTCCCGCAAGCGCCTCGAAATCGTCGACCTCCGCCACCGCATGGCCGGCAATCGCGGCGGCCCTGGCATGCTCGGCATAGGTCGGCCCGAGCACCAGCGCCTTGCCGGGGCTGACCAGCGAGGCGACGCGTGGCAGCAGGATCTGCGTGCCCGGGGCGACCGCCACATTCTCGGCCGAAGGCGCGCCATAGGCGCCGGCCGCGACCCTGGCCAGCTCACGCAGGCGCGCGGCCTCCGGCAATCGTGACAGGGCGGTGGCGGGCAGCTCGAAAAGCGGGTAGGAGTGCGGATTGATACCTGTCGAGAGATCGACGAAAGGTTGTGGCGCGTGGGGGAAGAGCGCCCTCGCCCGGCCAAGGGATCCACCGTGATCCACCACAGTAATCGCTCCATCAGAAAGCTTCATGTCGATCCTGATCGCTTTCCTGTCGCTGGCCATCGAACGCATCCTGGGTTACCCGGACTGGCTGTTCCGTGCCGTCGGCCATCCCGTCACCTGGTTCGGCAGGCTGATAGCCTTTCTCGACCTCAGGCTCAACCGCGACACTGATTCCGACGCGCTGCGTCGCCGCCGCGGCGTGCATGCGCTGCTGGTGATCGTGCTGGTGCCGGCGGCAATCGCCTTCATCGTGCAAATCCTGCTCTGGCAGCTCTTTCCTGCCGGCATGATCATCACGGCAATCCTGGCCTCGTCGCTGCTGTCGCAAAAGAGCCTTACCGAACATGTCGAGGCGGTGGCCGATTCGCTGGATACCGGCGGGCTGGCGCTCGGCCGCATTGCGGTTGCGCGCATCGTCGGCCGCGATCCAGAGAAGCTCGACCATGCCGGCGTCAGCCGCGCCGCCATCGAAAGCCTGGCCGAGAATTTCTCCGACGGCATCGTTGCGCCCGCCTTCTGGACAGGTGTCTGCGGTCTGGCCGGCGGCGTCGCCTACAAGGCCGCCAACACCGCCGATTCGATGATCGGCCACCGCACCCCGCACCACGAGGCCTTCGGCCGCGCGGCGGCACTCTTCGACGACTGGATCAACCTGCCGGCGTCCCGGCTGACCGCGTTGCTGATCGTTGCCGCCGCCTTTCTCGTTGACGGCGCCGATCCCCGCAACGCCTGGCAAGCAGTGCGGCGCGACGCCAAAAAGCACCGCTCGCCCAATGCCGGCTGGCCGGAAGCGGCAATGGCCGGCGCACTCGGCCTGGCGCTCGCCGGCCCGCGCAGCTATGGCGGCGTCATCGTCGAGGACGCCTATATGGGCGAAGGCGGTAGGCGCGCGGCGGAAAGCCAGGACATCAGGCAGGCGCTGAAATTGTACCAGGTGGCGGACTATCTGCTGATTGGGCTGTTCGGGTTGCTGTCGGCGGTGCTTATCGCGGTGACGTTCTGAGAGCTTACCGTCGCCTTCCTTTACCCTCCCCCTTGTGGGGAGGGTCGGCGCGAAGCGCCGGGGTGGGGGACTGCGTACTACGAGAACCCCCCCCCCCCCCCNACCCCCACCCCGATCCGCTTCGCGGATCGACCCTCCCCACAAGGGGGAGGGTAAAAGGTGAGGATAGCCCCTCAAAACTCAATCCCCTGCTGTGCTTTAACGCCGGCCGAAAAATGATGCTTGGTCACGCCCATCTCCGTCACCAGATCCGCCGCCTCGACCAGCGCCGGCTTGGCGTTGCGGCCGGTGACGACGACATGCAGACCTTCGCGCCGCGCTTTCAGCGCCGCCACCACTCTGTCGAGATCGAGATAGTCGTAACGCAGCGCGATGTTCAGTTCGTCCAGCACGACGAGGCTGATCGAGGGATCGGCGATCAGTTCCAGCGCCTTGGCCCAGGCGGCTTCGGCCGCCTTAATGTCGCGCTTCAGATCCTGCGTCTCCCAGGTGAAACCCTCGCCCATCGTGTGCCAGACGACGCGGTCGCCAAACGCCGCGAAGGCATCCTTCTCGCCGGTGTGCCATTTGCCCTTGATGAACTGGACCATTCCGACGCGCTTGCCATAGCCGAGCATGCGCAGCGCCAGCCCGAAGGCGGCCGTGGTCTTGCCCTTGCCGGGTCCGGTGTTGACGATCAGCAGCCCCTTCTCGACCGTCTTTTCCGCGACCTCGGCGTCCTGCACCGCCTTGCGTTTGGCCATCTTGGCGCGGTGGCGTTCTTCGTCTTTTGCGTCGATATCGGTCATCATTTCACCTTGAGCGGCAGCCCCGCCACCATCAGTAGCACCGTATCGGCAACCGCCGCGACCTGCTGGTTGAGACGGCCGGCGGCATCACGAAACCGGCGTGCGAGCGCATTGTCGGGCACGATGCCTTGCCCGACTTCGTTCGAGACAACGAGCCAGGGCCCGCGCGGCCGCGACAGCATGTCGGCTAGCCGCCGGCATTCCGCCTCGAGATCATGGTCGGAAAGCATATGATTGGTCAGCCACAGCGTCAGGCAATCGACGAGCACCGGCTGGTTGTCGGGCAAGGCTTCGAGCGCTCCGACAAGATCGAGCGGCGCGTCGATGGTCGCCCAGCCTTCGCCGCGCCGCGAGCGATGCAGCGCGATGCGCTCGCGCATCTCATCGTCATAGGCTTCGGCGGTGGCAATATAGGCCCATGGCGGCGGCAACGCCGTCGCCAGGGTTTCGGCATGCGCGCTCTTGCCGGAGCGCGCACCGCCGATGATAAAGGTCAAACTGCGATCAGGCAAAGCTGTCGCGCAGGCTGGTCGCCGAGCCGGTGAAGCGTTCGCGCACCACGCCAATGACGGCGCCGAGCACCAACCAGAACACCAGATTGGTCACCGTCACCGCCACCACGAACTGGTGATGCAGGCCTTCGGGGATCGGCGTCTCGAAACTGTCGGGCTGCGGCGCGCCGACAATATGCGGGGCGACGATCAGAACGACGGCAAGGACGGTCAGCGGCGCCGAGGTGCGGAAGGCGATCAAGGCAAGGCCAATGGCAGTCGCCACAACCGTCGCCACCCACCAGATCTGGCGCTGCATGAGATCGGCCGCCGGCATTGCCGGCAGTTCCGGCGGCAGGCCGAGGCCCGGAGCCAGCGTGAATACGGCAAAGCCGGCCAGACCCCAGAACACCCCCTGGCGCCAGTTGCCGATGCCGCCGGCGAATTCGGAAACCGCCACCAGGACCAGCGCGAAACCGATACCGGTGACGATATTGGCCAGCACGCTGAAGGCGAATCGCTCGAAGCCGTCGGCCGGCGCCCAGCCTTCGTCCTCCGCTGGCGCGGCAGCTTCAGCCGGTGCGGGTGCTGCGCTGCTCACGGCATTTTCCGCCGGCGCGGCGGTGCTCATGGCATTGGTGTCCGCAGCGTTGGCGGCGGGCGCCGCGGCATGCTCATGCTCATGGCCGCCACCAGCCTTTTCGTAGACCTCGGCCTTGAGGATCAGCGGCACGGTGGCGTAGGCCTGCATGCAGGCGAGAGCGACACCCGCCACGAGCCCTGCGATCGCCGCGATGAACACGACGTTGCGAAACAGGTTCATGATGTCAGATCCTCGTCAGTGGCAGGGAAACGCCATCGAATGGCGATAGTCGTGCGCCGCATTGTGGACCGCATCGATATGCGAGAAACCGACAACGCCGACGACGAAAATGCCCAGAAACGCGCTAAGCACGAGCTGCATGAAGCGCGACTGCGAGGAGACGGAAGCGCCGAGGGAGACGAAAGCGGTATTCATATCTTGTCCTTTCGCCCTCCACCCGAGGGCATCGAAGTCAGTTCCCTGTCGCCGGCAGGTCTCCTGGCTCGCGGATCAGCGCCCTTCCCCACCTTCCCGAGGAAAAAATCCTCAGTGGCTTGGAGAGGACTACCGCACACAGTTGCGGGGGCAGCCACGGCATTGGGCAACAAGTCAGCCCTCACCGCATTCCCTCTTGGTCCCTAACGGAACCGACGACATGCATGACTATAGGCTGAAACGGCCGCATCCGGCAAACCAAATTCCGCCGGCCAACAGCGCGAATGCGCCATGCGGCGTTACGGGTTCAACGCGGTGATCCGCTCGGCAACCAGCCGCTGCAGCCGCCACAGATGGCGATCGTGAATGCCGCGCTCTTCAAGGTTTTTCACCGTGTTGTAGAGATAGTCGGCGCCCGACCCCCAGTGCCCGCAGGACGTTGCCAGCCTTTCGACGACCTTGCCCTCGTCGAGCGGCCCTGAATAGGTCAGGCCGTTGCGGTTGATGACGAAGGCCAATGCCCTGAGCGGTCCGGCCTCGCTTGCAAGCTTCAGCATGCGCGGCCGGTAGCTTGTCGGCTTCAGCGTGACTTCGCGCCGGAAAAGCCGGCCCAACTGCCCGCGCCGGTTACTTTCGGTCAGCCGGAAGGCGACGCCCTTGCATTGTCCGCCACGGTCCAGCGCCATCATCAGGCCGGGGCTGTCCTTGGTGCCGCGCCAGCGCGTCATGTTCATGCAAAAGGACCGATGCCAGCCGCGCGCCAGCGCAACGCGGTCCTCGACATAATCTATTTCCGGTTTCCAGATCAGCGATCCATAGCCGAACAGCCATAGCGGTTCGCTATCCGGGAGTTCGACCTGCAATTCATCCAGCAGCGCGTCATAGTCGGCGTCATCGAGATGCATCGCGTCCGGATCCGGCCCGGGGTCCCTGATCTCGCGCCAGCAGCGTGCGACCAGCTCCGGCGTAAGCGACATCTGTCGTGCGGCCAATTTCCGAATCCCCCCAATTTCCGAATGTCCCATGTCCACGACATGATTATGCGCCGCGCCTGCAACCGGCAATGCGGCACTCTGATTGACAAACTATCTGCCGGGGTGTCGGCTGACGCTTCATAGGAAGCCAGCCATGCATCCCAACCCGAGCGAGCGCGACCCCTATAACGGCCTGAGCCGGGCCGAACCGACGCTACCGTCATCGGCCTATTGGGATAGCGAGGCTTACCAGCGCGATCTCGACGCCATCTGGTACAAAAGCTGGCTGCTCGTCTGCCGCGAGGCCGATCTTGCCCAGCCTTTGGCATTCAGGACATTCCGCGTCGGCACGCAGGAAATCGTCATTCTGCGGGACGAGACCGGCGAGTTGCGCGCCTTCCACAACACTTGCCGGCATCGCGGCTCGCAGCTTTGCCAGAAAAGCGAGGGCCGGCTGAAAGCGCGGCTCATCACGTGCCCCTACCACGCCTGGTCCTACTCGCTGCGCGGCGATCTCGTGCGCGTTCCCTCGAAATCGCTGCCAGATGGTTTCGACAAGGCAGATCATCCGCTCTACCGGGTGGCGCTGTCGGTGTGGCGCGGCTTTGTCTTTGTGAACCTTCAGCAGGCTGCGGCCGGCTCCGCCGGGACCTCCTTCGATCCCGCATCCGGCGACCTCGCCAACTGGCCGCTGGAAACGCCGGTATCAGGCCATGTCCTGCGCAAGGTGATGAACTGCAACTGGAAGATCTTCTGGGAAAACTTCAACGAGTGCCTGCATTGCCCGGGCGTCCACAAGGACCTGTCTCGGCTGGTGCCGATATACGGCCGCGGCCTGATGAGCCGGCACGACGACCCCGACTGGGTCCGCCATGCCGACAATGACGCGCCGGAGTTTTCGGGTGGCCTGCGCGCCGGCGCCGAGACCTGGTCGCGCGACGGACATGCCCATGGCCCGGTCTTCCCGGGTCTGACGGCGGCCGAGCGCGCGGCCGGACAGACCTATGCCACCAACCTGCCCTCGATGTTCATCGTTGGCCATGTCGACTATATCAGAACGGTGCGGCTGGTGCCGCTCGGCCCGGAGCAGACCGAGCTGACCGCCGAATGGCTGTTCGCGCCCGAGGCGCTGGCTGAGACCGACGTCGACAATGTCGTCGCCTTCGGCACCCAGGTGCTGGAGGAGGATGCCGCGATCTGCGAGATCAACCAGAAAGGCCTGCGCTCGATGCGGCACCGGGCCGGCGTGCTGATGCCGGAGGAGTATGATCTGCACCGCTTCCACAACTGGGTGCGCGAGCGGCATGCTGCACTTGAGGCAACCGCCTGATCGGCGACTAAAGCGACTTCGGCAGATAGCGCCAGGTGATAAAGCCGCAAACCGCGGCCAGAATGCCCAGCGTCACGAACACCGAGCCGAGGCCGAAAAACGCCAGCATCACCGAATAAACCAGCGGCGGCGTCAGTTCGGAAAAGTCGAGATAGGTGCGGTAGACCGCGGCCATCTGCGCCCGCTCATAGGACCGCACCGAGCGCATGAAGGCGGTCGAGCCCAGTGCATCGAGCGCGATGGTGAAGAAGGCGCCGCAGAGCAGGAAAAAGCCCGTAAGCAGCGGCGCGGTAGTGCCGACCGCGCCCGCCGCAAGCAGCGTCGCCGACATCGCGAAATAGGCGAAGGTCATGGTGCGCCGGCCGCCGAAGCGTTTTCCCGCTTTGCCCCAGAAGATCGCCATGAACAACAGCGCATTGCCGGCCGAAACCAGCAGGCCGCCGGCAAGCTTGCCCTCGCCGGTAATCACCATGAACAGCGGCCCGTAGACGAAGAACGTCGTCCAGAAGCAGGAGCGGCCGAAGGCGATCAGCCAGGCCAGCCTGAGCCTGGGTTGTGCTACGAAGCGGCCGATATTGGCCAGCGGATTGGCCGGCCGTGTCTTGCCCGGCCGGATCGACCGGTTGTCGCCCAGCCTGTAGGCCCAGAACAGCGCCAGCAACGCCAACGCAAACACCGCGACCGCGCCATGCGCGGCATAGATGCCGTAGCGTGTGTAGAGGAAGATGCCGAGTGTCGGCCCGCCGGTCCAGGCAAGCATCGACCACGCCATGCGCAGCGATTCGGCCTGCATGAAATCGGTCTTGCGGATGTGATCCATGATGTAGAGGTTGAGCGTGATCGACAGCGCGCTCGCCCCCATGACGCGGCACAGCATGCCTGCCAGTTGCCCGGCAAGCGTGTGGGTGACGAAGAACAGCGAGCCCATCGCCAGCAGGCAGGCGCCGGCGGTATAGACCCAGCGCCGGGCAAACCTGCGGATCAAGATCGGCATGAACAAGGTCACCGACAGGCCGAGCAGCGCCACGATGGTGTATAGGATCGAGACGATCTGCTCGTTGTGCAGAATCTCATAGGCCTGGATCGGGATGACGCTCGATACCGTGGCGCGGGCGAAGGATTCGACCGCATAGAGCGAGGCAAAGGTGCGCGCATCCGCCGGACGCAGGGCCGGAAGCCAGATCGGATGGCGCACATGGGTGGACATTTGATCCCCAAATCAGACTCGCAGCCCAAATCTGCGCTGGCGCTTCCTCCGCCGGTAATAGGAAACCGACCCCTTCCCGGCAAAAAGCGAATTCGGCCAAAGGCTTTCCGGCTCTGGCCTAAAGCGCCGCCCGATGCAGCCGCACGGCGCGACCCGGAGCGTAGAGGGCGGCCTTCTTTTGTCCGGTGCAACCGTGATAGTCGTCTTTGGGGCTGAATCAGATCGCGAGACCATGAGCATCCATACCGCACCCCCTGGAGATCAACTGAAGCGAGATAAACCGAAGCGCATCGTCGCCATCGATGTCGCACGCGGCATCGCGCTGATCGCCATGGCGAGCTACCACTTCACTTGGGATCTCGAAAATTTCCACTACACCGACCCCGGCCTCACCGCCGTCGGTTGGTGGAAGATCTATGCGCGCTGCATCGCCTCGACCTTCCTGTTCCTGGTCGGCGTCAGCCTGTTTCTCGCTCATGGCAGGCAGATCCGCTGGACCGGCTTCTGGAAACGTTTTGCCATGGTCGCCGTCGCGGCCGCCGCTATATCGGCGGTCACGTACTTCATCACGCCGGACAGCTTCATCTTCTTCGGCATCCTGCATCAGATCGCGCTGGCCAGCCTGCTCGGCCTTTTGTTTCTGCGGCTGCCTTCCTGGCTGACGCTGGTCGTGGCGGCGGTGGTGATCGCAGTCCCCCTCTATCTCCGATCTGAAGCCTTCGATCATCCGGCGCTTTGGTGGGTCGGCCTGTCGGCGATCAACCCGCGCTCCAACGATTACGTGCCGCTGTTTCCCTGGTTCGGCGCCGTGCTTCTCGGCATCGCCGCGGCAAGGTTTGCGTCCACCACTGGCCTGCTGGCGCGGCTGGCCACGCTGGGATCAGGAAGCTGGACCAGGCCGCTCACCTTCATCGGCCGCCACAGCCTGGCTTTCTACCTGATCCACCAGCCGCTGCTGTTCGGCTGCGTCTGGCTGTTCTCGCAGATTGCGCCGGCGCCCGTCGAAACAAGGGAAGTGATCTTCCTCAAGGAATGCCAGGTATCTTGCGAACAGCAGCGCGACACGGAGTTCTGCACCAGCTATTGTGTGTGCATGCTGGACACGCTGCAAAGCGAAGCGGCATTCGACCGGCTCTACAATGGTGACCAGACCCCGGAGTTCAAAGCGCATCTCGGTGAACTCGCCGGCATCTGCACCGCAAGGACGGAGGAGAGTCCGATGAAGCAGGGAGGGCAACAATGACCGACAAGCTCACAAAACCCGGGCTGGCAAAACCCGATCTACCGAGACCACGGCTGACCCCATGGCCGCCGCTGATCTACATCGCCGCCATTGCCATCAGCATCGCGCTCGGCCTGTTCTATCCCCTGCCCTGGATCGGCGACCTCTTGGGCGACCTTTTGTTTGCCGCCGGCTTTGTGGTGCTGTTTGCCGTCGCAGCCCTCTGGTTCACCGCTATCCGCACCATGATCCGGGCCAAAACGACGATGAACCCCAATGGCGTGCCGGAGCATCTGGTGACGTCGGGCCCGTTCGGCGTCACGCGCAACCCGATGTATCTGGCCAACACGCTGCTTTTGATCGGCGTTGCCTTCGTCTCGGGGATCGTATGGTTCCTGCCGCTGGCTTTGATCGCGGCATTTGCAACGCAGAAGGTCGCCATCGAGAGCGAGGAGAAGGTGCTGTTCGCCAAATTCGGCAAGAAGTACCGCGACTATGCGAAGCGGGTGCGCCGGTGGATTTGAGGCGGGTGTGATCGCTGGCAGGGTTCGCATGCCTTGGCGACTAGCCGAACGCCCATCTCTTCGTCATCCACGGGCGGAGCAAGGAGCGTAGCGACGCAGCACAGACCCGAGGATCCATGCCGCGACTCCAGAGCGTTGCTATGGTCCAGAATTCGCTACCGCTGCACTCCACGACCGATGTCACGGAATGGATTCTAGGGTCTCCGCGACGGAGCTTCGCTCCTGCTTCGCCCTAGAATGACGAAGTGTGGAAGGCCTCCGCTAATCGCGAACGTTTGCGACGGGCGCGCAAACGCTCGACGGTCCGCTCAGGTATTAACCCCCAGCTCCACCAGCCGCTCGACGCAAGACTCCTCAGCCTGGTCGAGCTCCGCCAGCGTCTCCTCGAGATCGCGGCGCTTCTGCCTGAGATCCTCGCGCTTTTCCTCGATGCGCTTGATCATCAGCTTGAGTTGACCGACCTCGCCGGGCGGTTCCTTATACATCTGGATGATTTCGCGGATCTCGTTGATCGAGAAGCCGAGCCGTTTCCCGCGCATGATCTGACGGATCAGATGCCGGTCCGACGGACGAAACAGCCTTGTGCGGCCACGCCGCACCGGTTGCACCAGCCCCTCATCCTCGTAGAAGCGCAGCGTCCGCGTCGACACGTCGAATTCGCGGGTCAGTTCGGTGATCGAATAATATTCCCGCATCTTTGCTCCAAATGTCGGAACATCGGAAAAGGCCGGTCGCCCGGGATTTCCAACGCATTCCGATCAACCCCGTTCCAAGCCGGACTCGGCATGGAACCCCGCGCAAGCCTCGCACCACATTTACGTAAAAGTCAATTGAACCCGCAACGCCTCTTTCTCAAGGGATAGCGAACCACCAGGTGGCCAGCCCGAGGAAGGCAAAGAAGCCAACGACGTCGGTGACGGTGGTGACGAAAACCGCCGACGCCACCGCCGGGTCGATCTTGAACCGGTCGAGCAATAGCGGGATCAGGATACCGGCAAGGGCTGCCACGAACATATTGATGATCATCGCCGCCGCTATGATGCCGCCCAGATTGGCATCGCGGAACCAGACGGCCGCGACGATGCCGATCAGCACGGCGAAGATGATGCCGTTGATGGAACCCACGCCCATTTCGCGGCGGATGATGCGGCCGGCATTGTAGATGTCGAGATCCCTGGTCGCCAGCGCGCGCACCGTGACGGTCATGGTCTGCGAGCCGGCATTGCCGCCCATGCCGGCCACGATCGGCATCAGCACGGCCAGTGCCACAATATGCTCGATGGTGCGGTCGAACAGGCCGATCACCGATGCCGCCAGGAAGGCCGTCAACAGGTTGACCAGCAGCCAGGGAACGCGCGAGCGCGAGGTCGAAAGAATGCTGTCGGACAGCTCTTCGTCGCCGACGCCGCCCATGCGCAGCAGATCTTCCTCGGCCTCCTGCTGGATGACGTCGACGACGTCGTCGATGGTCAGCACGCCGACCAGCCGCTCGTTCTCGTCGACGACGGCGGCGGACAGAAGATCGTATTGCTCGAAGTCCCGCGCCGCCTCTTCCTGGTCCATGGTTGCCGGAATGGCGTGCCTCGTCTCGTGCATCACGTCTCCGACCTTGGTCGTGCGCTTGGTGCGCAGGATCTGGTCGAGGTCGATGGCGCCGAGCAACTTGAAGCTTGGATCGATGACGAAGATCTGGCTGAAGCGCTCGGGCAGGTTCTTGTCTTCGCGCATGTAGTCGATGGTCTGGCCTATGGTCCAGAACGGCGGCACGGCGACAAATTCGGTCTGCATGCGGCGACCGGCGGTCTCTTCCGGGTAGTCGAGCGAGCGGCGCAGCCTGATCCGCTCGGTGAACGGCAGCTGCGACAGGATCTCGTCCTGGTCTTCCTTTTCAAGGTCTTCGAGAATGTAGACCGCGTCGTCGGAATCGAGGTCCTGCATGCCCTGGGCAATTTGCTCATTGGGCATATTGTCGACGATATCGCGGCGGATCGCCTCGTCGACCTCGGTCAGCGACGAGAAGTCGAAGTCGGCGCCGAGCAGTTCGACAAGGGCGCGACGCTGTTCGGGGTGCAGGGCCTCGAGCAGATCGCCAAGTTCCGACTGGTGCAGGTCGTCGACTTCGCGCTTCAGCGTCAGCGTATCGCGATCGGCGATCGCCGCCCCGATCTGGGCGAGGAATGATGACAGAACGGCGCCGTCCTCGCCATAGATGTCGGCGTGGGCATCGTCAGCGGCTTTGGCGCCGGTCGTGTGGTCGTCCTGGCGTTCCACCAGCGGCTCCCGCCATGGGAATTTCGGAAAAGGTGCCTGTCAGGTCTAGCGCGCAACGCACGGTAATATCAAACGAAATGCGCCCCGCCCTGCATATGGGCGAGAGCGATTTCATCAGGATATGACGCCGCCCAGGATTCAGGCGGCGCGACAGCGCATGTCGCTGGGGAAAGAGCACCCGAGCACGGTTAGGGCAGAATTGTCATGATGCAGGTCCTGCCATCTGCCGGACCCGCCCAGGCCAGGAACCAGAACAGCCGGAGGCCCTTGAAGATCAGGTCACAGACGCAGAAGGCAATCGAGGAACGGCGCGTGCGCGTGGTCGTCGCCGAACGCAATCCGCTCGTCATATCGGCGCTGCGCGACATGCTGGACTGCGACGGGCGCTTCGATCTCAGGGCCTGCGTGCAAAGCGGCAGGCATTTTCTGGAATTGGCAGCCGAAGCGGAATTCGACGTCGCCGTTATCGGCTGGAAGCTCTCCGACATGGACGGCGCCGATGTGCTGGCCGAGGTTCACAGCCGCAAGCTGGGCGTGCGCATCGCGGTGTTTTCCAACGACCACGACATCGGCATCCTGAAGCAGTGCGTGCGGCTCGGCGCCCAGGGCTACTGCTTCCAGTTCGACGATCCGGCGATCATCTTCGAGACTATCCTGGCCGTCGCGCATGGCCGCATCTGCATCCCCTACATCGACATCAACAAGGTCAACGACACACCCTTGTCGCTGCTCACCGTGCGCGAGCGCGAGCTGCTGGCGGTGCTGTCCGACGGCTGGACCAATCTGCAGATCGCGACGCGCACCGGGATTTCGGAGAACACGGTGAAATACCACCTCAAGAATCTCTACGACAAGCTCGACGTCCGCAACCGGGCGATGGCAGTCGCGCTCTACGCGCGGGAGAGGCGTACCCAGAAGCAGCCGTTGGGGTAGGCGAGCGACTGGCCGCGGGTAGGTCACCCGGGTAGGCAACCCCCACCCGCGCGCGGCAAGATGTTACCCCTTGAGGTGTTGTTGCCATTAGCCGTCGAGACGAAACTCCCCTCACCGCTTTGCTGGATCAGGAGGAGTTCGCGACATGGCCGGTTTCACCCATCTTTTCATTCCCGGACCGACCAACATCCCCGAACAGGTCCGGCAGGCGATGAACCTGCCGATGGAAGACATGCGTGCAGCATCCTTCCCCGATCTCACGCTACCGCTGTTCGAAGACATCAAGACGGTGTTCAAGAACGAGACCGGCCGCGTCTTCATCTATCCCTCCTCCGGCACCGGCGCCTGGGAAGCGGCGATGACCAATGTGCTCAGCCCCGGTGACCGCGTGCTGATGTCGCGCTTCGGACAGTTCTCGCATCTGTGGGTCGACATGGCCGAGCGCCTCGGCTTCGAGGTCGATGTCATCGATTGCGACTGGGGGACCGGCGTGCCGCTCGAGCTCTATGCCGAGCGGCTCAGCGACGACAAGGCGCATCGCATCAAGGCAATCTTCTGCACGCAGAACGAGACGGCGACCGGCGTGACCAGCGACGTCGCCGGCTGCCGCGCCGCGCTCGACGACGCCAACCACCCTGCTTTGCTCTTCGTCGACGGCGTCTCGTCGATCGGCTCGATCGACTTCCGCCAGGAGGAATGGGGCGTCGATTGCGCCGTCAGCGGCTCGCAGAAGGGTTTCATGCTGCCCGCCGGCCTCGGTTTCCTCTCCGTCAGCAAGAAGGCGCTGGTGGCCTCGCGGAGCGCCACGCACCGCCGCTGCTTCTTCTCCTTCGAGGACATGATCCGCGCCAACGATGCCGGCTACTTCCCTTATACGCCGGCTACACAGCTGCTGCGCGGTCTGCGCGCCTCGCTCGACCTGATCGCCGAGGAAGGGCTGGAAAACATCTTCGCCCGCCACCATCGTCTCGCCGAAGGCGTGCGCAAGGCGGTCGACGCCTGGGGCCTGAAGCTCTGCGCCAAGGCGCCGAAATGGCACTCCGATACGGTCAGCGCCATCCTGGTGCCGGACGGCGTCGACAGCGGCGATGTGGTCAAGCGCGCCTACCAGAAATACCAGACCGCGCTCGGCGGCGGCCTCAGCAAGGTGATCGGCAAGGTCTTCCGCATCGGCCATCTCGGCTGGCTGAACGAGGTGATGGTGCTGGCCTCGCTCTCGGCCGCCGAAATGGCGCTGCTCGACTGCGGCGTACGGCTGGCGCCCGGCTCCGGCGTCGGCGCCGCCATCCAGCACTTCCGCGCCTCGGCCGCCGTGCCGGTCGCCGAAGCCGCTTGAGGGGAGCCGACGATGAGCCACACCATCAACCATCTGAAAAAACTGCGGCTGCAGCGCAGCGAGCTGGCCGTTCCGGGCTCCAGCCCGGAGATGATCGACAAGGCCGCCAACAGCGCCGCCGACTTCATCTTCCTCGACATCGAGGATGCGGTCGCCCCACCCGACAAGGAACGCGCCCGCAGGAACATCATCCAGGCGCTGAACGACATCGACTGGCGCGCCAAGGGCAAGACCGTCTCGGTGCGCATCAACGGCCTCGACACCCATTACATGTACCGCGACGTGGTCGACGTCATGGAACAGGCAGGCGACAGGCTGGACACGATCCTGGTGCCGAAAGTCGGCGTGCCGGCCGACCTCTACATGGTCGAGGCCATGGTCAACCAGATCGAAATGGCCAAAGGTTTCAAGACCCGCGTCGGCCTCGAAGCGCTGATCGAGACCGCGCTCGGCATGGCCAATGTCGAGGCGATTGCCGCGACACCCGGCCGGCTGGAAGCCATGCATTTCGGCGTCGCCGACTATGCGGCAAGCTGCAAGGCGCGCACGGTCAACATTGGCGGCCTCAACCCCGACTATCCCGGCGATCAGTGGCATTTCGCTCTGTCGCGCATGACCGTCGCCTGCCGCGCCTATGGCTTGCGCGCCATTGACGGGCCGTTCGGCGACTTCTCCGATCCGGAGGGCTACATCGCTGGCGCCAGGCGCGCGGCGGCGCTGGGCATCGAAGGCAAGTGGGCGATCCACCCCTCGCAGATCGCGCTTGCCAACGACGTCTTCTCTCCACCGGAAAAAGAGGTCACCCGCGCCCGGCGCATCCTCGAAGTGCTGAAGGAGGCGGAGGCGCAGGGCAAGGGAGCGGCCGCACTCGACGGCAAGATGATCGACGCAGCGTCGGAACGCATGGCGCGCAATGTTCTGGTGGTCAACGAGGCAATCGAACGGGCCAGCCAATTCTCTAGCGAGCCGCGCGTCGCCACGCATTGACTGTTCAGGGAGGACAAAATGGACATCCACGAATATCAGGCCAAGGAACTGCTGGCACGCCACGGCGTGCATGTGCCGCGCGGCGGGCTGGCCTACAGCCCCGAGCAGGCGACCTACAGGGCCCGCGAGATCGGCGGCGCCAAATGGGTGCTGAAGGCGCAGGTGCATTCCGGCGCCCGCGGCAAGGCCGGCGGCATCAAACTGTGCGCCAATGACGAGGAGATTTCCAGCGCGGCCGAGGGCATGCTCGGCCGCAAGCTGGTGACACAGCAGACCGACCCGCGCGGCAAGCTGATTTCGCGCCTGTATCTCGAGGAAGCCGTCGATATCGCGCAGGAGCTCTATGTCGGCTTCGTGCTCGACCGCAAGGAAGAGCGCGTCATGATCGTGGCGTCCGCTGCCGGCGGCATGGAGATCGAGGACATCGTCGAGAAGGCACCGAACTCCATCCTGCGCACATCGGTCGATCCCGGCGTCGGCATGCAGCGTTTCCAGGCGCGCGAGATCGCCTTCGGGCTCGGCCTCGACCACAATCTGATCGGCAAGGCGACCGAAACCATCTTCGCCTGCTATCAGGTGTTCCGCGACTACGACGCCTCGATGCTGGAGATCAATCCGCTGGTGGTGACCCGCGACGGCAATCTGATCGCGCTCGACGCCAAAATGTCGTTCGACGAGAACGCGTTGTTCCGCCGGCCGGAAATCTCCGAGCTGCGCGACAAAAGCCAGGAAGATCCGCGCGAAACTTTTGCCAGCGACCGTGGCCTCTCCTATGTCGGCCTCGACGGCAACATCGGCTGCATCATCAATGGCGCAGGGCTCGCCATGGCGACCATGGACATGATCAAGATCGCCGGCGGCGAACCGGCCAACTTCCTCGACATCGGTGGCGGCGCCTCGCCGGAGCGGGTGGCGAAATCCTTCCGCGCCGTGCTCGGCGACAAGAATGTCGAGACCATCCTGGTCAACATCTTCGCCGGCATCAACCGCTGCGACTGGGTCGCCGAAGGCGTCATCAAGGCGATCCGCGAGGTCGGCGTCAACGTGCCGCTGGTGGTCCGTCTCTCCGGCACCAGGGCCGAGGAAGGCCGCCGCATCCTGGCTGATTCCGGCGAGGCGGTGATCGTTGCCGGCACGCTTGCAGAAGCCGCCGAAAAAGCCGTCGCCGCATGGCGCGCGGCCACCAAGAAAAAAGCAGCCTGAGGGAGGTCGAGAAAATGGCAATCCTGCTCAACCGCAGCACCCGCGTCATCGTCCAGGGGTTCACCGGCAAGATCGGCAGCTTCCATGCCGACGACATGAAACGCTATGGCACCAAGCTGGTCGGCGGCGTCACCCCCGGCAAAGGCGGCCAGAAGCATCTCGGCCTGCCTGTCTTCAACACGGTCAAGGGCGCGGTGCGCGAGACCCGCGCCGAGGCCAGCATCGTCTTCGTGCCGCCGCCCTTTGCCGCCGATTCCATCATGGAAGCGGCCGACGCCGGCATAAAACTCTGCGTCTGCATCACCGACGGCATCCCGTCGCAGGACATGATGCAGGTCAAGCGCTACATGCTGCGCTACCGCTACGAGGACCGCATGCGGCTGATCGGCCCGAACTGCGCCGGCGTCATCACGCCCGGACAGGCGCTGATGGGCATCATGCGCGGCAGCATCTATCTGCCTGGCCGCGTCGGCATTGTCGGCCGCTCCGGAACCCTGGGCTACGAGGCGGCGTCGCAGATGAAGTCGCTCGGCATCGGCGTCTCGACCAGCGTCGGCATTGGCGGCGACCCGATCAACGGCTCGTCCTTCAAGGACATGCTGAAACTGTTCGAACAGGATGACGACACCGACGCGGTGGTGATGATCGGCGAGATCGGCGGACCGCAGGAAGCCGAAGCCGCGATCTGGGCGCGCGATAATATGCGCAAGCCCCTGATCGCCTACATCGCCGGCCTCTCCGCCCCCAAAGGCCGCCGCATGGGCCACGCCGGCGCCATCATCTCGGCCTTCGGCGAGTCGGCGCAGGAAAAGGTGGAGATCCTCAAGGACGCCGGGGTGATCATCGTGCCGACGCCGTCGTCGTTTGGTGAGGTGGTTGCAGAGACGCTGGCGGGGATGAAGAAGGCCGCCTGAACAGCGGCCTTCGCGTTCGACCGCGCCTCATGCCGCCTTGTCGGCTGCCGGCTTCGCGACCTTGGTGCGGGTGGCGCTGCGGCGGCCGTCGACGCTGACCGGAATGTCGCCGTCGACCGTGGCGCGACGCACCACCCGGTGCTGGTCGCCGTAATCGTTGACGGCGTAGTGCTGCGTCGCGCGGTTATCCCAGATCGCCACATCGCCGGCCTTCCAGCGCCAGCGCACGGTGTTCTCCGGCGCCGTGACATAGGACTGGAACACCTCGTAGAGCTTCGCCGAATCGCTTTTGGAAAGACCGATCAGCCGTTGCACGAAATTGCCGAGCAGCAGCGAGCGCTCGCCTGTTTCGGGATGGACGCGGACAACGGGATGCTCGGTCTCGTAGATCGTCGAGGTGAAGATTTCCTCGAAGTGCTTCTTTTCCGCGGCGCTCGCACGCGGCCGCACCGCGGCGTAATCATAGGCGTTGCTGTGCACCGCCCAGAGATTGTCGGCCAGCAGCTTCAACGGCTCGGGCAGGTCCTGATAGGCGGCCGCGGTGTTCGACCAGATGGTGTCGCCGCCGGCCGGCGGTATGACGACGCCGCGAAGAACGGAGAATTTCGGATAGGCGTCGACGAAGGTGACATCGGTATGCCATTGGTCGGCGCGACCGCCGCCACGGCTGGAATCGAGTTCGAGAATGGACGCCGTTCCCTTGACGGGACCTTGGGTCGGATGCGGGACGAGGTCGCCGAGACGCTGGGCAAAGCGCTCCTGCTCGGCATCGTCGAGATGCGCCTGGTCGCGGAAGAACACCACCTTGTGCCGCAACAGGATCTGGTTGATCGCCGCGACCGTCTGCTGCGGCAGGTCGCCGGAGAGCCGAATGTTCCTGATCTCTGCGCCGACGCGTCCGGTAAGCGGGACAATATCGGCATCCGGGATGATCTGCTCTACGGGGGTAAGTCTGGTCATGGGAACCTCTTCCTCTAAAGCCGCGGGCTGGTGGCAATGCTCCGCCGTCTGCCGGCCGCATAGCGATCGGCGGAGCAACTCCCTCATCGGGAGCCGACTTGCTTGGCAACGAGAGCACTGATCTCAACTCAGGAGGCGAAGGCCGCCAAGGCTTGCGAGCAGTACCGAGATCCCATTCAAAGCGTAATTCTACAAATTCCATAGACATTTCTTTTCAAAGTTCGGCGGCCCTGAGAAAAATGCCTTCTGTCCAATTCGTTCGTGAGCGGCAGGCGGTGGAGCGCTGCGCGACGCGGCCCGCACCAGTAGTGACGCTGTCGTATCCCCTTCGATATTGGAGATGGCGGGTGAATTGCATGCCTGATATTGATGGCTTCCACGCATCACGCAGGCGCCGAGATGACAGACTCCGATAAGGCTGACGCTGTCGAGCAATTGCTCGATACGCCTGACCTCGCCACCGCGCTGGAAAGCGACCAGTTCAAGAAATTTCTCGACCAGATGCCGATCGCGATCGCCGTCTCGGAATTGATCGCGAAGGAACGTGTCGTCTACGCCAATCCCGAATTCGAGAAGCTCTCGGACCTCAAGGCGCCGAAGCTTGCGCGGGAAAACTGGGCGGCCCTTTCCGGCAGGGGGCTTCATCGGCAGAAGGACAGGCCGCTCGCCGAGGCTGTCGTTGAAGACACCGATTTCGTCGGCACGTTTCGCCTCGAGCGCGGCGAGGACAAGCCGGCAATCGTCGACGTTTATTCCAACGTTATCGAGGACGACAACGGCAAGCTCTGCTTCCGGCTGGTGGCGCTTGTCGACGTCACGGCACACGGTGAGACCGAGGACGCGCGACCCGCGGAGGAGCTCATCCGGGAGAAGGACACCCTGTTGCGCGAACTGCAGCATCGGGTGAAAAACAATCTGCAGATGATCACCGCTTTGATCCGGATGGAAACCCGCAACGCCACCGAACCGGACCAGAAGCGTTTCGAAAGGCTTGCCGGCCGGGTAGACGCATTGGCAATCCTCTACCAGACATTGTCGGCTGACCAGCAGAAGGATGAGGTGGATCTTGGCGTGTACCTTAGCCAGATCGCGTCCGCCGTCATGGCGTCGCACGCAGTCGAAGGTATCCGCCTCGACCTTAAGGTGGATACCTATCCGGTATCCATCAACGTTGCCATGCCGACAGGCCTGGTCGTCAATGAGTTGCTGACCAACGCTCTCAAACATGCATTCGTCGGGCGCGATGGCGGCACGATCACGCTGCACAGCGTCGTCAGCGGCGATGGTTGCCGGGTGACTGTCGCCGATGATGGGATCGGTCTGCCGACGGGTGAGACCTGGCCCAGGCCCGGCAAGCTCGGCTCCTTGATCGCGCGGTCGCTGACCGAAAATGCCAAGGCGCAATTCGACGTCAAGTCGAGTGCCGGCGAGGGAACCAGGGTCACCATCGTCTTCAAGCGATCGGCGGCGACGGACTGAGGCTATGCAACGGCGCGCCGGCAAATCCCGGCCGGACAGGTGCTTCGGGCGCTCGCGGGTGTGGCCTTAAGTCGCAAACGATTTGGCTGCAGAAGCGGGGCGCCGGGCTTCTTTGACGGTGCTATCAGCACCATATGTGGTCCACAGCCCTCCAAAACGAGAGAAGCTCGCTCCGACCGGTCGCATCGCGGCCGTCAGCCGGCAATGGCTATGAACCAGGAAACTGAAAACCATCATGCGTGAAAATATCAGACCAGCGTCGAGAGACGTCCCCCTCATTCAGCTAGGCCTGCACCAGTGCCGCTTCCCGGTGAGCGAAGACCGGTCGGTACCCGGTGGTTACCGGTTTTGTGCCGGGCCGACGTCGCCGGATCGCGTCTACTGCGATCACCACCACACCGTCGTGACGGCCGTTGACCCTCGTCGAGCCCGTCCGGGTCTCCATTTCCCGCAACGACGCGCCGCTTAGGTCAACCACATCCCCTGCCCCGCCACCGGCAAAGCCGGGGACTCAGGTGCAGGAGGCTGGCCGGTGCGAGCCAAGCGGCGTTCGCGTGCGGCTCTGCGACCTCTTGTTGCAACTCTGCTGCGGCCGGTTCAAGCGCCAAAGGCGATGATTTGGCGTCGACGGCCTGAGAAGCCGCAATGATTTCAATGGCCGAAAAATTATGGTGCGGTCGAGAAGACTCGAACTTCCACGGGTTGCCCCACAGCGACCTCAACGCTGCGCGTCTACCAATTCCGCCACGACCGCCCGTGGTAGGAGCCGGAACGAACCGGCTCGCGGCGTGTAGCAAATCGTTTCCTGCGAAACAAGGGCGCGGCGCGCAATAATCGCCGCGAATTGGCATATCGGCCTCTACAGCGCCGCGCGTCCTGTGGGACGCGCAAAGGACGCTGCAGCACTTTGATTTGGCGCATGATCCTTTCCGAAGATCGTTCCTATCTTCGGGGTCGTGCGCGAAGGCCGAAATGCGTGGCGAACTGGACGTTTCAGCCGGATACCGCCATATGAAGGGCAAATGCATTTGGCCCCAGAGCGCAAGGCGGTTTCGCCAAGCCGGCGTGCATCACGCGAAAAACGAAAAAGCCATGACCGAACGCAGCCAGATCGCCACGTCGTTCCTGCCCTTGCCGGGTTCGGCGCCGGTCGAATGGCGCATCGAGCCCGGCCTGACCGGCTACACCGATGCGCTGGCCCTGATGGAAGCGCGCGCCGAGGCGATCCGCGCGGGTGCAGCCGCCGAGATGGTCTGGCTGGTCGAGCATCCGCCGCTTTACACCGCCGGGACCAGCGCCCGCATCGAGGACCTGATCGACCCCGACCGTTTCCCGGTCTTTGCCGCGGGGCGCGGCGGCGAATACACCTATCACGGGCCGGGGCAGCGGGTTGCCTATGTCATGCTTGACCTGAAGCGCCGGCGCGAGGATGTGCGCGCCTTCGTCGCCGCGCTCGAGCAGTGGATCATCGGCACGCTTGCCGCCTTCAATGTGCGCGGCGAACGCCGCGAGGACCGCGTCGGAGTCTGGGTGGTGCGGCCCGAGCGCCCGTCCCTGCCCGACGGCTCGCCGGCTGAAGACAAGATCGCGGCCATCGGCATCCGGCTGCGGCGCTGGGTGAGCTTTCATGGCATTGCCGTCAATGTCGAGCCGGATCTCAGCCATTTCAGCGGCATCGTGCCATGCGGCGTGCCGGATCACGGCGTCACCAGCCTCGTCGACCTCGGCCTGCCCGTGACCATGGGCGATTTCGACCTGGCGCTGAAATCCGCCTTCGAGGATGTTTTCGGGGCAGCGAAGTCAACTTCTGCAGAACCGGCTCGCAAGGCCGGCTGAGTCTCGCCTCGACCAACGCTCAAAGCAACCGCGCCGAGGCCCACAACAGCCCGAAACCGTGAATGGCGAAGACGGCCAGCAGCGCGCCGGCCATGGCGAAACGATCGAAGATGCGGATCGGCTTCAATTCGTGGCGCGGTTTTACCCCGCTACCCACTGTCATCAGGCTGAGGATGGCAAAGACGGCGCCCGCCACCAGCAGAAAGCTTTGGGAAAAGCCGGCCAGCCAGCCAAGCCACAGCAAGGCCGAGAGCAGGGAAAACGAGGCGAGCGCCAGGGCGACCGGCCCCGGGCAGATCTGGCGCAGCACTTGGCCGCCGTCGAATTTCCACACCGGCACCAGATTGGCGATGTTGAACAGCGCGGCAAAGCCGGCAAGCGTCGCCAGAAGGGCCGCGGCGAGCCGATGTCCCTCGCCGGACGCGAGCCCGCTGGCGACGATCAGCAGCGGAACCAGGAACGCGGAAAAGCCGGCGCCCATCAGCGCCACGAAGGCGACCTCGAAGCGGCTGTCATAAGGCCGGCCACCAATGGCGATGCCGCCGAGCAGCGGGATAAAGATCATCCGCGCCTTGCGATGACCGGTCAGCCGGAAGGCCGCCATGTGGCCGAGCTCATGCAGGGCGACCACCGAGGTCAGGATCGCGGCCAGCGCCAGGCCGCCAAGATTGAGCCCGAAGAACGGCCAAAGGATGAAAGCCGACAGAACGGCGAAACCGACCTGGCTCAGCGGATGCTCGAACCAGCCGCCCTTGCGATACTGTCCGGTCCTCGCCCAGATCTCCAGCTTGCCGAGCTCGCGGCGCATGGCGAAGTAGCGGAACACCAGGAAGGCGACGCCGCGATAGCGATCGGTCTGGCTGAGCGTCACCCGCGTGCCGGCACCTTCCGAGGTGAGTTCGGTGGTCTCACAAAAATCCTTCCAGAACGACGCGTCGAGCGCGGTATCCTCGATGACCCGCATCGAAAAACGACTGCCTTCGACGACGTCCTCGAAGCGCGACCTGCGCTCGATCGGCTGGCCGTCGCGGCCTTCCCACGACAGCAGGATGCGGGCCGTGCCCCGCCCGTCCAGCGGCTGGGCCGAGAGTATCTCGCCGGACCAGCCGGCATCGCTGCCTAGCGGCCACAGCGCCTGCCAGAGGCGCTGCCGGTCCATCGTAATCACGCGGCTGAGCCTCACCGTGCGCAAACCGAGCGGCGCGGTCATCAGAAGGAAAATCAGTCCGAGATTACCGGCCACGAGAAGGGCCGTCACGATCGGCGACACCTGAGGTTTTTGCTCCCTGTCTTGGCGGGGCAGCCTAGCGTCATGGCGGCAAGAAAGGCTTAACGGCACAGCGCCTTCCTGCCCGCCTAAAACAGTGCGGCGAACCGCAGTTGCATCACATGGCGCCTATCCAGACAGCCATGGAAACCAGAAACGCACTCATGCACACCAACGAAACGACGTCCTGAACAAGATCGCTCATAACTCTCTCCTGTTGTTGCTATGTTCGTATTTTGTTCTAACTTTGTTCGAAAGTCAATGAGCGGAAAGCGGCATGCCGACGAATCCTGACAGCCGGTTTGGGCAGGGTTAACGAAAGGTTGACGGGGTGACGGCAGTGCTGACGCAGGGCGCATCGCATGCCTTTGCGATCGGCCGAGACGCACCAATCACTTCGTCATCCTAGGGCGGAGCAAGGAGCGCAGCGACGCGGCGCAGACGCTAGGATGACGAAGTTGGGGCCTACAACGGAACGACCTTGCCGTCCGCCAGCGTCACCCGGCGGTCCATGCGCGAGGCGAGCTCGTGATTGTGGGTGGCGATCAGCGCGGCAAGGCCGGACTGCTTGACCAGCGCGCCAAGCGCGTCGAAGACATAGGACGCGGTGACCGGGTCGAGATTGCCGGTCGGCTCGTCGGCCAAAAGCAGCAAGGGCGCATTGGCGACGGCACGGGCGATGGCGACGCGCTGCTGTTCGCCGCCGGACAGCTCCGACGGACGGTGCGACGCGCGCTTGCCGATCTGCATATAGTCGAGCAGCTGTGCTGCGCGCTCCGACGACTCCTTGCGCGAAAGCCCTTTGATCAGCTGCGGCATCATGATGTTTTCGAGCGCCGAAAACTCCGGCAGCAGATGATGGAACTGATAGACGAAGCCGACATCGTTGCGGCGGATCGCCGTGCGTTCGTCGTCGGAGAGCCGTCCGCAGGCGCGGCCGGCCAGAATGACGTCACCGGCGTCGGGGCGCTCGAGCAGGCCCGCCGTATGGAGCAGCGTCGACTTGCCGGTGCCCGACGGCGCCACCAGCGCCACCATCTCGCCGCGCTTCAGCGAAAAGTCGGCGCCGTTCAAAATGGTGAGCTTGCGCGGCCCCTGGACATAGTGCCGCTCGACGCTCTTCAGCTCGATAATGATCTCGGACTTCATTCGTATCTCAAGGCCTCGACCGGATCGAGCCGTGCGGCGCGCCATGCCGGAAACACCGTTGCCAGGAAGGACAGGCCGAGCGCCATCAGGATGACATAGGTGGTCTCGCGCGGGTCCATCTTTGCCGGCAGCTGGCTGAGGAAATAGAGCTCCGGGTTGAACAGCACCTTGCCGGTCATCCAGGAGAAGAACTGGCGGATGGATTCGATGTTGGTGCAGATGAGCACCCCGAGCAGCACGCCGGCCAGCGTGCCGGTGACGCCGATCGCAGCACCCGTCATCAGGAAGATGCGCAGGATGGCGCCGCGCGAGGCGCCCATTGTGCGCAGGATGGCGATATCGTGGCCCTTGTCCTTCACCAGCATGATCAGGCCGGAGATGATGTTGAGCGCCGCCACCAGAACGATCAGCGTCAGGATCATGAACATGACGTTGCGCTCGACCTGCAGTGCTGAAAAGAACGTCTCGTTGCGCTGGCGCCAGTCGACCATGTCGATCGGCCGTTGCGCCGCCGCATCGACCAGCGGTTTCAGCGCGTCGACATTATCGGGATTGTCGACATAGATCTCGATCGTCTGCGCCCTGCCGTCCATGTTGAAATAGAGCTGCGCTTCGGAAAACGGCATGTAGACGATGGAGCTGTCATATTCCGACATGCCGACCTCGAAGATCGCCGCCACCTTGTAGCCCTTCAGCCGCGGCGTCGTGCCCATCGGCGTGACGTCGCCCTCCGGCGAGATCAGCGTGATGGTGTCGCCGAGCACAAGGCCGAGATTCTCCGCCATGCGCTTGCCGATGGCGACGCCCTCGCCGGAGTCGAAGCCGTCAAGCGTGCCTTGCTTGACGTTTTGGGCGACGATGGCGATCTTGCCGAGGTCTTCGGCCCTGATACCGCGCACCAGCGCGCCCATGCCGCCGCCGACATTGCCTTGCGCCAGCACCTGGCCGTCGATCAGCGGGATCGCGTATTTGACGCCGGCCACGCCGTTGATGCGGGCTGCGACCTGCGCATAATCCTCAAGGGGCGAATCCAGCGGCTGCACGATCAGATGGCCGTTGACGCCGAGGATGCGGGTCAGAAGTTCGGCTCGAAACCCGTTCATGACAGCCATGACGACGATCAGCGTGGCGACGCCCAGCATGATGCCGAGGAAGGAGATCGAGGCGATGACCGAGATCACCGTCTCCTTGCGGCGCGACCGCAAATAACGCCAGGCGACCATGCGTTCGAACATGGAGAACGGGCCGGCGACCGGAGATTTGGTGACCGGAGACTTGGCGACCGGAGACTTGCCAACCGGAGACTGGGCTACCGAAGACTTCGCTGCCGCGGCTTCGCTCATGCGGTTGCACCGAAGCGTTTCCTGGCCTCCGCGACCGGCAGCGTCTCGCGCTCGCCGGTCCGGCGGTTCTTGATCTCGATCTCTCCGGCGGCCACGCCGCGCGGCCCGACGATCACCTGCCAGGGCAGGCCGATCAGGTCGGCGGTGGCGAACTTGCCGCCCGGCCGCTGGTCGGTGTCGTCGTAAAGCACATCCTTGCCGGCGCTGGTGAAGGCGGCGTAGAGCTCGCCGCAAACGCGGTCGCACTCGGCGTCGCCGGCCTTCATGTTGATCAGGCCGATGTCGAACGGCGTCACCGCTTCCGGCCAGATGATGCCGTTGTCGTCATGGCTGGCCTCGATGATCGCCGCCACCAGCCGCGACGGACCGATACCGTAGGAGCCGCCGGAAACGAAATGATCCTTGCCGTCGGGCCCGGTCACCTTGGCGCCCATGGGCTTGGAATATTTGTCGCCGAAATGGAAGATGTGGCCGACCTCGATGCCGCGTGCCGAGACCCGGTCGGCTTCGCCAAGCTTGTCCCAGGCCGCCTCGTCATGCATCTCGTCGGTGGCGGCGTAAGGCGTCGTCCACGTTTTGACGATGTCGGCGATCTCGCCGTCATTGCCGAAGTCGGTTTTCTCGCCGGGCACCTGCAGCGACAGATATTCGCGGTCGCAATAGACCTGGCTCTCGCCGGTGTCGGCCAGGATGATGAATTCATGGCTGAGATCGCCGCCGATCGGCCCGGTGTCGGCCCGCATCGGAATGGCCTGCAGCCCCATGCGCGTGAACGTTCGGAGATAGGATACGAACATGCGGTTATAGGCGGCCTTCGCGCCCTCGAAATCGAGGTCGAAGGAATAGGCGTCCTTCATCAGGAATTCGCGCGAGCGCATGACGCCGAAGCGCGGACGCACCTCGTCGCGGAACTTCCACTGGATGTGGTAGAGGTTTAGCGGCAAGTCCTTGTAGGACTTGACGTAGGCGCGCACGATTTCGGTGACCACTTCCTCATTGGTCGGACCGTAGAGCATGTCGCGGTCCTGCCGGTCCTTGATGCGCAGCATCTCCTTGCCATAGTCGTCATAGCGGCCGCTTTCGCGCCACAGATCGGCCGACTGGATGGTCGGCATCAGGATTTCCAGAGCGCCGGCGCGGTTCTGCTCCTCGCGGATGATGCGGCAGACCTTGTCGAGCACCAGCTTGCCTAGCGGCAGCCAGGAAAAGCTGCCCTGCCCCTGCTGGCGGATCATGCCGGCACGCAGCATCAGCCGGTGCGAGACGATCTCGGCCTCGCGCGGATTTTCTTTCAGGATGGGCAGGAAAAACTGCGACAAACGCATGGACAGGTCCGTGAGAGAGGAGGCTGCACCGGAATCGGCGCGGCTGGCTTGCTTGCCCCGGCTTCATAGCTATTTCGTGACGGAATGGAAACCCGACCGGCCGCATCGGCCGGAAATCGCAAAAATCGATTCTTCTTCCAAAGACCTTCGCACCGAAAACGATAATGCTTTTGATACAAAATGATGACCTGACTCCGAAGTGCTCACACACGCTTTGCGCGTCCGGGCGACGCGGCACACCTGACCAGATTAAGGCGGCAGCCCCGGTGTTGTTCGTTTCGCAAGCAAAGCCTGCCGCACTATTGTGCACTGCAGCACAGATTGCCCGATTGCGGGCAAAATTCTGCGTGACAATTTCATCAGGGTTAGGCTAGTGTGCCCCGATAACCGAGAGGGTGGAGAAAAATCTGCTCTCCTACGCGGTCAAAGTCTTGGGAGGATGCGATCTAGGCGCGGTTACCCGCTGCCGCCGGAAACCGGAAAACAGATCGGAACGCGTTTAAATTGCAAGGCCTTGTGCCTTGCATTTTTTTTTGCCCGATCATCTGGTTAGATCAAACTGTTCCCAAATCACGTGAGCTTGCGTCAGCCTGACACCAAGGCGTGATTCTAATGCGGGTGGGCCATGCCTGGCCGCCGATTGCGCATCGCAAGCTGGTGAGCCAAAACCTGAGTTTGGCGCTCCGAAACAGGCACAAACATCCCAGCCGATCTGTCGGCGGGAAAGTGTTTAGTTAGCCGGTGCCTGGCTGGCTTCGGGGATGATGTGCGGGACTTCGTCGAGGCTGTAGCCCAGCCCGTGCGTCAGGCTGTAGAAAACCCCCATGACGACAGCCGTGACGATGGTGGTGCGGATCACGGCACGCAGCATATGCGGTCCGCGCGGCGCGCTCGCAACCGTGCCCAGCGTCACGTCCTGATCGTCATCCTGCGTCTTGACGCTGAACGGCAGCACGATGAACAGCATCAGCCACCAGGTGATGAAGAACAGGGCGGCAAACGAAATCCAGCTCATGCCTGCTCCAGTTCGACCAGCGTGCCGAAGAAATCCTTGGGATGCAGGAACAGCACCGGCTTGCCGTGAGCGCCGGTTTTGGGATTGCCGTCGCCCAGCACGCGGGCGCCGCTTGCTGTGAGGTGATCGCGCGCGGCAAGGATGTCGTCGACCTCGTAGCAGACATGATGCATGCCACCCGAGGGGTTCTTCGCCAGAAAGGCCGCGATCGGCGACCCCTCGCCCAGCGGCTCCAGGAGTTCGATCTTGGTGTTGCCGACATCGACGAACACCACGGTAACGCCATGCTCGGGCAAAGCCTGCGGCGCAGTCACCCGCGCGCCAAGTGTATCGCGATAGGCCGCAATCGCCGCGGCCAGGTCCGGCACGGCAAGTGCTACATGGTTCAGGCGTCCCAGCATGAAGTGCTCCACAAGTTAAGGGAGTAGGGAATGGGCAGTAGGCAGTAGTGATACATCTGCATTTTTCTCCACTGCCTACCGCCTACTGCCTATTCCCTCACCTCGTCACAAACACCGTCACCAGCGGCTTCTTGCCCCAGGCCTCGTTGGCGGCGCCGCGCACGGCGCGGCGCACCGCTTCCTGCACCAGATCGAGGTCCTTGCGGCGCTGGCGAGGGATCGAGTCTACCGCGCCGACGGCCGCGTCGAGCATCAGATCTTCCATGTTTTCGCCACGGGCATCGGCCTCGGCGACGCCGATGGCGACCAGGTCGGGATCGCCGGCGAGCTCATATTTGTCGTCGAGCACGACATTGACCGCGACATGGCCGGCAAAGGATAGCTTGCGCCGGTCGCGTATGCCCATCGCCTGGTCGGTGCCGATCAGCCTGCCGTCCTTGTAGATGCGGCCGAACGGCACCTGGTCGATGATCGTGGCCGGACCCGGCGCCAGCCGCAGCATGTCGCCGTCGCGCACTTGCGCCACCTGGCCGATGCCCGACGTCGACATCAGCGACCCCTGCGCCACCAGATGCGCGGCTTCGCCGTGCACGGGAACGCCGATCTGCGGCCGCACCCATTCATACATCCTGCGCAATTCGCTGCGGCGGGGATGGCCGGAGACATGCACCAGCGCGTCGCCATCCTCGATGATCTTGATGCCGAGGTCGATGAGGCGGTTCTTGATCTCGAGGATCGCCTTCTCGTTGCCGGGAATGGTGCGTGAGGAAAACACCACCGTGTCGCCGGCCGTCAGCGACACCGACTTCATCTCGTCGCGCGACAGTTTTGCCAGCGCTGCCAGCGCCTCGCCCTGGCTGCCGGTGCAGATGATGACCAGGTTCTCGCGCGGGATGAAGCCGAAATCCTCTTCGGCGATGAACTCCGGCAGCCCGTCCATGTAGCCGAGTTCGCCGGCGACATCGATGACCCGCTTCAGCGAGCGGCCGAGCACCAGGCACTGGCGGCCGGCATCGCGCGCCGCCTTGGCGATGGAGACGATGCGTCCGACATTGGAGGAGAAGGTGGTGACGGCGACACGGCCGACAGCGCTCTGGATGACGCCCCTGAGGCCTTCGCCCACCGCCACTTCCGACGGCGATTCGCCTTCGCGCAGCGCATTGGTGGAATCGCAGACCAGCGCCAGAACGCCCTTGTCGCCATAGGCGCGAAACCGCGCCTCGTCGGTCTTGGGGCCGATCGTCGGTTCCGGATCGATCTTCCAGTCGCCGGTATGGATGACGGTGCCGGCCGGCGAGGTGATCGCCAGCGACATCGGCTCGGGGATGGAGTGCGCCACCGGAATGGCCTCGATCGAGAACGGGCCGACGGTGAATGTCTCGCCTGCCCGGTAGATCGTCACCGGAATTTTCTTCGGCGCGCCCTGCTCGCCCTGGCGCTTGGCGTCCAGCAAGCCGGCGCTGAACGGTGTCATCCACACCGGCGCCTTCAGCTTTGGCCAGATGTCGAGCAGCGCCCCGTAATGGTCTTCATGCGCGTGGGTGATGATGATGCCGCGCAGGCCGGCGAGGTTCTCCTCGATGAAGCGCGTATCGGGCAGGATCAGGTCGACGCCCGGATGCGCCGCGTCGGGAAAGGTCACGCCGACATCGACGACGATCCACTCGCGCGCGCTAGGCGGCCCATAGCCGTAAAGGGCGAAGTTCATGCCGATCTCGCCGACGCCGCCGAGCGGCACGAAGACGAGTTCGGCGTTTTGCGCTTTCGCCATCAATTTTCCCTTCCCGGCCCTTGCGACCAGCTCTAAATCTTTGCCGACGCGACGGCGCCGAAATGCACGTCGCCGGCGGCTACCGTCACGACCGACCCCTCATCATCGCGGATCACGAAACGGCAGTCCGCGTCAATGGTCTCGAAGGTACCGCGCACCACATTCCCGTCAATCCTGACAGCAACCTCGCCGCCAAGCCCCGCCGCGCGCGCCAGCCAGCGACGCCGGATGGCGTCGAGCCCGCGTCCGTCATCCCACAGCCGGGCATTGTCGGTCCAGGCATCGGACAGCGCCAAGAACAGCGTTTCGGCGTCGCATGTCGCGCCCAGCGCCTGAAGCGATGTCGCCGGATACGGCAAATCCGGCGGATGCGCCACCACATTGACGCCGATGCCCACCGCCACCGCGAAACGGCCGCCATCGAGAATGGCCGATTCCAGCAGGATGCCGGCCAGTTTGGCGCCGGAGGCAAGCACATCGTTCGGCCATTTCAGCTCGAAGCGGTTCTGCCCTTGGCTGGCGCCGTCGAGGCCGATGGCGATCCTGCCCTTCGGCACCACGGCGTCAAGCGCATCGGCCAGCGACAGGCCGGCGACGAAGCCCAGCGTCGCCGCCAGACGCAACTCACCGCCGGTGATGACCAGCAATGTCGCCGCCAGATTGCCCTCGGGAGATACCCAGGCCCTGCCGCGGCGGCCACGGCCGCTTTCCTGCTTCTTGGAAACGACCCACAATTTGCCGGGGTCGCCTGCCCTTGCATGGTCCAGCGCAAGCGTGTTGGTGGAACCCACGCTGTCATGGGCCTCGAGCCGGAACCCTTCCGTCTCAGAGGTTGGAGCCAGCCGAAATGCCATCCGGTCAGAAAAATGTCTTGGCGGCGGCTTCGGCGTAGGTCGCGATCGGACCGCCGATCAACACATAGAACAGCACGAAAGCGCCGGAGATGCCAAGCACGAGGCGCAGTTCGCTCGCCATCGGCACGAAGCCGCCGGCCGGTTCGTCGAACCACATGATCTTGATGATGCGCAGATAGTAGAACGCGCCCACTACGGAGGCCAGCACGCCGATGATCGCCAGCGCATAGAGGTTGGCGTTGATGGCGGCGAGGAACACGTACCATTTCCCCCAGAAACCGGCGAGCGGCGGGATGCCGGCCAGCGAGAACATCAGGATGGTCAGGATCGTCGCCATGATCGGATTGGTCGACGACAGACCGGCGAGATCGCTGATCTGCTCGACATTGCCTTCCTTGCGCCGCATGGCGAGGATGAAGGCGAAGGTGCCGAGCGTCATGACCAGATAGATCAGCATGTAGATGGCGACGCCGCGCACGCCGGCCTGGCTGTTGGCGGCAAGGCCGACCAGCGCGTAGCCCATATGGCCGATCGAGGAGTACGCCATCAGCCGCTTGATGTTGGTCTGGCCGATGGCGGCAAAGGAGCCGAGCGCCATCGAGGCGATCGAGATGAAGACGATGATCTGCTGCCAGTCGGAAGCGATCGGCTTGAAGGCGCCCATGGTGACGCGCACGATCAGCGCCATCGCCGCCATTTTGGGGGCAGCCGCCAGGAAAGCGGTGACCGGCGTCGGTGCGCCCTCGTAGACATCGGGCGTCCACATATGGAACGGCACCGCCGAAATCTTGAAGGCAAGGCCGGCCAAAACGAAGACCAGGCCGACGACGAGGCCGAGCTGGCGCTCACCGCTGCCAAGCGCCGAGGCGATTTCCTGGAAGCCGACATTGCCGGTGTAGCCGTAAATGAGGCTGATGCCGTAAAGCAGCATGCCCGACGACAGCGCGCCAAGCACAAAATACTTCAAACCGGCCTCGGTCGAACGCAGATTGTCGCGATTGATCGCCGCCAGCACGTAAATCGCCAGCGACTGCAGCTCGAGGCCGAGATAGAGCCCGATCATGCCGTTGGCCGAGATCATCAGCATCATGCCGAGCGTGCAGAGCAGGATCAGCACCGGGTATTCGAACTTGTCGAAATGCTCCTGCCTGGCGAAGCGCATCGACATCACCAGCGTCACCGCCGAACCGATCAGCGACAGCACCTTCATGAAGCGGGAGAACGGATCCTGGATGAAGGCGTTGCCATAGGCTGCGCCCTGCCCCGTGGGAAAGATCAGCCATAGGCCTGCGATCACCAGCACGGCGACGGCAAGGCCGGTCACCAGAATGGCCGTGTTGGCGCGCGAATAGGCGCCGACCATCAACAGCGCCAGCGCGCCGATGGCGAGGATCAGCTCCGGCGTCGAGAGCGAAAGGCTGGAATAAAGGTCCGGCGTCATGGTTCGCAAAACCTCTGGTCAGTTCGCCGCCGCGGTCTGCGCGGCGCCGATGGATGCGGTGACATTGGTGACGAGCGCCTTGACCGACTGGGCCGTGGCATCGAAGACGGGAGCGGGATAGACGCCGAAGAAGATGACCAGCACGACCAGCGGGTAGATGATCGCCTTCTCGCGCGTCGACAGATCGAGCAGGCCCTTCAGGCTTTCCTTGGTCAGCGCGCCGAAGATCACCCGGCGGTAGAGCCAGAGCGCGTAGGCCGCCGACAGGATGACGCCGGTGGCGGCGAAGAACGCCACCCAGGTGTTGACCCGGAACACGCCGAGCATGGTCAGGAACTCGCCGACGAAGCCTGATGTGCCGGGCAAGCCGACATTGGCCATGGTGAAGATCAGGAACACCGTGGCGTATTTCGGCATGTTGTTGACCAAGCCGCCATAGGCGTCGATCTCGCGTGTGTGCATGCGGTCGTAAATGACGCCGACGCACAGGAACAGCGCGCCCGAGACGAGGCCGTGGCTCAGCATCTGGAAGATCGCGCCCTGCACGCCTTCCTGGTTCATGGCGAAGATGCCCATGGTGACGAAGCCCATATGGGCGACGGAGGAATAGGCGATCAGCTTCTTCATGTCCTCCTGCATCAGCGCCACCAGCGAGGTGTAGATGATGGCGACGACCGACAGCGTAAACACCAGCGGCGCGAACATTTCCGACGCCAGCGGGAACATCGGCAGGGAGAAGCGCAGGAAGCCGTACCCGCCCATTTTCAACAGGATGCCGGCCAGGATCACCGAACCCGCCGTCGGCGCTTCGACGTGCGCATCGGGCAGCCAGGTGTGCACCGGCCACATCGGCATCTTCACCGCGAAGGAGGCGAAGAAGGCTAGAAATAGCCATGTCTGCATGTGGGCCGGGAAGTTGTGCGTCAGCAGCGTCGGGATGTCGGTGGTGCCCGCCTGGAAGAACATCGCCATGATGGCGAGCAGCATCAGCACCGAGCCGGCCAACGTGTAGAGGAAGAACTTGAACGAGGCATAGACGCGGCGCTTGCCGCCCCAGACGCCGATGATGATGAACATCGGGATCAGGCCGGCCTCGAAGAAGACGTAGAACAGCACGATGTCGAGCGCGCAGAACACGCCGATCATCAGCGTTTCCAATAGCAGGAAGGCAATCATGTAGGCCTTGACCCGCTTGTCGATCGCTTCCCACGACGCCAGGATGCAGAGCGGCATCAGGAACGTCGTCAGGATGACGAACAGCATCGAAATGCCGTCGACGCCCATATGGTAGGAGATGCCGGAATCCAGCCAGGCAAACTTCTCGACGAACTGGAAGCCGGCCTGCGAATTGTCGAAGCCGGTCCAGATGAACAGCGAGATGATGAAGGTGGCTGCCGTCGTCGTGAACGCGATGGCGCGGATGTTGCGACGTGCATTCGGGCTGTCATCCCTGATGAACAGGATCAGCAGCACACCTACCAGCGGCAGGAAGGTGACCAGCGAGAGGATTGGCCAGGCGGTCATCAGAGCATCATCCAGGTGACGAGTGCTGCCACGCCGATCAGCATGGCGAAGGCATAGTGATAGAGATAGCCGGTCTGCAGCTTGACGACGCGGTCGGTGACGTCGACGACGCGCGCCGAAATGCCGTCAGGACCGAGCCCGTCGATGATGGTGCCGTCGCCGGTCTTCCACAAGAACCTGCCCAGCGCCTTTGCCGGCCGCACGAACAGGACGTCGTAGAGCTCGTCAAAGTACCATTTGTTGAGCAGGAAGGCATACAGCAGCCGATGGTTGGCGGCGACGCTCCGGGGCAGTTCCGGCGAGCGGATGTAGAACTTCCAGGCGACGGCAAAGCCGATGACCATGGCGACGAACGGTGCCAGCTCGACCCACAGCGGCAATTCGTGGATATCGTGCAGGATGTGGTTGTCCGGCAGCGTGAACAGCGAGGCCTTCCAGAATTCGGCATAGCCTTCGCCGATGAAGGCACCATGGAAGATAACGCCGGCAAACAGCGCGCCCGCGGCCAGGATGAACAGCGGCACCAGCATCACCGGCGGCGATTCATGGACATGGTGCATGACGTCGTGGCTCGCCCGCGGCTCGCCATGGAAGGTCATGAAGATCAGCCGCCAGGAGTAGAAGGAGGTGAAGCAGGCGGCGATGACCAGCAGGACAAAAGCGAGGCCAGCGACCGAATTGTGGCCGGCAAAGGCAGCCTCGATGATGGCATCCTTGGAGAAGAAGCCGGCGGTGCCGATGACGGTCATCGGAATGCCGACGCCGGTCAGCGCCAGCGTGCCGATCACCATCATCCAGTAGGTCTTCGGAATGAGCTTCCGCAGGCCGCCCATCTTGCGCATGTCCTGCTCGTCGGAGACGGCATGGATGACCGAGCCGGAGCCCAGGAACAGCAGCGCCTTGAAGAAGGCGTGCGTGAACAGATGGAAGATCGCCGCGCCATAGGCGCCGACGCCGAGCGCGACGAACATGTAGCCGAGCTGCGAACAGGTCGAATAGGCGATGACGCGCTTGATGTCGTTCTGGACCAGGCCGACGGTCGCCGCGAAGAAGGCGGTGAAGGCGCCGATGAAGGTCACCACCGTGAGTGCCGAATGCGACAGTTCGAACAGCGGCGACAGCCGCGCCAGCATGAACACGCCGGCCGTGACCATGGTGGCGGCATGGATCAGCGCTGAAACCGGGGTCGGTCCTTCCATGGCGTCCGGCAGCCAAGTGTGCAGCGGCACCTGCGCCGACTTGCCCATGGCGCCCATGAACAGCAGCAGGCAGACGATGGTCATGGCCGCCTGCTTGTCCAGCGCATAGCCGAGGAAGGTCAGTACTGCCGCCCCTTGCGGCGCGCCTTCGGCCGGAATGAACGTCGCGGCATTGGCGAAGATGGTGCCGAGATTGACCGAGCCGAACAAAACGAAGACGCCGAAAATGCCGAGCGCAAAACCGAAATCGCCGACGCGGTTGACGACGAAGGCCTTGATGGCCGCGGCATTGGCCGACGGCTTCTTGTACCAGAAGCCGATCAGCAAATAGGAGGCGAGACCCACCCCTTCCCAGCCGAAGAACATCTGCACCAGATTGTCGGCCGTCACCAGCATCAGCATGGCGAAGGTGAACAGCGACAGATAGGCAAAGAAGCGGGGCCGGTTCGGATCGTGGTGCATGTAGCCGATCGAATAGATGTGGACCAGCGCCGACACCGTGTTGACCACCACCAGCATGACCACCGTCAGCGTATCGATCCTGAGCGCCCAGGACGCGTCGAGCCCGCCGGATTGGATCCAGCGCAGTACCGGCACGGTGAACACCTCGCCCTCGCCGAAGCCGACGGAGAAGAAGGCGACCCAGGACAGCACGGCCGAGATCACCAGGAAGCCCGAGGTGATGTATTCCGATGCCTTGGCGCCCAGCGAATTGCCGAACAGACCGACGATCAGGAAGCCGAGCAGCGGAAGGAAGACGATCGCTTGATACATGTTAGCCCCGTCAACCCTTCATCTGGTTCACGTCTTCGACCGCGATCGAGCCGCGGTTGCGGAAGAAGACGACGAGAATGGCAAGACCGATGGCCGCTTCGGCGGCGGCGACCGTCAGCACGAACAGGGCAAACACCTGGCCGACGAGATCGCCCAATGCCGCCGAGAAGGCAACGAAATTGATGTTGACCGCCAAAAGAATCAGCTCGATCGACATCAGGATGACGATGATGTTCCTGCGGTTCAGGAAGATGCCGAACACGCCCAGCGTGAACAGGATCGCCGATACGGTCAGGTAATGTGCGATGCCGACGACCATGGCCAGATCAAACCTTTCCCGGCATTTGTTGAATCATTGAACGCGCGGATACGATGGCGTCCAAAAGGCTGTCTATGGCAGAAGGCTCGAAGATAACTGTTGCATCATTCCGGCCTGCCCCCTGAACGTATGTGAAATCTTCGCTCTTGATGTTCAGCGTAAGATTCCCGTCGCGATTCCAGACGAATACCCAGGCCTTCTCAGTCGAATCAACCCGCCAAGAGGCAACCTGCTCTCCCCAGTATTTTTTCTTCAAACGACCGAACATCGTCAGAGCCCCTCGCCCGACTTGACCTTGCGGATTTCCATGCCTGTCGCCGGCGTGCGGCCGACCTGGGCTGCGATCGACTGCCGCTTGATCCCTTCCTTGTGGCGCAGCGTCAGCACGATGGCGCCGATCATGGCGACCAGCAGGATGAGGCCCGAAATCTGGAAGTAGTAGAGGTAGTCGGTATAGAGGATGTCGCCGAGTGCTGCGGTGTTTGTCCGCGCGGCAAGATCCGGGATGGGTTTGGAGACCGTCGAGGCCAGTTGCGGCGCGAAGGTGTAGCCGCCGAGCACCACGATCAGCTCGGCCGCCAGGATCAGCCCGACCAGCGCGCCGATCGGCGCATATTGCAGGGCGCCTTCCTTCATCTCGGCGAAGTCGACATCGAGCATCATGACGACGAACAGGAACAGCACCATGACCGCGCCGACATAGACGACAAGCAGGATCATCGCCAGGAACTCGGCGCCGGTCAGCATGAACAGGCCGGCGGCGTTGAAGAAGGTCAGGATCAGGAACAGCACGGAATGCACGGGGTTGCGCGACGAAATGACCATGAAGGCCGACGCCACCGCGACAAAGGCGAAGAGGTAGAAAAAGGCCGCCTCTAGTCCACTCAGCATTGGGGATCCCCCGGGTTCCTGTCCAAACAGGACATCCGTCCTGTTTGATTTCTGCGACCGCCTCCGGCCGGCAAGTTGCGTTGTCCTTAGACGAGGCCCCTCGCCCCGTCCATGCGTCAAATGTCAGCGGTAGGGCGAGTCCAGCGAGATGTTGCGCGCCAGTTCGCGCTCCCAGCGGTCGCCATTCGCCAGCAGCCTGTCCTTGTCGTAGTAAAGCTCTTCGCGCGTCTCCGTCGCGAACTCGAAATTCGGCCCCTCGACGATAGCGTCGACCGGGCAGGCTTCCTGGCAGAAGCCGCAATAGATGCACTTCACCATGTCTATGTCGTAGCGCACGGTGCGGCGCGTGCCGTCATTGCGGCGCGGGCCGGCCTCGATGGTGATCGCCTGCGCCGGACAGATCGCTTCGCACAATTTGCAGGCGATGCAGCGTTCCTCGCCATTGGGATAGCGGCGCAGCGCGTGCTCGCCACGGAAGCGCGGGCTGGTCGGCCCTTTCTCGTGCGGATAGTTGATCGTCTCCTTCGGCGCGAAGAACTGGCGCATCGACAGGAAGAAGGCGCTGACGAAATCCTGCAGCAGCAGCGATTTTGCGGCCTGGCCAAAAGCGGACATCACGCAAACCCCGTGATTTTGAGGAAGGCCGCGGTGGCAACGACCATGAACAGGGAGATCGGCAGAAAGACTTTCCAGCCCAGCCGCATCAGCTGGTCGTAGCGGTAGCGCGGCACGAAGGCCTTCACCATCGAGAACATGAAGAACATCAGGCAGATCTTGAGCACGAACCAGATCACGCCGGGCACCCAGGTGAAGGGGGCGAAGTCGAAGGGCGGCAGCCAGCCGCCGAGGAACAGGATGGTGGCCAGCGCGCACATCATCACCACGGCGACGTATTCGCCGAGGAAGAACAACAGGAACGGCGTCGAGGAGTATTCGACCATATGGCCGGCGACGAGTTCCGACTCGGCTTCCACCAGGTCGAAGGGCGGGCGGTTGGTCTCGGCCAGCGCCGAGATGAAGAAAATGACGAACATCGGGAACAGCGCCAGCCAGTGCCAGTCGAGGAAGCTGTTGGGCAGGCCAAGCTTGGTGCCCAGCCCATCCTGCTGCGACAGCACGATGTCCGACAGGTTGAGCGAGCCGACGCAGAGCAGCACGGTGACGATGACGAAGCCGATCGAGACTTCGTAGGACACCATCTGCGCCGCCGAGCGCAGCGCGCCGAGGAACGGGTATTTCGAGTTGGACGCCCAGCCGCCCATGATCACGCCATAGACCTCGAGCGAGGAGATGGCGAAGACGTAGAGGATGCCGACATTGACGTTGGCGATCCCCCAGCCCGCATTGACGGGAATGACCGCCCAGGCCGAGATTGCCAGCACGGCCGACACCAGCGGCGCCAGCAGGAACACGCCCTTGTTGGCGCCGGACGGAATGACCGGTTCCTTGAAGACGAATTTCAGCAGATCGGCGAAAGCCTGCAGCGTGCCCCACGGGCCGACGACGTTCGGGCCGCGGCGCAATTGCACCGCCGCCCAGATCTTGCGGTCGGCGTAAAGCAGGTAGGCAACCCCGATCAGCAAAACGACGATCAGCACGACCGACTTTAAAAGGATGATCAGCGTCGGCAGCACGTAGAAGGAGAAGAAGGTGTCCATGTCTACTCTGCCGCCTGCCTGAAGCCGTTTTTCGCCAGCGCCGAGCATTCCGCCATGACGGCGGAGGCCCGCGCGATCGGGTTGGTCAGATAGAAATCCGTGACCGGCGAGGTGAAAGTGCCCTTGTTCAGCCGCCCGCCGAGCTTCGCCACCTTGGCGACGTCATCGGCATTGCCGGCTTCGACATGATCGATGCGGGCGAGATGCGGGTATTCGCCATAAAGTTTGGCGCGCAACTGCTGCAGCGAATCGAAGGGTAGTTTCTTGCCCAGCACATCGGACAATGCCCTCAGGATCGCCCAGTCTTCGCGCGCGTCGCCCGGCGCGAAGCCCGCGCGGTTGGTCTGCTGCACGCGTCCCTCGGTGTTGACATAGGTGCCGGACTTTTCGGTGTAGGCGGCTCCCGGCAGGATGACATTGGCGCGGTGCGCACCGGCGTCGCCATGCGTGCCGACATAGACGACGAAGGCGCCGCCGGTCTTGGACATGTCGACCTCGTCGGCGCCGAGCAGGAACAGAACCTCGCTCTCCCCCAGCATGCCGGCAACGTTCTTGCCGCCCTTGCCAGGCACGAAGCCGACATCGAGACCGCCGACGCGCGCGGCCGCAGTGTGCAGCACGGCAAAGCCGTTCCAGTCGGCGCGCGCAGCGTTGACGGCCGTGGCGAGTTTCGCCGCCTGGCCGAGCACCGCCGCGCCGTCGGCACGCGACAGCGCGCCCTGGCCGACGATGATCAGAGGATGCGTCGCCTTCTTCAGCACCTGGAAGAACTTGCCATTGCCGTCGGCCAGATCTTTCAAGGACTCCGGACCGGCGCCGAGCTGTTCGTAGTCGTAACGCGTGTCGCCGACCTCGCCGATGACGCCGACCGGCAGATTGCCGATCCGCCAGCGCTTGCGGATGCGGGCATTGAGCACCGAGGCCTCGAAGCGCGGATTGGCGCCGATGATCAGCACCGCGTCGGCCTGCTCGATGCCCTCGATGGTCGGGTTGAAGATGTAGCTGGCGCGGCCGAGCGCCGGATCGAGTGCGGCGCCGTCCTGGCGGCAATCGGTGTTCCTTGAGCCCAACGCAGCCATAAGCTGCTTCAGTGCGTAGATTTCCTCGACGGCGGCAAGATCGCCCGCAATCGCGCCGATTTTCTCGGGCGCCGCATTCGACACCGCATCCCTGATCGCAACGAACGCTTCGGCCCAGCTGGCCGGCGCCAACTTTCCGTCCTTGCGGACATAGGGGCGGTCGAGGCGCTGCGTGCGCAATCCGTCCCAGATGAAGCGGGTCTTGTCGGAAATCCACTCCTCGTTCACCGCTTCATTGACGCGCGGCAGGATGCGCATCACCTCGCGGCCGCGGCTGTCGACGCGGATTGCCGAGCCGACGGCGTCCATGACGTCGATGGATTCTGTCTTGGTCAGCTCCCACGGCCGTGCCTGAAAGGCGAAAGGCTTGGAGGTCAGCGCGCCGACCGGGCAGAGGTCGATGACATTGCCCTGCAGCTCCGAGGTCATGGCGCTTTCGAGATAGGTGGTGATCTCGGCATCCTCGCCGCGGCCGATCAGGCCGAGCTCGGAAATGCCTGCAACTTCCGTGGTGAAGCGGACGCAGCGCGTGCAGTGGATGCAGCGGTTCATAACCGTCTTGACCAATGGGCCGATATATTTGTCTTCGACCGCGCGCTTGTTCTCGTGATAGCGCGAGGAATCGACGCCGAAGGCCATCGCCTGGTCCTGCAGGTCGCATTCGCCGCCCTGGTCGCAGATCGGGCAATCCAGCGGATGGTTGATCAGCAGGAATTCCATCACGCCTTCGCGGGCCTTCTTGACCATCGGCGTGTTGGTGAAGATTTCAGGCGCCTCTCCATTGGGTCCCGGACGGAGGTCGCGCACATTCATGGCGCAGGAGGCCTGCGGCTTCGGCGGCCCGCCCTTCACCTCGATCAGGCACATGCGGCAATTGCCGGCAATCGACAGCCGCTCATGGAAGCAGAAGCGCGGCACTTCCGCGCCGGCGTCCTCGGCCGCCTGCAGCAGCGTGTAGTGGTCGGGTACAGTGATCTCTTTCCCGTCGACCTTGAGCTTTGCCATCAATTGCCCCTGGCGGTCTGCGCCGTCTCATATGCCTGAAACAGATCGCTCAGCCTGATGCCATTGATCATCATGCCGGCGACTTCAGCGTTTTCTATCTTCAAATTGCTCATATTCACATTGCTGAAAAACGCGTCCGAGAGGTTCGCGTCGTCCACAACGGCCGCCGACAGGTCGACGTTGTGAAACTGCGTGTTCGACAAGTTCACATCGTCAAATCTGGAGTTGCTGACGATGGCATTGCGCACATCGAGAACATCGCTCCTGTCGTGGATCTCCATGCCTGCCACCCCTACTTCTTCGCCTTGGCGGCCAGCGTCAGCGCCGCGGCCTGGCGGGTCCACTCGTCGCGGCCGATTCGGCCGGTGAGCGACAGGTAGTCCTCGACCCAGGCGATCTCTTCCGGCGTCCACGCCGCGATCTGGGCAAAGGTCCAGATGCCGAGGCCGTTCAGCACTTTTTCCAGCTTCGGTCCAACGCCGGTGATCGCCTTGAGATCCGACGGCTTGGCCGGACGAGCCACGGCCTTGGGCTGTCTGAAATCCTCCGGCATCAATCCGATCGTCGCGCCTTCGGCGACGGCATCGGTCTTCTCCGGCTCGGCATCGACGGTGCGAGCGGCAATATCGGTCACATCCTGGGCAAAACTCTGCGCCTCGGCGATCAGGGTTCTGGTCGCCGCGCGCGCCTTGGTGGCCGGCGCGGTCTCGGAGAACTCTTGGGTGCGCTGCTCGAAATCGTCGATGATCGGCTGGAAAATCCGCTGCGATGCCTCGGCAGCACCCGACAAGGCGCCTAGCCACACGCCAAAGGCATGGTTGGCAAGGCCGAAGCCCAGCGCCGACATGGCGGCGGCACCCGCGACAGGATGCGCGAGAAGGTTGACGGCGCTGGCCATCTCCTTCGGCATCATCCTTGTCAAATCCTGGTTCATCTTCTCAAGCTGGTCCAAATTGGGCATCAAAGGGTTCGAATAAGGCGCCATAGACATCTCCTGGTCGTTTCTTCGTCAGCCCCGCCCCTATATTTCCGTCCGGGGCTTGCGCCCGATTTCAATCTACTCAGCAGCCACCATCACCGGTTCGGCCCGGTGCGCGTTGCGCGAAAACTCGTCGATGCGCCGCTCCACCTCGCCGCGGAAATGCCGCATCAGGCCCTGGATCGGCCATGCCGCGGCATCGCCCAGCGCGCAGATCGTATGACCCTCCACCTGTTTGGTGACGTCGAGCAGCATGTCGATCTCGCGCTTCTGCGCCTCGCCGCGCACCAGCCGCTCCATCACCCGCCACATCCAGCCGGTGCCTTCGCGGCATGGCGTGCACTGGCCGCAGCTCTCATGCTTGTAGAAATAGGAAAGCCTGGCGATCGCCTTCACGATATCGGTCGATTTGTCCATGACGATGACAGCCGCCGTGCCAAGGCCGGATTTCAGGTCGCGCAAAGCATCGAAATCCATCGGCGCATCGATGATCTGCTCGGCCGGCACCAGCGGCACCGAAGCGCCGCCCGGAATGACCGCCAGGAGATTGTCCCAGCCGCCGCGAATGCCGCCGCAATGGGTTTCGATCAGCTCGCGGAACGGGATCGACATCGCCTCTTCGACGGTGCACGGATTGTTGACGTGACCCGAGATGCAAAACAGCTTGGTGCCGACATTGTTGGGCCGGCCAAAGGACGAGAACCAGGCGGCGCCACGGCGCAAAATGGTCGGCGCGACCGCGATTGACTCGACATTGTTCACGGTAGTCGGACAACCGTACAAGCCGACATTGGCTGGGAATGGCGGCTTCAGCCGGGGCTGGCCCTTCTTGCCTTCGAGGCTTTCGAGAAGTGCTGTTTCCTCGCCACATATATAGGCGCCGGCGCCGTGATGCATGTAGATGTCGAAATCGTATCCGGACGTGTTGTTCTTGCCGATCAGCCTGGCCTCGTAGGCCTCGTCGATGGCGCGCTGCAGCGCCTCGCGCTCACGGATGAACTCGCCGCGCACATAGATGTAGGCGGCGACCGCGCCCATGGCGAAGCCGGCGATGAACGAGCCCTCGACCAGGGTGTGCGGATCGTTGCGCAGGATATCGCGGTCCTTGCACGTGCCGGGCTCGGACTCGTCGGCGTTGACAACGAGATAACTCGGCCTTCCATCGCTCTGCTTGGGCATGAACGACCATTTCAGCCCGGTCGGGAAGCCGGCGCCGCCACGGCCGCGCAGGCCGGACGCCTTCATCTCATTGACGATCCACTCTCGCCCCTTGGCGATGATGCCGGGCGTGTTGTCCCAGGCGCCGCGCGCCATCGCGCCGGCCAGTGACTTGTCGAAGAGCCCGTAGATGTTGTTGAAGATGCGGTCTTTGTCAGCCAGCATGACTTACCTCTTTCCCCGCAAGACGATCGAGACCCACACCAGCACGCCTATGCCGGTCGCGGCCATCGATTCCAGGGTATCCGAAAACGGCAATTCGACGAGGCGCCGAAGCCCCTCCAGAAGGATGTTGGCAGCAGCGATGCAGACAACGCCGATGACAATGCTGCGCAGCGACAGCAAAGATCCGGTGCTTTGCGCTTCAGCCATCAACGTGGCTCCTTGCCGAAGACGCGGATGTATTCGGCGACGCCGCCCTTGGCGAGCGCCTTGGCCTGCTTGCCCCAGTCGTCGCGCTCGATGCGGCCCTGGAAAGCGAGATATCCATCCACCCAGTCGCGCTCGGCCTTATTCCAGGATGCGACCTGTGTGAAGGTGAAGATGCCAAGCGAATGAAGGATGCCCTCGATCTTCGGGCCAATGCCCGAGATCAGCTTGAGATCGTCGACCGCAGCCGGCCTGTCGATTCCGGCCGGACGGTTCTTGTCCTCGAGCGACGGCTTTGCGGGTCTGGCTGTCGGCGCCTTGACGGTCGGGGCCACCGGGGCGTTGGCCGCTGGCGCCTTGAATTCCGGAGCGATGAAGGCAGCTGCCGGCGTGGAGGTGGTCTTCGGGCCATTACGCTGCTTGGCGACCTTCTCGACTTCAGGCGCCGCGGTGTTGGCGTTGGCGGCCGAATGCAGGGGCGCCGGGACGCTCGCCGCTTTTTCCGCCGCCGGTGCAACCTTGGCCCTGGAGGGCGACTTCAACGCCGAGCTGGTTTCCGGCGCATCGGTTTTCGGTTTGCCGGCGTTGGATGGCGCGACCGGGGCGGCCGCTGCAGGAGCGGCAGGAGCCGGAACAGGCGCCGCAATGATTGCGTCGGGCGCCGCGTGGGCAGCCTTGCTCGCCGCCCTGGCTTCCTTGTCGCGCGTTGCTTTGAGGATCGCCTTTTCGCTCTTCAGCGTCGTCAGGCCAGGCGCCGGCTCCGAGCCGGTTCTGCCGTTTTGCGGTCCCGTGGGAACCGAGGCGCCCTTGCCCGCATCGTAAAGATCGATGATTTCGGCCAGCCGCTCGGGGGTGAGATCCTCGAACGTATCCTTGAAGACCATCACCATCGGCGCGTTGACGCAGGCGCCGAGGCATTCGACTTCCTCCCACGACAGTGTGCCCTTGTCGTTGGTGTGGAATTGGTCGTGATGGATTTTCGAGCGGCACACATCCATCAGCGCTTCCGAGCCGCGCAGCATGCAGGGCGTGGTGCCGCAGACCTGGATATGTGCGCGCGTGCCGACCGGATTGAGCTGGTACTGCGTGTAGAAGGTCGCGACTTCGAGGCCGCGAATGCGCGGCATGCCGAGCATGTCCGAAATCGTCTCGATCGCCGCCTTGGTGACCCAGCCTTCCTGCTCCTGCGCAATCATCAGCAAGGGAATGATCGCCGACTGCTCGCGGCCCTTCGGATATTTCTTGATCCATTGCTTCGCAACCGCCGCATTCGCCCGGTTGAAGGCGAAGGAGGCTGGCTGGACGCTTGCTTCTGCGAGACGGCGGACTGACATTTAGCGATCGGGCCCCTGCTCTGCTACGAGAGCTATTGCGGTTTCACATTCTTTCTGATGAGAAAACGGAATGCGTTCGGCAGATCGAGCAACACTCGCAAATCGCTCTGCGGGCAACATGTATTGCCACAGCCCCAGAACAGTTTGCCTTACTTGAGGCGAGATCCATGCCATGACCGCATCAGCGTCGATGTCATCGTCGAACAAGTGCTCGTAAAAAGCGACACCAGCCGCATTCCAAATCTGTTTGTTCGGGTGAACGGCAGCCCATTGGGCGAACCCGTGCATTCTACCCAGCTTGTCGACGTCATTGTCGCGGTGGGCAAGGCGCGTCTTGGGTAGCAGGGTAAAAAAGAAGTCATAGATCGAACAGTGCTGAGTCGAGTTGTAAGAAGCCTCTGCGAACTCGACCGGCAGCATGGCTTTTGCCAATTCGCGCCACCGCGGTAGGGCAGCGTCGGCATTCCCTCGAACACCGACCTGAGAGCGCACTGTAGGATTGGCTGCCGCCATCACCGATCAACCTCCCCGAAGACGATATCGAGGGAACCCAGGACGGCAGTGACGTCGGCCAGCATGTGGCCGCGGCAGAGGAAATCCATGGCTTGCAGATGCGCGAAGCCGGGCGCGCGCAGCTTGCAGCGATAGGGCTTGTTGGTGCCGTCGGAGACGAGATAGACACCGAACTCGCCCTTCGGCGCCTCGACGGCAGCATAGACCTCGCCGGCCGGCACGCGATAGCCCTCGGTGTAGAGCTTGAAATGATGGATCAGCGCTTCCATCGAGCGCTTCATCGCCTGGCGCTTCGGCGGCACCACCTTGCCGTCGAGGTTCGACACCGGCCCGGTGCTCTCCTTGCCGAGCAGAAGGTCGACGCACTGGCGCATGATTTTCGCCGACTGGCGCATCTCTTCCATGCGCACGAGATAACGGTCGTAGCAGTCGCCGTTCTTGCCGATCGGGATGTCGAAATCCATCTCGGAATAGCATTCATAAGGCTGCGACTTGCGCAAATCCCAGGCCGCACCCGAGCCGCGCACCATGACGCCGGAAAAGCCCCAGGCCCAGGCGTCGGCAAGCGACACGATACCGATATCGACATTGCGTTGCTTGAAGATGCGGTTGCCGGTAAGCAGCCTGTCGAGGTCGTCAAGCGACTTCAGGAACGGGTCGATCCACTTGCCGATGTCCTCGACCAGCTTCGCCGGCAGATCCTGGTGCACGCCGCCGGGACGGAAATAGGCCGCATGCATGCGCGAACCGGAAGCGCGCTCATAAAACACCATCAGCTTTTCGCGTTCGACGAAACCCCACAGCGGCGGCGTCAGCGCGCCGATATCCAGCGCCTGCGTCGTCACATTGAGGATGTGCGACATGATGCGGCTGAGCTCGGAATAGAGCACGCGGATCAACTGGCCGCGCTTCGGCACTTCGATGCCGAGCAACCGCTCGGTGGCGAGCGCGAAGGCATGCTCCTGGTTCATCGGTGCGCAATAGTCGAGCCGGTCGAGATAGGGCACTGCCTGCAGATAGGTTTTGTGCTCGATCAGCTTTTCGGTGCCGCGATGCAGCAAGCCGATATGCGGATCGACGCGGTCGACCACCTCGCCGTCAAGCTCCAGCACAAGACGCAAAACACCGTGCGCCGCAGGGTGCTGCGGTCCGAAGTTGATGTTGAAGTTGCGGACGGAGGTTTCAGCCATTCTGGCGCCTCTGGCGAAGAGTCAGTAGTGAGTAGTGAGTAGTGATCATCAATCTCAATGCCTGCTTCATTCCGCCTGCTTGGCCTGCACCGTTCGGATAAGAGATCTCATCATTTTTCCAATCTCTTCGCATCGCAGCAGCAGCTCAATCTCATTGTCTTTTCGCAGCAGGCCAACCCGACATGCCAGCAGTATGTGTGTCTCCAGTTCCTTCAACGAGCCTTGCGCCATGCGCAAAAATTGAACGAACGACCCTCTGTTCTCCCGACCGTATCCCTCCGCGACGTTCGCTGCGACCGAAACCGCCGATCGGCGCATCTGAGAGGTCATGCCGTAAATCTCATCCCTCGGAAACTCTTTGGTGAAACGGTAGCAATCCTCAGCAAGCGTCATCGCCGATTGCCACACCTTCAAGTCGCGATAAGATTCGATCCGTTGCTCCAAATCTTTTGCTACTGACTACTCACTACTTCCTACTCACTGTTTCGCCTTCTCATCGCCCGGCAGGACGTAGTCCGTCCCTTCCCATGGCGAGAGAAAATCGAAGTTCCTGAATTCCTGCTTCAATTCCACCGGCTCGTAGATCACGCGCTTGGCTTCGTCGTCGTAGCGCACCTCGACGAAACCGGTCAGCGGGAAGTCCTTGCGCAGGGGATGGCCCTCGAAACCGTAATCCGTGAGGATGCGGCGCAGGTCCGGATGGCCGGAGAACAGCACGCCATAGAGATCGTAGGCTTCGCGCTCATACCAGTCGGCGCCGGGATAGACAGCGGTGAGCGACGGCACCAGCGTCTCTTCGTCGGCCTGCACCTTGATGCGGATGCGCAAATTCTGCTTCGGCGACAGCAGATGATAGACGACATCGAAACGCTTGACGCGCGACGGGTAGTCGGCGCCGCAGATATCGATGATCGAAATGAACTGGCAGCCCGAATCGTCACGCAGGAAGCTTGTCACCTCGATCAGATTGTCTGTAGCAACCGAGATCGTCAGTTCGCCATAGGCAAGCACCGCATCGGTGACGCGGCCCGGCAGCTTTTCGCCGAGATAGGTCGACAGTTCGCTCAGGGATGCGGCCATGGGTCTACCGTTCGATCGTGCCGGTGCGGCGGATCTTCTTCTGCAGGAGAAGAATGCCGTAGAGCAGCGCTTCGGCGCTTGGCGGGCAGCCGGGCACATAGATGTCGACCGGCACGATGCGGTCGCAGCCGCGCACCACCGAATAGGAATAGTGATAATAGCCGCCGCCATTGGCGCAGGAACCCATCGAGATGACGTAGCGCGGCTCCGGCATCTGGTCGTAGACCTTGCGCAAAGCCGGGGCCATCTTGTTGGTCAGCGTTCCCGCCACGATCATGATGTCGGACTGGCGCGGCGACGCGCGAGGAGCCACGCCAAACCTTTCAGAATCATAGCGCGGCATCGAGGTGTGGATCATCTCGACGGCGCAGCAGGCGAGACCGAAGGTCATGAACATCAGCGAGCCGCTGCGTGCCCAGGTGATCAGCGCCTCGGTCGAGGTGACCAGAAAACCCTTGTCGGCCAGTTCATTGTTGATCTCGAGGAAGAACGGATCGTCGGAACCGACCGGACGTCCCGTATTGGGGTCGATCAGGCCTTTGGGCTTCGGCGCGACGAGCGTTCCGGAACTGTCGTTCAATCCCATTCCAGCGCTCCTTTTTTCCACTCATAGGCAAAGCCGATGGTCAGCACCGCCAAAAACACCATCATCGACCAGAAACCGAGCATGCCGATCTTCGAGAACGACACCGCCCACGGAAACAGGAAGGCCACTTCCAGATCGAAGATGATGAACAGGATCGACACCAGGTAGAAGCGGATGTCGAATTTCATCCGGGCATCGTCGAACGAGTTGAACCCGCACTCGTAGGCGGAAAGCTTCTCCGGATCGGGATTGCGATAAGCCACCAGGAACGGCGCGATGATAAGCGCCAGGCCTACAACCGCAGCCACGGCGATGAAGAGGACGATGGGCAGGTATGAACTGAGGAGTACGTTCATGCTCGGCTTTCCGTTGGCGGCCAATCCACTTTGATTACAGCAACCAACCCTAATGCGGAAGCGCGACAGTTTAAACGCTGAACCGTGTTAGGTGCCTTTGCTGCAACGCGGCGAGGGTTAGCGCACGGCTTTCAGCGAAGCAAGTCAAACCTTGTTCAAAAGACAGTGCTGGACGGCAGGCCGGGAAAAACTGGTCCGATCTCCTCCTGTTTGATTTCCTTCATCTTTCACTCCACTTTTGTCTCCTGACACATCTCCCGCCATTTGCCTGCTAGCATGACCGGAATCGCCGGCTAAAGTCGGGAAAATGGTTCGAGGCAAGACACTTTGACGAAGGACAAAATCTCACTCCCCGCGGCCAGGCGCATCGCGCTCGCCGCGCAAGGATTTCTCGATCCCCGCCCGGTCGGCACGCCCGATCGCCGCCACCTCGCCCGCGTGCTGTCGCGCACCGGCTTGCTGCAGATCGATTCCGTCAGCGCGGTGGTGCGCGCCCACTATATGCCGCTCTATTCGCGGCTTGGCCCCTACCCGCTGGCTTTGCTCGACAATGCGGCCATCACCCGCAAACGCACGGTGTTCGAATACTGGGCGCATGAGGCCTCGTTCCTGCCGGTCGAGACCTACCCGCTGATGCGCTGGCGCATGCAGCGGGCCGAGCAAGGCGACGAAATGTATCTCGGCCTCGCCAAATGGGGCCGCGAGCACGCCGCCTATATCGAAGAGATCTACCGCGCGGTCGCCGAGCGCGGCCCGATTGCCGCTTCGGCACTGGAAGGCCAGAAAGGTTCGGGCGGCTGGTGGGGCTGGAGCCACGCCAAGCACGCCTTCGAATGGCTCTTCTGGGCCGGACGCATCACCACGGCGCACCGCCGTGGCTTCGAACGCTTCTATGACCTGCCCGAGCGCGTGCTGCCGCAGGCGATCCTCGATCTGCCGGTGCCGGCCGCCGAGGACGCGCACCGCGAATTGCTGCGCATTTCTGCCCGCGCCCACGGCATCGCGACGTCGGGTGACCTGCGCGATTATTTCCGCTTGTCGCCGGCCGACATGAAGGGCCGGTTGGAGGAACTGGTCGAGATGGGCGAGTTGCTGCCGGTAAACGTCGAAGGTTGGGACAAGCCGGCTTACCTCTAAGATCGGAAGAGCGTCGTGTAGGGAANTTCCGCTACCGCATCGAGATCTACACCCCGGCCGACAAGCGGCAATATGGCTATTACGTGCTGCCTTTCTTGCTCGGCGACAAGATCGTCGCCCGCGTCGACCTCAAGGCCGACCGGCCTGCGAGTGTCTTACGCGTCCACGCCGCCTATGCCGAAGCAGGCGCACCGCCTGAGACCACCGCACAGCTTTTCGAGGAACTAAAGGAGATGCAGGGCTGGCTTGGCCTTGAGCGCATCGAAGTGACGCCGGCCGGCAATCTGGGGCCGGCATTGGCTAGCGAGAGAGATGGCCAACCCTTGCAGCGTCTGTCATAGACGCCTCAATAAGCCTCGTAGGTTGTGCAATGGCATCGGACAAAGTGCTCGACATGATCCATGGCGCCCTCATTGCGCATGGAATAGATGCAGTCCGCAGAGATAGGGACGTCATGCTCCAATCGAAGCAGCTTCGGTTTGAGGCTGAGGTGTTCGAGACGAGTTCTGACCGGCTGGTCCTGGAAATCTACATTTTTTCTCCGCTGCTTGATGTTCAGCCGGTCATTGAATCCTTTGCTGGCTTCGGCGACACGCGCGAACAGGAACTGAACCAGGCGTTTGAAAAGTTTCTCCGTGGTGTTTTCCATGTGGCCATTGAGGGACTGGCCGATCACGTCTGCGAGAACATGCAGGCCGAAATAGAGCTTTGGCAGCGAAGCAGCGCCAGTTGGAAGATCTGGCGAAAAGATGCCCGCTGGAAAATCTATAGCGGCCCGGTCATTTCCCAGGCCACAACCGAGCTATGCTCGCTGACACCAGGCTATCCAGCATTCTATGCCAAGCTGGAAAAGCTGTTCACAGCTTCGGTACCCCCCGGAAGCCATTTTGTCCGGACCTTTCTGGCAGGCTTGAAGGGCACGCTGATTAGTGCCGAAGTCCTTCTGGACAACGCGGTTTGGCATGAGGGACAGAATCTGGCTGTCGGTCATGACTGGGACTATAGCGATGGCTATCAAGCTATCCGACAGGTCATCCTGGCACTGCCGGAAGCCGGGACATGACAGCCCCTGCCGACATCGCCATGTCGTAGCCGTGCGTTGACACCGCTGCCTGCAAAAGCCTAAATCCGCTCCAGACGGTCCCCTGCCCGCAACGGCAAGGGCCAAGAGGGAATGCGGTGCGGGACGAAAAAATCCCAAATCCGCGGCTGTCCCCGCAACTGTAAGCGAAGAGCCAAGGCCGAAAGCCACTGGGTAACACCGGGAAGGCGGCTAACCAAGGCAATGACTCGCGAGCCAGGAGACCTGCCGTCTGAGACAAAGTATCCGATCGCCTGGCGGGTTTCCGGGCAAGGAGCACGGTTTTTGGACCAGAACAGCAGTTTTTCGGCTGGCACAACGGACATTGCGTCCGGCGACAACGACGCCCTGACCGGCGTGACCGTCATCGTCTGCGCCTCCTGCCGCGATGAGACCGGTTCCGACGCCCATCCGCGCGCCGGCGAATTGCTGGCTGAGGACACAGGCCGCGCCGCTGCCGGCGATATCCGGGTCCGCACCGCCGAATGTCTCGGCAATTGCAAGCGCCGCCTCAGCGCCGCGATCCTGCGCGATGGCTGCTGGAGCTATGTCTTCGGCGATCTGACCGCAACCAGCGGCGCCGACCTCGTTACCGGCGCAAAGCTCTTCGCGACTTCGGCCGACGGCCTCATCCCGTGGCGCGGCCGGCCCGATAGCCTCAAGCGCGGCCTCGTTGCCCGCATCCCACCCCTCGACATGCTGAAGGACTGACGATGAACGCTTCAAACCCGGCCGCCAACCTCTCCCGTGTTCCCTGCACTGTCGTTACAGGCTTCCTCGGCGCCGGCAAGACGACGCTGGTCCGCCATCTCCTGGAAAATGCCGGCGGCAAGCGCATCGCCATCATCGTCAACGAGTTCGGCGACATCGGCATCGACGGGGAAATCCTGAAAGGCTGCGGCATCGACACCTGCCCCGAGGAAAACATCGTCGAACTGGCCAATGGCTGCATCTGCTGTACAGTCGCCGACGATTTCGTGCCCGCCCTCGACAAGATCCTCGCGCTGACACCGAAGGTTGACCACATCCTGATCGAGACCTCGGGCCTGGCTCTGCCCAAGCCGCTGGTCCAGGCGTTCCAGTGGCCGAGCGTGAAGAGCCGGGTAACCGTCGACGGTGTCATCGCCGTGGTAGACGGCCCGGCGCTGGCCGAAGGCCGCGTCGCCAACGACATGGACGCTTTGCAGGCACAGCGCGCTCAGGACGAGACGCTCGACCATGACGATCCTGTCGAAGAAGTGTTCGAGGACCAGATCGCCTGCGCCGATTTGATCATCCTGTCGAAGAGCGATCTGATGGACGCCCCCGGTTCGGCCCGCGCCAACGCCATCATCAATGAACATTCCGCCCGCGCGGTAAAAATCGTGCCGACTGCGCATGGCAAGGTCGACCCGTCGGTGCTGCTTGGCCTCGATCTCGCCGTCGAAGACGACATCGAGAACCGCAAGTCGCATCACGACGGCGCTTTCGATCATGAGCATGACGATTTCGACACCTTCATCGTCGACATCCCCTCGATCGCCAATCCCGACGACCTGGCCAAGCGCGTCGCCACCGCCGCCGAACAGGAAAACGTGTTGCGTGTAAAAGGCTTCGTCGATGTCGGCGGCAAGCCGATGCGGCTTTTGCTGCAGGCCGTCGGCCCGCGCGTCAATCATTACTATGACCGCGCCTGGGCGGCTGAGGACGACCGCCGCTCGCGTCTTGTCGTCATTGGCCTGAAAGGACTGAACCGCCCGGCGATCGAGCGTATACTCGCCGGCTGATCCAAACCACGAGCCGAAATGCATATACTCACCACCACATCCGCCTCGCTCGACGATCTCGCCGAGCCCGTCGATCTCGGGCAGACGCCGGCGGATATCGTGGCGCTGTCCTTCACCGACAGCGACCTCGCCGGCCTCGCGGCGGCGTGGAAGGCCGATGCCGCCCGCCTGCCGTCGATGCGGCTGGNCAGACGTGTGCTCTTCCGATCTACGACGAGGATCTCAGGCTGATCGAAGCCTCGACGCTGCCGCGCGAGGATCTGGACGTCCTGCTTGGTTATTTCCGCGAGGGCGGACCGGAGAATATGGCAGCACTGATGCAGCGGCTGGCGGGGTTGGCTGGGCAGGATGCGGCGGCGGCTGAGCCGGTCAGCGTGCCGAAAGCTGGTTACTACGAGCCTGGCCGCGGCGTCGTAGGCAAGTTGGATTTTGCCGATGTCGGCGTTCCTTCACACCCCCCTCTGTCCTGCCGGACATCTCCCCCGCAAGGGGGGAGATCAGCCGGCGCGGACCTCGGCACTTTTTCTGCCCAGCCGATAATAGATTCCTCTGCAACATCCCCGATTGGCGAAAGCGTCGATGAGAGCACAATCTCCCCCCTTGCGGGGGAGATGTCCGGCAGGACAGAGGGGGGTGGGCGGGAACTCGGCGCAGACAACATCAACTCTCCCATCATCCCCATCCTCTTCTACCGCTCGATGCTGCTGGCCGCCGATGTCGCGCCAATCGATGCCCTCTTTGATGCACTCCGCCAGCGCGGCATGAGACCGGTCCCGATCTTCGTCTCCAGCCTCAAAGACCCGACCTCCCTGGCCTTCGTCGGAACCGCGCTGGCCACGCTCAAGCCCACCGCCATCATCACCGCAACCGCCTTCGCTTCCGGCGCCGAACCCGGCGTCGAAACGCTCTTCGACCGCGCCGGCGTGCCTGTCTTCCAGGTCATCGTCGCCACCACCCGCCGCGACGTCTGGGACAACAACCAGCGCGGCCTGGCGCCCGCCGACCTCGCCATGCATGTCGTGCTGCCCGAACTCGACGGCCGCATCCTCGCCGGCGCGATTTCCTTCAAGGGCGAGAGCGAGACCGACCCGGCGCTCGGCCACCGCGCCTTCGCCAACCGCCCGGAACCGGATCGCGTGGCGCAAGTGGCGGACAGGCTAGCGGCGTTCACACGGTTGCAGCAGACGCCCCGCGCGACGCGTAAGTTGGCGATCCTCATTCCGGATTATCCGAGTGCGCCCGGCCGCACTGGCTATGCCGTGGGCCTGGATGTGCCGTCCAGCGTGCTGGCCATGCTGCATGACCTGAAGGAGCAGGGCTATCGCGTTGACGGGATTCCGCAAACGCCGCGTGCGCTGCTGGACGCGTTGGAGCGGAGCGATGGTGGGCTGGGGCTGGATGAGTATCTGGACTTCTCAAAGGATTTGCCGGCTGAGGCACTGGCTGCAGTCGAGGCGGCATGGGGCGCTCCTTCACCCTCCCCCTTGTGGGGAGGGTCGGTTCGCGACATTCGCGAAGCGGATGGCGCGAAACGGGGTGGGGGTAGCGGTGCACCACCCCCCCNCTTCGCGGAGGACCCCACCCGGCCCTGCGGGCCACCCTCCCCACAAGGGGGAGGGTAAGAGCGGCTTCCCCTTCCGCGCCGCCACCTTCGGCAACATCACTGTCGCTCTCGCCCCCGACCGTGGCCGCTCGGCCGACCGGCGCGCCGATTACCACGACCCGACGCTGCCGCCGCGCCACGATCTGCTGGCCTTCGGCCTGTGGCTGCGCAAATCGCTCCGCATCCATGCTCTCATCCATGTCGGCGCCCATGGCACGCTGGAATGGCTGCCCGGCAAGACGGTTGCGCTCTCACAAAACTGCTTCCCCGAGATCGCCACCGGCTCGCTGCCCGTCATCTATCCCTTCATCGTCTCCAATCCCGGCGAGGCGGCGCAAGCCAAGCGGCGCATAGCAGCCGTCACGCTTGGCCATCTGCCGCCACCACTGGCAGCTGCTGGCCTTGATGAAGAGCAGCACAAGCTCGAGCGCCTCGTCGACGAATACGCCCAGGCCGACGGCCTCGACCGCCGCCGGCGCGATCGTCTGGCCAAGCTGATCGTCGACACCGCGCAAAAGACCGGCCTCGCCTCCGAAGCCGGCGTCGCCAAAACCGACGCGCCCGACGAGGCGCTGCGCCGCATCGACGCCTGGCTCTGCGACCTCAAGGATTTCGCCATCAAGGACGGCCTGCACATCTATGGCCGCGCTCCCGACGACGAGCCCGACGCCATGCGCGTGCAAAGCGCGGAGGCCGAGAAAGCAGCACTTCTTGCCGCGCTCGACGGCCGTCACATCAAGGCGGGTCCGGCGGGCGCACCGGCGCGTGGCCGCTCCGACGTGCTGCCCACCGGCCGCAACCTGTTCACCTCCGACCCGCGCACCATGCCGACGCCGACCGCCTACGATCTGGGAAAGGCGGCGGCAGAAGAAGTCGTGCGCGGCTATATGCAGTCGCATGGCGACTGGCCGCGCTCGCTGGTCATCGACCTCTGGGGCTCGGCCTCGCTGCGCACCGGCGGCGAGGAGATCGCGCAAGGCCTGGCGCTGATGGGCTGCCGGCCGCAATGGGATTCGGGCACCGGCCGCATCACCGGCATCGAAGTGCTGCCGCCGGCCACGCTCGGTCGCCCGCGCGTCGATGTCACCTGGCGGATTTCGGGTCTGTTCCGCGACATGTTCCCGACCCAGATCGCGCTGATCGACGCCGCCGCCAACGCCGTTGCCGCGCGCGACGAGGACGATTCGGAAAACCCGCTCGCCGCCAGAACCCGTGCCGATGGCAAGATCGGCCCGCGCATCTTCGGCACCTCGCCCGGCACCTATGGCGCCGGCGTCGAGGACCTGTTGTCGAGTGGCGACTGGGCCGCGCGCGAAGAAATCGGCCGCGCCTATCTCGATGCGACATCGCATGCCTATGGCGGCGCCGAGGGCGAAGGCATTGCCTGCCCCGGCGCTTTCGAGACCCGCATCGCCGAGGCCGATCTGCTGGTCCACACCGGCGACGATCCCGGCCGCGACATTCTCGAGGGCTCCGCCGACGTCGCCTTCATCGGCGGCTTTTCGGCCGCCCTTGCGACGCTCGGCCGAAATGCCGATGTCATCGTGCTCGACACCACGGATCCGCAGAAGCCCAAGCCGCGCTCGGTCGGCGAGGCTGTGTCGCGCGTGGTGCGCGCCCGCGCCGTTAATGCGCGCTTTATAGCCGGCCAGATGCGGCATGGTCCGCGCGGCGCTTCCGAGTTTGCCGAAACCGTCGACCGCCTCATCGGCTTTGCCGAAACCACGCACGCCATTTCGGGCGCGTTGATCGAGGCCGTGCATGACGCCTATGTCGGCGATCCCGATGTCCGCGCCTTCATCCTGCGTGAAAATCCGGCCGCTGCCAAAGTCATCGCCGAGCGCTTCCTGTCGGCGCGCCGGCGCGGTCTCTGGCATCCCTTGCGCAACTCGGTCGACGACGATCTCGCGGCGCTGATCGCCGAGGCCGAGGCGCTCGGGGTTGCGGCATGAACGCCTTCTCGCGCCGCGGCGCCTGCCCGGCTCTGTCAGCGCCGATGCAGACCGGCGATGGCCTGCTGGTGCGGCTCAACCCGGTTGCTGGAGGGCTTTCCCCCAAGTCGCTGATCGGACTCTGCGAATCCGCCTTGCGCCACGGCAACGGCATCATGGAAGTGACCGCGCGCGGCAGCCTGCAGATACGCGGGCTGACAGCGGAGAGTGCGGTGCTGTTGGCGGCGGAGGTCGATGCACTGGGGATTGCAGTGCGTACCGGCGTGCCGGTCGAGACCGGGCCGCTGGCCGGCATCGATCCGCGGGAGATTGCCGATCCGCGAGCTTTGGCTGAGCGGATCAGGGCTGCGGTCGAGGAAGCTGGGCTGACGCCAAGGCTCGGACCGAAGGTGTCGGTGGTTGTCGATGGTGGCGGGCAGCTGACGATGGATGGGGTGACGGCCGATGTCAGGCTGAAGGCGGTGCGGGTGGGCGGCAACGTTATGTGGGCTTTGTCTGTTGCCGGCGACGGTCAAAGCGCGAGGCCGCTTGCGACGGCCGATGAGGATGCAGCGCGCGATATTGCGGTTGCTGTGCTGAGGATGGTTGCCGAGAAGGGGCGTGACGCACATTCTCGGGATTTGTCGGAGAGGCAATTGGCCTCTCTTGCAAGCTGGCATTCCTTCGCGCCCCCCTCTGTCCTGCCGGACATCTCCCCCTCAAGGGGGGAGATCAGCAGGGTCGCCGGCGGCTCTCCACTTTCCACGCTGAAAATTGGCGAAATCGCCCACGAAGACGCAATCTCCCCCCAAGCGGGGGAGATGTCCGGCAGGACGGAGGGGGGTGTGCAGGATCGCCGGCCTATCGGTCTTTTCCCCTTATCCAACGACACCACCGCTCTCGGCATAGCCCTCCCCTATGGCAGCATGCCGGCCGAAAAACTCATCGCCCTCGCCCAAAGCGCCCTGTCCCTCGGCGTCGCCGAAATCCGCCTCGCCCCCGGCCGCGCCTTGCTGTTCCTCGGCCAACCATCGTCCGCAAACCACCTCCTGCAAGCCACCGCCACCGCGCTCGGCTTCGTCACCATCGCCGCCGACCCGCGCACCCGCATCGCCGCCTGCCCCGGCACCCCTGCGTGTGCCTCCGGCCGCATCGCCACGCGCGATATTGCCGAGACAATCGCCGCCGAAAACGCTGATATCCTCGACTTCACACTGCACATTTCCGGCTGCGCCAAGGGCTGCGCTCACCCCGGCTCTGCCGCGCTAACAATCGTCGGCGGCGAAAACGGAGCCGGACTTGTCGTGAACGCGACGGCAAAGGCCCTTCCTGCGGGCTACAGGCCGGGCTATGACGCCGCACGCGGCGTCAGTCGCGTCGCGGCGATGGTCCGCAGCGCACGATTTCAGGGCGAAACCGCCGCCGCTTGCCTGACAAGGCTCGGGCCGGCGGCAATCGCCGAAAGCTACCGACAGGAATAAGCATGGCCGCCTACGACTACATCCATGACGGCAACGCCATCTATGAGCGCTCCTTCGCCATCATCCGCGCCGAGGCCGATCTGTCGCGCTTTTCGGAAGCCGAGGCCGATGTCGCCATCCGCATGATCCATGCCTGCGGCCAGGTCGAAGCATCAAGTCATTTTGTTTTCTCCAGCGATTTCGTCGCCGCCGCCCGCAGCGCCTTGGCGGCCGGCGCGCCGATCTTCTGCGATGCCGAAATGGTCTCGCATNATTTCGTCGCCGCCGCCCGCAGCGCCTTGGCGGCCGGCGCGCCGATCTTCTGCGATGCCGAAATGGTCTCGCATGGCGTCACCCGCGCCAGGCTGCCGGCCGGCAACGAGGTGATCTGCACCTTGCGCGACCCGAGCACGCACGACATCGCCAAGCAGATCGGCAACACCCGCTCGGCCGCCGCGATCGACCTCTGGGGCGAGCGCATGGCCGGTTCGGTGGTCGCCATAGGCAATGCGCCGACGGCACTGTTCTATCTCCTGGAAAAGTTGCGCGACGGCGCGCCGAAGCCGGCAGTCATCATCGGCATGCCGGTCGGCTTCGTCGGTGCCGCCGAATCCAAGGATGCGCTGGCCGAGAATTCCTATGGCGTACCCTACGCCATCGTGCGCGGCAGGCTTGGCGGCAGCGCCATGACTGCAGCCGCCCTCAATTCGCTGGCGAGGCCCGGCCTGTGAACGCAGCCGTCAAAGAAGATCTGGCAAAAGGCCGTCTTGTCGGCGTCGGCACGGGGCCTGGCGACCCCGAGTTGCTGACGCTGAAGGCCGCGCGCGTTCTGGCCGAGGCCGATGTCGTCGCCTACTTCGCCAAGCGCGGCAACAACAGCAATGCGCGCGCCATCGTCGAGGCGCGCTTCCGGCCGGATATGCTGGAACTGCCGCTGCTCTACCCCGTCACCACCGAGATCGACAAGGATCACGACGACTACCGTTCGCAGATCACCGATTTCTACGAGGAGTCGGCCGAGAAGGTCGCCGAACACCTCGAAGCCGGCCGGATGGTCGCCGTGCTCTCCGAAGGCGACCCGCTGTTCTACGGCTCCTACATGCACCTGCATGTCCGGCTGGCACACCGCTTCCCGACCGAAGTCATCCCCGGCGTCACCGCCATGTCGGGCTGCTGGTCGCAGACCGGCGTGCCGATCGTCCAGGGCGACGATGTGCTGACGGTTTTGCCCGGCACGATGAGCGAATTCGAACTGACACGCCGTCTCGCCGACACCGATGCCGCCGTCATCATGAAGGTCGGCCGCAACCTGCCCAAGATCAGGCGGGCGCTGGAGGCCACCGGCAAGCTCGCCCGCGCGGTCTATGTCGAGCGCGGCACCATGGCCGGCAGCATCACGATGAAGCTTGCCGACAAGCCGGACGACAAGGCGCCCTATTTCGCCATCGTGCTGGTTGCCGGCTGGTCCGGCCGGCCTGGCGTCATGGGAGCCAAGCCATGAGCGGCCGCCTCACCGTCATCGGCCTTGGGCCCGGCAATGCCGATCAAGTGACGCCGCAAGCCAGCCGCGCCGTCGCCGAGGCAAAGTTCTTCTATGGCTACAAGCCTTATCTCGACCGGCTGGAGCTGCGCCCGGACCAGACCCGCGTCGCCTCGGATAATCGCGAGGAACTCGCCCGCTCCAAGGACGCGCTGGTCAAGGCCGCCGAGGGCCATGACGTCGCCGTCGTTTCCGGCGGCGATCCCGGCGTCTTTGCCATGGCCGCCGCGGTCTGTGAGGCGATCGAGGCCGGTCCGGCCGAATGGCGCACCGTCGATGTCACTGTCGTGCCGGGCGTCACCGCCATGCTGGCGGTTGCCGCCCGCATCGGCGCGCCGCTCGGCCATGATTTCTGCGCCATCTCGCTGTCCGACAATCTGAAGCCGTGGGACTTGATCGAACTGCGCCTGCTGGCGGCGGCCGGCGCCGGCTTTGTCATCGCGCTCTATAACCCGATCAGCAAGGCGCGCCCTTGGCAGCTCGGCCGTGCCTTCGAATGCCTGGCCGCCATCCTGCCCGGCACCACGCCGGTCATCTTCGGCCGCGCCGCCGGCCGCCCGGACGAGCGCATCGAGGTCTTTTTGCTGGCCGATGTCGACGCGCAAAAAGCTGACATGGCGACCTGCATCATCATCGGTTCGCCGGAAACACGGATCATCAAGCGCGGCGACAAACCGGCGCTGGTCTACACGCCGCGCTCCGCGACGGGGTCGAGCAAATGATCGACCCAAAATTTATCAACAAGAGCGGCGAGTTCATCGACGGTCTCGGTCGAAGGCACCTCCGGCAGGAAGGGCCTGCGCACCATCACCACCTCGATACCGAGCGCCCGCGCCGCGGCGATCTTGCCGTAGGTGGCCTCGCCGCCGCTGTTCTTGGATACGACGACATCGATGCGGTGCTCCTCGAGCAGCGCGCGTTCATCCGCCTCGCGAAACGGCCCACGCGCCAGCAGGTAGGCCGCATCCGGCACCGCCAGTTTCGGCTCGACCGGATCGACGCTGCGGATGAGGTAGTGATGCTGCGGCGCCGCCTCGAAAGCCGCGACCTCTTGCCGGCCGAGCGACAGGAAGGCGCGGCGCGGCGTCGATCCAAGCGCGTGCACCGCATCGCCTGTCCTATCGACCTGCGTCCAGCGGTCGCCGTCGACAGGCTTCCAGCCGGGACGGCGCAGCGCCAGGATCGGCACACCGGTCAGGCGCGAGGCTTGCGCCGCATTGGCGGATATCTGCGCCGCATAGGGATGTGTGGCGTCGATCAGCAGGTCGATGCCCGCCTCCCTGAGATAGGCGGCCAGCCCGTCGGCGCCGCCAAATCCGCCGCTGCGCACCGGCACGCCTTGCGCGACCGGGCTTTCGGTGCGGCCGGCCAGCGACAGGGTGACACGGAAATCTTCCACCAGTTTTTCGGCCAATTGGCGCGCTTCTGTCGTGCCGCCAAGGATCAGAATCTTCTTCATGAGCACCATGTTGAACAGCGTCGGCGCTGCCCCTCACCCCTACCCTCTCCCCGTGAAGAACGGGGAGAGGGAGGCGTCAGCGCCGGAGCGTCTCCCTTCTCCCCGTCACCACACGGGGAGGTGAGGAGTGGTCTGGCTGGCAGACGAAAAGTCAATTGCTTGACTTTTCGAACGACGAACGCCTCAGGCGAATGAGGGGCGGCGCGACATGTCAAAAAAACAGCCCACGCCAAAATGGCTCGCAATCGTCGGCATCGGCGAGGACGGTTTAGCGGGTCTCGGCGACGAGGCCAAGCGGCAGATCGCTGACGCCGAGACCGTCTTCGGCGGCAAGCGGCATCTGGCGCTGGTGGCTTCGCTCATCAAGGGTGAGCAGCGCCCATGGCCGGTGCCATTCGATGCCGACATGGCAGACGTGCTGGCGCTGGCCGGCCGGCGCGTCTGCGTGCTCGCCTCCGGTGATCCATTCTTCCACGGGGTCGGCGCCACCCTTGCCCGCAAGGTCAAGCCTGAAGAGATGCATGTCATCCCCGCGCCATCGGCGATTTCGCTGGCTGCCGCCCGGCTCGGCTGGGCGTTGCAGGACATCGAGACGATCTCGCTGCATGGAAGGCCGCTCGACCTGATCCGGCCGCTGCTGCATCCCAGGGCGCGCATCCTGGCGCTGACATCGGACGGCGACGCGCCAGCGACAATAGCGCGCCTGCTCGTAGAGCTCGACTTCGGCGGTTCGCGGCTGACCGTTCTGGAAGCGCTGGGCGGACCGAACGAGAAGCTTCGCTCGGCACGTGCCGACGCTTTCGATCTCAGAGACATCAATCCGCTCAACGTGCTGGCGTTTGAGCTTGAATCGACACAAGAGGCCCGCATCCTGCCGCTGACCGTTGGCCGCGCCGACCATCTGTTCGAGCACGACGGCCAGATCACCAAGCACGACATCCGCGCCATCACGCTTGCGGCGCTGGCGCCGAGGCGTGGCGAATTGCTGTGGGACATCGGCGCCGGTTCCGGCTCCATCGGCATCGAATGGATGCTCGCTCACCCCTCGATGCGCGCCATCGCCATCGAGGCCAACAGCGACCGCGCCGCCCGCATCGTCCGCAACGCCGCGCATTGCGGCGTGCCCGGTCTTGTCGTGGTGGAAGGGTCGGCGCCCAAGGCACTGGCCGGGCTGGACACGCCGGATGCGATCTTCATCGGCGGAGGTGGCAGCGACGCCGGCGTACTGAACGCCGCCATCAAGGCGCTGCCATCCCGTGGCCGTCTCGTTGCCAATGCGGTGACGCTGGAGATGGAGGCGCTGCTTCTCGCGGAGCACATCAAGCGCGGCGGCGACCTTACCCGCATCACCATTTCCCGCGCTTCTCCTGTCGGTTCGATGCAGGCCTGGCGCCCGGCCATGCCGGTCACCCAGTGGAGCTGGGTGAAGCCATGATGGTGGCGGGCATCGGCAGCCGGAAGGGCGTGAGCGTCGAAGACGTGCTCGCGGCGATCGAAACCGCCCTCGAAGCGCACGGGCTGGCGATAACGGCGCTGTCGGCCTTGGCGACCGCCGCGCTCAAGAAAGACGAAGAAGCGATCTCTGCCGCTGGCCGCACGGTTCACCTTCCCGTCATCATCGTTGATGACGCAGCACTTCAGGCCGTCTCGCCGGAGGCACTCAGCAAATCCGATCTCTCGCAGGATCTCGCCGGCACACCCTCCGTCTCAGAAGCCTCCGCCCTTGCCGTTGCCGGCCCCGGTGCAAAGCTGCTTGGTCCACGCACCGTGCTCGGCCCGGTCACCTGCGCCATCGCCATCAGCGGAGACGCGCCATGACCGTGCATTTCATCGGCGCCGGTCCCGGCGCCGCCGACCTCATCACACTGCGCGGCGCCAAGCTGCTGGCAAGCTGCCCGGTCTGTCTGCATGCCGGCTCGATCGTCGCGCCGGAATTGCTGCAACACTGCGCACCGGGGACCAAACTGATCGATACGGCGCCGATGTCACTCGACGAAATCGAGGTCGAATATGTGACAGCCCACCAGGCCGGCCACGATGTCGCCCGCCTGCATTCCGGCGACCTCTCGGTGTGGAGCGCCGTGGCCGAGCAGATCCGCCGGCTGGAAAAACACGGCATTCCTTACACGCTGACGCCGGGCGTTCCCTCTTTCGCCGCCGCAGCCGCAGCCCTTCGCCGCGAACTGACCATTCCCGAGGTGGCGCAAAGCCTGGTGCTGACCCGCGTCTCCGGCCGCGCCTCGAAAATGCCGCCGGGCGAAACGCTGGCCGGCTTCGGCCGCACCGGCGCCACACTGGCCATTCATCTCGCCATCCACGCCATCGATCGCGTCGTCGCCGAATTGTCGCCGCATTATGGCGGCGATTGCCCGGTGGCGATCGTCTTTCGCGCTTCATGGCCGGACGAGCGCGTGCTGACCGGCACGCTAGCGACCATCGAGGCGCTGCTCGCCGCCGATCCCATGGAGCGCACGGCGATCATCTTCGTCGGCCGCTCGCTGGCAGCGGAAGGTTTTGGCGAGAGTTCATTGTACGACGCCCACTACCAGCGGCGTTTTCGCGGGCGGGACGGATTGTGAGCGGCAAGACCAAAAGCGAAAACCCGACGCTCGAACAGGCGCTTGCACGGCTGAACTTCAAGCCGCGCCGGCTTGAGCCGGGCCATGTCTGGCTGGCCGGCGCCGGTCCCGGCGATCCCGGCTGCCTGACGCTGGAAGTGCTGGCGGCATTGGCCGAGGCCGACGCTGTGGTCTATGACGCGCTGGTCTCCTCTGACGTTGTCGCCGTTGCGGACAATGCCCAGCTGTTCTTTGCAGGAAAACGCGGCGGCAAACCGTCCATGAGGCAGGACGATATCACCGCTTTGCTGGTGCGGCTGGCACGCGAGGGCCGCCGCGTCGTCCGGCTGAAGGGCGGCGATCCCTATATTTTCGGCCGCGGCGGCGAAGAGGCGCTGGCGCTGGCGCGCGAAAAAATCCCTTTCCGCGTCATGCCCGGCCTGACATCGGGGCTGAGCGCGCTGGCCGCCACCGGCATTCCCGCAACCATGCGCGGCATCAACAAGGCGATCATCCTGGCGACAGGTCATGCCGCCGGCACAGATGACGATCTCGACTGGGGCGCGATCGCCCGCACCGGCCAGCCGGTGGTCATCTATATGGGCATGGCCAATCTGCCTGTTATCGCCGCGTCGCTGCTCGAAGGCGGGCTGGCGCCGTCGACGCCGGCGGCTGTCATCGTTTCGGCGACGACACCGCAGGAGCGGACCGTCGTCGCGACACTCGCCACCATTTCCGAAGCGGCCGCCGCGGCGGAATTGGCCTCGCCGGCCCTCATTGTCGTCGGCGGCATCGTCGCCATGCGCGCAGCACTGGCGGGTAACGCATGACCCGCGCCATCATCATCGGCGCGCCGCGTTCCGGCTCCGGCAAGACCAGCGTCACCATCGGCATTTTGCGCGCGCTCGCCCGGCGCGGCATCAAGGTGCGCGGCGCCAAGTCCGGCCCCGACTATATCGATCCGGGTTTTCATACCGCCGCCACTGGCCTGTCCGGCGTCAACCTGGACAGCTGGGCGATGTCGCCTGACCTGCTCAACGCGTTGGCCGGCAATGCCACCGAGGACGCCGATTTTATCTTCCTCGAAAGCGCCATGGGCCTGTTCGACGGCATCCCGGCCGGACAAGGCCGCACCGGCTCGGCCGCCGATCTGGCGCGGCTCTACCACCTGCCGGTGCTTTTGGTGCTCGACGTCTCGGGACAGTCGACGACGGCGGCCGCCGTCGCGAAGGGTTTTGCCACCTACGACCCGGATGTGCGCATGGCCGGAATCGTGCTCAACCGTCTCGGCAGCGAGCGCCACCGCAAGCTGTGCAGCGAGGCGATCGAAACGCTCGGCCTGCCGGTCGTCGGCGCCATCCTGCGCGATCCCACGCTCAATTTGCCGGAGCGCCATCTCGGCCTCGTCCAGGCCGGCGAATATGCCGACCTGATGACGCATCTCGACCGCCTCGCCGACATGGTCGAGAAATCCCTCGACCTTGACGCCATCATGGCGCTGGCCGCGCCGTTTTCGCCGGCATCAGGCAGTTTCGAACATGCCTTGCAGCCGCCCGGCCAACGAATCGCGCTCGCCGAAGACGCCGCCTTCACCTTCCTCTATCCGCACGTCGCCGCCCACTGGCATCAGGCCGGCGCCGAGATCGTGCCGTTCTCGCCGCTAGCCGACGAAGCACCGGTGCAGAATTGCGATGTCTGCTGGCTGCCCGGCGGCTATCCCGAGCTCCACTCCGGCAGCCTCGCGGCGGCGACCAGTTTCCGAGCTGGCATGGCCAGGTTTGCCGAGACCAAGCCGATCCATGGCGAGTGCGGCGGCTTCATGGTGCTGGGCGAAGCGCTGGAGGACGCGGCCGGCGAGACGCACGCCATGCTTGGCCTGCTCGGCCATTCCACCAGCTTTGCCAAGCGCAAGATGAACCTCGGCTACCGCGAGGCACGCCTGCGCGTCGCCTGTCCGCTGGGGCCGCAAGGCGCGCTGATCCGTGGCCATGAATTCCACTATGCGCAGATGATTGCGACCGGCAATGACGAGCCGCTGGCCGACCTAGCCGATGGCCAGGGCAATCCACTCGGCGCCTCCGGCTACCGGCGCGGCCATGTCAGCGGCACCTTCTTTCATGCCATTGCGAGGAGTGCATGACCGCCGTGCCCTCGCCCCGGCAAGCGCTCGAGGACGTCGCGCTTTGCCTCGTCTTCTTCACCCGGCTGCCGCTGCCGGTCTTCGACTTTCGTGGCCGCAGCCTGGCCGATGCGATCTGGGCGGCGCCTGTCGCCGGCCTCGCCATCGCTGTGGTTGGTGCTGTCGTCTACGCAGCGGGCGTACAGCTCGGCCTTGCCCCCGGCCCGGCAGCAGCCCTTGCGCTTGCAGCAACCCTGCTCGCCACGGGCTGCCTGCATGAGGACGGGCTTTCCGATGTCGCAGATGGTTTTGGCGGCGGCAAGACGCGCGATAAAAAACTGGAGATCATGCGCGACAGCCGCATCGGCGCCTATGGCGCAGCAGCTCTTGGCCTGTCGATGCTCATCCGCTGGAGCGCGCTGTCGCAACTGGCCAATCCGACAAGCGTGCTCTTCGCGCTGATCGCCGCACACGCCGCATCGCGCGGCCTGCTCGGCGCGTTCATGCATCTGGCGCCGGCGGCGCGCAGTGACGGCCTGTCTGCCGGCGCCGGGACCGTCTCGGCCCAGACAGCTGTTCTCGGCGCCGTGCTCGGCGCCATCCCCCTTCTGACGCTGGGGCTCGGCGGCGCCTGTGCCGCACTGATCCTGCTCGCTCTCGTGTTCAGCGCCTTGCGCGCGCTCTCCCTCAACCAGATCGGCGGCCACACCGGTGACACGATCGGCGCCCTGCAGCAGCTGGGCGAGATCACTGTCCTGCTCGTCGCTTCCGTTTCCCTGTCCTGATTCTTCCCCGGAGATTCCTTCCCCATGCCATTCAAATCATTCGACGAACTGCGCGCCGCCTGTCTCGATCTGCCTGCCGGCAGCGATACCGCCGCCAACGCCGTCGCCCGCCGCCAAGACACGCTGACCAAGCCGCAAGGCAGCCTGGGCCGGCTGGAAACTCTCGCCGCCTGGCTGGCGCGCTGGCAGGGTCGCGACATGCCGAAACTCGACCGCGTCAAAGTCTTCGTGTTCGCCGGCAATCACGGCGTCACCGCGCAGGGCGTGTCGGCCTTCCCGTCGGAAGTGACCGTGCAGATGGTGGCGAATTTTGCCGGCGGCGGCGCCGCCATCAACCAGCTGGCCCGCATCGCCGGCGCGGAACTCGACGTCATCCCGCTCGATCTCGATCATCCGACCGGCGACTTCACTGACGTGCCGGCAATGGACGAAAAAACCTTCCTCGCCGCCGTCTCGGCAGGCTACGACGCGGTGACGAACGACCTCGACCTCGTCTGTTTCGGCGAGATGGGCATCGGCAACACCACGCCGGCGGCCGCCATCTCGACTGCCCTGTTCGGCGGCGGCGCTGAAAAATGGACCGGGCGCGGCACCGGCGTCGACGATGCCGGGCTGAAGCGCAAGGTCACCGCCATTGAATCCGGCCTCAAGCGCCATGCCGACGCGCTGTCCGACCCGCTGAAGATCGCCGCCGCCCTTGGCGGCCGCGAACTCGCCGCCATCTTCGGCGCCACGCTCGCCGCCCGCCGCAAGAACGTCCCGGTGCTGCTCGACGGCTTCGTCTGCACGGCAGCGGCAGCGCCCCTGGCGCGACTGCACCCCTCAGGCCTCGCCCACACCATCGCCGCCCATGTCTCGGCCGAATCCGGCCACCGCCGCCTGCTCGAAGCGCTCGGCCTGCCGCCGCTGCTCGACCTCGGCATGCGGCTCGGCGAAGGCTCCGGCGCCTGCCTCGCCGTCAACATCGTCCGCTCGGCACTGGAATGCCATGCGAGGATGGCGAGTTTTGCCGAGGCTGGCGTGTCGGAAAAGTAACTAGGGCGATTTGACGGGAGCGCGCCGGCCCGAACCTTCGCTGACCATCGTCGGGCCGGTCACTGGCATTCCGGGCTGGTGGCTCGAACGGCACGGCCGCTGAAAGATCCCCCACCTGGGGGTTGGCCCGCTGCTTCTGTATGGGCTCTTTTTACTGGCACTATTCGCCGTCGTTGCCGACAAAATGTGATTGACGTAACGTTGACCAGGCGCAATCATTACGGATTGTGCAGGGTGAGGGCGTTTTCAATGAAACTCGTTGTCTTTGGCGTAGCAATAGTATTGGCCGCTACCGGAGCAGCTGTTGCGAAAGAGAAGAAAAAGGTGGCCACCGCTCAGGCTACAACCTCGTGTTCTACAGCTCATAAGAAGGCTGGCAGCAAGCCGACCGCGAAACCGGATTGCAAATCGACAGGCACCGTGGTTGCGCGACCGTCAAATAGGGCTGAAAACTTCCTGGATCATTATAATCCGCGCTTAGGGTATGACACCAGCCCGTGGTTTCAAACTGGCTTTAATTGATGGCGGCTTTGGCTTCCGGGCCTTTCTTAATCCAGCGCGGCCTTCCCTCCTTCGCCAAATAGCGCACCGGCTTACCGGCCGCCGAGTTTAAGGCAAACTTGCCCCATGATTGAGGCATGTCGAGGCGCGTCAACGCGTCCGGCATTCCAAGGTCTTCCACCAACTTTTCGAAAAATTTGGTGGGTGCGCACAGGATTGAACTGTGGACCCGCTGATTAAGAGTCAGCTGCTCTACCAACTGAGCTACGCACCCACTCGACCGGTAAAACCGGCGTTGGCGGGCATATAGCCGCCGATACCGGTCCTGTCCAGCCCTGCCGGAATCATTTCCCGACAAATCGCTCCGGGCTTCGGTTTCGAGTGTTGCAGCGAAGCAAAAACCAGAGTCGTCGGCGGGACAGCGCCCCCCTCTGCCCTGCCGGGCATCTCCCCCACTTGGGGGAAGATTGGCAGCCTTGCCGTTTCGCCTGTCTTTCGGCGTTGGAGATTGGCGAAAGCCAATGCGACATCCGATCTCCCCCCTCGTGGGGGAGATGTCCGGCAGGACAGAGGGGGGCGTGAAGGATCGCCGACAGCGACGATCTCAGCCACGGGCCACTCAAACGAACAGCTTGCCTTCCGCCACCTTTACCGCATGGCCGCCGATGCGCGCCGAGGCCAGTTTTCCGCCCTCGACAGTGAGTTCGAGCCGGATACGCGATGGCCGGCCCATCTCCAGCCCCTGCTCGATCCACAGCTGCGAAATGCCGTCGGTCGGGGCGTCGAAATGCATGATGGCGCCGGCAAAGGCCGCCGCCGCCGACCCGGTCGCCGGGTCTTCATAGGACGGCGTGCCCGGCACGATCATGCGGACATGGAAGGCGCTGTCATGGTGCACCGTCTGGCGGCAATAGACATACGGGCTGGCGAAGGCCCATTCGCTCTTGCGCGGCGCCAGTTCGGACCAGGCCTGGTTGTCGAGCTTGACCCGGGCCGCAGCCTCCAGATTGGCGACCGGGATGGTGACGTACGGCACGCCTGCCGACCAGAACGACACCAGGTGATTCTCGAAGCCGATCTCGTGCGGCGCCAGCCCGAGGGCGGCGCCGATCGCCTCCGGGTCGGCATCGAGCTTCAGCGGCTCCGGCAGCTTCGCCAGGTCGAACTCGGCAAAGGTGGCGCCATCGTGCCGGCTGACGGCGCAGCGCACCGGGCCGATATTCTCCTCCAGCACGAAGATGCCGGCTTCGCCCTCGCCTGTCAGTTCGGCCAGCGCGATCGCGGCGCCAACTGTCGGATGTCCGGCGAACGGCATCTCATAGTCGGGCGTGAAAATGCGGATGCGGTTGCGATGTTTTGGATTGTCCGGCGGCAGCACGAAGACCGATTCGGACAGGTTGAACTCGCGCGCAATGGCCTGCATGGCGGCTGTATCCAGCCCTTGGCTGTCGAGCACGACAGCCAGCGGATTGCCGGCCAGCCGCTCCGTCGTAAACACATCGTAGAGCAAGTAATTGCGGGTCTGCATCTTGAAAAACCTTCCGCCTCAATCCGAACATGGCCGAAATTTAATTTGATATTCGAACCACCAAGCCTGATCTGTGCACAACTAGGGACATTACGCTTTCATAGGGGTCCGGCGTGGACCAGCTTGTCAATCTGCCAAAGACGGAATCGGATTCCGCCATCGAGGCGGCGCTCGGGCTTGATCAGAGCGGCGTGCGCAAGACGCGCCGCCGGGGCTGGCTTTACGCGCTGCTGGCGCTGATCGCACTTGCCGCCGGGTTGGCTGGCTACCAGTGGTTTGCCGGCTCCCCGGCCAAGATCGACTACACCACCACGCCGGCTACCATTGCCGACCTCACCGTCGCGGTTTCGGCGACCGGCACGCTGCAGCCCCTCACCCAGGTCGACATTTCAAGCGAGCTGTCCGGTATCATCCGCTCGGTCTCGGCCGAAGAGAACCAGCAGGTCAAGAAGGGCGACGTGCTGGCGACGCTCGACACGGTGAAACTCGAGGTCCAGATCGAACGCGCCGAAGCCTCGGCCAAGGCCGCTGCCGCCAATGTCGAGGACGCCACGGTAACCCTGAAGGAGAACGAAAGCGCCCTCACCCGCGCGGCCGAACTGACCAGGCGTGGCATGGCGACCGATCAGTCGCTCGAGGCGGCGACTGCCACGCGCGACCGCTCCAAGGCGGCGCTCGATAGTGCGCAGGCCAATCTCGCCATCGCCCAGGCCGATCTCAAGGCGCAGCAGACCGACCTTGCCAAGAGCACCATCTATGCGCCGATTGACGGCATCGTCTTGACGCGTTCCGTCGACCCCGGCCAGACGGTCGCCTCCTCGCTGCAGGCGCCGGTTCTGTTCATCATCGCCGCCGATTTGAGGAACATGGAATTGGTGGCGGCGGTCGACGAGGCCGATATCGGCGCGGTCAAACCAGGCCAGCATGCACGCTTCACCGTCGATGCCTTTCCCGAGCGGCCGTTCGACGCCGAGATCCGCGACATCTCCTACGCCTCGGTCACCACCGACGGCGTCGTCACCTACAATGCACGGTTGGAAGTCGACAATAACGAGCTTTTGCTGCGGCCCGGCATGACCGCCACGGTTTCGGTCGTCACCAGGCAGGCCAAGGGCGTGCTCACCGTGCCTTCAACAGCGTTTCGCTATCGGCCATCGGCACCTGCTGCCCGCGCGTGGAGCCTCAGCGATCTGTTCACCGGCCGCATGGGCCGTGGCGGCAACCGCCGCCAGCCGGTGAAGGCGCCGACCGACGGCTCACGCACGCTCTATGTGCTGGAGAACGGGCGGCCGCACCCGGTCAACGTCAAGATCGGCTCCACCGACGGCGAACTGACCGAGATCACCTCCGGGCTGGACGAAGGTGCAGAGGTTATCACGGCCTCGCAGCTGCGGAGCTGACGCCATGGCCGCGGGCCTCATCGGTTTCGACACGGTCTGGAAGAGCTATGGCCAGGGCGAAGCCAAGGTCCATGCGCTGGCCGGCGTCGACCTCGCCATCCAGCGTGGCGAATTCGTCGCCATCATGGGCCCGTCCGGTTCGGGCAAATCGACTGCCATGAACATTATCGGCTGCCTCGACACGCCGACTGCCGGAACCTATTCCTTCATGGGCATCGATGCCGGCCGGCTCGACCGCAACCGTCGCGCGCTTCTGCGCAATCTCTATATCGGCTTCGTCTTCCAGGGCTACAATCTGTTGCCGCGCACCACGGCGGCGGAAAATGTCGAGCTGCCGCTGATCTATCGCGGCGCTCCTGCCCGCGAGCGCCGCGATCTCGCCATGCAGGCGCTGGCCGAGGTCGGCCTGGTCGGGCGCGAGCACCACACGCCTGCCGAACTCTCCGGTGGTCAGCAGCAGCGCGTGGCGATCGCGCGCGCCATCGTCACCAGGCCGACGCTGCTCGTCGCCGACGAGCCGACCGGCAATCTCGACACCGCCCGCACGCATGAGATCATGGAACTGTTGACGCGGCTGAACCGCGAGCTTGGCCTGACCATCGCCATGGTCACCCACGAGGCCGATGTGGCCGATTATGCCGAGCGCACCATCCGCTTCCTCGACGGCCACGTCGCGTCCGACACGGCCAAGTCGGAGTTGGCGTCATGATCTGGGAAACCGTCCGCCTCTCTCTGCGCTCCATCCGCCGCAATGTGCTGCGCTCGTTCCTGACGCTGCTCGGCATCGTCATCGGTGTCGCCGCCGTCATCGCCATGCTGACCATCGGTTCGGGCACCACGGCCAAGGTCAAGTCGGACATCGCCAAGCTCGGCTCGAACCTGCTCGTCGTCCGTTCCGGCCGCCCGGCAGGCACCGGCGGACCAGGCGGGCTCGACCAGGCGGTACGGCCTCTGGCCGACAAGGATGTAGCCGCCCTCGTCGCGCATCTGGCCGGGGCGCGCGCCATTGCGCCGGCGTCGCAGAAACAAGTCCGCGTCATTTTCGGCACCGAGAGCCTGACCTCGGGCGTCACCGGCACCGACAGCGCCTATCTCGACGCCCGCGACTGGAAGCTGGTGTCGGGCCGCCCATTCAGCGACTCGGAGACACGCTCGGGCACCGGCGTCTGCCTGATCGGCGAGACGGTGCGCCAGCAATTCTTCGGGGCCGGCGAACCCGAGGGCGAGATCATCCGCGTCAACCGCACCTCGTGCAAGATCATCGGCCTGCTCGAACCCAAGGGCTATACCGGCTTCGGCCAGGACCAGGACAATGTCGTCTTGATGCCGCTTGCCGCCTATCAGCGCCGCATCGCCGGCAACCGCGACATCGACAACATCTACGTCGCCGCCGACGACCGCACCCCGACCACCGAATTGCAGCCGCGAGTCGAGGACATTTTGCGCGACACCCGCCGCATCACGCCGGACCGCGAAGACGATTTCTCGATCCGCGACATGACCCAGATCGCCGACGCCATGGCCAGCGCCACCACCACCATGACCGGCATGCTGGGCGCCGTCGCGGGCGTCAGCCTGCTGGTCGGCGGCATCGGGATCATGAACATCATGCTGGTCTCGGTCACTGAGCGCACCCGCGAGATCGGCATCAGGCTCGCCATCGGCGCGCATGAAAAGCACATCCTCATCCAGTTCCTGGTCGAGGCGACGGTGCTGTCGCTGCTCGGCGGCATTATCGGCATCCTGATCGGCCTGGCGCTGGCCGGCCTCGCCTCGGCAACGCTGGCCATACCGTTTGCGCCGAGCCCGGCGGTCATCCTGCTCGCCGTCGGTTTTTCGGCGCTGGTCGGCATGGTGTTCGGCTTCTTCCCGGCGCTGCGCGGCGCCAGGCTCGACCCGATCGACGCGCTGCGCCACGAATAAGCGCCAGATCAGCTCCACCGCAACCAACCGCTATCCACAAGGATGGGTGCTTGTCGACATCGGCAATACTTGTTGTCATCCGGTCTGCGATGCTAATTTTAGAGCAAAGCATCTGGTCAAGGAGTTGCAATGAGCAAGAAGGCGCGGCTGATTCTGACGATGGTGATCATCGAAGGCGCCCTTGCGGGACTTTGGTGGTATCTCGCCCGCTACGGCATGGCCAATCCCGATCGTGTCACCGCCGATTTTCAGGCAGTCGTCGGCCAGACGATGGGCATGGTCATGGGTGGATTGCTGGGCATCGGCGTTATCCTGTTCCTCGTCGCCGCCCGCAACGACCGCAAGGCGGCGCAGAACAATCCGCGCCGTTAGCCCCCGCCACCGCCAAAATGCCACTCGACCAGCGGCTTCATATGCGGTGCCAGCCCTTCCGGCAGGTCGGCGGCGTGGCGGATGATCACCGGCCCCTCGATCTCCGGCTCGGTCTCGGTCGCGACGAAGGCGCCGATGCGCCGCGCAATCTCGTCGGCCGGCGCATCGACGTGGTAGCGGCGGAAGAGGACCGTGCCGGTCGAAGTCGACAGCGCATGGTAGCGCCTGCCGCGCGCAGCGCCTGTCAGGTCAAGCCCGGTCTCCTCGCGCACTTCGCGGATCATGTTGAAATCGACATCGACGCGGCCATCGCGAAAATCCATCGGCTCGAAAGAGCCGGCAGCGAAGTAGACACTGCCGGCCGGGACCGTGTGCGCGCCCATGCGGATCGCCACCAGGGCGTTGTCGCCGGCGACCAGCATGGCGTGGCCATAGGCATGCTCGGCGCCCGTCCCCTGCCGGTTCTTTCGCCACAGCAGGAAGGTCGAGTACTTCACCGCGTGACAACGCCCGACGATCCGGTTGTCGCGCCAGGCGAGCGCCGAGAGCAGCACCACCGTGCCGTCGAACAACGCCGGATTGGCCGTGACCTCGCGCCGCCAGTTGTCAGTGATCGCCTGCGCGTTGTCGCGCTCGAACGGATGCGGGCCGGGGTCGAGCCGGACGTCGATTTCGTCGACGGGCAGGATGACGTTGCGCGGCAGGTCGAAGCTCACCGTGCTCAAGCCATGTCCAGGGTAATTGCGACGGGACAATGATCCGACGCCTTCGGCCGGTCCCAGCCGGCGCGCGGAAAGCGCTCCACCGCCTGTCCCGCCGGAAAGATGGTGCGCCAGGGCTGGCCGTTGCGGATGATGTCGGGAACCGCCGTCGCATTCTTCGCCGCCAGCCCTTTCGACAGCAGGATGTAGTCGAGCTGGCACAGATGCCGCTCCTTCGGCCCGCGCGTGTGGTAGAAACTCCAGCGGTCCATCTCCGGCCGGCGTTCGACGACATTTTCGCAAAAGCCGCCGGCGGTGAGCACATCGATACAGGACTGGCTCTCGTCGATCACCTGGAAGCGGTAGCCGTCGACAGCGTCGCCCTCGATCTTCACCCGCTGGCGGTAGTCGTTCATGTCGCCGCAGATCGCCCAGTTTTTGTCGGCTGCGTGCTCTTTGCCGAAGCGCTCCTCGATGATGCGGCGCACGGCTTGCGCCTCGGCGATGCGCACCGGCATCGTCGCCTCGCGTCCGTCGAGCCCGTTGCGCGGCGAGCCCATCGATTTGAAATGGACGAGATAAAGCGTCAGCGGCACGCCGCCGACCTTGATGTCGACCTCCAGGCAGTCGCGCCGGAAGATGCGTTCATTGGCCAGGTTGCCGAGCGCCTCGAGTTCAGGCGTGTGCAATCCGAACTGCTCGAAGGTGACATAGGCATGGCTCGTCATGCGCACGAACTCGATCGGCTGACCTTGCGCGGTCTCGTTGCGCATCATCAAGGCAACGTCGATGCCGCGCGAATCATTGCCGGCGGTGGTGTATTTCTGCCGGTAACCCTCGCCCACCATCTTGAAGAGATAGCCGTACTCGAAGGCCTTCAGCGCCTCGATGTTGTCGACCTCCTGCATGCAGATGATGTCCGCACGGGTGGCGGCAATGGCGAGCGCGGTCAACTGGCGCGTATCGTCGGATTGCGCGATGGCGCGCGCCTGCTCCAGCATCCGGTATTCGGCTTCGCTCTGGATGTCGAAAAGCGCCAGCGTGCGGTCTTCGTTGAGCTGGTTGCGGAAGCCCGAGTAATCGAACCTGTTCATCAGGTTTTCGACATTGAAAGTGGCGAGGCGCAGCGACATGGACTGACCTTTGCCTGCAAGCGCCAATGAAAACAAGGGCTGCTCGTCATGGCTGATGGAACCTTTCTGTTCATCCTCCGTTCAGACGCCAAGGTCCATCAATAGGCCACTTCCCTGGGGTATCCGGGCGTGGGGCCTGTATCACTTGGAGAGTGCAATGAGCTCGCTCTTTTCGTCCACAGTCAAATCCGGGCTGTTAGCGCTCGGTCTTTTCTCGGGTCTCACGGCGCCATCCGCCGCGGGCCCGATCCTGCAGCCGGACTTGTCGGTGCCGGCAAGCACCGCATTGTCTGACATCACACCGGTTCGCGACAGCTGGGCGGGCGGCAATGACCGCCGCTCCTTCAACGATTGGCAGTGGCGCCGCCACGACAGCCGTCGCTTTGCCGGGTCAGGCAACTGGAACAACGGCAATTGGAATGGCGGCAACTGGAACGGCGGCGACAACTGGCGCTGGCGCCATCACCGCCACCATCGCGGCCGTGATTTTGACACCGGCGCCGCAGCAGTTCTCGGCCTCGGCCTGGGTCTCGGCCTCGGCAGCATCTACAACAACGGCTACTACAACAACGGCTATTACAATGACGGCTACTACGTGCAGCCGGCGCCCCGCCGCTATTACCGCACGCAGCGTCTGTCCAGCGCCCATGTCCAGTGGTGCTACGACCGCTATCGGTCCTACCGGGCCTGGGACAACACGTTCCAGCCCTATGGTGGCCCGCGCCAGCAATGCTGGTCGCCCTACAGCTGACCTATAAACGACAATAAACGACGGCGCCGCCCCATCGCGGCGCCGTTTTCATTGGGAAAGACGGCTGGTCTCGGTCACCGCTAACCATATGTTTATCGGCTCAGCCTATCCGTGATATCGTGCCCCATCTGACGATCGCGCCGATCCGGTCGCGAAGGACGCCGTCATGGCCGACAACGAATTGCGAAACAAACACCGGCAGCGCGTGCTGAAGGGCGCGACGATTCTGACCGGCCTCACCAATTCCGAGGTCAAGTGCACGGTCCGCAACATGCATGCCGGCGGCGCCGAACTGAAAGTCTCGATAGACGCGCGCGTGCCGGACGAGTTCCTGCTCTATGTGCCTGTCGACGGCATCGGCTACAAGGCCATCGTGCGCTGGCGCCGCGACGACCGCATCGGCGTCGAGTTCACCGGCACCGAGCCGAAGCCGCATTGGCACTATGGCTGATTATCCTGATCGATAAACCGGCATCAAAAGCCGGCGGATCGCTCCGCCGGCTCTTTGCTCCCAATCCCGACGACTGCGGGTTAGTTCTTGGCCTTGTCGACCAGCTTGTTCTTGGAAATCCAGGGCATCATGGCGCGCAGCTTGGCGCCGACTTCCTCGATCTGGTGGCTGTCATTGTTGCGGCGGATGCCCTTGAAGCGCGACATGCCGGCGCGGTATTCCTGCATCCACTCCGAGGTGAATTTTCCGGTCTGGATGTCCTTCAGCACGCGCTTCATCTCGGCCTTGGTCTCGGCGGTGATAATGCGCGGGCCAGAGACATATTCGCCCCATTCGGCTGTGTTCGAGATCGAGTAGTTCATGTTGGCGATGCCCCCTTCATAGATCAGGTCGACGATCAGCTTGACCTCGTGCAGGCACTCGAAATAGGCCATTTCGGGCGCATAGCCGGCTTCCACCAGCGTCTCGAAACCGGCGCGGATCAGTTCGACCAGGCCGCCGCAGAGCACGACCTGCTCGCCGAATAGATCGGTCTCGCATTCCTCGCGGAAATTGGTCTCGATGATGCCCGAACGGCCGCCGCCGACGCCGCAGGCGTAGGACAGAGCGAGATCGAGCGCATTGCCGGAAGCATCCTGGTTGACGGCGACCAGGCACGGCACGCCGCCGCCCTTCTGGTATTCGCCGCGCACTGTGTGGCCGGGGCCTTTCGGCGCGATCATGACGACATCGACGGTCGACTTCGGCTCGATGAGGCCGAAATGCACGTTGAGGCCGTGCGCGAAGGCAATCACGGCGCCGTCACGAATGTTTGGCGCGATTTCGTTTTTGTAGATGTCGGCCTGCAATTCGTCAGGCGTCGCCATCATCATCAAATCGGCCCATTTGGCAGCGTCCGCCACGCTCATCACTTTCAGGCCATCAGCCTCGACCTTCTTGGCGGTCGCCGATCCCGCCTTGAGGCCGATGGCGATTTCCTTGGCGCCGGAATCCTTGAGGTTGAGCGCGTGCGCCCGGCCTTGGCTGCCATAGCCGATAATGGCGACCTTCTTGCCCTTGATCAGATTGAGATCGGCGTCGCGATCGTAATAGACACGCATCTTTTGCTTCCTTCCCACAGAGATTAGAGGCCTTGCGGCCCGGTTTTTGCTCCGTAAAGAGCGAGAAACTGCTGCGTCGCCCGGGCGGCATCGCCGCCGATCGCCGCTTCAGTCAATTCCAGCCTGTCGCCGAGCAGCAGACGGATCTGCACGTCGCGGGCGACCAGCCCGAAAAAGGTCCGGAACGCCATTTCGGCGTCCGTAAAGTCGAGCAGCCCGGCCTGCTTGCCGGCAAGCAGCACCGGCTTCAACCGTCTGGCCAGCGCGAAACGGCCATTCTCCAGCACGATCGCGCCGAGATCGTCCTTTCCGGATCCGGCATGGCCGACCGCGACGCGGTTCAGCGCGATCGAGGTATCGCTCGAAATCACCTTTAGCCAGTCCGAGGCGAAGCCTTCCAGGCTTGCCGTCATCGAGGCAAGATCGAGCCGCTCACCGTCGACCGGCACCACGCGCACTTTCGATGCCTGCCACTGCACGGTCGCCGTCAGCAATCCGTCGCGGTCGCCGAACCATTTGTAGAGCGTTTCCTTCGAGCAGCTGGCGCGCCGCGCCACCGCCGTCATGGTCAGATTGTCGCCCTCCTCGACCAGCAGCCGCAAAGCCGCGTCCAGGACGGCCGTTTGCCGCTCTGTCAGCACTTCGCTGGTATCGATCTCGGCACTCGCCTGCAACAATTTCCTGCCCATTCGATGAGGTCGCCGGGTCGCCTCAAACGGCGTACCGTACGTTACGGTTCGGCATATTGCGCAATCCTGTGCTCGACGCAAGGGGTTAGGTAGAAAAATCGTCGAGGTGAGAGCCGCCGAGCAAACCACGAGATTCTGACGGATCAATCATCGGCGGGCGGATGGCGCAGCTCTCCAAGCAGGCTCGCCAGTATCTTCAGCTCCTCCGCGGAGAGTTTTGCGCCGACCAATTCCGCAATCGACCGTCCATAGACAGCCCACATCCGTCGCCGCGTCTGACGGCCCTTGGCCGAGATGCGGATGGTCTGGCCGCGGCCGTCATCGGCAACCCTGAGTTTCTCGACCAGTCCTTCGGCCTCGAGCCGCGCCAGAAGCCGCGAGATGTTATACTGCGCAAACAGTGTGCGCTCGGTCAGCTGGAATGGCCGCAGCCCGCCCTCACCCGCCTCGGCGAGTTCATGCAGCACGTCATACCAGTCGAGCGGCGGCAAGCCGCTGGTCTTCAAAGCCTCTTCCGCCTTTTCGATGAGCTGGCGCGAAACCCGCATCAGGCGGGCCCAGGCCTTGACGGCTTCGGGCGAAGGCGTGGTTGTTTTGGTCATGACCCATCCTAGGCGATAGATGCAGTTGCATCAAGCTTGACGATCGATGCACTTGCATCTATATGCATGCAATTGCATCAATCCGGGAAAGATCCATGAAACACGAAATCTGCAAAGTCGCCGACGTCCCGCAGACGGGCAGCCTGATCGCGCCATTCTTCGGCCGCGAGGTCCATATTTGGCGCAGCGGTGAGCGCATCCGCGCCGCCGCCAATGTCTGCCTGCATTTCGGCGGGCCGCTCGACTGCAAGGACGGCAAGCTGGTCTGCCAATGGCACGGCGCCGCCTTCGACATGACATCAGGCGACCGGATCGAAGGTCCGGCGCCAAAAGCGTCGCGACTGATGTTCCTGTCGACGCGCGTCGAGGACGGCGCGTTGAACTATGTCTGGGGAGAGTGACATGCCTGAGAAGAATGAAATGCCTGAGAAGAATGAAATGACTGGCAAGCTCATTCTCGTCAGCCATCATCTATGCCCCTATGTGCAGCGCGCGGCGATCTCGCTGGCCGAGAAAGGCGTGCCGTTTGAGCGTGTCACCATCGACCTCACCAACAAGCCGGACTGGTTCAAGGCGATTTCGCCGCTGGGCAAGGTGCCGCTGCTGATCGTCCAGGCAAATGGCGAGGAGACGGTGATCTTCGAATCCGCCGTCATTCTCGAATTCCTCGAGGAGACGCAAGCCAATCCTCTGCATCCGGCCGACGCCTACGCCCGCGCCAGGCATCGCGCCTGGATCGAGTTCGGCTCGGCGACATTGAACGCCATCGGCCGGTTCTACTCGGCTTCGACGGAGGCCGCCTTCCTGGCAGAGTCCACGGCACTTTCGGCCATGTTCGATCGTCTGGAGGACGAACTGGCCGACCAGGCCGGACCGTGGTTCAACGGCGAGCGCTTTTGCCTCGTCGACGCCGTCTACGGCCCGGTCTTCCGCTATCTCGACGCCTTCGACCGGATCGGCAATTTCGGCATTCTGGACGGCAGGCCATTGGTCCAGGCCTGGCGCAAGGCGTTGAGCGAACGCGCCTCGATCAAGGGTGCCGTGGCGCCGGACTATCCGCAGCGGCTGCGTCTATTCCTGCGTGCGAGAAATTCGCTTCTCTCGACCCTGATCCCGCCGGATGATCTGGCCAGTGCACCTCCTCTAGCCCGATCCGCCTGAACGGATCGATCAGCGTGCCGGCCACCATCGAGGCAAGCACGCTTGGCACTGGCGGGATTTTGGCGATGGTTGCCACCAGCCTGTCGCGGAAGAAGGGCAGCATCGTGCCGTCCGACTGGTAGAACGGCGTCAGCGCCAGCGACAGCAGCTGGAAGATTCGGACATGCCATCGCCGCGCCCGGGCGTAGCTTTCCAGCGCTGCCTCGACGTTGCCCGTTTGTGCCAAGGCATGGCTGAGTGCTGCCGCGTCGAGCAGCGCCATGTTGGCGCCTTGCCCGAGCTGCGGGCTGGTCGAATGCGCGGCATCGCCGATCACGGCCAGCCTGCGGCCGGCCGGCAGCTTCATCGTGTGGTGGCCGTAGCGCGCCAGCGACAGCTGGTCGAAACTGTCGATCTGGCTGGTGAACGCCTCGCATTGCGGCCACAGCGAGACCAGTCTCGCCTTCCAGGCGTCGAGCCCTGCCGCGCGCACGTTTTCGGCATCCGCCGGCTTCAGGCTCCAGAAGAACGCCGCCATCTTTTCCCCGCCCGGTTCCGGTCGGCCGATCGGCAGGACGCCGATCATCACGCTGGCCTTGTCGTAGCGCTGCAGCAGCGCATTTTCGTCGAAGCCTTGGCGCCAGCCGAGCGAGGCCCAGAACGCGCCGTAAGTGAGCTGCCGCGGCTGGGCCGGATCGTTGAGGCACCGGCGCAGCTTCGAACGCGAGCCGCTGGCGTCGACCACGAGGTCGAACGGCCCTGCTCCGCGGCCCCCCACCGTTCGGCTCTTGTCGAAGATCAGGATCGCCCGCTCACCGACGTCCAGCGCCTCGATCTCGACACCGGTTTCGATGGCGATACATTGGCGCTGCGCGGCGCGAAACAACACGTTGAACAACGCCGCCCGGTGCACCGCCAGCCCGAAACGGCCGCCAGGCTGCGCATCGTAGCGCACGGCGAGCACGGTGCGGCCGGTCGAGGCATCGGCGCCATGCAGACGCTCGATGCGGCTCCCCAGCGCCAGAATGTCGTCGAGCAGGCCGAGATCTGCGAGCACGCTCAGCCCGGTCGGCTGCAGGATCAGTCCGGAACCGACGGGCTTGGGTTCCTCGAAACGTTCGAAGATGGTGACGTTGTGGCCCGCGCGCTTGAGATAGAGCGCGGTGGCGAGCCCCGCCGGGCCGGCGCCCGCAATCGCGATGTCGAGAGATTTTTCCATTGCCCGCCCAACCACTGGCCGGACAATCCTTCAGCGCCATTGTCAAATCAAGCCGTTGCTGCATGGACCAAAATATCAGCCACCGGCGTCGAAGGCAGCGCGCGCCTTGCGCACCGCACCATGGTTGAGTTCGGCCCACAGGATCAATTGATGCAAGGCGCCGAACATCGAACGGCCGAGATCGGTCAGGCTGTATTCGACGCTTGGCGGCTTGGTCGGGAACACTTCGCGATGAACAAAACCGTCGCGCTGCAGATCGTGGAGCGTCTGGGTGAGCATGCGCTGCGAGATGTCGGGCACCAGGCGCCGCAACTCGCCGAAACGATAGGGCTGCTCTGCGAGCGCCGCCATCAGCAGCGAACTCCATTTGCCGTTCACGCCCTGCATCACGTCGCGAACCGGGCAATCGGCAATGTTTGCGCCATCGCTGGTGGCTTTGAATATATTGAGCTTGGTTCTCAGATTGACGACCTTGCCGTCCATGGCTGCTGGTTCCCTGGCGGTGCCTACCTCCCTAAAAACTGCCTTCTTTACGGTGACCGGTCAATTCTTATTTTAGTGCTGGTCTCTTTTTGAGACTGTCAGAAGCACCCGCCACCCGGCGCAATTTCAGGATCCCCCATGACCGCAACCCTTCTCGTCACCGGCGCTTCCGGCCAGCTTGGCCGCGGCGTCATCAACCACCTGCTGGACACATTAAAGATCCCCGCAAACCGCATCATCGCCACCACCCGTACACCCGCCAACCTTGCCGATCTGGCGGTGCGCGGCGTCGTCGTCAGAGCCGCTGACTTCAACGACCCGCAATCGCTTGCCGAGGCCTTCGCGGGAGCCGACCGGGCACTCGTCATCTCGACCAACGAACTTGAGGTACAGGGGAAGCGGCGCGAGCAGCAGCTTGCGGCGGTGACGGCGGCCAAACAGGCTGGCGTCGGCCACCTGCTGTACACCTCGATGCCCAAACCCGAGCCTGGTTCGCCGGTTGTTTTCGCGCCCGACCACTACGACACCGAACAGGCGATCAAGGCGAGCGGGATCCCCTACACGATATTCCGCAATGGCTGGTATAACGAGAACCTGTTCATGGCGTTGCCGCAGGTTCTGGCGTCGGGTCAGTGGTACACCTCCGCCGGCGACGGCGCCATTTCCTACGGCACGCGTGACGATTTCGCGGCGGCGATCGCAGCGGGGCTCGCCTCGGACAGCAGCGAAAGCGCGACTTACACGCTCACCGGCCCCAGTGCGTATACGGCTGCCGAAGTGGCGGCGTTGGTCACCGAGGTCACCAGCAAGCCGATCAAGGTCATCCAGCTTTCCGACGAAGCCCTGACCGAGGGAATGAAGTCGGCCGGCCTGCCTGAACCCTTCGCCAAGGTGCTGGTTTCATTCGACGCCGCCGCCCGCGCCGGTGACCTCGGCATGTTGACCGACGCGGTCGAAAAACTCTCCGGCCGAAAGTCGGTGCCGCTGAAGCAGTTTCTGGAGACGAACAAGGCTGCACTGGCCGGCTGAAAGCTGCCATTGCGGGACGCCGAGCCCTTAAGGTCCGGCCTCCCGCACAATTACTTACGTCGCTTGACCAGTCCCAGCCGGATCAGGCTTTCGCCCGTGGCAATCAAAGCATCTTCGCGCGAGCGTGGCGCCCAGCCGAGCACGCGCACCGCCTTGGCGTTGGTGGCGTTCTTGATCTTGCCCAGTTCCGTTGCGAGTTGTGCCGCTTCCGGATTGAACAGCCCGATGATGCGCACCAGCCAATCGGGAAACTCCCGCGTCGAGACGCGCGACGCCGCCGGCCCGAGCCGCGTCTTCAGGGTCTGCGCGATCTCGCGCACCATCATGAAATCGCCGGCGACAGCCAGGAACCGTTCGCCCTTGGCGGCGGGGTGGGTCATGGCGCGAACATGCAGATCCGCCACGTCGCGCGCATCGACGACGCCGAAGGACAGGCGCGGCAGCCCAGGCACGGCGCCGTTCAGCATGCGCTGGACAAATTCGGTCGAGGTCGAATGGTCCGCGCCGAGCACCGGTCCAAAGATGCCAACGGGATTGACGACCGCAAGCTCCAGCGCGCCGCTCTGCTCGGCGATGAAATCCCAGGCCGCGCGCTCGGCGAGCGTCTTGGACTTCACATAGGCGCTGACCTTGCCTGCCGGATCGGTCCAGTTTTCCTCGTTGAAAGGCTGCCCATCCGCGCGCATCTTGCCATAGCCGACGGCCGCGAAGGATGAGGTGAGCACGACGCGCCTGACCCCGGCATCCCGCGCCGCCCGCAGCACGCGCAACGCGCCCTCGCGCGCCGGAAGGATCAGGTCATCCTCATGCGTGGGCACGCCGGGCGGAAAAGGCGATGCGACATGCAGCACGTAATCGCAGCCGGCCACCGCCGCCGGCCAGCCTGCGTCGGCCATCAGATCGGCATGGGCGAATGAAAGGGCGTCACCGGGCTCCGTGCCACCTGCCTTGAGCATGGCGAGCACATCGGCTTCGCGCCTGGCCGATCGCACGGAGGTGCGGACGCGGTAGCCGGCCTTCAACAGTTCGAGGATGCAGTGAGCGCCGAGGAAGCCGGACCCGCCGGTGACCAGCACCAATTCGCCGCTCATATTAGCCTCCTCGACGATTTATCCCTTCGAGACCCCTTAGATCGCCACCTGCGTGCCGATCTCGACCACACGTCCGGTCGGGATCTGGAAATACTCCGTCGCATCGGCCGCCGAGCGGGCGAGCCCGATGAACAGCTTGTCCTGCCACACCGGCATGCCGGAATTGGGCGATGC
>NZ_AYVN01000019.1:0-80191 GCF_000502815.1 Mesorhizobium sp. LSJC269B00
CGCAACGCCGATGAGGTGGCCGAACATACGACCTATCTGTTGGGCGGGAAGCACATATGGCGGTCGTCGCCAAGGATGCTGGTTGAAGAGTTCGCAGAAGGCCCCCATTATATCGCTGAGATAATGGGAAATGAGGTCATCGGGATCACCGCTGCCGAATTCGGCCCCCCACCGCATTTCGTCTTTCGTGAGTTCATCTTTCCGGCCCTGCTGACCGATGACGAGCATGAGCGGATCGCCGATGTTTCGCTGAGCTGTTTGCGAGCTCTCGGCCTTGGTTGGGGGCCAGCGAACATTGAACTCCGGTGGACGAAGCGTGGCCCAGTCGTCATTGAAGTCAATCCGCGTCTTTCTGGCGCGCCCGATCCTCAACTGGTTCAGCTGGGCTACGGTGTCGATCTTGTCACCGAGCACATCAAGCTTGTCATCGGGGACGAATGGGATTTGCGCAGAAGGCATTCGCACATTGCGGCCGCGCGGATTCTGGTTCCTGATCGCGATGGCACCCTCGATTGGATAAGTGGCGACAGTCGGGCGGCTGCTATATCAGGTGTCGCCGAGGTCAAAATTTTTGTTGAATCCAAGACGCCGATCGTCAGGACAGGCGATTACAGAGACTGTCTCGGATATGTCATCGCCGCTTCACCCAGCCGTGCTCTGACCGAGGCGACACTCCAGCGTGCCCTCGAGTTAATCGATTGGTCGATCACACCATTGCCGCCCCTTGGCGAACAGGAACAATCCTTGGACCCAACCCTCTCTGCTCCAGCGTCGGCGGCGCCCGGTAAGAGATGATCGTGTCAAGCTCGTAGAGTTAGCAAACGGACAGCCCCCCGTGTCAAATTCCCGATGCTTGCATAACCGCCAGGTCAGCGACTAGCATGCTTGCCCCTACCACGCGAAGGGCGTTGCAGCAAACCACTACATACACCCGAAGGAACTCAAGATCGTATTCGAGCCCTTGCGACCGGGACGAGGCTCGCCAGCTCGAGCTGAGGCAGCAGCGCATGCTCCCTGAAGCGAGCGCAGTCATGCAGGATAGGCGTTGGCGATCAGTTTGCGATAAAGGCGCCCCAAGTTGCGCCTTTTCGTCGACGTTACTGGTGTGTGTTATGCTAACAGAATAACCGACTCTCTACCACGCCGTGCAGCAGGCCCACATCTGGCTCAAGGCCGCTGCACAACGTTGCTGTGTTGCGCGACCGCTCGCTTCCGGGAAGCGCGGTCTTCGGCGCGAATACTTATGCTAGTCCGCGGGATTGCTTCGAGGACTAGAAACTCGAAGAAGCAGTACGCGATCGTCCGACATTATGTCAGCTTTGTCTGGTCATGTCAGCTTTGTCTGGTCATGTCAGCTTGGTCTGGTGGGCGACACAGGCTTGTTTAGCCAATTTCGAATTTTTGCCTGCGGCCAAACAGCTGATAACAGCCACAAAAAATGTTTCTCGCCTAGTTCGGCCCAATTGGCACGAGTTTTGAGGCCCTGGTTTGCGAGGCGGCATCAGGTGCCGCCCGGCGCGCCGCCGACCATCTGCCCCCAATTAGGAAGGAACTGTCATGAACACCCTCGATCAGCAGACAGCACTGGAGCAGGCCGCACGAAAGCGCATCAAGGATTCCCACGCCCTCAACGGCGACGCCAGTCGCTTGGCCCACTTCTATCGCGAATGGGCCAGTTCCTACGATTTGGATGTCGGCCGCGACGGGTACTGCGGGCCGATGATCGTGGCGGAACTTGCGGGTGCCGTGCAGACGGCCTATTTGGCCACGCAGCGAACTGCCATCGCAATCCTGGACGCCGGCTGCGGAACGGGCCTCGTCGGCGTGGAACTGGAACGCCTCGGCTTCCGGTTGATCGACGGGATCGACCTCTCCGAGGAGATGGCCGAACAGGCCCGGCAAACCCGCGTCTACCGCCATGTTCAAGGCAACGTCGACCTTAACGGGCCGCTCTCCGACTACTCCAGCGCGAGCTACGACATTACGGTCTGCTGCGGCGCATTCACGCTCGGGCATGTCCGACCGGAGGGGCTGCGTGAGTTGGCTCGCATCACGCGCCCAAATGGATTCATCATCGCAAGCACCCGCAAGAGCTATGCGGAGACGGCATCCTTTGAGGACGAGGTGCGGCGTCTGCAGGATGCGGGCGTCCTGGTGCCGGCACAGCGTCTAAACGATGGCAGATACGTCGCCGAGGAGGACGCGCACTACTGGGTTTTCCAAGTTCCCGAGAAGGCCATCGCACCAGAGGAACAGGGGCTATGACCACGCTACCGCAAATCTCGCTGGCGAAGCTGGCAACCGATGCAAGGCGTGTTTGTACAGGGGAGTGCATTGCGGCATGACGGCACGATCGAGCGCGGAGTTCCAGGCGAGACGTGAGAGCGCACTGCCGCGTGGCGTTGCATGTGCGTTTCCGGTATGCGCGGAACGCGCCCAAGGCGCAGAGATTTGGGACACGGAGGGCCGTCGATACATCGATTTCATCGGCGGCATGGGCGCGCTTGCGGTCGGACATTCGCATCCGCAGGTCGTTGATGCGGTCAGAACGCAACTCAAGCGCTTCACCCATACCTTCTTCGGCAGCATTCCTTATGACGGCTACGTGCGGCTCGCGGAACGCCTCAACGCGATGGCTCCGTTTCCCACGCCGGCGAAAACCCTGCTTGTCACCACTGGCGCAGAAGCGGTCGAGAACGCGGTAAAGATCGCTCGTTTCCACTCGGGTCGAAGGGGTGTCGTCGTCTTCAGAGGAGGCTTTCACGGACGCACGTTACTGACCCTTGCGATGACCTCACAGCTCGACCCTTACAAACGCGGCTTCGGCCCCTTCCCCACAGATGTCTACCGCGCGCCCTTTCCTTCGGCCTATCGAGGCCCGAGTGCAGAGGAGGCCCTTCAGGCGCTTCGAGACCTCTTCGAGACGCAGATCGAACCCGACCAAGTTGCAGCCATGGTGATCGAGCCGATCCAGGGTGAAGGTGGTTTCCTGCCGGCGCCGCCGGAGTTCATACGCGGTCTGCGCGCTTTGTGCGACGCGCACGGCATCGTCCTGATCGCGGATGAGGTCCAGTCCGGCTTCGCTCGCACCGGCCGGGTTTTCGCCATCGAGCATTCAGGAGTGGAGCCGGATCTTGTAGCGCTGGGAAAGAGTTTCGGCGGCGGGCTCCCAATCGCCGCTGTCATCGGCAAGGCGGTGATCATGGACGCGGTGCCGCCGGGCGGACTCGGAGGCACCTACGCGGGGAATCCCCTTGCATGCGCAGCGGCACTTGCCGCCCTGAACGTGCTTGAGGAGGAGAACCTGGCTGCCCGCAGCATGGAAATCGGCGAGCGCCTTGCCTCCGGCTTCCGCTCCCTCAATCTGGGGACCAATTGCCCAATTATCGGCGAGGTGCGCGGTTTGGGCGCGATGATCGGCATTGAACTCGTCGATGATGCAATGTCCCAGCGCCCGGCGACAGCGCTGACGGCGAGGCTCGTGGAAGACGCCGCGATGCATGGTCTTCTGCTCGCCTCGGCCGGACTTGCGCATAACGTCATACGCGTCCTTGCTCCGCTTACAGTATCGAACGAGATCATCGACGAAGCCTTGGCGATTTTCGAGGATTCGCTTGCGCGGGTGGCCACGCTTCCCACGCTTGATTCATATGATCCCGACGAGATGGCCATGCTGCGCTTAGAAACAGAGCCGCAGATCTGATGGGTGAGCTTTTCCCGCTCCGCATCCAGGCGATGGGGGGAGACGATGGACCGCGTGCACGCTATCTCCTCGGCGGATTTGGACGGCATGAGCGCATGGAGCGCCGGCCGGCTGCTTTGCAGAAGGCTCCCGTTTCAGGGTTGTCGTTTTGATTGGACTTGACGTGAGGCGTAGCGAAGTGCGGCTGATCAGTCACACTTCGTATTGAGTGCTCACCGGCTCCGCAGCATTCGAGCGCGCGTCGTCATCCTCAACGATAGCCTCAGGGCCGCAAAAAGTAGCCTGCCAGGTTGTTTCGGCTGCTGCCGCCGCGCGGTATCAAGACGGTTGCAACAGATCCTTCAAATGAGCTTGCAGAACTTTCACGCCTCCCAACCGCTGACTAGGGTACAACGTCCGAGGTAAGGCACGGCTTCAAGAGCTTAGCCTGATTTACGCTTAGATGCCCCAACAGCACGCAATCTCGGAGTTTACAATGGCAAGAAGAGCGCTAATCCTGCTTGAAGGCACAAGCGCGAATGGCCAGCTATACGTCCAAGCCGCCCAGCGTCTTGGTCTTCATCCAATTACCCTGTCCGCTAACCCAGCGCAGTACGACTATCTTGCGCCGGAAAGCATTGAGGTAGTCGCGATCGACACAACCAAGCTCGACGCGCTGATCCACGAATGTTCCCGGTTGAGTGCGACCTATGACATTGCAGGGATTACGAGCGCCGAGGAGGCGGTCTATGCGACAGTTGGCGAGCTCTGTCGGTATTTCGAGCTACCGGGACCGAACCCCACAGCGATTGCACAATGCTGCGACAAATTCACTCAACGTCAGCTCCTCGCTGAGGGCGGCGTTCCAATCCCAGCTTATCGCTTGGCAGCGAATGGCGCGGAGGTAAAGAGCGCTGCTGAGGAGATTGGGCTGCCGGTGGTTCTTAAGCCGGCCGTGGGCGCGGGCAGCAGCGGCGTCCGATTATGCCGCGACTTCGATGAGCTAGCTGAACACACGACCTATCTGTTGGGCGGGAAGCACTTCTGGCGGTCTTCGCCAAGGATACTTGTGGAAGAACTCGCGCAAGGCCCCCATTATTGGGCTCACATAATGGGAAATGAGGCTATTGGTATTGAGGCCGCTGAGTTCGGCTCCCCACCTCATTTCGTCTTTCGTGAAGGTATCTTTCCGGCCCCGCTGACTGATGACGAGTATAAACGTATAGCCGAACTTTCGCTGAGCTGCTTGCGAGCTCTCGACCTCGGCTGGGGGCCAACGAACATCGAATTCCGTTTGACGAAGCGTGGCCCAGTCATCATTGAAGTCAATCCGCGCCTCGCTGGCGGTCCCCAAGCGGTTCAGTTGGCTTACGGTGTCGATCTTATCACTGAGCACATCAAGCTTGTCATCGGCGAAGAATGGAATTTGCGCAGAAGGCATTCGTATATTGCGGGCTGGCAGTCCCTGCTTCCTGATCGCGATGGCATCCTCAATTGGATAGACGGCGACAGCCGGGCGGCTGCCCTGTCAGGTGTCGCGGAGGTCAAACTGTATGTTAAACCCAAGACACCGATCTTCAGGAAAGGCGATTACCGAGACTCTATGGGATGTGTCTTCGCTGTTTCGCCCAACCTTGCTCACACGAAAGCGATCCTTCAGCGTGCCGTTGGCTTGATCAAGTGGTCGATCACACCATTTCCGACCATTAGCGAATAGAAAAAAGTCTGAACCCAACCCTTTCTGCTCCAGCGCCGGGGCGCCAGGTAAGAAATGATGGGCATGTAAGCCTGCCCGTTCGGGGAGAGATGATGGGCGGGCGAGGAATTCCAGTTCACCACCCCCGGCGCCGGTGGCTCAGCTGTACTGCCGATTAAGGAAGCAAATGGCAAACGGCGAGCAGTTCCGAGCGGACGCCTTCGAACATGCCTGCGCCAAGAACGACATTGAGCACCGCACGACCAAGCCAAGCATCCATGGACCAATGGGCCAGGTCGAGAGAATGAACCGGCCCCTCAAGGACGCCACCGTCAAGCGCTTGCACTACGAGAGCCACGATCAGCTCCGCCGACATTTAGCCGACTTCGTTGCCGTCTACAACTCTGCCTGAAGGCTCAAGACCCTTAAGGGCGGCCATACGAGTTCTGCAAGACTTGGGCTACATGCCAGAACGCTTCAGGGTAAATGCGGTCCAGCAACTGCCTGGACTTCTCTATTCGGCGTGTTGAAGTCAAGCGCCTTTTAAAGCCTTCCCTCGGCCAACGGCTTTTGATGTCTTCGCGGGCCTTGCTTCTCTTCGGGATCGGCGCGCGCTGGCCCTCCCAGCATGGGATCAGTTGGAATGAAGGACAATCTAAACAGCGTTCTCACCGTGTGCTCACGATCGATGCGAGTCCCGGCACGTCCTCTCTTCATCCTTCGTCCCGCGAAGGACATTCATCCACCCTTGGCAGATCTCGTTATCGGCTTTTCCCTTTCCTTTGCTGGACCGGCTATAAATTCACCGCTTCTGCATCCTCTCGCGCCCAGCGGAACTCACTGCCGTCGGACCCATATTATTCTATGCATGATAACCCTAATCTACGAGCAAGGGCGACGGTCGCTCTTTGCCGGCACTCGCTTGTCGGTGATGCCAGGCACATTCAACGCAACGCAGCGTGGGCGCTGCTGATCACCACGGCCGCGTCGAACTCGCAAACGTCGCCGATGGTGAGAACCAGTTCGTGCTCAGGAGGACCTAATGTTGTCGGGCCAGAAAGGGCCGGCCATGATCGGCGCTTGCAATGCCCCACCGAAGCTATGAATTTGAGAGTAAAGTCACGCACTTGTTGGTGATCAGCTTGGGGCAGCCCTTAGCGCTATTTACATCCCCAGATCAGATTGTTTCCTTTTTTCGATCTGCTCGCCCGGAAACGTCCGTAAGAATGGTGTCTTGCGGTCTCCAGCACTTCATCGCAGCGAGAGCTCTCTCGCCTGCCTGCCGAACTTCTGTCATTTTCGGAGGTCCCGCTAAGGCAGGGGCGACGGCACTCAGCACTGATCGGATTTCTTTCTGATCCTGTCCTGGAATGCGGAGCGGGAACGAAGCTTCAATTCTAGATCGAGAATTCCTAAATGAATCCACGCCCAGTAAACGTCGTCCCGAACCCGTGATGCCGATCACCGTACCGCTGTGATTCGGGCCATGCAGAGGCGTGCCGGCGCGAGTTCTAACTTCAAGCGTTCCGCTCTTCGGCCGAGATCTTCCGCAACCACTCGCGCAGCCGCTCGGCCCCCGGCGATAGGATCCGGTTGTCGTTCCACGTCAGACAGTATCCTCCCGGGGCGTCCAGCTTGAGGTCGGTAATCCTGACGAGCTTGCCCTTTTCGACCGATGTTCGCACCAGCCGGTGCCAGCCCACGGCAACGCCCTGATCAGCCTGGGCGGCTTGCGGAGCCACGAAGAACTTGCTGAACCTATGGCCACGAAGCGGCCCGTGTGGAATCCTGGCGCGGCGCAGGATCTCGTCCCAGCCGACCCAACCGGATTGGATCCCTTCAACGTGCAGGAGTGGCAATTCGGGCAAGCACTTTGGCGGTCGCATCGCTGTGCTCCTGGGCGAAGCCGGGACCGCAAACCGGGTAGATGACATCGCTAAACAACAGTTCCGCTGTCTGGTCAGGCCATGAGCCGCAGCTATAGCGGATGCGCAGCTCGACTTCGGCGCGCCGATAATCGCGCGAACTGTCGGAAATCACATGGTCGACTTTGATATCACCATGCTGTGACCAAAAGCGCCGCATGCGCGGCATCAACCACATCGACGCGAACGCATCGGTGGAGGCAATGGTCGTGTCCCATCAGGTGGTGTAGCTCGGCGGTAGCGAAGCCGCTCACGAGCGCGCCGTTAGCAGCGCTGTAGCGAGCGAGCGGCGTGTGGGTGGTCATCGGCGCTTTCCGGTAGGGTTTGGTTGTTGACCCCAACCCATTTCGGAAGGACCACTGATGACCGACGACATGATAAACCTGCGCACGCTCGTGGAGAAGACCCCGGATCCCGATCTGCTGCGGGAGATGATCGGCTTTGCCGCCGAGCGACTGATGGAAATGGAGGTGGGCGCGGCCACCGGCGNATCTCGACCCGGTCGGTTGACGACCTGGTCAAGGCCATGGGTATGAGCGGCATATCCAAGAGCCAGGTCTCGCGGCTGTGCGAGGAGATCGACGGGAAGGTGAAGGCCTTCCTCGAGCGGCCGATCGAGGGCGATTGGCCATACCTGTGGATCGACGCCACTTACCTGAAGGTCCGCCGCGGTGGGCAGATCGTCTCGGTCGCCGTTATCATCGCCGTCGGCGTCAACGCGGACGGCCGGCGCGAGGTACTGGGCATGGAGATTGGCACCTCGGAGGCCGAGCCGATCTGGACAGAGTTCCTGCGCAAGCTGACACGTCGCGGCCTGCGCGGCGTCAAGCTCGTTGTCTCCGATGCTCACGAAGGCCTCAAGGCGGCCGTCAACAAGGTGCTGTGCGCGACATGGCAGAGGTGCCGCGTCCACTTCATGAGGAACGTGCTGGCCCATGCCGGCAAGAGCGGGCGCCGCGTCGTCTCCGCTTTCATCGCCACCGCCTTCGCCCAGGAAACGCCCGGGGCTGCAAGCACGCAATGGCGCGCCGTCGCCGACCAGATCCGGCCGAAGGTGCCGAAGCTGGCGACAATCATGGACGACGCCGAGCCCGATGTGCTTGCCTACATGACTTTCCCCAAGGAGCATCGCGCCAAGCTGCACTCGACCAACCCGATCGAGCGCCTCAACGGCGAGATCAAGCGGCGCACCGAGGTCGTCGGAAGCTTCGCGAACGACGATGCGATCGTGCGCCTCGTCGGCGCAATCCTGCTCGAGCAGAACGATGAATGGGCAGTGCAGCGGGCCAGATATATGACTCTGCAAACGATCAGCCAGATGAGCGATGATCCCCTGATCAGCCTGCCAGCCGTGGCGCGCTGATCAGCCCGGCCCATGCCGGAGAGCACGGCGACTAATGCCGCCAGCTACACCACGCCGCGGGACACGATCGAGGCAATCGTTACATTGCGGGAATAATCGCCGCGTTTGATGGCCCTGACGACATCGGACGCCTTGGAAAAACTGCTTGCCAGCACGCTATAGAGGTCCTTGCCAGCGCTGGTAAGCCTGACGTCGGTTCCAGGTCCCGCAAACAGCGGAACGCCAAGCTCGTTCTCAATGGCTTTGATCTGCCGACGGATCTCTCCCGATGTCACGTCTAGCTCGGAAGCCGCAAGCTTGAACGAGAGATGGCGTGCCGATGCCTCGAATACCTCAAGGGCAGTCGGGGACGGGAGATCGTAATATTGACAAACCATTGAAAAACCCAATCAGATCGACAGTCTCGAACCAAACAACAGGGTACCCACGCCGTCCTCTGGCCCATAGACGACCGCAGTTTACAGGCGTTAAAGTTGAGAGACTGGTCAATCACCAACGGCCTCGGTGACGGATTGCGGCCGTCCGCCGTGACCCACGCAAGTTGCGTGCCGAATTCGCGCACCGTTTTACGCACCACTCACCCATACCGACGGCCCGGCCGTCATTGGCCTAGCTGCGACCGATATCGGCCTTGCCGCTCGCCAGGATCGGCACGGTGGTGCCGTCATCATGCAGACAGCTTCGCAGCAAGCACATGCGCCTCGGTTGCGCGTGCACCGGCTTCAGCACCGCGGCACAGGGCCGACTGGTCTGCCAGCGTGGAGAGGCTCAGATCGATGCCCGCGCAGTGATAGCGCTCGCTCTGCCGGTTCAACGGCTAATGGTGGGCAATCTTCTCAAACAGGACCGCCAACAGGTTAGGCCCAGCAAAGCGGCGCGGCTCACATATGAAGGGTGCAGGCGGCTGGTCTCGCATTCGCGAGAGGCGACTTCTCGCGTTCGGTCTGGATCACTTTCCACTGGCGCGGGATGACCTCAGGGTCTTAGTGATGTCCTCGCCAAGCTTCGCCAGTCTGGCCGAACCAGTACGACGGAGTGGCAAATGACCACGCGTTCACGCGGCAGATGCTCGGGACAGCTTCCTCGATGGTCGTTTGCGCTCGAAGGCCCTAATCGTTGTCGGCGACCGCGCCGCCATCGGTGTCGTGCCTGACAGTATTGTCTCACCCATGGCGTTTTATCTGAAATTCCATCCGCGGGCGACTTCGAAGGCCCGCCTGTTTGCGGACTGGCTCGCCAAGGACGTTTGGATGGCTGTAGTTCTCCGGAATGAAGCGCGGCAGGCAGTGTCACGTGGTAAGTGCCTGTCCGCTCTCATCACGCTTTGGCCAAGTGAGCGTAACTTGCTGCGAATCGCCCGAATTTGTGCTCGCCGCAAATCACCGGCTTGTAGCGAAGCGGGTTGCTGTCCGTGACAAATGAGGGCAATGGTTCGATGATCGCATTGAAATCGGCATCAATAAAGAAGGGGATCGAGTATCGTTCGCGGCCCGAGCTATTCACCACGCGGTGCATGTTCGCCAAGTATAGATCGTTCGTGAGCCGCTGAATCAGATCGCCAATGTTGATTACGAATGTGCCGTGGATTGGAATGCCCTCGATCCAATCGCCATGGCGGTTCATGACCTGAAGACCACCCACATCGTCCTGCGCCAGGACGGTCAGATTCCCGTAATCCGTGTGGGCGCCAATACCGATGATCTCTTCGCCAACACAGCCACTCTGCGGCGGGTAGTGAAGCAGGCGCTGAATGCTGATGGGGTTGCGCGTGAGGTTCTCGAAATAGCTTTCCGACAGGTCCAGACTGAGCGCAATGCCCTGCAAGAGTTTTTTCGCGAGGTCCACCATCTTTTGATGGTATCCGTATGTCAGTTCCCGAAACTCGGGCAGACTTGAGGGCCACTGGTTGGGGCCAAAGAACGGACCTTCCAGCGTCGAACGTTCAGGTCCGAAGTCAAAGCACTCCTTCAGGTCTTTCGTTTTGCCCGGATCGGTGTTCTCCCCGAACGGCTCAATGTATCCGCGCAGGGCCACATCGGATTTGCTAATATGCAATGTCATCTTCTGCGACATCGGCAGATCAAAGAACCGACGGCTCACATCGAATACCGAATCCACGAAATCCTGAGCAATACCGTGGTTCTTCACATACATGAACCCAGTGTTCGACAGGGCCCAACGTATCTCCTTGGCCACCATCTGTTTGTTGCTGCCATCGAGAAGCGGCGCTATATCAACCAGGGGGATCTTGTCAAAGCTTTCGCGTTTCGCGCGAAGCTTGTCGTCCAGTTTGGCAACGATATCCTTAGACATGGGCACACCTTTGTTTTGGCAACAGGAGCCGGCGCGACGATTGGCGCATTTTCTTGGTGGACTGGCTGCGTGAAGAACAGTCAGGAAGCCTTGGATAGCTTGTGCGGTGCATTCTTTGGGGGGCGTGCTCAGCAATGTAGAAGAACCCGAACTCCTGGTAGGGCATACGCAGGGGCTCGTGCTTGTCGTGTCGCGTCGCATCGGCCGTCAGCTTTTCGTCAGAGAGTTTTCGGCAACGTTGTCATGGCCGGTCCTCCGTTGGCACTGGGGTTCTCGGGCACCTGGAAAGCCCAATAGTGTGCGTCCTCCTCCGCCAAGTATCTGGCGTCCTTTAGACGTTGTGTCGGCACAAGTATGCCCGCATCCTCCAGACGCCGCACCTCCTCTTCGAAGCATTCGGTCTCGGCATAGCTCCTGCGGGTGCTTGCGATGATGAATCCATTCGGGCGCGTGACGCGAGCCAGTTCGCGCAGTGCTTCCGGTCGGACATGCCCGAGCGTCAAGACACCGCAGCAGACCGTGATATCATAGCTCGCGCTGGAGTAGTGGGAGAGCGGCCCGTTGAGGTCGACACCGCCTCGGACGTGGCGGTAGACGCGGGTTTGCCGGGCCTTTTCGGCCATCTCCTCGGAGAGATCGAGGCCTTCGATCAACCGGAAGCCGAGGCGTTCCAGCTGGACTCCTAGCAGGCCCGTTCCGCAGCCAGCGTCCAGGATTGTAATGACTGCTCGCTCCTTGGCCAAATAGGCTGTCTGCACGGCACCCGTCAGTTCGGCCACGATCATCGGCCCGCAGTATCCGTCGCGGCCGACATCCAGATCGTAGCCACTGGCCCATCCGCGATAGAAGTGGGCCAAGCGATCGGCGTCGCCGTCGAGGGCGTGGGAATCCTTGATGCGCTTTCGTGCGGCTTGCTCCAGTGCCGTCTGCTGATCGGGGGTGTTCATGTCAGCTCCTCCGTGTAGTGGTAGATGGTTATCGGCGGCTCGCGGTCGCCACCTGCTGCCGCTTCAAAACTCGTGCCAATTGGCCGAACGAGGCGAAGAAAAAATTGTGTCACTTTTTCCAGCTATTTGGCCCCAGCAAAAATCAGAAACTGGCCGAACAAGCCTGCGTCGCCGACCGGACAAAGCTGACAGAATGTTGGATGCCGTCATCTGAGGCCCTGTACGTTGAGGTCGCCTAAGAGGTACTTTTACGGAAATAGTGGCCTACCAGAGACACCGAGAGCAAGACGGAAGAACAGGCGGCTGCGGCGCTCCAAGGCTTCGGTTCAATCGCCGAAACTGCGGTCCACCAACTTGCAGATGTCAGCGCAAGGATTGACTGACCGTGGGGAGGTGGGCGTCGGCTGCACAGGAGCTCAGTCCCTCCTATGTCGGGCTCCGTTCGCTAATCGCAGCGTGCAAGCTCTGGCCTCAGGTCTCTGAGTGGCACCAGTAGCTGGTCGATGAGCTGTGCCATCGGGCCCGGATCGAGCCGCTTGAAATTCACCTCGAAGAGACGCGACAATGAGGGCATCCGTTCTGGCGGCAACTCGAAAGCGCGAGTTTCCAGCCCTCGAAGTAAATCGTGGTCAAGTCGGGTTCCCTGTTGGCATGAGATATCTAGAGCGTCGGCGAAAAGCGGTTCGCTTGATTGTCCACTTGTGGCGCCGTGCCCTGACGCAAACTACTCCGCTCGGGCTCAAAGCTTATCGACGTACGTCAAATCCTCAGGGAAGGCGCAACTTCGGCGCGTTTATCGCAGACTGATTGGCAACGCCCATACGGCATGGGCGCTTCTCGTTTCAGGAAGCTTGCGATGCTGACTCAGCTCGAGCCGGCGAGCCAAGCCGCCGGCGTTGGAGCAGAGAGTGGGCCTAGAATCGTTCCTATTCGTCACCGGTCGGAAATGGTGTGACCGACCAATCGATCAAGTCAACGGCGCGCCGAAGTATCGCCTCGGTCTGAGCTCGGCTTGGAGAAGCGGCGGCGACGTGTCCGAGACAGTCTCGCCAGTCGCCTTTCCTGACGATCGGCGTCTTGAGTTCAACATAGAATTTGACGTCGGCGACACCTGGCACGGAAGCCGCTTGACTGTCGCCACCGATCCGATCGAGGATGCCATCGCGATCAGCAACCAGGAACTGCACAGCCGCTGTGTGCGAATGCCTTCTACGCAAATCGAATTCCTCGCCGATGGCAAGCTTGATGTGCTCGGTGATGAGATCGACACCGTAAGCCAGCTGAACCAGTTGGGGAGAGGGCGTGCCCGGAAGACGCGGATTGACTTCAATTACGACTGGGCCACGCTCCGTCCACCGGAATTCAATGTTCGTCGGCCCCCAGTCAAGGCCGAGAGCTCGCAAACAGCCCAGCGACACATCGGCGATACGCTCATGCTCGTCATCAGTCAGCGGAGCTGGATAGGTGCTCTCACGATAGACGAAATGCGGTGGGCGGCCGAAGTCAATAGTGCCAATCCCAACGACCTGATTTCCCATTATGTCAACGGTATAATGGGGGCCTTGTGCAAATTCTTCGACGAGTATCCCCGGCGAGGACTGCCATTTGCGCTGGGTAGGCGAAGGCACGCGTATGTGCTTTCCGCTCAACAGATAGGCCGTGTGTTCGGCTAACTCATCGACGTTGCGGCACAATCGGACACCGCTGCTGCCGCCGCCAACGGTTGGCTTAAGAATTACCGGCAGGCCGATCTCTGCGGCTGAGCTTTCTACGTCCGTCGCATTCGCTGCCACGCGGTAAACAGGTATTGGAACGCCAGCCTCCGCGAGGAGCTGACGTTGAGTGAATTTATCGCAGCATCGTTCAATGGATGCGGGGTTGGGTCCCGGTAGATTGAAATGCCGGCAGAGCTTGCCGACTGTCGCATAAACCTCCTCCTCCTGGCTCGTGATGCCAGCAATGTCATAGGTCTCACTCAGCCGGAAACATTCGCGAATCAGCGCATCGAGATCATCTGTATCGACGCGGATTGTCTCAGACCTTTCCGACGCAAAATAGTCGTACTGAGTGGACGCTGGATCGGCCGACAGGATAATTGGATGAAGGCCAAGACGCTGGGCCGCTTGGACGTACAGCAGACCACAACCGCATGGACCGCCTTCAACCAGGATGAGCGCTCTTCTTGCCATTAGCGTTGACCTCCGTTGCGTGCTGTGCGGCGGTCTGAGTGCAACCACGCGTCGGCTTTTTATTCGCGCCTGAACCCAGACTTGCGATAAATACCATCGTCAGCGATTTGCAATCGCAAAGGTTCTGTAAATTTAGTTGAAGGATCTGTTGCAACGTTGCGATTGCTGGCGGAGCGTCTCGATGAATTTCTGGTCGACAAACGCGCCAACACCCGGTATCGACACTAGCAGCTGACATGGTGAGCTTTCCCGCGCAGCGGCGACAAGCTGCCGATCAAGTTCCGCCGCCCGGTCGCGTCCCCACGGGGGCAGCCATCCGCACATACCGGCGTCTGGTGGACAAGGCCGACAAACTGTTTCAGGCCTTGCCTGACGCTTACAAGTCCGGAAAAGCGGCCAGTGGCGCTCGGCATCTCTGTTACATCGAAGCCGCCGTCGATGCACGCGCAGATGAGCGTCGTGAACACATTGATCGGCTTCCTCGGCTTTATCCCGAAGGCGTCGGTGAACTAAGTTTCAGATCAGATGAGCTTTCTGCGAGACGCGGCGGCAACGGCGTCGATCTCCCCGTCGAGATCAATCGTCAGCTTCTCTGAGGCGAGGGTGAAGATCGACATCGAATATGCAGGAGAAGCCGAAGCCGGTCTACGCCGAGCCTGGCCAAGCCCGCGCCCAGGCGCTCCGCATGGTGTGGCCAATCGTTTGCCGCCGATTGGAGGAATTCCCCAAGTCAACGCCACGCAGCTCTTTAAGGACCGTTGGAAAGAGTTGGCACGGTATCCCTAGTGAGTTGTCTGTGGAATGCGACCTGCAAGCGCATTCCCGTGGTCAAATTTCCAAACACCCCGACCTTGTTCTCGGCTAGGAAGCGGTCGCCTTCGGCCCCCGGGCAAGAAAAACCGTGCGTACCTGCGCGGGCGGGAATTGAAAGCGGCGTATCGCATCAGGTGATCATGACTGGGATAGCGACGCGTGCACTGCAGAAATGATGTCAAAGGTGGGACGCTGAAGCACACTTTGAATCTGATCCACAAAGGGCGAAAACGCACAGCATTCGACGATGATCGCGCCGAGATTTTCGTTGCGCAACGAGCTTTCGCAAAGTCGGTTCAGTGTAGCGCCGATTAGATCCCAGTCGTAGACCGCGTCAGGTCGGTTTATCTGCCGCCAGGCTTCAGTTCCCTCAATCCCCGCCTTTGTGATTCTGCCTTCCTGCAGTTGCGGCCACGCGGCACGCAAATGCGCGTCAGATAGGGCCGTGGAATCAAAGCAGATGATTGCAATCTTCTGTCTCGCGGGTGTAATAGCTGCGAGAACAGGAAGAAGCAGTAGGCTAGACGTCAGCGTGGGCAGGCCAACGGTTTCTTTGATCATGTTATGATATAATACCGAGTACCCGCAATTCGAGATAATCGCTGAACATCCACGATCCTTCAGCCGACGAGCGGCTTGTAGATAAGCATCCCGTACATGAGGGAGATCGTGAAGTATGTCGGGTACAGACACCTCTTTGACAACCTCCTCGATCACACCCTGTGGGAAAACTCCGGTCTGACCCAAACACCGCGACGGGCAGCCCCTTGGTTTAGGCTCGTCGAGGCGAAGTAGGCCTAGCGGAGTTACTACCGGGCTCGAAGTCATGAAATGCTCCCTTTAGGAGACGGCAAACAATTCACGCGGCATTCGGGAAAAGGATTCGCAGCCCTTTTCCGTCACGCGAATGGTCTCACTCAGGACAAAGCTGAGTTCGCCCTGCCACATCCCAAGAATTACGTGAAAAATCATATTGGGCTGGAGTTCGGTCGTATCGCCCGGCCTCAGGCTGGCCGTGTGTTCACCCCAATCGGGCGGATAGCCCAGGCCGATGGAATAACCAATTCGAGACGATTTGTTCAGACCGTGTCGCGAAATCACGTTCCGCCAGACTTCCTCCATTTCCGAGCATACTCGTCCCGGAGCGATGGCAGAGAGCACGGTCTCCATTCCTTCTCGCACAACAGCAGCAAGTTGACGCAATTGCCCAGGTGGGGTGCCCAAATAAACACTTCTCGCCAGACCGGCATGATAGCGAGCCCGACAGCCGCCAAGTTCGATGTTCACCACTACGTCACTGCCTACGGGATCGTCGGTCCAGGAAAGGTGGGGTGCGTCTGCTCGGGGGCCAATCCCCATGACCAACCCGCCAGGGACAGCGCCTCCGAATGACTCTGTCCCAGTGATCTGGGCCTGCATGATCCGCGCAGCCAAGTCGCATTGCCTCATGGACGGGGTGATGGCATCGATACCCGCCCGCATCGCGCAATCTGCTATGACGCCAGCCTGTTTTATGAGTTCGACCTCCGCCTCTGATTTGATGATGCGAACCCAGTTGACCAGGTTCGAGCCGTCCTTGAAGGTGCAGTTGGGCAGCGAGGATTGCAGCCGCTCAAAGCATCGTGCGGTAAAGAAGTAGTTGTCCATTTCGACACCGACGACGCGATTGCCGAGTCCTCTTCGGTCAAGCTCTTGGGCGACAAACTCCATAGGATGTCGCTCCGTCGACTGAACATAGTGGTCGGGGTATCCAATTACATCGCTCGACGGCAGATATGCCGTGCTGGTCGCACATGGAACATCGATGCCACGGCCCACCCAAACCGGCTGATGATCGAGCGCGACGATAACCATCTGGTGCGTGTAGAACGACCAAGCGTCGTAGCCGGTTAGATAGTTCATATTTTCCGGCGAGGTGATCAGCAGCACCTCGATCCGGCGCTGCATCATCTCTTCCTTGGTTCTCGCAAGGCGGCGCGCGTATTCTTCCAATCCGAACTGAGGCATCGTGGATCCCTTTGCATTTCGCGTCACAGGTGATACGACGCTTGCTGACCATGTCAATTGCTGTATTGGATCAGCACAATATCTGGCAAAGAGGGAGAACATGCGTTGGACTTGGAAGCCCGTGCTATCCTCATTAAAGGGCGCGAGGTACCAAGCAATCGCGGACGCCATCGCCGCCGCGATCGATTCCGGCGAACTTCGGCCGGGGGAAAGATTGGCTCCTCAGCGCGACCTGTCATTTCGCATGGGGGTCAGTGTTCAGACCGTCTTTCGGGCCTATGCCGAACTCGAGCGCCGCGGTCTGGTATCCGGGGAGGTCGGGCGCGGCACCTACGTGCGGTACGCGAATCTAGACAGAGTGCCCGGCTCAATCGTCGACAAAAGCGAAGAAGACCTTTTGGACTTCTCGACTATGGCGCCAATAGTCGGAGACAAGCATGTCCAGGCTCTCCGAGATATGCTAGCGGCGCTATCGAAGTCGCGAGAGCTCGAATCCCTGCTCGCACACAGGCCGATCGTGGGATTGCATCATCATCGAAGCTTGGGCGCCGATTGGCTGAAGGCCTTAGGTCTGAAGGCTTCTTCAGAGACGATATTGATTACGAATGGCTGCCAGCATGGCCTTTGGGTCGCGCTTGCATCTCTGACGGAGCCCGGCGATGTCGTCGCAACCGATCATCTCGTCGACAGCAGCATCATCACAGCGGCCACGATCCTAAAACTGCAGCTGCGGGGGTTAGCCAGCGACGAGAGCGGCGTGCTTCCGGACGTTTTTGCCGCCCTGTGCAGCCGTGAACCGGTAAAAGCAGTCTGCCTGACCCCAACCCTCAACAATCCAACCGCGAGCTTTATGGACGAGGAACGACGACGCGCTATCGCTGAGGTCGCGAGAAGGTTCAACGTCTGGATCATAGAGGATGACGTCTTCGGTCCGCTTGTCGAAAGGCGGCCGCCTCCAATAGCTGCGTTCGCTCCAGAGCGGACGTGCTACGCGACAAGCTTTTCCAAGAGCGTAATGCATTCCCTTAGGACCGGTTATCTGCTGGTCCCCGAGGATCTGGTTTCGAGAGCAGTTTCGCGGCTAAGGACGACAGGTTGGATGTCGAATTCGTTCGTCGCCGAGATCAGTTGCAGATGGCTTTCCGATGGGACAACAACTGAATTGATTGCCTGGCAAAGGCAGAAGCTTGTGCAGCGCCACAAGATCCTCCATCGGGCTCTAAAAGATGTTCAAAAAAATACGTGCCCGACATCGCTGCACGTTTGGTTACCTCTCCCCGGGCTCTGGCGCACGGGCCCTTTCGTCGAAGAGGCCAGACGGAGGGGGGTTTTGGTCACCGGACCGGATCCTTTCATCGTCGGTCGGGAGGCGGACCCACACGCGGTGAGGCTAACGATCGGCGATTCCGTTCGCGACGATGACGATTTTAAGCGAGGAGTAGAAACGTTGGCGCGCCTGCTCGTCAGCGACCCTGAGCCGACCTTGCCGCCATGAGCGATAGTTGAGCTTTCGTCACCAAGCTTCTCCCACGCACTCGCCATATGCAGATTCAAAATCAGTGCAACGACGGGGAGTTTAGGATCTGCGAGCAAATGGATCATGCCAATTTCACGATTGACATGCATGTCCTCTGCTGGAACTGTGGCACGTAATCGGCCGGAAAGCGAAGGCCGCGCACAATCGGTGCCGCGTGCGTAGAGCGGCTTTGCTGGTGGGAGCTTTTGGTCCGCCGATTTCGGTGCGGCGCATAAGCGTTGCCACCTCAAAAAGATAATAAAGGGGAACGAACATGAGAAACTTCCTTAATTCCATTCCTCACCAACGCACATTCTGGGCGGTAGCTGGAATCGCCGTTCTTCTGCTCGCGTCGATGGGCATTCGGGCAGCCGAAGCTGAGGATGAAGTCAGCGCGCTCAAGCAGAAGGGCACAATTACGTCAGGCGTTGCGAACGAGGCACCGTGGATGATCGTGGGATCGGACGGCACCCTCTCAGGCGTCGGCCCCGAGGTTGATCGTGAGGCGCTGGCGGCAACCGGTGTTTCCAATTATGCGGCGCAGGTGATGGACTACGGCGCGATGATCCCCGCGCTGCAGGCAGACCGTGTCGATATCATCTCGTCAGGTGCTCTATTCATCAAACCTGCCCGTTGTGAGCAGGTCATCTACTCAGAGCCGGTTGTTTGCAATTCCGAGGGCTTTCTGATGAAGAAGACCCTCCAGGCAAAAATTCAAAGTTACAAGGATGTCGCAGAGGGGAACCTTCGCATAGGTGTCTGTGGCGGCTGCTCTGAGCAGCGGTTTGCGACTGAAGCCGGTGTTTCGCCTCAGAACATGGTAATTTTCCCTGACGGCGTCAGTGCCCTCAAGATGCTCCAAGACGATCGCATTGATCTGTTCGCACTGCCGGATGCCTCCTTGGAGGCCCTACAAAAACAGAGCCCGGATGCCAACCTGGCAGTTGTTTTTCCCGTCAAGGGCACTCCAATCGGCTGCGGTGGCGCCGCGTTCAAAAAGGAAGACGTCGCCCTGCGCGACCTTTACAATCAAGGGTTGGCGAAGATTGTCGCCAACGGCCAGTATGCAGCGATCATGGCAAAGTATGGCCTGTCATCGCACGTACGCTTGCGTGAGGGCCAGACGACCGCTGCTCTGTGTTCCGCTTCACAATGAAGTCCTGCTGACGGGCGGTGTCCAGCAACGTGGGGATTGGACGCCGCCGCAGAGGCTTTTGAGCGGAGGTCCGTTTAGCTGAATATAACGCAAGGATCTCCGGTATGACGAACCCTGCTGTCGAGTTTCGGGGCGTCCGCAAGCACTATGGCGGAAAATCCATTCTCAATGACCTGTCTTTCTCTGTGCAGAGCGGAGAACGACTGGCATTGATCGGGCCTTCAGGTTCGGGCAAGACCACCGTGTTGCGGATATTGATGACGCTGGAAAACATCGACGGCGGAGATGTCCTTGTTGGAGGGCAATCGGTATTCTCAGAAGTGCGAAACGGCTCGCGGCAAGCAGCCTCTAGTCGGCATTTGACCCGCATGCGAAGCCAGCTTGGAATGGTGTTTCAGCACTTCAACCTCTTTCCACATAAGACGGTTCTGGAAAACGTCACCCTGGCACCGATTCTGACGAAACAGAACAGCCCGACAGAGGCACGACGGGCCGGCCTCGATCTCCTTAAGATTGTCGGGCTTGAGGACAAGGCAAACGAACGTCCAGCAGCATTGTCTGGAGGACAGAAGCAGCGGGTCGGTATCGCCAGGGCGCTGGCGCTAAAGCCACAGATACTTCTGTTCGATGAAATTACGTCCGCCCTGGACCCGGAACTCGTCGAGGAGGTGCTCGCGGTGATCACCAAACTGGGACAAGAGACGGACGTGACTATGTTGCTCGTCACGCATGAGATGAGCTTTGCCCATGATTTTGCTGACCGTGTGCTCTTTATGGACGCAGGCTCAATCGTCGAAGAAGGAACTCCCGAGAAAATCTTTCGCGAGCCGTTCTGCGAACGGACAAGAGCGTTCTTGAAGAAGATCATAGCTGCTGGCCAACGTCTTTGATATGGCTCCAAACGGCTGGCCGATCGCGTCAGAACCAGCGAAGGTATGTTCTCAATGTGGTTAGTCGATCAAGGCTTCGGTTACTTCCTGCTCATCCTTCAAGGTGCGTGGGTCACAGTTGAAATTACGATTGCCGGCAGCCTTATCGCCTTGCCAGCGGCGCTGCTCGCCGGTTTGGGCAGGTTATCGCGAGTCGCACCAATTCGCTGGATTAGCACCGCCTACATTGAATTCTTTCGCGGTACGTCCGTGATCGTTCAGCTTTTTTGGGTTTATTTCGCACTGCCACTGTTTGACGTCCGCCTTTCTCCTTTCCAAGCTGGTTCGCTAGCGATCGGACTGAACGTGGGAGCCTATGCAGCCGAAGTCGTCCGGGCAGCCGTGCGCGCTGTCCCGAAAGACCAACTTGAAGCGGCAGTGGCCCTGAATCTCAGCCGCAGTCAGTCGTTGAGGCACATCGTTTTACCGCAGGCGTTCGTCATCATGCTTCCAGCCCTCGCCAATGCCGGAATTGAACTCCTAAAGGCGACTTCAGTTGTTTCGCTTATCTCGCTGGCGGACATGACCTTCAATGCGCAAATCGTACGGATGCAGACCGGCCAGACCGCGGGGCCATATCTATCAATCCTCGTTGTGTATTTCATTTTGGCGTCTGTGATCGCGTGGGGCACGCGAAGCCTGGAGCGGCGCGTTAACCTTGGCCTCGACCGAAGCTGGAAACCCTGACCTCATGACCTGGGACTGGCAATTCGTAGGCAAAATCCTGCCAGACATGTTGGCCGGCTTGTTGGTGACTATCGAAGCCACGCTGCTTGGCTCGGCCCTGGCGATGACACTTGGGTTGCTCTTCGCCTTCGGTCAACGTGTTCAAAGCGCAGCTTTGCGGCGCGCGACCAGGTTTTTCGTCGAGTTCATTCGACGGACGCCACTGCTCGTACAGTTGTATTTCTTGTTCTACATTCTTCCCGATTGGGGCATTATCCTATCCCCACTCACTTGCGGCGTTTTCGGTCTGGGCTTGCATTATGCCGCATATACATCCGAGGTCTATCGCGGCGGGATCGACAATGTAGCGCGCGGCCAATGGGATGCTGCGAAAGCTTGCAATCTCTCTTCCTGGCACACCTGGTGGCAGATCATTTTGCCCCAAGCCATCCCGCCAATGATACCAGCCCTGGCCAACTACTTCATCGCGATGTTCAAAGAAACTCCTATCTTGTCAGTCATTTCACTCATGGAGGTTATGGGTGTAGCGCGGCAAGAAGCGAACATCTATTACCGCTATCTCGAACCTATATCGTTGGTCGGATTTTTGTTTCTGGCGATCAGCATCCCCGGGATAATACTGACTAGACGCCTGGACCGCCTCTTTAATTCCGCGCCGCGCTAGGAAGGGACGAGAGTGACGGGCCAATAGGAACTTGGCCCATCGCCTCACCGCACCGATTGTCAATCGATCAGCCGTGCGTCACGCCGGCCCTGGAGTGGACGATGCTAACTGTGGACAGCTATTTCTCCGCCGATTATCAGGGAGCAAGGCTCAAGTTTCGTGATGCCGCTACGCAAGCGCGCGCGGCTCTTGCCGAGTTTCGCCATCCCGGCCGCGGACCGAGCGACGAAGTCTTATCTACGGACGTGGCCCTGTTTGGGGACACAACGCTACCGAACCTGGCAATCGTAGCGACAGGACTACATGGCGTTGAAGGCCTCTGCGGCTCTGGATGCCTTGTCGGACTTCTAGAAGATAGGATCGTCAACGAGTGGACCAGCGACACTGCCGTGTTGCTGGTCCACGCGCTTAATCCGTACGGTTTCGCACATCTGAGGCGAGTGAACGAGGACAACGTTGACCTCAATCGAAATTTCGTCGACCATAAGAAGCCGTTCCCGAAAAATGATGAGTACCGGAAATTGCATGGCAGCCTACTCCCAGAATACTGGGAAGGCCCCTCTAGAGACGCTGCAGAAAGCGCACTCCGCCTTTACGCGGAGGCCAACGGGTATGACAACTTCATCTCGGCAGTGACGCGGGGCCAATACGAGTTCGCCGACGGCCTTTTTTTTGGGGGTCGATCTCCTGCCTTTTCGAATTCGCTCTGGCGACGGCTGCTTTCCGAGTATGGTTCCCAACGAGAACGTGTATGCGTCATCGACATCCATAGTGGGCTTGGCCCCCGCGGGTATGGCGAAATTCAGTTCGAACGTGGTCCGTTGGATCCAGAATACCAGCGAGCTCAGACTTGGTATCGAGGCGCGGTAACAACGGCAGAGAACGGCTCATCATCATCGGCAGCCATTACGGGCTACAGTGCGATCGCTGTTGCAGAAACCCTGCCCACGGCCGAACGCACCTGCGTGACGCTCGAATATGGCACCGTTGAATTGGAGCAGGTTTTGAGTGCACTTCGAGGAGACCATTGGTTGCATGCTCGCGCATCGAACGACCCGCGCTTAACGCGGGAAATTAAGCAGAACATGCGTGACGCATATTATTGCGACGAAGCTGCGTGGAAACGGGACGTCGCGGAGCGCGCAGTCGAGGTGTTTCGTTGGAGTTTACACGGATTGTCCGAGTGGTGAGGGATCCACTCAATTGGCGAAACTTTGTCCGGCCGACTAGAGCAGAATCTGATCACTCAGGCTCGTATCCTGCGGCGCAGAAGTAGTTTGAGCACTCCTCGGCGGTGAAGCGTGGCAAGGCGTCGCGGATAGCGTCCCAAAGCTCGGGGATGTTGCGTGCGGCGGCTTTCCTGAGGATCGACTTCAGCTTGGAGAAGGCATTCTCGATCGGGTTAAAGTCGGGGCTGTAAGGCGGTAGGAAGAGCATTCGCGCGCCGGCCGCTTCGATCGCTTGGCGGGCGGCGGCGACTTTGTGAGCGGGCAGGTTGTCGAGGATGACGATGTCACCAACTCGAAGCGTAGGCGCCAATACATGCTCGGCATAAGCGGCGAACCATTCACCCGTCATCGGTCCGTCGAGGACCATCGGCGCAGTCATGCCCGTCAGGCGCAATGCGCCTGTAAAAGTAGTCGTTTTCCAGTGCCCGTGCGGGATCGGAGATCGGCACCGCATGCCCCGCTTTGCCCGTCCACGCAGACGAGCCATCTTCGTCGATGCGCCGGTCTCGTCGATAAAGACCAACCGTTCGGGATCGAGATCAGGCTGGGCCTTGAACCAGGCGCGTCGCCGCGCGAGCACGTCGGGCCGATCCTGCTCGCTGGCGTGCGCTGTTTTTTTTGAAGGTCATCGAGTGACGGTCGAGAAAGCGCCAGATCGTGCTCGGCGCGAACACGACCGCATGCTCCGCCCTGAGAAATTCAGCCAACTCGACCAGTGTGATGTCGTCCTGACCTTCGATCACCGCTAGGATCGTATCCCGGTAGGCTTCGATCCGCTGGGAGCGCTTGTCTCCGCCTTGGGGCTTTGCCCGCGTCGCGCCGCTCTCTCGCCATTCGCGGACCCAGCGGACCGCGCTTGCCGCGGCAACACCGAAACGATCCGCCGCAGCCCGCCGCGACAGACCACTCTCAACCGCTGCGATCACTCGCGAACGCAAATCCTCCGATATGGCTCTAACCATGCCTGCTGGCCTCCATACCCAGCCGACATGATGAATCAGATATTCTCCCCGATGGGGAATCCCTCGCGATTCCATCAGGTCAGATTATGCTCTAGCCGCCTTGATGCACGGCGATGAGCTTTCGGCGGCCTGCATCGGCGATCTGGCCGCCCTCGGGGTGCATTTTGACAAGCCTCGTCGGGTGCCGGCGATGATCCGTCGTGATGGCAGGCGGGGGTTTGCAGGTTGCGGTCGGCGGGTTCGTTTCGGGGCGCCTGCGCCCCATCGTTATGTCGCGAGTTGAGGGATGCGATCGAGGACGATGCGCAGGATGCGCTGGTCGGGGCACGATGTCGGCAGGTGCAGGCGGATTTGGGTTTTCATCTCGACCACCCGCGCAGCGATTTTGATGAGGCGCAATCGCAGCCTGCGGATCTTGCCTGTCTTGGTGACGCTTCGAAGCGCGCCGTTGTGCTGGCCTCCAGATCCACGACATGCTTGCGCAGGGTCGTGGTGGGCGCGAGGCCAAAGATGAAGTCGACGTCGTTGGCGCGGCACCAGTCGATGACCTTGCGGGCTGCAATAATGGCTATCGCCGCGGAGCAGGATTCGAANCTTGAACATGCGGACCTTGCCTCTCTTGGCCGACGCTTCCAGGCGTGCTGTCGTGCTGGCCTCCAGATCCGCCACATGCTTGCGCAGGGTCGTGGTGGGCGCGAGGCCAAAGATGAAGTCGACGCGCAGCACCAGTCGATGACCTGGGTTGCAATAATGGCTATCCCCGCGGAGCAGGATTCGAATGTTCGGCCAGTTGATCCGGATCGCCCGCACCAGACGGCGCAGGTGGGGGCGGATCTCAGCCCCACTCGGCCGCTTGGCCGGTCGCAGGATCGCGCTGACGAACCGTCCCGCACCATCGAACACGACGATCGGCTGGAAGCCGTACTCGTATGGTGGGCATTGAACAGGCGAAGCTGTTGGCCTCCGTGCACAGCGTCGAAGGTGTCGTCAATGTCGAGTACGATCCGCTTCGGCACTTGCCGGAACGAGGCGCAATAGAGATCGACCATCGCCCGTCCCATCGCGACCAGCTCCCGCACCNGGATCGCCCGCACCAGACGGCGCGGGTGGGGGCGGATCTCAGCCCCACTCGGCCGCTTGGCCGGTCGCAGGATCGCGCTGACGAACCGTCCAGCACCATCGAACACGACGATCGGCTGGAAGCCGTACTCGTCATGGGGGGCATTGAACAGGCGGAGCTGTTGGCCTCCGTGCACAGCGTCGAAGGTGTCGTCAATGTCGAGTACAATCCGCTTCGGCACCTGCCGGAACGAGGCGCAATAGAGATCGACCATCGCCCGTCCCATCGCGACCAGCTCCCGCACGCCGGGTAGGTTCTCCAGCCGGCACAGCGTCGATTGCGACGCCAGATCCCGACCCGACGGCATCGCATCCTGGGCCATCTTGAAGACCGGATCGCGGCGCAGCCGGTTGGCGTCGTTGCCGTCCTCGTAGCCGGCGCCGATCATCTTCATGCGAAAGTCGATCATGTCCGCCAGGCTGTGGACGACCTGGTCCGGGCAGCGCGGANCGCATCCTGGGCCATCTTGAAGACCGGATCGCGGCGCAGCCGGTTGGCGTCGTTGCCGTCCTCGTAGCCGGCGGCGATCATCTTCATGCGAAAGCGCGATCATGTCCGCCAGGCTGTGGACGACCTGGTCCGGGCAGCGCGGATCGTCGATGCAACGTCCTGTCTAATCCAGGTTCATATCCTACGGCTTTGAAGTAGTTGGCACATTCGGCTGGGGTGAAGAGGTGCGCCGACCGCGTCCCAGAGAGCCTTGATGGTTCTCTCGGCCTTTGCTCGCAGCAGCGCCTTGAGTTTGGCGAAGGCGTTCTCAATTGATGGTGTGGATGGCTCCTGCTCCCGGCGTCGCATTGCGCCATAGTTGGGACCCGAGCAAAGGAGCCATCCATGTCAGAACTTGCCACAGTTGGCATCGACCTCGCAAAGAGTGTCTTCCAGATCCATGGTGTCGATGGGAACGGTCGGGTTCTCGTACGCCGTCAGCTTCGCCGCAACCAGTTGCTGGTGTTTTTCCAGAAGCGTCCACGATGCCTGATCGGCATGGAGGCTTGCGCAGGTTCTCACGATTGGGGGCGCAGGCTTCTGGAGATGGGGCACGACGTCCGGCTGATGCCGCCCTCCTATGTGAAGCCTTACGTGAAGCGCGGGAAGACGGATGCTGCGGATGCGGCCGCCATCTGTGAAGCCGTGACACGCCCCTCCATGCGGTTTGTCGCCATCAAGAGCGAAGCCTGCTCGTCGGTTCTGGTTCTTCACCGCACGCGAGACTTTCTGGTTCGCCAGCGCACGCAGATCGGCAACGCGATCCGGGCCCACATGACGGAGTTCGGCGTCATCGCGGCGAAGGGCGCGCAGAACGTCAATCGACTGAAGGATCAACTGGATCAACTGCCGGAAGTAGCTCGAATGCCTGTGAGTTTGCTCTTCGATCAGTTGGCCGAGACGGACAAGCGGATCGAGCGGCTGACCGACGAGCTCGAAGAGACCTACGCGCAAAGCGAGACAAGCCAGCGTCTAGCCACAATCCCAGGTGTGGGGATGCTGTCGGCGACGATCATCGCGGCGACGACGCCGGATGTCGACAATTTCGGCAGCGCAAGGGACTATGCCGCCTGGCTCGGCCTCACTCCCAAGCCGCACTCCACCGGAGGCAAGCAGAGGGTGGGTCGGATCTCGAAGATGGGCAATCGTTATATCCGACGCTTGCTGTATCTGGGCGCCATGGCGCAGATCATGCTCAGATGCAGACTCAAGCGCGAGCCGAGCTCGGACTGGCTATCGGGCATGCTGATGCGAAAGAAGACGAAGATCGTCGCCGTCGCTTTGGCGCATCGCATGGCACGAACAATATTCGCCGTCCTGAGGGACGGATCGCGTTACGAGCCGCAGTCAGCCTGACAGGCTCTCGGAATGGTCAGGGCAAAGTGAGGTGATGGCGAACAAACGGAGACGAAGAACCAGGACACCCCGATCAATCCGAAGCGCCTCGAGCGCGCTCGATTGAGTGGGACCTGTTCTCCAAGCGGATATTCATCAGGGCGCGCAGCGATCCCGTTGCACATTCAGACGCCGTATACATGGCCGCAACCGACCTGTTCACCAAACCCGATCCGATACCCTTGACCCGCAGGAGCCATCCATACACGGATTGAAGTCGGGACTGTAGGGCGGCAACTAGAGCAGGCTCGCGCCTGCGGCCTCAATCGCGTCGCGCACGCCGGCGGCCTTGTGGGCGGGCAGGTTGTCCATGACGACTACGTCGCCCTCCGACAATGTAGGGACCAGCACCTGCTCGACATAGGCCAGGAACACGTTGCCGTTCATGGCGCCGTCGTAGATGAAAGGCGCAGTCATGCCCGTCAGCCGCAGCGCTCCGGTGACGGTCGTGGTCTTCCAGTGGCCATGCGGCACGCCGGCCCGGCAGCGCTCGCCGCGCGGCGCTCTTCCACGCAGGCGGGCCATCTTTGTGGAGAGGCCGGTCTCATCGATGAACACGAGCTTCGCCGGATCAAGATCGAGCTGGCCGTCGAACCAGTCCCGGCGCCGCTTCAGGATGTCGAGGCGACCCTGCTCCAGTGCGTGCGCGGACTTTTTTTGAATGTCCAGCCGTGACCGCGAAGCCAGGCGCTCAAGGCGCTGCGGCTGATCCGCACTGATCGCTCGGCGACGAGCCGCTCCACCATCTCGTTCAGCGTGATTGTCCTGGCGCTCCTCGATCAGCCCGACTATGAAGGCTTCATGCGCATCGAGGCTGGAGGCGCGGCGGCGGCCCTGCGGGCGTGGCGCCAGTTCGCCGATCTTCGCCCGCGCAATCCAGCGGATCGCGCTGGACGCTCCCACGCCCAACCGCGCCGCCGCTTGCCGCGCCGACATGCCCTCGTCCGAAGCCTTCAAGACCCGCGACCGAAGATCACCGCTCAATGCTCTTCCCATCGTCCACCTCCATCGAGGTGGATGTTGAATCAGCACAAAACGCAGCCGTCACATCACAATCGATTCATCGATCACAGGACGTGCTCTAGACGCTCAGCCACCCGCAACCGCTTTTCCACCTCGGCCAAAGCCAGAACGCCGCTGCTGGACGACAGCATGCCGCCGTCAAAACGGGCGACGACGGACTTGCCGCCGACTGATGACAAACCGCTCAGCGGCAGCGTAAGGTCATTCATGGCGTGGTCTCCGGGAAATGGTTCGGATCGGCTTAAGCAACCAAATCCTACGTCATTTTCAACAGCTTGCTCCACATCCGCCAACCCCCGTGAATTTTTCGGGTTAACCTTTAACGCTAGATGCGACCATCGGACAGGCGGTGGAAATCGGCGGCATCCTGAGCGCATCTGTCGTCAAGGGCAGCATGATTACCTGTGCGACGCCACCGTCGTCATCGCCGGGCAGAAGCGCGGCCTGACTGCTACCATGCGACGCGAACTCAAACGGCGATCGGCAATCGAGGCCGGTCATATGAAGACCAATGGTAGGCTGGACCGTAACTTCCTCTTCGGCCATACTGGCGATGCCGCCAATATCGTGGCTGCCACGCATAATCTGCGCCTCATCCTTCAGGCTGCTCACTTTTTGGTGCTTAGTGTCTGAATCGGAATGGCCGCCGTGTTTTCAGGTCCTTGCGAGCCGTCGGGTGAGCATGCGGATGTTTGCGATGAAGACCCAGGCCTGTGCGGATTCGATGGATCGCTCGAAGTTCTTGGCCAGCCTTCGGCATCTGCCCAGCCATGCGAAGGTCCGCTCGACGACCCCATCGGCGCGGCAGGACTTCGAAGCCTTTGGCGCTGTCCGACCGCTTGACGATCTCCATCGTAAACTTGCCGATCTTTTGCAGGGCGCCCCGCAGTTTCGGCCCTGCATAGCCACCATCGGCAAAGACATGGCGCAGCCACGGCCAGCGCTCGAGTATGGATTTCAGGACGGCCGGCGCGCCGTCGCGGTTCTGGATGTCGGCGGCGTGAACGACGACGCCGACCAACAGGCCCAGCGAGTCGACGACGATGTGCCGCTTGCGGCCCTTGACCTTCTTGCCGGCGTCGAAGCCACGAACTCCGCCGCTTTCGGTGGTCTTCACCGACTGGCTTCTTCTATTCGGCGGTTTAACGTCAAGCGCCTCCTACCTCTTTTTCGCTTTGCCGGCATTGGACGTCTTTCGCGGGGCCTTGCTTCTCACCGGGATCGGCGCTCTGGCCCTGGGTGAACCACCTGTTCGCCGACGGCGCCTACGATCGGCTCAAGCTCATGTACAAGGCCGCCTGATCTGGATTTCGTGGTCGAGATCATCCGCCGATCCGACGACCAGAAGGGCTCCGAAGTCTTGCCCCGCCGCTGGGTCGTCGAGCGAACCTTCGGCTTGATGACGCGGTGGCGGAGGCTCGTGCGCGACTACGAGAAGCGCATCGACGTCTCTCACGCCATGATCCTCGCTATGGGCGGCAATCTTATCCGCAGAAACGCCCATCCCTGATTTTCAAAACAGATAGGGTGATTTGGGGTCTCTCCCGAGCCAGATGATGGCGGCTGCTCCTATCGAAATGTGAAAACGTGGTCGATGTGAGTCGCCACAAACATTTGGAAGGAGCAGCCATGAAGTACTTTGCCGGACTTGACGTGTCTTTGGAAGAGACCTCTATTTGCATTGCCGACGAGACTGGCCGGATCGTGAAGGAGGCGAGAGCGTTGAGCGATCCGCAGGCATTGCGTGACGCGCTGAAGGGGACCGGCTTGCCGCTTGAGCGGATCGGCCTGGAAGCGTGCTCGCTGACGGCCTGGCTTCACGATGGACTACACGCCGAAGGCTTGCCGGCGACCTGCATCGAGACGCGGCAGGCCAAGGCGGCGATGAAGACGATGCCCAACAAGACCGACCGCAATGACGCCCGCGCGCTGGCGCAGATCATGCGCACTGGCTGGTATCGGCAGGTGCATGTCAAGAGCAGGCAGTGCCGGCTGTGGCGTTCGCTGCTGGTTGCCCGCCGCACGGTGCTGAACGAGATGCGTTCGATTGAGAACGTAGTGCGGGCGATCCTGCGCGAGGCCGGCGTCAAGGGGCCCGCCGTCGGGCAGCGCGTTTGCCGGCCGCGTGCGTGAGCTGACGGGCGCCGACGCCGAAGTGATGGCGATGGTCGAGCCGCTGCTTGCAATCCTCGGTGTCATGTTGAGAGAGTTCGCCCGCCTGACGAAGCAGGTTGTCGACATCGTCCGCAATGAAGAAGTCTGCCGGCGGCTGAAGAGCGCGCCGAGCGTCGGGCCGATCACCGCGCTCGCCTTCCGCGCCACGATCGACCGGCCTGAGCGGTTCGGCTCGTCGCAGGTGGTGGGGGCGCATCTGGTCTGACGCCGGCACGCTACCAGTCCGGCGAAACCGACATCCAGGGAAGGTCAGCCGATGCGGCGACGAACTTGCACGCACCGCGCTTTATGAGGCGGCCCACACACTGCTGGTGCGATCGAAGAAGTGGTCGAGCCTCAGAGCATGGGGCATGAACATGGCCAGGCGGCGCGGCATGGCACGAGCCCGGGTCGCGGTCGCCCGCAAACTGGCCGTCATTCTGCATCGCATGTGGGCCCACGCGACCGAGTTCCGCTTTGGAAAGGAGCCTGTTCACCTGGCCCGCGTGAACTGAGACAGATCGAGGAGCAAGCAACACGAACAAAGCCTTCGCCCGAAAGGGCGATGCCTGGATCGTTCCCTTGGGACGATGGGCGAGGCGATCTCGTCGAGTATCCCGAACCTGCCGGCCCAAGCGCGGCAAGGTCGTGAAACAGATTGAGACGCCTCGCCCTCCTGACCCCATCATGCGGCGGCCCAAGCGCTGACCGCGAAGAGAAGCGAGTGACCCACGCAACGGTCCAGAAAAAAGTGCAGGAGCATCTTGACCAAAACGACCCCAATCAGAGAGGATTCTTAGCCGTTCTTCAGGGCGGACTACTTCAGATTGAAGGGCAACTGGCGCACCGGCTTTCCGGTGAGCCGTGCGATGGCGTTGGCAAATGCCGGAGCCAAGGGTGGTAGACCGGGCTCACCCATGCCGGTGGGCGGTTCGGCGCTTGGCACGATGTGGATGTTGAATTCCGGCACATCCGTCAAGCGCGCCACGGCATACTCGCTAAAGTTGCTCTGTTCGACGACGCCGTCCTTGAGCGTTATTGCAGATCCCGCCAGGCACATTGACAGGCCCATCACTGCCGCGCCCTGCACTTGGGCTTCAACGGTTCTAGGATTCACCACAAGATTGCAGTGCACACCGGCGGTGACCCGGTGCAGCACCGGTTGTCCGTCAGTGGCGGAGGCTTCGACCACATAGGCCACCACTGAACTGAAAGACTCGTGCATGGCCACACCCCAGGCTCGACCCTCGGGAATCTGCGTCTTGCCGTAGCCGCTCTTGTCCACGGCCAGTTGCAGTGCGTCACGGTGGCGGGTGTGCTGATCACCGAAGAGCCGCATGCGGTAGGCCACAGGGTCTTGGTCGGTCGTGCGAGCGATCTCGTCGAGCAAGGTCTCCATGACGAAAGCGGTGTGAGTGGAGCCCACGCTACGCCACCAAAGCACCGGCACGTTAATCTTGGGGTGATGCACCGTAAGGCGCATCGGGAGCGGATAGGGGTTGCGCATGCCCTCGGTCGCGGTGGGGTCGATGCCGTTCTTCACCTCGACCTGCTCGAACACTGATCCCGCAAGTACGGACTGGCCGACGATGCTGTGATCCCAGGCCAGCACATTGCCTTCTTCGTCAAAGCCGATGCGAGCGCGGTGCAGGTGCATGGGACGGTAATAGCCGCCCCTCATATCGTCCTCTCGGCTCCAGATCGTGCGCACCGGCGCGTTCAGCCCGGCGGCGCGAACCGCCTTAGCGATTTCGCAGGCTTCGATCACGGTATCGCTCGTGCTTGAGAGGCGTCTGCCAAAACCTCCGCCCGCCATCTGCACGTGCAGGACAACCTGCTCGGGTTTCAGACCCAACACGCCCGCCGCGGCTCCGGCATCCAATCCTGCGCTCTGGCTGCCAACCCACAATTCGGCCCCTCTCTCGGCGAGCGCAACAGTGCAGTTCAGCGGTTCCATCGCCGCGTGGGCGAGATACGGGAACACGAATTCAGCTTCTAGTTTCAGGGGCGCCATTTCCAACGGCGCCATGTCGGAATCGAACTGGCGCGGACCGGGGCGAGCGGCCATTTCGCGGTATTGCGCGAGTTGCTGTTCGCTGTCGACTTTTTCGACAATCGATGTGTCCCACTCCACCTTAACGGCATTGCGGCCTTGAGAGGCCTGCCAATATCCGTCGGCGATTACGGCCACGCCCTCTGCACCACGATCCAGCGGCACGCGCAGGACGGCCTTCACGCCCTTGACGTTGCGGGCGGCGCTGTCGTCCAAAGAGGCTATGCGGGCGCCGAAAACCGGTGGACGGGCGACCACTGCGGTCATTTGTCCGGGCCGCCGCAAATCGATCCCGAAGTCCTGTTGTCCGCTAGTCTTGGCGCGTGCATCGAGCCTCCCGGTGGGGCGCCCAATAATGCGGAAGTCCTTCGGATCCTTCAGTTTCACTAGCGAGGGCACGGGCTGTTCCATGGCGGCGTCGGCGAGGTCGCCATAACCAAGCTTATGGCCATCGGGGCCTAGGACCATGCCCCCCTTAGTGTGCAATGTGGACACGTTCATGTTCCAGCGCGCGGCTGCGGCACCGACCAACATGGCCCGCGCGCGGGCGCCAAGCTCGCGATATTGCATGAAGCTGTTCTTGATCGTGCTTGATCCGCTCGTGATGTGAATGCCAAAGACTGGGTCAGCATAGGCAGCGTCGTTGGTGCCTAGCCGCCCGCGCACCAGGGTCCAATCGGCATCCAGTTCTTCGGCCAGGATCATCGGCAACGCAGTGTGTACACCTTGGCCAAATTCCAGGCGATTGACTGTAACGGTGACCTCGCCATTGGGCGCGATCTGCACAAATGCAGCCGGTTTGTCCATAGGTTCGAGGTTGCGGGCCGTCCCAGCCGCATGGGTGGACTGCGCGGGAGCGACGTGCGGAAAAACGCCGATTGTCAGCCCGAGGGCCCCAGTCAACTTTAGAAAGCTTCGGCGCGGCAACCCGCGAGCAACTTTTGATTGCCCCCTCTCCAGCATGTGTTGCAGCGCACGTGGCAGGTCCCTGTGGTCTAAGGTGTTGGCTAACACGTGGTGCCTCCTTCATACGAGTGTGCTGGCGGCGGCGGCTATTGCGACGTGGATACGAGCATAGGTTCCACAACGACAGATGTTCCCAGCCATGGCGGAGTTGATTTCTTCGGAGGTCGGCAGCGCGCCAACGGTCAGCGAGGCGAGGAAGGCCGTCGCGCTCATGATCTGGCCACTCTGACAATAACCGCACTGTGCCACGTCGTGCTTCATCCATGCGGCGTGGACGGCCGCGCCGACGCGATCTGTGCCATCGGTCGTTTTTTCGATCGTGGTGATCTTCCGGCTTTCAACGGCGGAGATCGGTGTGCAGCATGAGCGGATGGCCTCGCCATCTAGATGCACCGTACAAGCGCCACAGAGGGCTGCGCCGCAGCCGAACTTAGTACCGCTCATTCCTAGCGTGTCACGCAGGACCCAAAGAGTTGGGGTTTCGGGGTCAACGTCAACCTCGTGCTCTTTACCGTTGATATTTAGTGAGATCATGGCTTTTCTCCGGGGTTGCTCCAGTTGAAATGCTCCGAGGGCCGCGAGCTTCTGGGGACCGAGCGGCGCCCACGACGAAGTTCCATCTCGCAGCCACAGCCCAGAACCTCCGGAACTCGCCAAGCATCGCCTCGCGGCACGCCCGTCGCCGACGTCCTCAACGGAATCGGCGTAAGTGCGCCCATAGCGCAGTTCGAACCTGCCGACACCCCGAAGCACACAAGTATTTGATCTGAAGCCTTCCCGCAGATCCTATTCTATAAGGGTTGAAAATGGTGTGATCGACCAATCGATCAAGTCGACGGCACGTTGAAGTATCACCTCGGTCTGAGCAACGCTGGGGGAAGCAGCGACGACATGTCCAATGCAGTCTCGGTAGTCGCCTTTCCTGACGATCGGCGTCTTGGCTTCAACATAGAATTTGACTTCGGCGACACCTGGTACATCAGCCGCCTGACCACCATGGAACCAATCGAGGATGCCATCGCGATTAGCAACCAGGAACCGCGCGGCTGCAGTGTACGAATGCCTTCTGCGCAAATCGCATTCGTCGCCGATGGCAACCTTGATGTGCTCGGTGACGAGATCAACACCCCAAGCCGCCTGAACCATTTGAGGATCGGGTGTGCCACCAAGCCGCGGATTGACTTCAATGACGACTGGGCCATGTTTCGTCCACCGGAGTTCAATGTTCGTTGGTCCCCATCCAAGGTCGAGAGCTCGCAAACAGCTCAGCGAAACATCAGCGATCCGCGCACGCTCCTCATCAGTCAGCTGGGCCGGAAATATGCCCCCACGAAAGACGAAATGCGGTGGGCGGTGGAACTCGCCGGCGGTGACTCCAATGACCTCATTTCCCATTATCTGAGCGATAAAATGAGGGCCTTGTGCGAATTCTTCGACCAGTATTCTCGGCGAGGACTGCCATTTGCGCTGTGTTGGCGAAGGCACGCGTATGTGCTTTCCGCTCAACAGATAGGCCGTGTGTTCGGCTAACTCATCGACGTTGNTGTGTTGGCGAAGGCACGCGTATGTGCTTTCCGCTCAACAGATAGGCCGTGTGTTCGGCTAACTCATCGACGTTGCGGCACAATCGGACCCCGCTACTACCGCCGTTTACGGTTGGTTTAAGAATCACCGGCAGGCCGATCTCCGCGGCAGCGCTTTCAACCTCCGTCGCATTCACTGCCACGCGATAAGCAGGCATTGGAACGCCAGCCTCCGCGAGGAGCTCACGTTGAGTGAATTTGTCGCAGCATCGTTCAATGGATGCGGGGTTGGGTCCCGGCAGATTGAAATGCCGGCAGAGTTTGCCGACTGTCGCATAGACCTCCTCTTCCTGGCTCGTGATGCCAGCAATGCCATAGGTCTCACTCAGCTGGGAACATTCGCGGATCAGCGCATCGAGATCATCTGTATCGACACGGATTGTCTCAGTCCTTTCCGACGCAAAATTGTCGTACTGGGTGGACGCTGGATCAGACGACAGTATAATTGGACGCAGGCCAAGACGCTGGGCCGCTTGGACGTATAGCAGACCACAACCCCAGGGACCGCCTTCTACCAGGACGAGTGCTCTTCTTGTCATGGGCTTGACCTCCGTTGCGCGCTGTGCGGCAGTCTGAGCGCAAACAAGCGTCGGCTTTTTCGCCTGAACTCAGATTTGCGATGAAGGTACCATTGTCAGCGATCTGCAGTCGCAAAGGTTCTGTAATGTTATTTTAAGGATCTGTTGCAAGGTTGCGGTTGCTGGCGGTGGGGCACCGAGCGTCTCGTTGAATTTCTGGAATTGCGACGTTCAAGGGGCGTCAATTCGCCCAGCGTGCCTGACATAGCGTGCGAGATTAGCCATGCCAATCTTCGTCGAGGATGTCGCGATGGCGATGGTCCGCACGAACAGGTGCAGATTCGGACGTGAAGCCGGCCGTCATTCCCGATTTCAAACCGGCCACCATTTCAATCAAAAGCCGGCCGGTTTTCGGCTGAAGGTTAGTTCCTGGGTCAGCACTGTTGGCATCAAATGCCCCGCCATGAACGAGGACATTTCGATGCTGGCAAGGCTGGCCATGAGACAGTTAAGATGAATGCTTCGCTTGCCGGAAGCGGGACTGGAAATCTGCAGCGCGGAACAGCGGTAGGATTGAGCTGGCCCTTGCCGGCGGAGCTGACCGACGATGCGCTTGAGCACAAGCTCTTCCGTCGCAAGGGCATCAAACAGGGCACGAGACGACGCGCGGAACCGAACTGGCCGATCTTGCCGTGCTCAAGAAGCCCGGCGTCACACCTTGCTCATCCTCTGGGAGGGGTACGTGAGTCGCACCCCGACGAATACGGCTACCGTCACTTCTATGAGCTCTATAGAAACTTCGAGCAGCGACTTTCGCCGACGATGCGCCCAAGAGCATGCCGCCGGCGACAGGTCTGCGTCGATTATTCCGGCAAGAAGATCCCGGTCGTTGACCGGAAGACCGGTGGATCCGCGAGGCGGAGATCTTCGTGGCAGTGCTCGAGGCCTCCAGCTTCACCTAATGCAGAAACTCTCCGACGGGATTGGCTCGCATGTCCGGACGTTTCGGATCTTTACGGCGTTCCCCGATTGATCGTCTGCGATTACGTGCCCCGACACCATCGCCGGCGACGGACAGCTTCATGGGGTGTGCTTCGCCGGTGGTGGGATCGAAGATGTCAATGGTATAGCCGGCGAAATCGACAGACACCTTCTCGCCGCCTAGGTGCGTATGGCGCATCGTCGGGCGCGCGCCCTTTGCAGGTCTCTGAGGTCTTGCGAAACCACGTTAGCCAAAGCCGTCGGGGTTGGCGGCGCGATGCTCCTCCCACAGAGCACGCGCGTTACGCTGGGCCGGCGCAACTCCTTCTCAACATAGGTCCAATCGGGCACCGGCCGGCGGGGGCTTTGCGATGCCGCCATCGGAGCCGGGAAGAGCTGCAGCTCAAGGCCCTCGTCATCCATTTCTTCGGACAGTGGCCAGCTCAGCCCGGCAAGACCGGCGCGCCGCAGATACCCATGCCGAATGGCGGGACGACTTCAACACCGGGAGGCCTCATCCTCGCTCGGCTACCAGACCCCGGCGGCATACGCCGAGGACATCACCGCAACCGGCTCCGACGCTGTGCTGATGGAAGGCTCTGCGCCTCCGCCGGTTGCTCAACCCGCGCCAAGAGGCGTAACAGAAACGGCCAAGGCTCTATTCGCCACTGGATGACTGTTCAGTGGCATGTATGGACGGCCTCCGCGTGGCAAGGGCTTTCTGACATTGATGACCGGCCTGTTCATGCCGCTGGCCTTGATGAAGTCCGCGGATCGGATCCCAGACAGGTCAACGCGCTTTTTGAGCGGCACCCACTGAGCGGGTTTTCCGATCCCGGTTCGACCGTCCGTCATCACACCATCAGCACCTCACCAACCTCTGCGCTTCCTCTGCGACTACGTCACTACGCCGGTGAATCCGCGAAGCGCTTGCCCGTAGTCATCAGCGCCCAGACGATCCGGGCATCTTGTTTGCCAAGGCCACCGCAACGACGTTGTACGGCTTTTTCGCCAGAAGCTCGGCAGCCCAGGGAGTGGGTGCCGCTTTGCCCTTACGACAGAAGCGAAGCACGGCATGGGCTCCCACAACAAGAAGGCGACGGATGTAGGGATCGCCTTGCTTGCTGATCCGCCCGAGCCGATCCTTTTCTCCGATGAGTTCTGTCGCGGCACAAGGCCAAGCCAAGCCGCGAGTTGCCGGCCGGATTTGAACAGGGAAGCATCTGTCACGGTCGCAACGATTGCGCTGGCGGTGATCGGACCGATCCCGGGGATCGTTTCGAGGCGACGGCTCAACTCGTGCGAACAATGCCAGATGTGAATGTCGGTCCAGCTCACCGACCTTCTCGCCTTCTCGTGCACCTCAGGCAATTGCTGTACCAAAAGAAAGAGGGCCGATCGGGCAAGCGGGGGAATGAGGTCGTGCCCCTCGTCCTCAACCAACGCGACGAGCATGCTCAGCCCTGTAGCACTCTGACGAGTTATGATGCCCAACTCCGCCAAGTGGCCGCGCAAGGCGTTCACCAGCATTGTCCGCTGCCGGATCAAAAAGCTCGCGGACGCGATGCAGCATCAACACGCTCTGCTGCTCCTCGCTCTTTGTCGGAACAAAGCGCATCGTCGGTCGCGTGACCGCCTCGCAGATTGCCTCGGCATCCGAAGCATCATTCTTCTGCCGCTTCACGTATGGCATGACGTATGACGCAGGCATCAGGCGAACCTCATGCCCCAGAGCCGTGAGGACACGAGCCCAGTGATGGCTCGTTGCGCAGGCTTCGATGCCGATCAAGCACGCCGGCAAGGACGTAAAGAATGCGACTACATCCTCGCGAAGCAACTTCCGGCGGACAACCACTGCGCCCTGCGCATCAACGCCGTGCACATGAAACACGTGCTTGGCGACATCCGATTGTGCTAACCTTCTCCATGGACGGCTCTCCCTCATGTGACTTTCGACAGCCACACTTTGGCACATTGCGATGCCGGGAGCGGAGGCCGTCCACCTCATCAGATCAAGCTTTGCCGAGATCTGCCACTTGATTTCTTCGTCAGCGGAGCATCGACAGCACAAGGATCTTTGCCAAGCTCGACATCGAGAAGCTGCTGAACTGAGCCTGCCCTGGCCGGGAGCCGAGGATCGTCCCTTCGCTGGCAACGCGAATTCTTACTCGGTACTCCGTCAGTAGGACAACAGTCAGACTACCATACGACCACGTCCGCAGCCGGATGGTATGTTCATCACTTGCCGACGCTCCGATGAGATTTCGTTCCTCTCCCTCGACGAGTTGTCATCCAATATTGATCAACCTGTAATGAACGAATGTATCGAGCCCCCTGCGGCCACCTTCATATCCGTAGCCACTTTGCTTCACGCCACAGAACGGTGTGAACTCCGTAACCGTGGCGGTCGTGTTGACGAACACACCACCCACATCGAGGTTTACAGTCAAACGTTCGATGCGCTCGCGTGATTGCGTATAGGCGTAAGCGGCCAGTCCATAGGGCAAGGCGTTCGCCATGCGCACCGCTTCCATCTCATTAGTGAACCCCGTGATGGGCGCGAGTGGGCCAAAATACTCGTCGCGCATGATAAGGCTCTCAGGGGCCGCATCGCATAGTACTGTAGGTTCGAAGAAATAACCTGGCCCCTTGACCCTATTGCCACCGGCGATGATCTGAGCTCCACCAGCTATCGCGTCTTCGACCACCCCGACTGTGGCATCAATTCTGCGCGAATGCGCGAGTGGACCGATATCTGTATCAGGATCCAGCCCATTTCCGATCCTTAAGCTGTTAACTTTGCACAAGAAAGCGTCCACGAACCTGTCATAAGCCGGCATTTCGACGAGAAGTCGGCTAGGAGCGGTGCAGACTTGGCCGGCGTTCGCAAATTTGGCTGCGGCAAGTTCACTTGCTGCTGCATCTATGTCGGCATCTGCGAAGACAAGCGCGGCAGAGTGCCCGCCCAATTCCATGCTTGCGGGTTTCATTCCCTCCGCCGCCAGACGCGCAAGGGATTTACCAACCGGGATCGAGCCAGTGAGCGAGATTTTTCGAACCACCGGCGATCCGATCAACTGTCTTGAAATCTCAGCGGGATTGCCAAAGACCAGATTCAGATATCCCTCTGGCAAGCCGGCCTCCTGAAGGGCCCGTACGAGCTCAATTGCTGCCGTAGGTGTTTCCTCTGCCGCCTTCAAGATAACGGGACAGCCAGCAGCTATTGCCATCGCCAGCTTACGCCCCGGCAGCACCAGAGGAAAATTCCAGGCGGTAAAGGCTGCAACGACACCGATCGGCACTGGTTTCGACGAACGCTTGATTGCTTGTCGGTTATCCCCAAGATCGGCATCGCACAATTCCAGCGCCAGCTGCGCATAATATCGAAAAAGCTCGACGACCCGGCCGACCTCGGCCCGGGCCTGGCCCAGCGGCTTGCCCTGTTCTAGAACTATACGCAATGAAATCGAGGCTTCCCTTTCCGCAAGAATATCGGCCGCTCGTTCCAATACTTCCTTCCGGTTCTCAGGCAAGAATCGGCGCGAGCACCGAAATGCGCGCTCAGCCGAACGCACCGCCCTTTCCAGCAATTGGGGAGTGGCCGAAGGCAGAAGACCTAACACTGTCTCGTCAGCTGGGTTTATCACTTCCAGGGGCGCAGCCAAGCTGGACTCGATAAATTCACCATCGATGAACATCCCGAGCGTCGGATAGCCCGAATTCGCTCCGGCAGTCGTCGAGTTGTGCTGGCCTGTAACGATGGTGCTAGGCATTGGCTTGTACTATTTCCCAAGTTTCGGCTAGGGCAACATCAAACCGTCGGAACATCTCGTCTATTTCGGGTTCTGTGATGATCAGCGGAGGGCAAAAAGCGATGATGTCCCCGATATTCCTGATGATCAGTCCATGACTCCGGCACTGCTGACTACAGTACGGGCCTACTTTCCGTGACTTGTCGAACTGCGCCTTAGTGGCTGGGTCAGACGAAAATTCAATCCCGCCGAGCAGACCGACCCGTCGAATATCCCCAATCAGGGGATGGCTGGCGAAGGAATCAATGCGCTGCGCAAAATGTTTTCCGACAGACTGGACGTGCTGGAAAATCGAGCGCTCTTCATAAATTTCAAGGGTCCGGAGCGCGACCGCCGCGGCCACCGGATGACCCGAATAGGTAAAGCCGTGTGCGAATGCGCCATACTTGTCGCTGCCGCTTATGAGCGGTTCCCAGATAGTCGGCGCCACAATTGCGGCCGAGATCGGCAGATAGGCGGAGGAAAGGGCCTTGGCGACTGTGATAACGTCTGGCTGCAGATGGTAGGTATCGGAGGCAAATGCGCGCCCGGTGCGTCCGAAGCCGCAGATAACCTCGTCCGCCACGAATAGGATCTGATTTTCCTTCAGGATTTTCTGAACTCTATCGAAGTAGCCTACTGGCGGCGGCACCACGCCGCCGCCAGCTATCACCGGATCGGCGTAGAATGCTGCGATTGTGCCCGCACCCTCGCGCTCGATCAACTTTCTAAGATCGTCCGCGCAGCGCTCAGAAAACTGCTCTTCGCTTTCGCCCGGCAGGCCCTCACGATAGTAATCTGGGCACATGCATTTTAGAAACCGATCGAGCGGCAGGTCGAAACCGTTGTGACACGGTTCCAAACCGGTCATGGAAGCTGTCGCAAGCGTGACGCCGTGATAGCTGCGCAGACGCGTAATGATCTTCTTCTTCTCGGGATGGCCCAGAATATTGTTGGTGTACCAAATTAGCTTGATGACCGTGTCGTTGATTTCAGACCCGGAATTGGCAAAAAAAACGCGCCCGTCAGATATGGGAACCATATCCTTTAGGCGATCGGCGAGTTCGATCATTGGTCGAGTCGCCATGCCATTGAAGCTATGATACGTTGGCAACTTGTCGAACTGCTTGGCAGCCGCGGCCGCAAGTTCGGGTTCGCTGAAGCCAAGCGAAGTGCTCCATAGCCCAGCTAGCCCTTCAATATAGCTCTTGCCATTCTCGTCGATGACGTGGATGCCGTCGCCACGTTCAATTATCAACGGGCCAGTGCGCTGATGGTTGGCAAGATTTGTGTATGGATGGATCAGCGCATGCTTATCCAGATCCATAAGCGACCTGTTTTTATCGTGCATTTTTCCTCCACAATTCCCGGCCGAGCGGAGCGTAACCAACTACGGAAGGGAGCAACTCTTTGTCAGAGTTTTTGGTTCGTAGCCGTAGTCTCGAACTGCGCCTTCGACGGTAATAAACCCGTCAATGATATCGTCTTCGACTGCGTTTCTATCGCGTTGCGAAGCGTCGCCGTATCCGCCGCCACCGCCGGACCGGCAAATGATCAAATCGCCAGACTTCAGCCTGATGCCATTAGCTTTCAGGCAACTGATTTCTCCTGCTTCGGAGGATTTTACGATTACCGAGGGCGGACGACCATGCATGCCTCCGAGGAGGCCCCAAGCAGGGGTAACAGACCTTTCCCACCAGAAGCCAGCAGAGCAATTGTCGGACAGCATCTCGTAACTCTTGTTTATGCCGCAGCCTCCTCGCCATTGTCCGGCGCCGCCGGAATCTGGGCGGAGACAATACTCCTTGATCCTGAGCGGATAGCGCGTCTCGCAAACCTCGATGGGAATGTCCTTCAGGCCGCCATTCACTTTATTGATCAGTCCGGAGACCCCATCATGACCACGGAACGCCCCCCAGCCTCCGACATGGCACTCGAAATCGATAAAAATCCCTCTACTACGGGGATCCGTGCCCGACATGATCACCGGATTTGAATCGCCATAGTCAGCAGCTGTTACGTTGTCTGGCATCGCATTGGCCAGTGCCTTAGCGAGGAGATCGATTTGCAATCCCAGCGAACTAAAGTACCAGTTTGCCGGTGCGGGACTGGTACAGGCGAGGAACGATCCCTCGCGCAGTTTTACTGACAGCGATCGAAACGAGCCACCGTTAACCGGCTTGTCCGATGCGAACAGATATTTGAAGCCGACCCGACATGCTGAGATTGTCTGGGAAGCGCCGCTGTTGATCGGGCCGGGCGCCTGGTCACTGGCCTCGGTTACATCGATTTCGATATCGCTACCCTTTACAGTAACTCGCATTTTCACCTGTAGCGGGCCGTTTCCCAATCCGTCATCGTCGACAAAGCCTTCCGCCGAGTATTCTCCATCCGGAATCGCTTCTATGGCTGCCCGTTCAAAGCTTTCGGTTTGATCGAAGATGACCTTCTTTGCCTCGTTAACAACTTCAACTCCATATTTTTCGAGGAGTTCGATAACGCGGCGAGACCCCACGTTCGCAGCCGCGATCTGCGCCTTTAGATCGCCGATTACTCCCTTGGGTAGTCGGGTGTTGGCCTCGATAACGTCAACCACGTCATGATTGATTTCGCCCCCTATTGCCACTCGGGTGGGCGGAAGGCGTAGGCCCTCCTGGAATATCTCCGTTGAATCGAACGACTGCCCCGGATCCTTGCCGCCAATGTCCAGCCAATGGGCTCGGGATACGGCGAAACCAAAGAGCTCGCCCCTGAAAAAGATCGGTGCATATACAGAGACGTCATTGAGATGGGTACCAACCACGTAAGTATCGTTCAGTGCCCAGATGTCGCCTTCGCGCCAAATGTGCCTGCCGAATTTGCGCTCCGTATATTCCGAACAGATTTCCAGATTGCCGAGAAATATCGGCAGGCCCGACGATTGGCCGAGAACCTTGTGGTCGCGGTCCAGGATCGCAACAGCGCAGTCCTTCATCTCATAGATGATCGGCGTGAATGCGGAGCGGATCAGCATCGCGTTCATTTCTTCCGCGGCGGATATCAATCCATTCCTGACGATCTCGACAGTGATTGGGTTCAACATTTTCCGTCCCATTGCCCAACTCTGATGCTCATGATCCACCGCCCTTCGAGTTCCACAAATCGGCTTCTGTCCGCTACGTGCTTCGAACGCTCCAGGCTCGGCCCCGAGCCATAGTCGGCAGCGTACTCAGCTTAGCCTAGCTGGTGGAGGCATGTGCAAAGATCCCGCATTTAATGCCCAGACCCATACGTCTCTTAACTCCCAAGATCACGCCAACGATAACGGTCACTGAAAGGCCCGCTAATATCAAAGTTTTGGTAGCCACTGTGAAATTGATATGACCTAGGCCGCACCAGTTCTGGTCAACGTTACTCTAACCTGCGGCCGGTTCGTACGTTCCAACGTATCGAGGGGAGGAGTTCCACCCAGGTCAGCTGACGCGCCTTCTGCAGTGTCGGTGACCTGAGACCCGAATCTCCTCCGTTGGAGGGAGAGTCCTGGGTTTGATTTCTAGCCTCATGCGGCCTGTTTTCCAGCGTGGATTTCATTGCGAGCTCGACCGGCGGCATGTTGCCGAGGGCCAAGTGTGGCCTGTGGTGGTTGTAACCCTCCTTCCATGAGGTGATCGCTGCGGGCTTCCGGCAGCGTCGAGAACAGTGTGTCAATGAGGCATTCGTCGCTGAAGCGCCCGATGAGCTCTCGACGAAGGCGTTCTGCAATGGGCTTGCCCGGCGCGATGTAGTGCCATTCCACGCCGGCCTGCTGGCACCACCCCGGGACCGCCATCGAGGTCGGCTCGGTGCCGTAGCACCTATAAGGAGCGGCGGCAGGCGAGACAGCGGTGCGCGCAGCTTTTCCCTGCAGGCGCGCAGACCCGAGAGCGAGGTGTCGGCGATCAGCGCCGGGCATTCCTTCGTGTAGTCGTCAACCATGGGGACCACCCGGAAGCGCCGCCCGTCAGTGAAAGTGTCGGAGACGAAGTCCATGCTCCAGCGGGCATTGGCACGATCGGGAACGAGCATGGGCCTGCGCGTGCCCAGCGCCCGCTTGCGGCCGCCGCGCCAGCGAACCTCCTGATTTCGACGCGGACCCCGGCGGCCATAATGGCATGGACGCCCCCTTCGGTTCCGGCGATCGTGTTCCAGGTGGTCTAGGAATTTGCGGACGATTGCCGGCGTCAGGTCTTTCACGGTTATTCGGTCGATGGCACAGCCTGCCTGCTCGCTCGCGAATGGCGGCAGCAGTGTCAGCGTGTCGCGGTATCTGGCTTGGGTGTTGAAGCACCAGCGTGAAATCACGCGCGTCGGTCCGGCCAGTTATAGTCAGCAGGCATTGGCTCGACGCCGCGGGCATCCGGCAGCGCCATCATGCGCCGGTCGTTGTCGTCGTCCACCCAGCACCCAGCGATCTCCTCACAACTCGCGAACCATACGCCCTCATGCGATTTGATATATTCGATAAGACGCTCCAGCATGACCATGTGATGGGCTTGGCCAATGATTTGCGGGTGCAGTGCCAAGGCATACACGCCGCCGGGCTGGTTCTTATAGGCGTAGTCGAAGATGTCCTTCCAGCGGCGAAGAACTATTTCTGTATCTCCCATGCCTACATGAGTTCCGGTATAGGCGAGTGGGGGCCAATCGTCGAGATACCAGCTGACGGGAAGTTCCAGCACCTTGCTCGCTGGACCAGCGACGTTGCCCTCTTCCCAACGTATCTGCCAGCGCTGCGGACGGTAAGGTACGAGGTCGCGCGCCATCAAGCTACTGTCATAACTGAAACCCGCCGCCTCAATCAAATCGAGAGTATTGTCACTAAAGTCCCAATAAGGAGAACGATACCCGACCGGCCTAAGGTCGAGCACCTTCTTATACGTCTTGAACGCGAGATCCATCAGCCGTTTCTCGGTGTCACGCGAAAGCAGGGTCGGGTTTTCGTGGTAGTAGCCATGGTGACCGATCTCGTGGCCTTCGTCGCAGATGCGCCGGGTGATTTCGGGGAAGGTATCGACGGTGTGCGCGGGAGTGAAGAATGTGGAGCTGATGCCTTCCCTCTTGAACAAGTCAAGTAGCCGCGGCACGCCAACGGCCGCGCCAAATTCACCTCGAGACATGGACGAGGGCGTGGGGCGGTTGAAGCCGCCCAGCCACAATGCTTGAGCGTCGAAATCGGCGCCTAAATTAACCGCGATTTTCTTGTCGGCCGGCAAGTTAAGTTTGCCCATTTTGGTGCACCTTCCTCAGGCGTTATGAAATATGACATAGCTGACCTGACGGAGTTTCCAGACCCCTAGCAACCAGCGGCAACCGATGTGCAGCGGGATTAGTGGATTTCACTGTCCTCTACTCACACATAGGTAGTTCAAAGCTATAGTTCCTCATTCGCCACCCCGTAGCGGTTCACCGGGGTGCTGTCCGCATAGGAAGTAGCGTCTGGGTTAAAGCTAGAGAATCGACAGCCCTCCAGGCACAAATTCAGTTTGCTTTCGAGAAGGTTGGCCTCGCAACGTGAGGGGGTCAGGCGCGGATGCTTGCGCAACTGCCCCCGGTATGATGGGAAGCAGGATTTTCGAAGGGTACCTCTTCGAGTGATAGACCCTGTTGACGGACGGGCCACCGACCGGGATGCTGCTTTGAAAGTTGTGCGGATATCGTTGGGGAGCGGTCTGCTGGTCGAGAATTGAGCACGGTGCGCCGATAGTTAGCTCGAGACGGTGCCCTCGCCGGACAACGTGAGCAATTGGGTTCAGCAATGACATCCGTATCTCGTAGATTTCACCCGGTACGAGTTTCTCGCTTTTCCGGAACGTATGAACGACCTCATCGGCGTGGGTCTCTGGTTCATCGACCGCGCGCAGCGAAGCTCTTAGCAAGCCTCCCTGTAAAAAGAGTACATTGCCCTCGGCATCGACGTCTTTCAGCGTTAAACCAAGGTCCGCGTCATCTCCGTAGTCAATACTGATATACAGCGTGACCTCCGGGTTCCCGAGCAAAACCATGTCTGAATCCGCCGGCTCTGTTTTGTAATTCAATACGCCTGGAGAATATGGCTGGAGTGCAAACTGCTCGCTGCTGCCAACGAGCTCTGCGGCCGTAGGATAAAGATAGGCGCGGACGCCATCGGCTGGGCTACCAATCGGCTGTTCAACAGACAGCGCGGCGTCAGCGGTCAGATAGAAGGGACGACGCTCAACGGTCGGTTCTGGCCAAGTCTCGTGCGTTGTGGTCCAACCCGCGAATGCTTTCTTAGCGTTTCCATCAACCTCTCGAACGTCCCAATACACAGTGACGGGAGCTTCGTTTTCGACGCCATTCTTTATGCCCTTCACCCAACGGTCCAGGAACTTCATCTGCTCCGTATCCACAAAGCCAAAGCTTCGGACTCCCATAGTTGGGTGGGGACCGGCCACATTGTGATCACCGTTCATCAGCAGAAGTTTCTTGTTCTTCACACTTCTGAGTAGGTGAGTAAATAGCCGGGCGCTTTGACTGGCGCAGCGGCAGGATTCATCTTGCCACGAGGCAACGATCATGGTCGGGACATCGACCTTGCCGGCAACCTCCGTGCGCGCCAATGTGACTGAGTCCCACCATTCATCCTTGAGTGGGCGGCTTCTGATCTCATCGAGAAATCCGCGTTTAACGCCTTGCTTACCCTGGCGAATCGCAGCGCATTGGCTATCACCCGCGTTTATGCGCCATTCTGCACCGGCTGCCTGCGTCGCCTTGGTCGTGACTTCCCAGGCCGCGGCACCCAGCTGGAACATCCCGCCAACGTAGACAAAATTGTCGTAGCCATCCCCTATCCCGCTCGCCACGACGGCTCTTAGGTGAGGAGGTCGCTCTGCTGCCACCGAGAATTGAATGACGCCGGGAGTTGAATTACCGATCATTCCAACGTTGCCGTCGCTCCAGGGCTGTCGGGCAATCCATTCCACCACCTCGGCTCCATAAACGCCTTCCTTATTGTCATACCAATATTCAACGATTCCTTCTGAGCAACCCGTGGCCGGGAAGTTGGCACCAACGAAAGCGTAGCCGGCTTCGAGAAACGGCTTTGCCATTTCGAAAGGTGCGGCACTTGCTTTATAATGGGAATACCAAAATATGGTCGGATAGCGGCCGGTTTTCGGGCGCCACGTAATATGAGCGATGCGCGTTCCGTCCGCCATAGAAACGTAGCCGATGTCGCGTGCGACGTCAGCTTCCGTAAAAGTGGTGTTAATTGGCTTCATCTTTTTCTCCACACCCTTTTTGGTTTATTAGCGACTTGTGGTTCGACCAAGAAGCGCGATGGCCACATCAAAGCACGGCAGTTGCATTGCAGCCGCCGGTCAACCGGAATGTCGACGCAGGCCGTCGGTCAACTCAAGATTGCGCAGCGATTTCGGCCATCGTCTCTACCAGAGGACCTTGGAAGGCGGGGTCGGGATCCGGAGCGATCGAGTTTTCGTTCGCGCTGAAGTAGACGACGACGGTCCTGGTCTCGGGGTGCGCGAGCATGTATTGGCCGTTGACAGAGCCGCCGTGGCCGAGCCAGGTGCCGTCGGTCTGCATCTAGCGACTTAGCGCATCCAGTCGCGCGGCTTCGGCATGGGAGGGCCGGGATTGCTTCGCGTTTCTTCGATGAAGGCGGCATCGCCCACTCGGCGGCCGTCGAACCCTCGCCCATGCGCGCAAACAACAGCCCGTAACGCGCGAGATCCCGCGCAGAAAGGGATGCGCCGCCCATGATGGTCCGCATCCCGTCGCGGTCGCAGGTGATGTGGAAACATACCTCGATGCCGGCGGACTCGACGATCTCGATCAACCAGTCGCGCAGCGGCCGGCCGCTGACACGCTCGATGATCCAGCCCAAGACATCACTGTTGGCGGACTTGTAAAGCGCGTACCCGGTGCGGTTTACAAGATCGCCGCCGGTGATGTCGCACAGGAAGGAGCGGGTGGTGCCCTCTATGTTGCCTTCCGCCGGCAGGCGCCAGCCCGTGGCGACCTCCATGTCGAAGTACGACACATCGGGGTCGTCGTAATTTTCGACGAAATCGTTAGCGACGTTCATGTCGGCAACCGCGGCGTAGCCGCTTCCGATCTCCGGCAGATAGGTGCCTACTCGCTCCTCCAGATTGACGAGGCCCTCGCGCACTGCGCGGCCGAGCATCAGGTTGAGGGTCGTCTTGGTGATAGACATGATGGCATGCGGCCTGTCAGGCCCAAACTCCGGCGCATAGCGTTCGTAGAGGATGCGGTCGCCGCGTACCACGATGAAAGCCGAGAAATGCGGCATGGCGAGGAAGCGTGCGACTTCAGGCCGCTCCCCGATGGTCCAGTCGATCTGCTTTCTAAGAGGCAGGACGCGGGGCGCGCGCAGAGAGATGCCATAGCGCATCGTGGTATGTAGATTGTGGAAGCCATGGCGGCGGTAGTCGGGCAGGTTCCAGCACGGTTGATTGTCAAACAAGATGTCGAGGTCGGGATTGGCGATCGAGGGGAGCGTCATACGGAGGCCCTTTCCAAAATCGGGTTAGTTTGTGAAACTCTCGCGGCCATGCACTCAGACTTCCGCGGCGAGTTCGGCCATCATTTTTACCAGAGGGCCCTGGAACTTGGGGTCGGGGTCGGGGTCGCCCGTGTTCTCGAGCACGCTGAAGTAGACGACGACGATGCCGGTGTCAGGATTTGCGAGCATGTACTGGCCACCGTAGCCGCCATGGCCGAGCCAGGTGCCGTCGGTCGTCANACGCTGAAGTAGACGACGACGATGCCGGTGTCAGGATTTGCGAGCATGTACTGGCCACCGTAGCCGCCATGGCCGAGCCAGGTGCCGTCGGTCGCCATTTGATTGCTGTACCGGAACCAGTCACGTGGTTTCGGCATGGGCGGGCCGGGATTTCGACGTGTTTCTTCAATAAAAGCGGCATCGCCGACGCGGCGGCCGTCGACACCTTCCCCCTTGCGCGCAAAGAGCAGTCCGTAGCGCGCGAGATCTCGAGCTGAGAGGTAGGCGCCGAACACTGGCACGCCCTCGCGGTCGCAGGCCGTGTGATAGCAGCCTTCGATACCGGCCGCCTCGACGATCTCGATCAGCCAGTCGCGCAGCGCCCGGCCGCTGGCGCGCTCGATAATCCAGCCGAGCACTTCAGTGTTGCTCGACTTGTAAAGCGCGTACCCGGTGCGATTTGCCAGGTCGCCGCCGGTGACGCCGCAGAGGTAGGAGCGGATCGTTTCCTCCTTCTGGCCTTCCGGCGGCAGGCGCGAGCCGCTGGCGGCGTCCATGTTGTAGACTGTCGCTTGGGCGTCGCTGTAGTCCTCTGAGAAGTCGTTGGCGACGTTCATGTCGGCGACCGCCTTGACGGTAGCCTCGGCGTAGCCCGTCCCGATCTCCGGCAGATAAGTGCTTACTCGCTCATCAAGATTGACGAGGCCGTCGGCCATCGTGCGGCCGAGCATCAAGTTGAGTGTCGTCTTCGTGATAGACATGATGGGATGCGGCCTGTCGGGCCCAAAGTCCGGCGCATAGCGCTCGTAGAGGATGCGCTCGCCGCGTACCACGATGAAGGCCGAGAAATGCGGCATGGTGAGGAAACGTGCGACGCCGGGGCGTTCGCCGATGGTCCAGTCGATCTGCTTCCTGAGTGGCAGGACGCGGGGGGCGCGCAGCGACATGCCGTAGCGCATCGTGGTGTGGAGGTTATGGAAGCCGCGGCGGCGGTAGTCGGGCAGGTTCCAGCGCGGTTGGTTGTCGAACAAGGGAACGAGGTCGGGATTGGCGATTGAGGGGAGCTTCATGCGGCGCGGGCCTTTCAAATTGGGATTCTTATAACTCAGGAAACAGAGCGTCGGCTTTCCACCGTCAGCCACTCACAACACAGTCGTCGATGTCGTTAGCCCTGCCCGCTACATCCAGTCGAGAACAGAACTCTTCGCGGTTTGATAGACGCTCGCGCCGACCTCCAGTACGACCTGGCTTCTCCTTATCTGGACGTCGTTTGGGGCGACAATGGACGGAAACATGCGTAAGCCCTCCGTCCTGGCTCTTCTTCGCAAAGCGCAGGCTCCGATGAGCGACACTCGTCCGCCGCCCAACGGCAACGTGGTGCGAAGGCGCAGCCGGGAAGGCGGTTGAGAGGGCTGGGGACCTCGCCGTCGAGCGGTGGGGACTGGCGCCGTCGCCGAGGGTCGATGACCGGCACAGCGTCGAGCAATGCCCGGGTGTACGGGTGGCGCGGACCGGCGAAGACCTCATCAACGGACCCGCTCTCCACGATCCGGCCAAGATACATGACGGCGACACGGTGGGCGATGTAGTCGACGACGCCAAGATCGTGGGTGATGAACAGATAGCTGACGTTTGTTTTTGCCTGGAGAGCCTTAAGAAGCTTCAAAATCTGGGCTTGCACGGAGACATCAAGCGCGGCGGTAGGCTCATCGAGGACAAGCAGCCGTGGTTCAAGCGCCAACGCACGTGCGATGGCAACGCGCTGCATCTGCCCACCCGAGAGCTGATGGGGATAACGGTTGAGGTAGTCCGCGCCGAGTCCAACTTGGCTCAGCAATTCGCTGGCGCGCCGGGTGACGGACTCGCCGCGCATGCCTAGGATACCGCTCAGCGGTTCGCCGACGATCGAGCGCACCTTCATCCTCGGATCGAGCGAGGAATGTGGGTTCTGAAACACCACGCCGATGTCGCGGCGTGGGGGCATTGTGGTCCCGTGCAGGTGGGCGGTGACTACATTGCCGCCGATCTCGATTGTGCCTACATCGAACTTCACAAGCCCCAGGAGCGCAAAGGCGAGCGTGCTTTTGCCGCAGCCCGACTCGCCAACGAGTGCGAGAGTCTCGCCCGGCGCGATCTGAAAGCTGATGTCGTCCAAGGCCTTTATGGCACCGTGGCGCGTGGGATAGACTTTGCACAGGCCCTCCACGGAGACCAGGCGAACGGGTGGTGCGGCGTTCATGGTGTCTCCGTGACCTGCTGATGGCGAACGGCGTTATGGCATAGCGCCAGGTGGCCGTCGCCAAAGGTCTGGGCCGGCGGGTCGGCGTCTGCGCAGACGCCAGTCGCCCGGTCGCACCGGTCGTGAAACGCGCAGCCCGTCGGTATTACCCCAGGATCGGGTACATGGCCGGGGATTGAGACGAGATCGCGGGGACCGCGGCCAACTACGGGAACCGTACCCAGCAGCTTTGCCGTGTAGGGATGGCGAGGCTGGTCGATCACCGCCTCCACGCTCCCCATCTCAACGATCCGGCCCGCATACATGACGGCCACGCGGTCGCAAAGTTGCGAAACGATGCCGAGATCGTGTGTGATGAACACGACGGCAAGGCCCTTCTCATCGGCCAGACGCCGCACGAGCCAGACGATTTGTGCCTGGATGGTCACGTCAAGCGCCGTCGTCGGCTCATCGGCGATCAAAAGGCGCGGCTGGCAGGCGAGCGCAAGCGCAATCAGGGCACGCTGGATCTGTCCGCCCGACAGCTGGTGCGGGTACTTCTCAAGTGCCAGATCCGGGTCAGGGATGCGCACGGCCTTGAGCTCGCCTAAGGCCACGGAACGCGCTTCTGCCCGGCCGACCGGTCGGTGGCAACAGATGACATCGATCATCTGCCGTCCAAGCGTGAAGAACGGGTTCATGGAACGCATCGGATTTTGGAAGATCATCGCAACGCGGCTGCCGCGCATGGCACGCAGTTCCGACTCGGGCCGCCCAATCACCTCCTGCCCGTCAATCCTGATGCTGCCGGTGACGCAGCCGTGCGGCGGCACCATGCCAAGACAAGCGCTCGCGGTCATGGACTTCCCGCAGCCCGACTCGCCCACCAAGCCGAGCACTTCGCCTGCGGCAACTTCGAAATCAACGCCGCGCAGGATCGAAATCGATCGGAAAAGGCCGGGAAAAGCCACTCCGAGGCCGCTAACCTGAAGAACTGGATCGCTCATTCCCTTCGGCCCTGCTTTGGGTCAAGGATATCGCGGAGACCGTCCCCAACGAGATTGAGCGCAAGCACTGTCACGAAAATGGCCAGACCCGGAAACAGCGCTGTCCACCAGTGATCGAGGAAGTCGACCCGGGAATCCGCCGCCATCAGCCCCCACTCGACCGCTGGAGCCCTTGCGCCCAAGCCAATAAAGCTCAGCGATGCCCCGGCCAGGATCGCGTAGCCAAAATCCGCCGAGGCCGCAACGATGACCGGAGTCAGCGAGTTTGGCAGGACGTGCCGAACCAGAATGGTCAGATGCCCCAAACCGATCGTTCGCGCGGCGCCGATGTAAAGTTCCTCGCGCACCCGCAGAACGGCGCCGCGCATAATACGCGCCGTTCCTGGGAACCATGAGACACCAAGCGCGATCACGGCGCTCCAAATGCCAGGACCAAGTGCAGCAATGATGGCGATCGGCAGAAGCAAAGGCGGAAAGGCCAAAAAGACATCTGCAATACGCATCAAGAGAAGGTCGGTCCTGCCACCGAAATACCCTGCCACAAGTCCGATGGGAACGCCGATGACTAAGGATAGAAGGACAACACATAGGCCTACGAGCAGCGATATCCTTCCTCCATGGAGCACCCTGGCGAAGATGTCCCTGCCGAAGCGATCCGTGCCCATCAGATGCTCGGCGCCGGGCGCCAAAAGCCGCTCCGACATCATGATTTTGGTCGGCTCATAGGGTGCAATCCAGGTGGCCAGCACTGCACATGAAACCACCACCAGGAGGATGGCCACGCCAAAAACGAACAGCCGGTGCTGTCTGAAGAATGCTCTTGCAAGGATCAGCCGGTCGGGCCACTCGATGACATCGGGTTGCATCATCATCTCCATTACGCTGTTCTGAGCCGGGGATCGACGACCGCATACAGAAGGTCGACGATCAGATTGACCAAGAGGTATATGCCGGCCAGAAAGAGTGTGGCGCCGAGCGAGGCGGGGTAATCATTCTGCGCGATCGACGAAACCACAAAGGAACCGAGCCCCGGCCAGTCGAAGACAGCCTCGACCACAACGGCTCCGCCCAGAAGGTAGCCATAGGTCAATCCAATGACCGTCAGGATCGGTATGAGGGTGGCCTTCAAGGCATACCGATAATAGATCGCGGACTTCGGCAGCCCATAGGCAAACGCAGTCCGAATGTATTCCTCCTTCAGAACCTCAATCATCATGTTGCGCGTGATGCGTGTCACGGTAGCAAGCAGCAGGATGATCAAGGTGAGGAGTGGTAGCGCTATGTGTACAAGAGCGCTCGTAAAACCCTCCCAATTGCCGGTAAGCGGGGCATCTATAAGGAACAAGCCGGTGATCGGCCTGATAGGGTTACCCAAAAGGATCGAAGTATCCACGCGACCGTGGAGGGGTAGCCATCCAAGCGCGCCGTAAAAGAGGAGCTGCAGTGACATCGCCAGGATGAAAGAGGGGATCGCGACGCCGGCAACCGAGGCCGTCCGGACGACATTATCGATGACCGAGTTCTGCCTTACTGCGGAAAGGATTCCAATCGGAACGCCCATAAGCAGAACGAGCACCATCGCCAAGGTAGTGAGTTCGAACGTCGCGCCTAATCGCTCGCGCACCTCCAACAGCACGGGCCGTCCGGTCAGCAGGCTATTGCCCAATTCTCCACGCAGCATATTGCCAATGAAACCCAGATATTGAACCGCGAGCGGCCTATTGAGCCCGAGTTCGTCGTTCATTTTGGCGATCATTTCAGACGAAGGCCGCTGCCCCAGCATTAACTCCGCTGGCGAGGGGGCAAGCACTCGGCTCAGGACGAACATTATGGTGACGACGCCAAGTACGACGCCAATGATCATCAACAGTCGCTGAACCAAGTGCATTGCCATATTCGTGATATCCTCCCGCTACTTTCCGCCTAGCAGCTATCTGCTCAAGCTGTAGAGGGAGATCCATTCGTAGGCGGGATTGTTGGCTTGTTCCATTCCTTTGATATCGGAGGAATAGGCGACGACCCGGTCAACATCGGCATAAAAGATGGCGACGGCGTTCTGCATCAGTCTGTCCTGGGCAGCGATATACGTCTTAGCCGCAATGTCTTTGTCGAGACCTTCCAATTTGAAGCCCTCGCCTACCAGGCGGTCGTACTCTTCATCGTGGTAGTAGGAGAAGTTCCAGACGGGTTTCTCTTCGCCCTTAAAGATTCCCAAAAAGTCCTGTGGAGAGGGATAACCGGGCCAATTTACCATCGCGTTCAGGTGACCGGTGGTCTCCGGAGACCGTGCCTTGGCGTTGTAGCTGGTGGCAACCGCCTCAAGCTCAAGCTCGACATCGAGCCCGACAGCCTCAGCGTTGGCCCGGAACAGCTCTATTGCATCAATCTGCTCTTGATTACCGGCGTAGTACAGCGCCTTTATCCTCCAATCCTTCTTAGGAACGCCCGATTCTTCAAGGAGTGATAGAGCCTTTTGTGGATCATATGTGCCCACGTCGTATGTTCCGTGACCCCACATGGTCGAAACGACGGGACCTACCGGCTTTTTGGCGATGCCATGAAAGATGTCCTTCAGTACCGACTCGTGATCCCAAAGAGATAACAGAGCTTGGCGGAATTTTAAATTGTCTGTGGGGTATTTGTGCGTGTTAATCATATAGAATTGTGTGCGCCAGCTCGGAATATCCGCGACGGAAACATTTGATAAAGTCTTTAGGCTCTCCATCTGCGAAGCGGGAATACGAGGGCAAATGCTTGCTTCTCCGGAGCGGATCATCTGAATGCGCGTCGACATTTCGGCCACATAGGGGTGAAGGACACGGTCGATCTGGCCGCTTTTCCATCCGCCCCAGTAATCTTCGAATTTGTCGAGGACGATCAGCTTTCCCTGCTGAAACTCTGTCAACTTGTAGGGGCCGGTGCCGATCGCATTGCCCTGGTTCAGCCATTCGTCGCCCTTGTCGATGCCTGCCGGGCCGATCACGAAACCACTTCCACCCGCCACGAGATCGAAGGCGATGACATCTTTGAACCGGAAGAGGACGGTATGCTCGTCCGGCGTGTCCACATGCTCCAAACCAGCAATTAGGTAACTGTTGCCCTTCCCAAGATCACGCGTATGTTCGAACGACTTCTTGACCGCTGCCGAATTCATCGGCGAGCCGTCGTGAAACTTTACCCCTTCGCGCAATTTTACGGTCCAGGTCTTGCCACCCTCCGTGCCTTCCCAAGCGGTCGCCAGTTTCGGCAGAACCTTGCCGTCCTTGTAGGCAAAGAGGGTCTCGTAGACGTTGCCTAGGACATAGGCTTCGGCCGCATTGGCAATGGCTGGGTTCATGTTCTGGTACGCTACGTCCCAAATCCAGGTCAGCGTGTTCTTCTTTGTCTGCTGCGCAATCGCCTGCAGGCTGGACCAGTTCAGTCCAGCAATGGCAACGGACGAGCCTGCGGCACCCTTGAGAATATCACGTCGATTAATTGTCATTGTATTTCCCCTTTGCTTCGTTATTCGTTTCTTAGTAAATGCTGCGGCAGGCCAACAACCCGCTCAAACTTCCGCGGCGAGCTCGGCCATCATCTTCACCAGAGGACCTTGGAAGTTGGGATCGGGGTCGGGGTCGCCTGTGTTTTCGAGTACGCTGAAGTAGACGACGACGATGCCGGTGTCAGGATTTGCGAGCATGTACTGGCCACCGTAGCCGCCATGGCNGTACGCTGAAGTAGACGACGACGATGCCGGTGTCAGGATTTGCGAGCATGTACTGGCCACCGTAGCCGCCATGGCCGAGCCAGGTGCCGTCGGTCGTCAACTGGCGGCTATAGCGCATCCAGTCGCGCGGCTTCGGCATGGGAGGGCCGGGATTGCGTCGCGTCTCTTCGATGAAGGCCGCATCGCCCACGCGACGGCCGTCGATGCCCTCGCCCTTGCGCGCGAAGAGAAGGCCATAGCGCGCGAGATCGCGCGCTGAGAGGCAGGCGCCACCGCCGACCGCCGGCACGCCCTCGCGGTCGCAGGTGATGTGGAAGCATCCCTCGATGCCGGCCGCTTCGACGATCTCGATCAGCCAGTCGCGCAGTGCCTGGCCGCTGGCGCGCTCTATGATCCAGCCAAGGATACCGCTGTTGGCGCTATTGTAGAGCGCGTACCCGGTGCGATTTGTAACATCGTCGCTGCTAATGCCTTGGTAGAAAGAACGGACCGTCTGCACCTTTTTACCATCCGACAGCAGAAGCAAGCCTCCAGCAGCTTCCAGGGCCAACATCGGTCCGTCGGGGTCGGTGTAGTCCTCGTAGAAGTTCGTGGCGACGTTCATGTCGGCTACATCGCGTAGGGTGGCATCTGCATAGCCGGTGCCGATTTCCGGCAGGTAGTCCGCGACCCTGCGGTCGAGGTCAATGAGGCCCTCAGCGACGCAGCGGCCGAGAATCAGGTTGAGTGTCGTCTTGGTGATAGACATAATGGGATGTGGCCTCTCGGGCCCGAAATCCGGCGCATAGCTCTCGTAGAGGATGCGCTCGTCGCGCACCACGACGAAGGCCGAGAAGTGCGGCATGGCGAGGAGCCGTGCGACTTCGGGTCGGTCCCCGATGGTCCAGTTGATCTGCTTCCTGAGCGGTAGTACGCGGGGGGCGCGCAGCGACATGGCATAACGCGCAGTGGTGTGGAGGTTATGGAAGCCGTGCCGGCGGTAGTCGGGTAGATCCCAGCGCGGATAGTTGTGGAACAATGGAGCCAGGTCAGGATTGGCGATCGAGGATAGCGTCATGTGGCGGGGCATTTCCAAGTTGGGGTTCCTTCGTGAGACTTACGCCTGGACAATTACAGTGCCGGGTGCTGCGGCCGGCATCTCACAACCGTTACGCTTTCCGCTGCGACCGACGTCTTGCCTTCCAGTCCACGTTTCATGGGATATCTCCCACTTGCGCACCTGGTGGCCGGCGTCGGCAAAGCCACCGCATCCATTCAGCACATCCGTCTAGATGAAGGGTTCGCGACCACGCCGTTGCCTTGCAGATATTGGTCTCAATCACGTAACTGCGTCCGTGATTGATTTTCTCCCCCGCTCAAGATCATCCATAGATCCATTTTTTCTTAGCTTAGCGATGGTCCCGGAACCGGCTAATATCAAATCTTCGGTGGCCACTTCGAAACTGATATGGGGGAACTGCCGGGATGGCGCAGCTGGACCTTCGCAGTGGCGCCGCCCGCGCCGCCGTTATGCTCACCCTCATCACCACGGCGCGCCCCAACGAGGGCGTTCACGTCGGTATCGAAGTAAAGCTGCTACCGCATCGTGCCGATGGGCTACCCTTCGTTATCGCCGCTCCAGAAACGTCAACCGACATGACAATGTCGACCTTCTTAGCATCACCCCATCGACGCCGCCGTTCCTGCCCAAGAATTTCCACACATCGCGAACCTCGCCTCAGTCACGTCGCAAACGACGTCGTTAAACACGCGTCTTAAGCCATCACGACGATAGCCGGCAGCGGTGACAACCGGGCGGTTACGCTTGGCCGTGGCCGCCCTTCCTTTCCACGGTCAGCCGCGAAATGGTGGCCGTCGACGCCATCGTGCGACGGATGTTGATGAGCTGTCGGATGAGATCGAGACCGGCTTGGCCAAGATCCAGACCGATCTCGACAACAGAAAGGGCAAGCAGGACGTACAGCGCCTGCCGCGGGGCTTTGCTCGCCGGGCGTCAAACCTAGTTTTATGAGCAATTTCAACAATCATGGAATTCAAGATTTACTTTCTTGTCGCCCTACCACGATGCGCATAATCCCATTCGCCTCGATAACGAGGCGCGATCCGGGAGAAACGACAGTGGTGGAAAGACCGGCGTCGACAATAAGCGGACCATCCAGCTCGTCGCCTCGGTACAGGTCTTCGCTATTGAAGATCCGCGTTTTCAGCCACTTGCCGCCGAACATCACATCGCGTTCTGTGAATTTCAGTTCTGTCGTTTGCGTGCTGGATGTGTCCGGGGCAACGCCATTTCCCATCGGAGCGGTCGCTACCAAGCGCAATGCGACGATCTCTATCGACGCATCAGGATGGGAATGACCATAACGCTGTTTATAGGCTTGATGGAAAATCTCGGAAATTTGGTGAACCGACGTCCTATTTTGCGGGAGTTCCACAGTGACAGTATACTCCTGCCCATCATATCGAAGATCGAGGAGGTGTTGGTAGCGTATGTCGGCCTTACCGCCTGTTTCCGCATCCAAATGAGCTTTTGCAAGCTCTGACTGTTCTTCGAATCTGCGAGAAATCTCACATTCTTCGACATCCTCTATGAATTTGTTGAATGGAACCGCGATATCGTGGCGCATGGGCGAATGCAGCATCCCCCAGGCGGAGAATACGCCCGCGTGCGGAGGCACTACGACTTCAGTGATTTCCAGGGCTTCTGCGATAAAGGCGGCGTGCATCGCGCCGGCGCCGCCAAACGCGACGATAGAGAAATCCCGCGGTTCGATACCCTGTTCGACGGTAATTCTGCGGATAGTATCCGCCATTTTAGCATTCGTGATGTCCAGTATGCCTTCCGCAAGCGTTTCTGCGTCCATTCCAAGCGACTCTGCTACCCTCGTGAGCGCGGCCTCCGCTTTTGCGCGGTCGATCCGAACTGTTCCGCCCAACTCCGCGCGTGGCAAGAAGCGATTTAGAAACACTTGTGCGTCGGTAACCGTGGGTGCTGTGCCGCCCTTCCCGTAACAGGCCGGGCCCGGTTCGGCTCCTGCACTCTCAGGGCCCACGCGAAGGCCGCCCGCTTCGATATAGGCTATCGAACCAGCGCCAGCACCAATCGATTCAATTTCAACAACGGGCATGATAATGTCCATGCCAGAGAGCGTCGTCTGATTGACAACCCGCGGCTTACCGTCAACGACGAGACTGACGTCGAAGCTGGTCCCTCCGACATCCGCGCATATGACATTATCCGTGCGGAAAAGCTTTGTCATTTCCGCCGCTCCTATGATGCCGCCGACCGGGCCAGAAAAGAGGGTTTGAATAGGCTGTTTACTCGCCTGTTTGACAGACATCAGGCCGCCGCTGGACCGCGTTACATAAAGCGGTACGGTAAGCCCTCTTTTTTTCAAGCGCGATTCTACGACCCCAAGATATTGCCGAACCAGCGGGCTGATATAGGCATCGGCCACGGTCGACGCCGCTCGCTCCGCCTCGCGCCACTCACGTGCGACTTCGTGCGAAAGTGACACCGAAATTCCTGGGACGTTCCGCTCCAGAAATTCGCGAGCGGCAATCTCGTGGTCGGAATTTTTGTAACTGAACAGGAAGCAGACCGCCACCGATTGGATCCCGTTCAGCCTCGCGTGTTCGGCCGCGGCTTGCAGGTCGCCCAGATTTATTTCCGCTATTTCGTTGCCTTCGTAGTCAAGGCGACCCCCTATCTCCAATGTATCCCGCCGGCGAACGAACTGTTCGGGACGCTGGAACTTGTTGTTGTACATTTCCCTTCGCGGTCGCGATCCCCGCATGATGAAGAAGCTGTCGCGAGCGCCGGCGGTCGTCAAGAGCATAATCCTGCCGCCAGAGTGAGATAGCAGCGCGTTCAATCCTTGCGTCGTCCCGTGTACCGCAAACTCGACCTCGGCGAAATCGTCGATGACCTGGCCGAAAGCGCGCAATATTCCGTCCGATAGATCACTGGGCGTGGTCGGGTACTTCGCCGCAAGTAATTCACCTGTGGTCGTATTTTGAACGACCACATCGGTAAAAGTGCCGCCTATATCGGCGGCTATCCTGTACCGGTCGCTTTTAACAATAGTGCTGATATTAGCCATTTATCCTGCCTCGAATTACTTGCGACCAGTGAGCGTATTTGTAATCACCGCTAGAATGATGATGGTTCCGGTTACTATCTCCCGGAGATAGGGTTCGAGGTTCATAATGTTGAAGGCGTTGTTTACGATCGCCAACAGAAACACGCCCACCACCGTGCGCCAAATGGCGCCCGCACCGCCACCAATCGAGGTCCCTCCGAGAACGACCGCGGCGATAGCCTGCAGCTCGATTCCGGAACCGCTGTTGGGTATGCCGGTGGAAACCTTCGATGATAGGAGGATGCCAGCAAGAGCAGCCGCAAATCCCGCAATCGCAAAAGTTGATCCCTTGATGGTTTTGGTTCGGATGCCCGAAAGAAGCGCCGCTTCCTCGTTTCCACCGACAGCAAATATGTATCGGCCGTACTGGGTGCGGTGAAGCACAAGCATGGAGATTAGCACAAACAGGATGAAAGCAATGCTGGGATAAGTGATCCCGTAAACAGTACCTCGCCCAAGCGTAGAATAGGAATTTTCCGTTACGTTGATCAGGTATCCGCCGGACATGGCGATGCCGCCACCCCGAATTACGATGCTGGAAGCCAAGGTGATCAGGAACGAATTCAACTGAAGTCTGGCAATAAGGGTTCCGTTTGCTAAACCAATTACCGTGCCAATCACTACACCCGACATCAAACCAAATATCGGCGTCGATGCATTGGAAACAAGTGCCGCCGTAATTCCGCTAACTGCGAACGTCGCCGACACGGAAAGGTCAAAACCGCGCGCGATGATCACGTAGGTCATCCCACACGCGATGATTCCGATCCCGGCGTTCTGATCGAGCAGATTGCGCAAGTTCCTGAATGTAAGGAATGCAGGTTCCACAACAGCAAGGACGATGACCGCCAGTACCAAGGCGATGAGGATGGCGTAATTCTTCACGAGGCTCAGCCCATAGTTCTTGAAACGCACTGATCTCTCCAATCTATCAGTCTCAGCGGGTTGCAGAAATCTTTTGAATGGAGATCGCCTTCGTATACGCCAAGGCATTCGCGCAGGATTGCTCCGATCTCGATTTCGTCAGCGGATTTTTCGCCAACGATGCTGCCTTTACGCATGATGTACATCCGGTGGCACAAGCCAACCAGTTCCTCGAGCTCAGACGAAACGATCAGGATAGCCATCCCACGTGCTGCAAGTTCCGCAATGAGATTGTAGATTTCGGATTTTGCGCCGATGTCCACACCCCGGGTCGGTTCATCAAGCAGCATAACCGATGGGTTGCCGGCCAACCATTTTGCGAAAAGCACCTTTTGCTGGTTGCCGCCCGAAAGAGAGGAAACCAAAGCGTCGGTAGATGTGCATTTGATGTTCAGGCGACCGGCCCACTTACGTATCTCTTCCGCCTCTTTCCCGCGGTTCACTATCCCGAATGGACGAAGCTCACTAAAATTTATGAGCGAGATGTTTTCCGCGATCGAATGTTCGAGGAACAATCCCTGCTCGCGCCGGCTTTCCGGCACCATGGCCAAACCATTGCGCATTGCCGTGATCGGCGTATGGCGGCCAACTGGGTACCCGTCGATTGCAACCATGCCACTTTGAAATTCGTCGGCACCAAAGATGGATCGCAACACCTCAGAGCGGCCGCTGCCGACAAGTCCTGCTATTCCGACTATCTCTCCCGCCTTAACCTGGATGTTGATGTTCTCGAATTTGCGCCGTCTTGTCAGCTCACTGGTAGACAACTTGACCGCGCTAGTTGGCGGCGGGGCCTTCTTGGGCGGAAAGACATCGGAGAGGTCACGGCCCAGCATTGCAGCCGCCAGTGACGCGTGTGTTTCATCTTTAGCCGGTCCCGTTTGAACGTGCTTGCCGTTTCGAAGAACAGTTACAGCATCGCAGCTTGAGAGTATGTGGTCGAGGAAGTGGGACACATATATAAAGGTCGTCCCGCGTTCCTTTGCCAGCCTTTTGACGACTTGGTGCAAGTGTACAGTTTCGGCAGGGGTAAGTGAAGATGTAGGCTCGTCTAGCACGATCAGTCGAGCGTTTCGAGAAAGCGCCTTGAGTATCTCCACTTGCTGCTGATCAGCGATACTTAGCGAGCGGAGCCTGGCTCTTCCGTCGAGCTCGAAGCCAAGTTCGTCACGTAGTTGGTTGAATTCCCGGAGGCTCTCCCGGTTTCGTAGAAATCCAAGTGTCGTGCTCTCGCGCCCCAGACAGATATTTTCTGCGACGGTTAGCTCCTGACAGAGAACAAGTTCCTGTTGGACGGCAGCGATACCGCGCTCAATCGCTTCACGTGGTGACGAGACCAGCCTGTCGTCACCATCGTAGATCACGCGCCCATCGTTCGGCTGGAGAACCCCGCCGACCAGCTTTCCTATCGTCGACTTGCCCGCGCCATTCTCCCCGACGAGACCGTGAATGCTTCCGCTACAGACTTCAAACGAGACATTCTGAAGTGCGATGGCCCCCGCAAAATGTTTACTGACATTCTCGACAAGGACCTGCATTGTATACCTCTAGCCATCCCACTTCGATGACCAGTCCGGATGGGCATTGAGATTTGTCTTCGTGGCGATTGCCGCACCGACGGGCGATCGCGTTTCCAGATCGATAATCGGTTCAAACTCTTGACCGCGCATGGCTGCTATGATGTTTTTGCCGCCGAGATAGCCTTCCATGTATGGCAGTTCCACATAGGTACCATACCAGCGCCCTTGGCGGATTGCCGCGACCGCTGTCTGCGTAGCGCCCAGGCCGATAAGTTGAACGCCCTCACCGCCTACATTCATACCTGCACCCGTCAACGCAACCTCCGCGCCCGCCGCCGCCTGGTCGGCGAAAGAGGTGATGACGTCCAGGTCCGGATTCGACTGCAAAACGTCCTGCGTCACCTTGAGCCCAAGTTCTCTTCCCCACAGCGCGTCTTGGGTGGAGACGAGCTTGATCGACCGATACTCCGCAATATGTTTATTGAATGCCTCGATCTTGGGCACGTCCTGGGCTGCTGACCGGCTGCCGACCAGTAGCGCGACCTTGCACGGATCCCTGCCCTGACAGGCTTCCACAGTGGCTTCCGCCAGCCGAAGACCAATGCTGCCTACATTATAGCCAACGAATGTCGTCATCCCCTTGACCTGGAACTTGTCGGTTGTCGTTGGATCGGGCCCTAGCGGATATTCGAGCGAACCGAACTTGATGCCTGCTTTGATTGCATCCTCGGCCGCAGGGACCGCCGAAGAATAGCCCATCGGCAGGATCAGCATCCCGCTGAAGCGTCCAGAAGCGACCGCGTCCTGGATTTGGTTGAACTGCCTGTCTGCATCAAAAGCACCGTCGAACAATTCAATTTCAACGTCGCCAGCTTCTTTCGCCGCCTCCTTTAGACCCTCCAGGCTAGCCAGTGTGAAGGTGTTGTCAGCCGCGAAGCCGAACAACGCAACGCGAATAGGATCGGCAGCATATGCTGGCCCGGACAAGACCGCTGCGACGCCTGCCAAGGCTGCTATCTTATAGGTCAGATTCACTCGACTTCTCCTCCCGTCACAAAGGGCACCCTAAAGATAGCAGGGCCCCGAATGCCCGCTAATATCAAAGTTTCGGGGGCTATGTTGGAATTGGTATGAGCCATGTCGCCTCAAGTCTGGTTTCTTGCACGCCGGATAGAACACTGAGCAGCTCCCATGCGATGCGGCTACTCAGTGTGGTGGCAATGAGCAAGATCGAACTGATCGGACACGAAGCGACGTGCTTGTCCATACGCGATTGAGGAAGCCAGGAATGATACGTGTGGGAATAGATGTCGGAGGAACTTTCACCGATTTCGTGTTGATAGACACGAAATCGGGAGAGGCCATGTATTTCAAGGAGCCCTCAACACCGCACGATCCGTCAGAAGCTATTGAAACAGGCCTGGCCAGCGCGCTAGCCAAATATGAACTGAACCCCGAGGAAATCGAATTCGTCGGTCATGGAACAACCGTCGGCACGAACATGGTCATCGAACTTCGCGGCGCGAAGACTGGCCTGATAACGACTAAAGGATTTCGTGACATACTGGAAATCGGCCGGCAGATGCGCCCAGACGTATATAACTACCGCGTAATCAAGCCGATACCCTTGGCGAGGCGACAGTACCGCATCGAAGTCTCCGAACGTATCGATGCTCGCGGAAACGTGCTGGTAGAACTCGACGAGGCCGAGCTTCGACGCGGGGTGGAATACCTGGCCCGCGAGGGCGTGGAAGCCGTGGCTATCTGTTTCCTGCACAGCTACCTGTACCCGGAACACGAACTGCGCTCAGAAAGCATCGTGCGGGAATTGATGCCGCGCGCGTTCGTTAGCCGATCAAGCGACGTTTTGCCTGAATTTCGTGAGTATGAACGATTTTCAACAACGACAGCCAATGCGTATTTGGGACCGAAATTCGAGAACTACCTTGCTCGGTTGGTCGAGAGGCTGACTAAGTTGGGCATATCGGCAAAACCCTACACGATCCATTCAAATGGCGGGCTGATGTCCATAGAAACGGTTCGCCGATACCCCGTTCGAACCTGTCTGTCGGGTCCAGCCGCCGGGGTAATTGGTTCTGCCGTCATCGCAGCGCAGGCAGGGTATAAAAATGCGATTACTTTTGACGTTGGCGGCACGAGCACGGACGTATCGCTTATCAGTGACGGAACGCCGCATTTTACTACAAGTCGCGAAGTGGCGTCATATCCTATCAAGACGCCGATGGTCGATATCCACGTAATTGGCGCTGGTGGCGGCTCAATTGCTTATATCGATAACGCCGGTGCCTTGCATGTGGGACCACGGAGCGCTGGCGCCGTGCCAGGGCCGGTCGCGTATCTGCGAGGCGGCGTCGAACCCACGTTAACCGACGCTAATGTTGTCCTGGGCCGTCTTAACCCTGTCGCGATATTGAACGGGACTATGCCCATCGACCTCGATGGCGCGCGCAGGGTTGTCGAGGAAAAGATTGCCATTCCGTTGGGAATGAATGTGGAACAGGCAGCCTATGGGATTATACGGATTGCCGTCTCGAACATGGCTCGCGCCATCCGCTCGGTGACGACGCAACGCGGCGTCGATCCGCGCAAATATGCATTCATAGCCTATGGTGGCGCTGGGCCATTGCATGGTGTTGAGACGGCGATCGAATGCGGACTGTCCAGGGTTGTGGCGCCGAGGGAGCCCGGAACGATGTGCGCGCGTGGTATCCTTGTTTCCGATATCAGCCTTGATTTCGTTCAGAGCAAGATCCGCCCATTCATTCGCGAATGCTGGTCGAGCATCACATCGGAAATGAACGTTTTGCGCAGTGAAGCCGAGCGCTGGCTGGCTAGCGAGGATGTGCCCCAATCCCAACGGCAATATGAGAATGTACTGGAGGCACGGTACTTTGGACAGAACCACGAGGTGCAAATTCCGCTACCTAATCCGCTGCCAGATGCCGAAACCTTCTTGCGAGAATTCGAAGATGCGCACCGCAAGGAATACGGCTATTCGCTCCCTGACCGTCAGATCGAGATAGTAAACTTTCGGGTCCGCGGATCGGCGCCATCTTCGGCAACGGTCATACATTGCCAGCAGCCGAACGGCAAGCTTGAAGCGGCCATCATCGGGCAGCGCAAATTCTTCGTCGACCCGGATGTAAAATGGGTGGATGCGGTCGTTTACGAACGCGACAGGATTCCGGTTTCGACGCGGATCACCGGTCCCGCGATTGTCGAGGACATGAGTTCGACCTGCGTGATCTTTCCCAACCAGGTCGCCTTTGTGGACGCTCCGGGGAACCTGATCATTGAACTGAACGAAGAGAGCGGGCAATAAGCAGATGACGAAGAAAGATAGCGGCAGCGCACCGGTCTCCGATCCGATTGCGATGGAAGTTTACAACAACCGCTTGATGACGATTGTCGAGGGAATGTTACATATCCTCGTGCGTTCATCCTTCTCCACGAATGTCAAGGAACGGCGCGACTGTTCTGTAGGATTGTTTGACGCCACGGGCCGGGTTCTCGCCCAGACAGTCCACACTCCTCTGCACTTGGGCTCCACAGTCGGCGCGGTTTCCCATTTGCTGAAGGAGTTTTCGCCGGAGCAAATCAGCGAAGGCGACGCCTTCATCTGCAACGATCCCTATGTCGCCGGGGGTACCCACCTCCCCGACATCACTGTGGTCTCGCCGGTCTTCTACAATGGCAAGCTGTCGTTCTTTCTCGCAAATATCGCCCACCATTCGGATGTCGGCGGCGTGGTTCCGGGATCCATTTCGGGTGCCGCCGAAACAATATTTGCAGAAGGAATTCGTATCCCGATCGTGCGACTGCGGCACAAAGGCAAGGTGCAGAATGACATCGTTCGTCTCGTCACCCTGAATACACGTGATCCCAAGGAACGCGAGCTCGACTTGGGAGTGCAACTCGCAACGAATGACCGCGGGATCGTCATGGCTCAGGAACTTCTCGATCAAATCGGAGATGATCGCCTTACCGCAGCAATAGCGGATATGATCGCCTATACGCGGCACCGCCTCCTCAATCAGCTCGCAGCGTTCACGTCGAAAGAGGCCAGTTATGAGGCATTTCTCGACGACGATGGTATTGGCGACGAACCGATAAGGATCGCCGTGCGGATATCCGTGTCAGGCGGCAAATTACTATTCGACTTTTCAGGCACCGGTCCGCAAGCCGCGGGTGCAATGAATGTACCGTTCAATGCCCTGCAAGCGACGGTAGTGTATTGCGTCAAAATGATGATCGATCCGGGATTGATGCCCAATCATGGCATTTTCGACTGCATCGAGATTCAGACGCCCGGCCGGTCGATCGTCAGTCCCGCACATCCCGCAGCGGTCGGCGCGCGATCGATCACTGCAAACAAGGTCGCGCGCGCGGTCATTGGAGCGCTGGCGCAAATGCTACCGCAGGAGCGCGGTATCGCGTCGGGCCAGGACATTGTGCCCGGTATCTGCTTTGCAGGAAAACGAAGCAATGGCGACGATTATGTCTACATGGAAACTATCGGCGGAGGATCTGGAGGGACGGCGGAAGTCGATGGCATGGACGGCGTGCAGGTTCACGTCACCAATACCTCCAATTTGCCGGTCGAAGCCCTTGAGCACGAATACAATCTCCTCGTTGATGAATATGCGCTGGTGGAGGACAGCTGTGGCGCGGGCAGGTACCGGGGTGGTCTCGGCATCGCGCGGCAGATTGCCGCCACGGAAGATGACGTCATCTTCTCAGTGCGTTCAGATGGCCATATATACCCGCCTCCCGGGCTACGCGGTGGCCAGGATGCGCGTTGTGCGAAAATACTATTCAATTCAGGTTCCGCGGAAGAACGTGAACTCGATTCGAAGACTACCAATTTCGTTCTTAACTCCGGTGACAGTATAAGAATCGAAACGCCGGGCGGCGGAGGATATGGTCCCGTTGGTGAAAGAAGCGATAAGCAAGTTATCGACGACATCGAAAATCGCAAGACATCGCTCGCATTCGCGAAAAAAGCTTACGGCACGTCACGGGTAGAGCAGATACTCGAAAAAAGTGAGCAGTCGGCCTTTGATGCAATCAAGGCGGCTGAATGAACTTCTATGAACTCGCCCAGNCTCGAAAAAAGTGAGCAGTCGGCCTTTGATGCAATCAAGGCGGCTGAATGAACTTCTATGAACTCGCCCAGAAAAACTTTCGATGTGATTGTTGCCGGTGGCGGTCTGATGGGGATTTCCATTTCCGTTGGGCTGAGACTGCGCGGCCTTGATGTGCTCGTGCTTGATGGCTGCGATGACGACAATCGCGCCGCACGGGGCAATTTCGGCCTCATTTGGGTCCAGACCAAGGGCCACACCTTCCGACCCTATGCGCAGCTTTCGCGCAAAGCGGCAAAGATATGGCCGGCCTTTAGTTCGCAGTTGAAGGAATTGAGCGGAATAGACGTCGGCCTGGAGGGCGACGGGGCCTTCTATCTCTGCATGTCGGAAGGGGAATGGAAAGATCGCGCGGAATTGATGAGAAAACAATTCGACAATGATCTTCCCGTGGCTGCCGCGTATGAGATGATGGAGCGCGGCGACCTGGACAAGCATATTCCGGGTCTTGGCAATTCGGTGGTCGGTGGCTGTTACGGCCGTCTGGACGGCGCGGTGAACCCCTTGAAGTTCTTTCGGGCGTTACATTCGGCATTTGGCGCAATTGGTGGCGAATACCGTGCATCCAGCGCTGTCACAGAGATCCGGCCAGCAGGGTCCGACTTCCAGGTAACAGCCGGGAACTCGACATATAGCTGCGCCAAATTGGTGCTGGCCGCAGGACTTGGCAACAACCAGCTGGCACCGATGGTCGACCTCGCAATGAATATACGACCCGTCAGGGGGCAGGTTCTGGCTACGAACAAACTGCCGAAATCGCTCCATTATCCCACCCACACAATCAGGCAGATGAGCGAAGGTGCCTTCATTATCGGCGATTCTCGCGAAGAGGTGGGACTCAATGACGGAACCACGCCTGAGGTCATGTCAGCCATCGCAAGGAAAGCCATAGCGTGTTTTCCCGTTCTGGCCGATGCGCAGCTTTTGCGCGCCTGGGGCGGGCTGCGAACGTTCACAAAGGATGGAATACCACTCTACCTGCGCTCCCAATCCTATCCCAACGCCTATGCAGTGAACGTTCATAGCGGAGTCACCCTGGCTCCCGTGCATGCGCAAGACCTAGCGTCGGCCATTGAAGAAGGAAACCTGGAGGCTCGATTTCCGGACTTTTCAAGGGAGAGATCATGAATTTCCGCCCTATATTTGAGGAAGAGGCCGCCGAGCGGACAATCATCCAGGTCAACGGCGTGCCGGTGACCGCCAGGGTTGGCCAAACGCTTGCACTGGCGCTGCTGGAAAACGGCCTCGACCATTTCAATGTCAATCCGGTATCGGGAAAACGGCGTCTGCCCTATTGCATGATGGGCGCCTGCTTTGAATGCCGGATCATTGTCAACGGGGTGGCTGACGTTCTGGCCTGTAGAGCTGAAGTTCGTGATAGCATGGTCATCGAAACGCAGGACAATTGCCGTGAAAAAATATGATGTGGTCGTCATCGGCGCCGGTCCTGCCGGATTGGCAGGCGCGTTACAGGCGCACGAACTAGGCCTATCTGTCGTGATCCTAGACGACGGGAAACGGCCCGGCGGACAGATTTACCGGAATCTTGAGAACCTGAACGACAATATGCGGTCGGTGCTAGGAAAAAATTACCAAGCTGGCAAAAGATTGCTGAGAACCGCCAAGCACATGGGCCTTGATATTAGGGCAGAAGCGGTGGTCTGGCATATCTCGGCGGAGAAGATGGTATTCTTCGTGCATAAAGACGAAGTGGCAGTGGTTGAAGCTGAAGCTATAATGCTTGCCACGGGTGCACTTGAGCGACCTTTTCCGGTTCCCGGGTGGACCTTGCCAGGCGTCATGACCGCTGGTGCTGCACAAATAGCAATGAAATCCGGCTCGGCCATTCCTGCCGGACGTATCGTACTGGCGGGGTGCGGCCCACTCTTGTATCTCGTCGCGGGCCAGTTGGCTCAGGCCGGGGCCGATGTCCGAGCTGTGCTCGACACTACCCCACGCGGAAACTACTGGCGCGCTCTTCGCTATATCAAGCTTGGGTCCACGGGCCTTAGCCAGCTCTTCGACGGTGTTCGGATGATCCGAACTATGTCTGCCTATGGCATCCGCCGGATACTTCAGGTGGAAGACATCAGAATCCTAGGTGAAAACCGTTCGGAAGCTGTCGAATATTCTACTCGTAGCGAGTCCGGAATTATCGAAGCCGATTGCATTCTTCTCCACCAAGGCGTCGTACCTAACATACAGCTGTACAGACATTTAGGCTGCGAGATTAAATGGACTGATTCACAGCTCTGCTTTCACCCTGTGGTCGACGGTAATTGGGAGACGAGCGTGCCTGGCATATTCGCGGTCGGCGACAATGCATGCATAATGGGAGCAAAGGCAGCTCAATATTCCGCGCGTTTGGCGGCCCTTCACATCGCAGAAAACAAGAAGCGGATTATCGATCCGAAGACCAGGAATTCCATCCAGCGGAAATTCCGCCACCATTCTGAAATACGCAAATTTATTGATACGCTGTATCGACCACCATCACAGTTCCGAATGCCGACGCGGGAAAGTACCGTGATATGCCGCTGCGAGGAAATTACCGCCGGTGAGATCACAGATTTGGCAGCCGCTGGCTGTGTAGGCCCGAACCAGGCCAAATTTTTCACACGATGTGGCATGGGCCCTTGTCAGGGACGCAATTGCGGGCTCACTGTCACCGAATTGTTCGCGCACGCTACAGGAAAGTCGCCGACCGAGGTGGGATACTACACTATCCGTTCTCCAATACGCCCTTTACCATTGGCAGCCCTCGCCCGTGTCGAAACGAATGGCCTCGCAGCGGATATCGAGTTTTCCTGACGGAGCGTTTGAATTGTTAAGCTCTCAAAAGCTGTGTTCCAGTCGTCGAAAAAAGGGTTCCATGATGAAGTCGAGGCTTTCGGGCGCGCTGGCCGCCTTCATCCTACGCCAATCGTGTGGTATTAGACCAGAATTGGTCGGCACTCGCTCGGCAGCGGTTCATGAAACATCGGGCAATACATATTAACCCGTACCATCTGCGCGGGTGCCACGCGGATCATTCGATCGGTCTTGTTTTGCGCTTTCAAGAACGTCTTGATGCTATAAGTCCTATCCGCTCAAAGTTCCAGGAGGGTCTTGCAGTACAGATCAGATGGTCGGGATGGCTGTTAGCCGCCTTGATGCACGGCGATGAGCTTTCGGCGGCCTGCATCGGCGATCTGGCCGCCCTCGGGGTGCANCTTCATCCTACGCCAATCGTGTGGTATTAGACCAGAATTGGTCGGCACTCGCTCGGCAGCGGTTCATGAAATTTAATCAAATTGAGGCATATCGCGCTGTGATGCTTGCGGGGAGCGTGAGTGACGCAGCTCATTTCTTGAACGTTTCCCAGCCTGGTATAAGCCGCCTGATCAAGGATCTCGAACGTTCGATTGGATTTGATCTTTTCGACCGAATTCCGGGAAGGATCGTACCTACTCCCGAAGGTGAGGCGTTTTTCAAGTATGTGCAGCGGACTTATTCGGGCATTCAATATCTTGAAGGCGCAGCAAAGGACATCGCCAATCTCAAGCATGACCGGCTCCGCATCGCTTCATTTCCCGCTGCATCACTTGAAGTGGTGCCGAGGTCAATTGTGAGGATGAACGAAGCTTACCCGGACCTGAAGATAAGACTTGAAGTACGCAGCTCGCTTAGGATTCTGGATCTGGTTTCCAGTCGGCAAGTCGATGTCGGCATTGCTGCATTTCCAGTTAATTACCCGGGTGTTATTCTCGAACGTGTGTATGAACCTTTCTGCAAGTGTGTTCTGCCGGCGGGACATCCCAAAAGCGGCCTAAGTAGAATCTCGCTCGAAGACCTGAAGAACGAGACGAATATCGGAATCTCGGAAGAGCTTACAATCGGAAAGGCGTTAATTCTGGCCGGGATTGAATCAAACGTAGAGATCGACAACCTGATCGAGACGACCTCCGGGTATACGATTTGCAAAATGGTTGAAATGGGATTGGGTGTCGGTCTGGTTGACCCGCTCGCCGCATCCTTGTTCCGAGAGAGTACCGTGGTGGCTGTTGAATTCAAACCGGATGTCAAGTTCGGGTTTGCGATTGTGCTGTCTGAACACGCAATTCGATCACGCGCCGTGGATAAATTTATCAAGATCCTGAATGACACCGTTAAGCGGACGATATATCCGGCGGAGTTTGAGCCTCATATCATTTCCTGACCAACTTAGGATCTAACCCCATCGACACGAAACTTCCCGGTGGCCGTCGAACGTAGATCCGCGCCATGATGCGCGAATCGTCTTTGATGAGCAACTGGCAGTTCGAGCCCCGATATTGGCGCTGAGCGGCTGAAGCGCAAATATCCGCGCTGTCCGACCGTGCTGATTATTTTATTAAAGACCGGACGAATGTTCGGACGAACAATCGCCGCCGGGGCAAGCGGATATGCAGCCAAGAAGATCAATCTCGGCGAAGAATTCCAGAGGGCTCCGTATCGCGAGTGAAGCCTGTGCAAATGAAGACGCCGTGCGAATGATCGTAGACGTTGAGTGGCGGTGGGGTCCAGCCTTTTCTGGCAGGCCGGTTGGGCTTGTAGATTCGACAACGATCGGATAGCAGGCAGCTGTGTCGCGGGTGTTGACCTCGAGGAAGGAAATGACGCCGGCGACAGCAGGCCCCCGGCGAGTTACGGGCTGCCACGTGACCGATTTTGAAACCCCTAAGGCAAACGATTCCGCAGACTTCTACCGCCTTGTTCCAACCCAAGCTTTCTCTTCCACATTTTTCGGAGCACAACATTGCACAGACGCGGAACGCGGTTGAACGAGGCGTGAATTTCGCGTTTCCCCGCGGAGGAATCCTGTCCGCCATTCTTGGGAAAACGCCCCGGCAACCGATACCTCCTGTCGGGTTGGTCGAGTCCGCGACACGGTGCTGGTCGGCCTCGTGCCTGCGCTTACTGCTGCGCTCGCATTTAAGCCATTGAATAACATTTAGAAAATTTCTCCAAGGCTTCCTCTCGCGCAGTTGGCGCGATTCTTGATGCTCCCTCATCGTAAGGCGGCAGTAGTTCTGCCGACTAATATTTATGTCGTGGTAACGTATGTACGGAAGCGAAGGAAAGTATCATGCCAAGTCCGCGTCAGATCGCATTCTGATAGACGTTTTCGTCCTCTCATCGAGTTTCTATGTTCAGCTTTGTTGGGAACGAGCGTCTTGAAGCGCTCGTCTAGAACCATGAGTCATTTCCGTGTCGATCTGCGCGGGGGCGCTTTTCGCAACGTGTTCGCCTTCATCACTCCCCATTGGATGCGGCAGGCGACCCGGCTCGCAGTCATCATGGCAGCGGTGCTTGCCGCAACGCTGGCTGACCTCTTGACGCCGCTCTATTCGGGCCGTCTTGTCGGTGCTGTTGCCGGTGGTGCTGCCGTGGAAGTGATGGCCTGGGATGCTGCCCTTGCAGCCTTCTCCATGCTGATTGCGCTTGCGCTCGGCGCCCTCGTCATGCGTCAAATCGCCTTCATTAGCATGGTCGATTTGACCTTGAAGATGATGTCCGACATATCGAGCGAGGCGTTCCGTCGCGTTCAGCGCCTTCCGACCGACTGGCATGGCAACAGCTTCGCCGGCGCGACGGTGCGCAAGATCACGCGCGGCATGTGGGCGCTTGATCTTTTGAACGACACGATCCTGCTCGTATTGTTCCCTTCGCTCATCATGATCGTCGGTTCGACCGTGTTGCTCGGCTGGAACTGGCTGGGCATGGGCCTGATCATCGCTTGCGGCTTGCTCGTCTATGTCGCGCTGACGATCACGTTGTCGCTCGGCTACGTCGCCCCGGCGGCGGGGCTGGCCAATAGCTGGGACACCCGGCTCGGCGGTGTGCTAGCGGACGCAATCAGCTGCAACGCGGTGGTCAAAGGCTTCGGCGCCGAGGTGCGGGAAGACGAGCGTCTCGTGACGGTCATCGCCAAGTGGCGGCACAGGACGCGCCGGACCTGGGCACGCGAGGCGATCAACGGCACGACTCAGGGCATCACGCTGCTTGCGCTGTGGGCGGCGGTGATCGGCTATGCCCTGCATCTATGGTCGCGCGGCCGGGCAACCCCGGGCGATATCGCTTTCATGCTCACCTCGTTCTTCGTCCTGCAGGGCTATCTGCGCGATGTCGGCATGCATGTGCGCAACATCCAGCGCTCGGTCAATGACATGGAGGAGTTGGTCGATATGCAGAGCCAGCCGCTCGGCATTGCCGAGCGGCTGGGGGCCGAGCCGATCCGGATTACGAAGGGCCGTATTGATTTCGAGAACGTCCATTTCCACTACGGCAACCATCGGCTGCGACTCTACAGCGATTTCTCGGTGTCGATCAAGGCCGGCGAGCGGGTTGGATTGGTCGGCCCCTCGGGGTCCGGCAAGACCACATTCGTGAAGCTCATCCAGAGGCTCTACGACCTCAACGGCGGCCGGATCCTGATAGACGGCCAGGACATCTCCAAAGTGACCCAGGCCTCGCTTCGTTCGCAGATCGCGATCGTGCATCAGGAACCGATCCTGTTTCATAGGTCGTTTGCCGAGAACATCGCCTACAGCCGGCCCAGTGCGAGCCAGGCCGAGATCGAGGAAGCGGCACGGCTCGCCAACGCGCATGAGTTTATCGCACGCCTGCCGAAGGGCTATGGCACGTTGGTGGGCGAACGCGGCGTGAAACTTTCCGGCGGGGAACGCCAACGGGTGGCGATCGCGCGCGCCTTCCTCGCGAATGCACCCATCCTGATCTTCGATGAGGCGACCTCAAGCCTCGATTCGGAATCGGAGGTGCTGATCCAGAAGGCAATGGAACGGCTAATGGTCGGCAGGACCACGCTGGTCATCGCGCACCGGCTCTCGACGGTACGCGCTCTCGACAGGCTGCTCGTCTTCGACCGCGGCCGCATCATCGAGGAAGGTACCCATGCGGCGTTAGTCCGTCTCGACTCTGGCATTTATCGCCGCCTATTCGAGCTACAGGCGCTGGAGCTGACGAAGGGCCTTATCTGAGGCCAATGCCGACCGCGGTCGAATGAGGGGCGGCTTCCATTTCCCAAGACGGCGGAGTCCTGTCCGCCGTCTTGGGAAAACAACGGTCAACCGACACCTACTGTCGAGTTTGTCGAGTCCGCGACACCGAGGGCTGTTCGGCCCAGCTCCTGCTGCACTCTCGTTAAGTCATTGAATACATGCAGAGCGCGTTGTTCTGATGCTCTTTTCTGCGCAATTGGCACGGTTTTTGGAGCTCCATCGTTGCGAGGCGGCAGAAGCTGACGGCCGACCTTCATGTGTCGTGGGTGAGATCGCGATGGCGATTCACCTAATTTGAACACGTGGGAGCCGTTCTGTCTGCAGATTGATTTCAGGCCACGGCTTCCGCGGCAGCTTCCGCGCCGCGATCTCTCGCATGTGGCGAACCCTGCTTTGGATGCCGATCGTTATTGAAATCGAACGAGGAGATTTCGGATTGCTAAGAATATTCAGACGGAGCGTTGAAGGCTTTCCGGTGATCGAAAGCCCTGCGCCAAATTTCACGGCGGCGGCGGTTGGCCTTTTTACTGTTGTCGCCGCAATCGTCACCGCTACTTTGGCGGCACACGCACAACAACTGGAGCAGGAGGAAGTTACGGTCGAAACGATCCCCGCCGGCGCCAAGAAAGTCTACCTCGCCGATATGGCGGCCAACCACAATGTCGATGGTCGCCTGTACATTCTCAACGCCGACGATCTTAAATTTCTGGGGATTGTCGGCACCGGCTTTGACGGGATGATTTACCTTCCCCACCGCGAAAGCGAAATTTACGTCGCCACCACGTATTACTCGAAGCTGACGCGTGGCGAGCGCCTGGATCTCCTCGAGGTCTATGATGCCTCGAGCCTTGCGCTCAAGGAAGAAATCGAGATTCCAAAGACACGTGCGCAAGCTGCGAGTTATCGGCCGCTTATGCAGGGTTCCGCGGATGACCGCTTCGTCTTTATCCAGAATGCCACGCCTGCAACTTCCATCACTGTCGTCGACATGGATGCCAAGGCGGCCACCGCCGAGATTTCGAACGACGGCTGCTACGGCACCTATCCGGCAGCGGGAAATCCGTTACGTTTTTCCACGATTTGCGGTGACGGCACCTTCGGCACTTACACGCTGGCGCAGGACGGCAAGAGTGCCGAGCGCAAGTCGAGCACAAAGCTCTTCGACGCCGACGAGGAAGCATTGTTCAGCCACGCCGAGCGGGACGGCCAGAGTTGGCTGTTCGTCTCCTACGGCGGCACGGTGTACAGGGTCAACTTCGAAGGCGAGACCGTGGAGCTGCTCGAGACATTCCCGCTCAACGAAGGAGTGGAAGGCAGCTGGCGCCCGGGCGGGGCCCAGCCGATCGCCTATCATTCCGGTTCCGGAGTGCTTTTTGCGCTGATGCATTCAGGCGGTGCGGAGGGCAGCCACAAGAACCCGGCCGAGGAAATTTGGGCCTTCGACGTGCGAAAAAAGGCACTGCTATCGCGTTCACCTACCAAGACAGCGACTTCCCTGACCGTTTCCACCGCGGAGACACCGACCCTATTTGCAATCAACCCGATCGACGCGACAGTCATCCGGTATACCGCCGATCCCGCGGCGCGGTTCCCGCTCACTGAGACACATGTCGAGAAGGTGGGTGAGACCGTCATACAGGTCGAGGCTGATTGAGCGCCATGCACGAGCTCGATCCCCTAGCCGTCGTCACTTCGATCGGACTTCTCGTTTTGGTGTTCGCGCGCGCTGTTCTTCACAAAATTACGGATTTCGGGAAGTTGCGGCAAACCGTCATCGAATATCGTATCGCGCCGGAGCGATGGGCCGGACCTATCACCGCTGCGCTGACCGGTGCCGAGAGTCTCACCCTGGCATCGCTGCTTACGCCGGGCTTTAGAGGCTTCGGAACGCTGGCGGCGGCGTTCCTTTTATTGGGCTATGGCGCAGCGATGGCGATCAACCTGGCACGCGGGCGCACAAGTATCGATTGCGGCTGCGGCGGCCTCGGTCAGAGCATCTCCTGGGTACTCGTTGGCCGCAACGTCACGCTTGCCGGCCTTGCTGGAGTCGCCGCCGCGCCGGTGGTGGTCCGGCCGTTCGGTGGATTCGATGTAATGTTGATGACAACGGTCCTCGGGGCGGCTTGGCTGCTTTTGCTTGTTTTCGAGAGGCTGCTGCAGACCTTCTCACATGTACGGGCAGTCGGCGCTTACCGCCGCAGATATTGAAGGAGGCGGACATGACACTTCAGGCGCTGGCTGTCACGGTCTTGATTTTGGGGCTCCTGGTGATCGCCTTGCTGATCCTCGTTCTGGCGCTCGCCCGGCAGGTGGGAGTCCTATTCGAGCGGGTCGCTCCGATTGGGGCGCTCATCACTGATTCAGGCCCCGGCATCGGCGATCTAGTTCCCCAAATGGACCTGACGACGCTTGACGGGCGCTCGATCGCCATCGGTGTCGCCGGGAATCGAAGCCAGCTCTTCTTTTTCGTGTCGCCGGATTGCCCGGTCTGCAAGCGGCTTTTGCCCATCCTCAAATCGGCCCGAACCGCGGAAGCCGGTTGGCTTGACGTGGTGCTCGCCAGCGATGGCGAACGCAACGTCCACGAGCGTTTTGTTCGCGAGCGCGGCCTCGGAGACTTCGCTTATGTACTGTCTCGTGACTTCGGTATGATTTTTCGTGTCAGTCGGCTGCCCTTCGCAGTGCTGATCGACGGATCGCGCGTGGTTCGCGCGAAGGGGTTGGTGAACAATCGCGAACAGCTCGAGAGCCTTTTCATCGCGAAGGAATTCGGTTCGCCATCAATCCAGCATTATCTGGACAGGACGGCCGTTGAATGAGCTTCGGGATTCATTGGAGGCAGACATGTTGAACAAGTTTTCCAGGTTCGTTACCGCTTTCGACGACTTCGCCGAGGCCGGAATCCGGCGCTCCGCTCAGAGACTTGGGCGACGCAGCTTTCTGTCGATCCTAGGTGGAGCATTGGTTGGCGGAACAGCGCTACCCATGCTGCCCTTCGATCGAAGCGACGGACGCGCTCACGCGCAGGGCCCGGACGACGATAAGGCGTGCGAATACTGGCGCTATTGTGCCCTTGACGGGTACCTGTGCACCTGCTGTGGCGGCACGGTCTCGTCCTGCCCGCCGGGCTCGGAAGCCTCCGTCGTCACCTGGGTCGGCACCTGCCAAAGCGCCCAGGACGGCAAGGCCTATCTCATCAGTTACAACGACTGCTGCGGCGTGACGACCTGCGGACGCTGCCCTTGCAACTACAATGTCGGCGAGCGACCGGGATACAGGATGGGCGTCCATAACGACATCAACTGGTGCATGGCCAATGACCGGGGCATTTATCATTGTACTGTCGCTGCCGTAATCGGCGTGTCGGCGGCCGGGTGATCGCGCATGGGTATCCGGCTCACACTCCTGACCGGCATGGTAAGCGCGGGACTATTGAGCTTCACGGGGCACGCGTTTGCCGGCAGCGATTCCCCGCAGACCCTCTACCTGCTGCGTTGCTCTGGCTGTCACGGGATCGACGGCAGTGGCTCGAAGACCGGCCGTGTGCCCGGGTTGGTGGGCATCAACAAATTGCTCCTGCATCCTGATGGGCGACTATTTCTCGCCAATGTGCCGGGCATTGAGAACTCCGGTCTTTCGGACAGTCAGATCGCCCAGCTACTGAACTGGGCGCTCGATCATTGGGGCGATCGCTCGATCAGTGAGATTGGCCCGCCACTGACCGGCGATGAAATCAGGCGTCTCGAGAAGATTCCCGTAGACGATCTCACCCGCCTGCGCGGCCGCATCGCCGATGACCTCGCAGCTCAAGGCATCGATATCGGGTCTTATTCGGCGCATTGAGTTCAAAATCGGGATCAAACGGAGCTCGACCCAGATCCGGCCCACGTCTCCGGAAGAGAGGCCGCGCCAACAAGGGAGATCGTAGGCAAAATGGCATGGGACAACGAACGGCTTAGCGCTCTTCGCAACAAGTATGGACAAGGGGGCAGCGGTGAGCCATTCGATCCAAAGTTCCGCCGTATGGCCAATAAGATTTTCGCTTATTCTGGCTCCGGCGGCGCGCCCTACGCCGGCATCCCTACTTTCCTTGACGCGCCCTACTGCCCGATCGACCCCTCCAACCCCGATTTTGGCGACATCCAGGTTGCGATCGTCGGCATGCCGATGGACCTCGGCGTCACCAATCGCACTGGCGCCAGCTTCGGGCCGCGCGCGTTACGTGCTATCGAGCGTATTGGTCCCTACAATCATATACTCGACTGCGCGCCGGTGTTTGATCTGCACGTCGCAGACATTGGCGACGTCCCCTTTTCCAGCCGCTACCGGCTCGAGCAGTGCCACGCCGACATTGAGGCCTATCTCGACAACATCGTCGAGGCCGGCGTGATACCACTCACGGTCGGTGGCGACCATTCTATCACCCATCCGATCCTCAAGGCGGTCGGCAGAGAACGTCCGGTCGGACTTATTCACATCGACGCGCATTGCGACACCGGCGGTGCCTTCGGCCAGACCAGATTCCATCACGGTGGCCCTTTTCGCAATGCGGTGCTCGACGGTGTGCTAGATCCGACGCGCGCCATCCAGATCGGTATCCGTGGTGCGGCGGAATATTTTTGGGAATTTTCCTACGAATCCGGCATGACGGTGATCCATGGCGAGGATATCCCCTCTATTGGCATTCCCGCGATCATCGAAAAGGCGCTGCAGATCGTCGGCGACGGCCCCACTTATCTCTCTTTCGACATTGACAGCTTGGATCCCGCCTTTGCCCCCGGAACGGGGACGCCTGAAGTGGGTGGGCTCTCCACCCGGGAAGTGATGCAGTTCATCCGCGGCCTCAAGGGCATCAACTTTTTCGGCGGCGATGTGGTCGAAGTCGCTCCGCAATATGATGCCACGACCAATACCGCTCAGGCCGGCGCTCAGATGCTGTTCGAGATACTGAGCCTGATGGTTTTCAGCCCGTCCATTGCCCACAAGCCGGGCGGCCGGGGTGACCGGGTTCAAAAGGGAGGATGACTACCCCGCTTTAGGCATCGGCCTGGACGATGACGGCTCGGGATGCTCCTGTCGTCGATCGCGCGAGCGCGTAGTAGACCACCGCCGGCGGCGCACGGCCTTCCCCTGGCCGTCTGAAAGGGCACCTTCAACGGCACCCCGGCTTGTCGTCCCCAAACTGAACAAGAGGCATTTGCAATCTCATGCTGCTGCGCCACGTCGTAAACAACAGCACCGGGCTCGAAGCTTTCCTATGCGATCCGGATCTTGTCCTCATGCCGCCAGTGCCGACGCCGTTCGGCACCCTAAAACCTCAATCTTCATCGACTTAAGGTCGGAGACTCCGACGAACCCTTAAATCACGCAAGGCAGCCCCCGCCGGATAGACACTTACGAGCAACTGGCCCTCCCATCTGCGGAACACCGCTCGTTCTGGCCTTTTTGCCCGGAAACCGGGATCATCGGGACCGAGCCCATCCAGAATGCGCCGAGCGCTCCTGTGGTTGTGTGCGTCAAGTTCTGCAAAATGGGGCGGCCATGATGCTGGTCATGCGGCTTGGCGCAGAGCGAGCTT
>NZ_AYVN01000020.1:0-41124 GCF_000502815.1 Mesorhizobium sp. LSJC269B00
CGACGCTCTTCCGATCTTGACGTTGAACATCACCAGCCTGCCATGACCGCCCTCTCTCAGCGAATTTGCAGAACTCTCAGCACACTACCGAAAACTTCTGCAAAGCTGCGATGATGATGGGCAAATAGGCCCAACACCTAGCTTAGTATAAAACGCGCCCGCTGGCCCCGGCCGGCGGGCTCTTTCGTTTGCCCTCGGAACCTGGGTCAATTCGCACAGTTGCTCCCCTGGGGTGGCGCGGGCCGCCTCGAATCTGAGATTCTGTTAATCGCCCGAAGCGGGTGCTACCCTCCCTGCCGCGAGCCGGAATGCATAACGATTGCGGATGTGGCTGTTAAAATAGACGCCCTTGGCAAAGGNACCCTCCCTGCCGCGAGCCGGAATGCATAACGATTGCGGATGTGGCTGTTAAAATAGACGCCCTTGGCAAAGGCAGCTTTGAACGCGGCAACGGCCTCAGCAGGTACGTCCAAAAACTCGTAATGCTTCCCGCTCGCTACAAACCAAACCGAGAGAACCCTGGTGTTCGGGTCATAGTCGAACTTGCGTATCGAAGTCGACGGCATGGTATGCCATCCAAACTCAGCCAGCCGAGTTGGATCGCCAGCTACAGGCTGAAACTTTATTCGAATATGTGGCCGCGCTTTTCGTCGGCAACCCTGATCCAGATGGGCTCGGTGGTGCGCAGAGTGATGTCGCGCTCTGTCGCTTCCCGCGCCGCCCTGATCGGCGTTGTCGCGTTGACGATGTGGGTAGCCGTCACGGTATCGCCGTCCATTTCCTCAACGTGGTATTTCGGCACTTTTGTTCCTAGGCGTCTAGTTCGATAGGCTGATCGTGATCCGGATCGGAATGATAAGCGACCTGGCGAAAATCGCGCATGTCGATCTGTTGCCCGCAAACAGGGCAAGGGAGGAAATGCGCGAGTTCGCTCGCGGGCGGGCCTTCATGTCGGTGCCCAGTTATTGGTCTGCCGAGATCCGATAGCCTGGTCATTATTTCCGCAGAGCCTTCGCTTCTCGCTCCAGCGTTTCGCGTTGGTTGCCGTGCTTCGCGATCAGCTCTTTCACCTGCTGGGGTGTGATGCCGGTCTTTGTTGCGAAATACTCGACTTCATAATCCTCATCGGCCGAGACCTGGTCCCCATCGCGAAAGTCCCGCTTGCTCTTGTCGTCAGATCGGAAGAGCGTCGTGNCGACGGCTACCGATCGCAGATGATCATCGATGAAGACGGCACACGCATTTATACGCGCAACGGCCACGACTGGACTGCGAAATATCGCGACCTGGTGAGAGAGGCCAAGCGCCTTGGTGCCGAAAGCGCGATTGTCGACGGTGAGATCATCGTCTTGAACGAAGCTGGCCTTTCGGACTTCGGCGATCTGCGCAAAGCGATCACCCGCCGACAGCAAGACCTCTATTTCGTCGCCTTCGATCTATTGCACCTCAATGGGCACGATCTGCGCGACATGGCGCTTGAGGTGCGGCGCGAGATCCTGGCCAGCATGATCAAGCCCGGGCGGCGTATTCAGTTCAGCGAGCCTCTGCCCGGCGAAGCCAAGGCGATCCTTCACTTGCTCGACCAAGCCGGACTTGAAGGCATGGTGTCGAAGCGGAAGGACAGCAAATACCGCAGCGGTCCGTCAGCCAACTGGCTGAAGGCCAAGTGCTATGCGATCGACGAGTTCGATCTGCTCGGCGTCGAGCGTGAAGCGGGCAAGCCGGCTTTCGCTCTCATGGCCGAGCGGGGCACAGGGCGCTATGTCGGCAGCGCGTTCGTCACCTTGAACCGGGAAATGCGCGAGAGGCTATGGAAACGCGTCCAAGAGCACCCAGGCACGGCGCCCAAGGGCGTCATGAAGCGGCCTGCGACGCAATGGGTCAAGCCGGGGCTGATCGGCCGCGTAAAGCACCTGCGCGGCGAGGATGACCTGCGCCACGCCTCACTGCAGGACTTCCGAGAGGATGACACAGATGGCCGTGGCTAGGAAAGATCAGGAGCGCGCCACCTACGCCTGGATGTACGCCCAAGCGAGCAAGGATGGCAAGGAGACGTGCGGTGCCAGCCTACTGGGGAGAGCATGCCGACGCGTGGCTGCAGGGCTTTGACGGTGAGCCGGTGGCCGCCTTCGGCAAGACCAAGACTGTCAACGACGAAATGGAAGCCGAGGTCGACGAAGCTGCCGTCGAGCGCCCTGCTGGAACCTAAGCGCTGGATCGAGCTTAGGCTTCATGAGCACACGCGGCGTCAACTTTCTCGATCGCTGGATCGGCAACAATTTCCCCGAAACGGCTAAAACCGACGCCGTTTCGGTAAGTGAGTACATACACAAATTGTATGCCGACGCTAAAGCCTTGACGATCGAGCGCGAAGAGATCGACGAAGAGGTTGATATCCTATATCGGACGCTGGTCGATGCCGTCGTGCACTTTGCCCCAGGTGTTTCCGAATGAGCAAGCCGGCCGTCCTATTTTTGAACCAATGGATAAAAAAACACGATCTATCCGACGCCGGTGCGCCGAAAGAGCGAGCGGAGATCGAGCAGCTCGCAAAGCGCCTAATCGCCGACGCAGAGGCTGAGGGGATTGCGGAAAGCGAGCTGACCGAGGCGTTCGACGACAAGGAGGTCGACAGCCTTTATCGTACCCTCCTCGATGTTAAATTTGGGATACCGGAATGAGTGTTCCCGGCCTGAAGGTTCCGGACAGTTTGGGTGGCCGAGCAGTTGCCCACTGTGGCGAGGGGCGATCCGATCGCCACCAGCGAGTTGGCATAAGGTTCTCATGTAAGTGCGGGCGGCCGATTTGAATTCGGCCAACTGTGGCAGAAAAACAACTGCATCAATCGGCGCGCTCTGCTACCAAAAAGGTTAGTTACAGGAGATCACCTATGAAGAAGCTGCTTCTTGGTCTGTCGTTGTCTCTGCTGGCTTCGTCGGCGTATGCTGCCGATGCCATCGTTGCAGAAGCCGCGCCGGTCTTTAGCTGGACGGGTGGGTATGTCGGCCTACAGGCAGGCTATGCTTGGGGGAATGGCAACATAGACGAACTCGGTGGGCCGGGCTTTGTCGACACAGATCCCGACGGGTTCCTTGGTGGCGTCTACGCCGGTTACAACTATCAGATGTCCAATAACATTGTGATTGGCGCGGAGCTGGACGTCGTATATGCGAATGTTGATGGCAGCGGCCAAGTCTTCAGCGCTCCTGGTATCCCGATCCCGGGCGGCATCGCCACCGAAGAACTCAACTGGAGTGCGGCGGCAAGACTGCGCCTAGGATATGCCGTTGATCGCTTTCTTCCTTATATTGCGGGTGGCGTTGCGTTTGGCGATGTCGACATAAGTAATAATGGAGGCGGACCTTCGTTCGGAGATACATTCACAGGATGGACGATAGGCGTGGGCTTGGATTATGCCATGACCGACAATCTGCTGCTGCGAGGCGAGTATCGCTATACCGACTTCGGTACAGAATCCTTTGGTGGTCTGGTCAATGCCGACGTTGATCTGAAGACCAACGAGGTTCGCTTCGGCATCGCCTACAAGTTCTAATCCCTGATGTCATAATAGCCTGTCGCTCACCGCGAGGGGCTTTTTTGTGCAAGAACCGTTTGCGGCGATCCCCTCAACGGAGTTCGCTACCATGGTCAAGACGAAAACCCCTCACAACACGTTTCGCAGGAACAGCTCGCCCGCTTCAAGATCGAGGCGGAACGGCTGCACAAGGCAATCGTCGGCCCGATTGTCGCCGATCTGCGACAATCACCAGGCCGTGCAGGATCCGCATGAAGTGCTGCTCAAGAACGTGAACAATCACCGACAGGGATGCGCTATCCGATGGCCTCTTACAGGTCCGGCGTCGCTGCCTAGTGCTGGATAAGTGGAGTCCCGAGACCGGGGAAGGGCAGCACGTTGCCGCCCGTCCCCCGCCGGCGGCGCAGTTCAACCTCTCGATAGACGAGGATGCCCATCACCATTTCCGCGCTGGCGATTTCCGATCTCGATGGCAACGACTTGAGCTATTGGTGCAGTTGTCGCGTTTCCATGGTCGCAATGTGGCCGGCGATGGCTTCGATGCTATCGCCCAAATTCGCCAGTAACCCTGCGGACCTCTGCATAGGCTTGCTCTACAGCCGCGAAAACGTGTTGAGATGCAGACGCGACCTTTGGCCTTCTGCAAAGGCCACGGCATAGGATTCGAGCTTGAATGATCGGGTGAGTTCCTGGTCTTCCTCGATCACGCGGACAAACCACTCGCCACAGGGTTTGCCAACTTCGACACAAGGGCGTGCTTTGCGAATTGGAATTATGTCAGCCATGGCGTTGCCTCCCAGCAATCAGGCCAAGCGGAGATTAACGTCGTAAGCGGCCTACAACAAGAAAAGATTGGGCAGCAATACGAAGCTGAGGTGTGGGCCACAAATGGCCGGCGCCATGGGTTGGGGAACCTGGGTGGGCACCGGCCAAGAGCGGACAGGTCCGCCGCGATGCATACATCGCCGATTGGTGCCGCGGTGGTAATGGTGTGATCGCGGAAGCTACGCTTTAGCCTTAGCCGTCGGCCTTGCCTTGCCCGTTGCAGTTGCCGTGGGCTGCGGTGCCTTCCTACCCAGACCGATCGACTTCGCCATGGCAGACCGTGAGGCCGCATAGTTGGGAGCGACCATCGGATAAGTGGATGGCAAGTTCCACTTCGTTCGATACGCGTCAGGAGTGAGACCGAAATCCACGCGCAGATGTCGCCGAAGGGTTTTGAACCGCTTACCATCTTCAAGACAGATGATGTAATCGGGAAATACTGACCTTTTTGGATTTACCGCAGGCACTGGTTCTTCGGTCGCGGCAGCCACGCGATGGCCAATCCCAGACAGCGACCCGTGCACTGAGGCTATCAGGTCCGCCAAGCCCGCGACCGGCACGGGATTGTTGCTGACGTACGCGGATACCACATCCGCCGTGAGTTCTACCAGTTCAGCGGCGTGGTCGGGGGCGTCGGTCATGGTGTGAGTCCTCGAATTTGAGAACGATCTATTATAGCTGCTGCCGCAGCTGCGCAACTCGAGGCCCGATGATGGGCCGCTTCCCTCGTAAGCACCAATCCTGTTGAGCCTGTGTTTGCCGATGGGGAAAGGACCATCGGAAGCAGTGCCAGACTTATCACAGGTTAAGTCGGTCCGGTGTTTATGATATAAGGTCGGGCATCATTCGCGTTCTGCTGGCCGCGGGTGACTGAGAGACCATAGCGCTCCCGCCCAAACGGAGAGCCGACATGCTTTATCAAAGCCCCTTAACCGCCAAGTTCCATCGTGCCTTCACCCTCACGTCAGGTGAGCGTCAAGCTCTCGACGCGGTAAGAATAAGGATCGTTGCGATTGGCGCAAACCAGAACTTGGTCCGGGAAGGCGACCAGCCGTCCCGGTGCATAATGGTCCTGGCTGGCTTAGCCAGCACCTCGAAGGTAACAGGAGACGGGAAGCGTCAGGTCACTGCTTATCATGTGCCTGGCGACATGCCCGATCTGTTGAGCCTGCACCTCGATCTGTTGGATAGCGACGTTCGAACGGTGAGCGCTTGCAGTGTTGGCTTCATAGATCACTCGGCTATCCGGCTGCTCTGCGAACGCCACCCCAGGCTGGCGGCAAATCTTTGGCGAACGACACTGGTTGATGCATCGATTTTTCGCGAATGGGTGGTCAATGTCGGGAAGCGCCAAGCGCTTGGCCGAGTGGCCCACCTTCTCTGTGAAATCATGCTACGTATGGAAGATGCCGGACTTGCGTCCGATCAAACCTGCGCTTTTGGTGTGACTCAAGCTGACCTTGGCGAGGCGACAGGGCTGTCGGCAGTCCACATCAACCGCACGCTCAAGTCTCTTCGGGAGAAGCACCTTACATCACTTGTGAATGGCCAATTGACCATCCATGATTGGGAAGGACTGGCCTTTCTTGCTGAGTTCCGGCACGATTACCTGCACTCAGCAAGGAACAATAAAACGGCCGAGTTCATGTCAATGCACTGATTGCTCCAGGGAAAAATCGCCAGAAATGCGGATTGGCTCCAAGGGTAGCCGGACCACTTGTTGGCCTTCGCTGGCCATCAGCGGTGCGATCGCCCCCCAACATGGTCAATGCTTTGATGGCGCGTCGAAGCGTTAGCGCAAGGGGTTCACTTGCGCGCAGAGTGCATTCGGATGCTTACCGGCCCACATGGGCGTTGACTGTCCGTATGGCCGTCTGCGTAGCACCATCCATCCCCTCAACGTGATACTTCGGCACTACAGGGTTTCCACCTCTCTTCATGGCTTTCGATTGGCCGCGCGATCGACCAATTTGTGGGCTCAGCCGCATTAATTCGAGCCCCGCTATTGGCTAGCGACTGTGGAAGAGGTTCCTGGGGCACACCATGCCGGCGCCCAAGGGAATAAATCTCGGCGACGCAATGGGTCAAGCCCGGGGCTCATGCGTCGCTGCAGATTTCGGGAGGACGGCGGATATTCGCTTTTCTCCGACCGAAAGCGTGCCAAGGGACGTCGCCAGCTAAACAGCAACCGGCGTTGACGCTTGAGAGCGCCTGGCAGCGTTCACGGTGGCCTGTATGGGCGCTCGACATTTCGCGAGTGGCATGTGTTGCGAGCTTGTTGCAGATCATGTTCGCACCATGCAACGGCAAAACGCCTCATCGAGCGCAATGGAAAAGCCGCATTCTCAGTTCGGTCGAGCGAGCGCTTTCTGCACGAGTTGTGACAGGGGAGGGCCTGTCAGGCTTGGAATTCACAAGCTGCAACGCAATTGAGGAAGAAGCCGAAAGGGTGCAAGACCAGATCGATTTCTTGCAGCCAAACTCGGCTCTGGTGTGGTTCAATCCTGTTTGCATCATCGCGGATCAGCGGTCGGACTGTCGAGAACTGAACTGCGCGATCTCAGCCGGTGGGCTTCGAACCAAAACATGCGGACCACCGCGGACGGGGACAGTCGGTCCCGCGTCCCGTCCTGGGGCCGGCGCTATGCTGACGCTCCTACGGCTGTCCTGTTCACCGCCCGCGGCGGGGGGCGAATTTCCTCCGTCCTGCGCGTGACAATTGTCCGCTGTTGCGGCCGCGCGCAGGACTGCGGCTTATGCGCCGTTCTTCCTTGAGCGCCGACGGTCGCCGGCGCGGTGCTTGGGCATGGAACCGAATCCCAGGCAGCGTATTGACATGTATCCGAGTTCCTCATGTCCGAGTAGACGGCACTCTCAACAAAAGGCGCAAACGGCCCAGAGACTCGGCCAATCTCGATCCGGCAACGAGATCGCCGCTGCTGTCGGCGTCAAGCTGACGCATCCGGACAAGGTCATGTATCCAGGCACCAAGGTGACCAAATCCACGCTCGCCGCCTACTACGCAGTGGTCGCCGAGAAGATGCTGCCGCACATTCAGGATCGGCCGCTGTCGCTGGTGCGCGATACTCACGGCGACCTGCAGCAGACCTTCTTTCAGAAGCACAACCTGCCAGGCGTGCCCAGGGCCATCCATGATGGCCACTTGGAGAAGGTGTCCGGTAAGGAAAGCCGCATCTCGTGGTCGATGACTTGGCTGGGCTGATCGCGGGCGTCCAGACGAACGTGCTCGAATTCCACATCTGGGGAAGCCGTCGCCAGCAGCCGGATCTGCCGCACCGCATGATCTTCGACATCGACCCCGACAGGGCTTGGGCTTTGCTGCCGTCAAGCAGGCAGCCCTCGACATTCGGAGCATTCTGGAAGCGCTTGGATTGCAGTCGTGGCCGTTGCTGTCCGGCGGCAAGGGCGTTCATGTGGTCGTCCTGCTCCTCCCGGAGGCAGACTGGGACGAGGTCAAGAGCTTCTGCCAGGACTTCGCCGAACTGCTGGCCCGTACAGATCCGTCGCGCTTCGTCGCCAATATGAGCAAGGCGAAGCGCAAGGGCCGAATGTTTCTCGATTACCTGCGCAACGGCCAGGGCTCCACTGCAATCTGCCCCTGGTCGACTCGGGCACGCGCGGGGGCGTCGTGCGCGGTGCCTGTCAGCTGGGATGAGTTGCCCACCTGCGAAAAACGCCAACGGCTTCGATGTCTTCGCCGCCGCCGCGCGGGCTCAGGTGCGCGAAGCCTGGGAAGGTTATTTCGACGTCGCACAAACGCTTACCGACCGCATTCGGCACGCAGTCCGGCAGCAATAACCATAGGTCAGCGACACTACTGATTGGCGCGGACCGCCTTTGCCCCAAGTCCGGGAGCGTCCCCCTTCGAGGCCTGGGCTAGCCTCTAGAGCGAGAGTACGGACCGGTTTGCCGTGACGGGTTGAGAGCTGGAGGAGAGGCCTCCGGCGCCCGTCGCGGAGAAACCAGATGTCCAGACATTACGCTCGCGCCGGCGCCGACCGGGCAAGCCTCTATGATGACATCACCAACAAGATCATCGCCGAGCTGGAGGCTGGGCGCTTTCCCTGGGTGCCCTGGGGCACGGCGGCGGAGCAAGCACCCCTCGCCATGCCGGCCAATGCCGCCTCTGGCCGTGCCTATTCGGGGATCAACGTGCTGATCCTGTGGGGTGCGGTCGTCGAGCATGGCTTTCCCGTCCAGGGCTGGCTGACTTTCCGCCAGGCGCTATCGCTGGGCGGCCATGTCCGCAAGGGCGAACACGGGACCACCGTCGTCTATTCTGACCGCTTCATCCCTGACGACGAGAAGAAACGCGCGCGGGAGACCGGCGAGGCAGCACGGGCCATACAGTTTCTGAAGCGCTTCACCGTCTTCAACGTCGCGCAATGCGAAAATCTGCCCGACGATCTGGCGGTGTTTCCGCCCGCACCAGAGCCCGGACTGATCGAACCGGCCGTCGAGGCACTGATCAAGGCGACAGGGATCGATTTCCGCATCGGCGGCAATAGCGCCTATTATGTGCCGGCGCACGACTACGTGCAGGTGCCGCCTCCGCAGGCGTATTTCGAGACCATTGACTGGCACCGCACCGCCCTGCACGAGCTTGGCCATGCGACCGGCCATCCCTCCCGCGTCGGCCGTGACCTCGGCTGCGCCTTCGGCACAAAGCGATATGCTTTCGAGGAACTGGTCGCCGAAATGAACGCAGCCTTCTGCTGCGCCTCGCGAGGTATTGCGCCGACCGTGCGCCACGCCGATTACCTGGCCTCCTGGCTCGACGTCCTGCGCGAAGACAACCGAGCCATCGTGCGTGCCGCCTCCCAAGCCAGCAAGGCAGCCGACTGGTTGCTCGCCTTCCTTCCGCAACCCGACAACGGAACCAGGGCAGGGCCCGCCAGCGTCGATGAGGTCGAAATCGAGAAGAGGGCGGCATGATCGTTCTCACCGAGGAACTGCGCGTGCCTGCTCGCCAATAGCCGCGATCGCGACGCCGAACACGTACGGGTGGTGAAGCTCTTCAAATCAACTCGGCGAAGGAATTGGCTCGCAACCGCGCTCGAGATGACGTCGATCCGGCTGCCTTTCGGCATCGGCATCGAGCGGGACATGCTCTTTGGCACCGACCTGCCGATTTCCGTCTGGGCAGAGGCGGTCCGCCGGGGCGGAAACCTTCGCGACGCCGAACGCAACTCGACCATGCCGGCCAATCTGGCCGAGACGGCGAGTGAGATCTCAGCTTGTAATCCGCAAGCCGCAGATGCGCAGTCGTGTCTGCGGCCCTGTCCCCACCTCTGGATCTTCGGTGCGGCTCAGTCCTCAGAGTGAGAGGGCTGCGCCCGTCTTTTTTGACGGGTTTGGAGGACGAGAGAGTTTCGGCCGCCCGTCGCGGAGATAGTCCACATGGCTACGCCCAAGCAGAAGATCACCCTCAACGCTTCACGTGACATCCCCTTCAACAAGCTGATGCTGAGCCAGTCCAATGTCCGGCGCATCAAGCGCGGGGAAACCATAGAGGACCTCGCCGCGTCGATCGCCCGGCGCGGCCTGCTCCAGAGCCTCAACGTCCGGCCAGTGTTGGACGGCGAGGGCAACGAGACCGGCATGTTTGAGGTGCCGGCTGGCGGGCGCCGCTATCGCGCGCTGGAACTGCTGGTCAAGCAGAAGNTTCAGACGTGTGCTCTTCCGATCTCAGCGACGCCCACAGCGCGGTCCCGATCGAGGAGGACTCGCTGGCCGAGAATTTTCAGCGCGAAGATTTACATCCGCTCGACATGTTTCGCGCCTTCCAGACACTTCATGACCAGGGCGCGAGCCATGAGGAGATTGCCGCACGCTTCTTCGTCTCCGCAACATTCGTGCAGCAGCGCCTCAGGCTGGCCAGGGTTTCGGCCAAGCTGCAGGAGATTTACGAGCAGGATGGCATGAAGCTCGAGCAGCTCATGGCGTTCACCGTGACCGACGATCACGCCCGTCAGGAGCAGGTCTGGGAGGCGCTCGAAAACTCCTGGTCGAAGGAGCCGCAGCAGATCCGGCGCCTGCTGACGGAGACCACTGTGCGGGCAAGCGATCGCCGGGCGCTGTTCGTCGGTGTCGACGCGTATGTCGCTGCCGGCGGCGTGGTGCTGCGCGACCTGTTCGAGGCCGACAATGGCGGCTGGCTGCAGGACCCCGCTCTGCTCGACCGCTTGGTCGGCGATAGGCTGAAGTCGATCGCCGACGAGATCGCGGCGGAGGGCTGGAAGTGGATCGTGGTCGATGCCGATCTGCCCTACGGGTACAATCACGGTCTGCGGGCAATCGCTGGCACCCCCGTCGGTCTGACCGACGCGGAGCGGGCGGAACGCGAAGCCCTGCGGGCGGAGTACGACCGGCTGGAAGCCGAGTATGGCGAATCCGACGAACTCCCCGACGATGTCGATCAGCGCCTCGGTCAAATCGAGACCGCGCTTGAGGCCTTCGAGAGCCGGCCGATGCACTACGATGGGGCCGAGATCGCCCGCGCCGGTGTGTTCATCAGCATCGATCGTGATGGCGATCTCGTCGTCGATCGGGCCCATGTGCGCCCCGAGGACGAAGCGATGCAGGCGGTCGACGGCCACTCGGCCGAGCCAGGTTGCGCCACCGAGAACGAAGACAGCAGACACAATCCTTCGGCCCGCGCGATTATCACCATCGGCGCGCAGGCGTCCGAGCCTGAGGAGGATGACGGCGACACCATCAAGCCGCTACCCGAGCGCCTGGTCATCGAACTTACTGCCCATCGCACGTTGGCGCTGCGCAACGCACTGGCCGAGAACCAGCATGTGGCCATCACGGCGCTCTTGCACCGGCTCGTCCTCGACACCTTCGGTCAGCGTTCCGCCATCGGCTGCGTCGAGGCCTTCGTCCGACATGTCCACTTGCCGTGGCAGGACGTCGGTCTCAAGGACAGCCCTGCGGCCAAGGCCGTCCATGAGCGCCATGAGGCATGGAAGAGCGACATTCCACTGGATGACGACGAGGCCCTATGGGCGTGGCTCGACGGACTCGATGAAGCAAGCCGGCAGACGCTGCTGGCGCATTGCGTCAGCTATGGGATCAACGCCTTGTTCGAACGACCCAATCCCTACGGCAGCGGCGTTTCCCAGCATGGACTCGATCAGCGCCGGCGTGAAGCCGATCGGTTGTCCCGTGCCACCGGGCTTGACATGGTAGATGCCGGCTGGCGGCCGACGGTGGATAACTATCTCGGTCGCGTCACCAAGTCCCGCATTCTCGAAGCCGTGCGCGAAGGCGCCGGCGACCAGGCCGCCCAGCTTATCGACCATCTCAAGAAGGCCGACATGGCCAAAGAGGCCGAGCGCCTCCTGGCCGATAGTGGCTGGCTACCCGAACCGCTCCGCCTTCGCGGCAATGACGCCGCCCGGCCGAATGTGGGCGAGGAAGCTGACCTCCCCGAATTCCTGGCCGGTGATGACGAGGACGGCTCGGCCACCCATGAGACTGCCGCACACGCGGTCGCCGCCGGATAGCACCGTCGGCGGAGTGGCGCGGGTCGCTCGGCCCTTTCTTCTTCACTACGAGTTCACGCCGTTCGCTCATCTTGCCGACGGCAATCCCTATGATGCCTACCTGCCGCCCGATCCCGACAGCGCCAATGGTTTCCTACAGAAGTCGGGGCCTGACGGCGGAATATGATCGAGATCGGTTGATACCGGCAAGCGCTCCACCTCATGGCGGGGCGCTTGTTTCATTTTGGCTTCGGTGGAGGCCAGAGAGGGAGAGGCGAGCCGGGATGGTTTTGAATCCGCACGGTCCAGAGAGAGCGCCGCGCGGCTCGATCCTGTCCCCGCTCTCCCGAGGTTCACACCATGTACATGATCTCGCCCGCTGTGGCAGTTCCCGCAGCCGCGCCGCTCCCGCTCCCCCAAACCGGTGCAGCCGGCGCTATCTTCGCCGCCGCCGGCCTTCTGCTTCCCCATCTCGAGCGCGGCGACAGCATCGACGCGCCAAAGTTGCGCGCGGCGATGGAAGCCGCATTCGGCGCCTCCGACGCCGCCGGCGCCTGGGACTGGAAGCAGGCCTACGATGCCTGCGAGGCTGCGACGGTCCTTTTCCTGCGCAAGTACGGAAAGGCGTTGTTCCGCAAGGCCGCGTCTCCGGCTCTCCGGCTGTCAGCATTGTCGAAGATCGCCCGGCTCATGCCGACGCATACCCGCCGATCCGAAGAAGCACAGACCTTCCAGCAGTTCTCGACGCCGATTCCGCTCGGCATGGTCGCCGCAACGGCCGCTGCCATCACGCCGGCCGACCGTGTGCTGGAGCCTTCCGCCGGCACCGGGCTGCTCGCCATCCTGGCCGAGATAGCCGGCGCCTCGCTCATTCTCAACGAGCTTGCCGAAACCCGCGCGGCACTTCTCTCCGGCCTCTTTCCGGCCGTCTGCGCCAGCCGCTTCGACGCCGCCCAGATCGACGACCATCTCTATCCCGGCGCCGTGCCCAGCGTGGTGCTGATGAACCCGCCCTTTTCGGTCATGGCCAACGTCGAGGGCCGCATGGCCGACGCGGCCTGGCGGCACATCGCCTCGGCCCTGGCGCGCCTTGCGCCCGGCGGGCGGCTGGTGACGATTACCGGTGCGAACTTCGCGCCCGACCACCCGGCCTGGACCGCCGCCTTTACTCGCCTGCAGGAACGTGGCCGCATCGTCTTCTCCGCCGCCATCGACGGCTCGGCCTACGCCAAGCATGGCACGACCTTTCCGACACGCCTCACCGTCATCGACCGGGTGCCGGCGGACGATCCGGACGTGTTCCCGGCAGATCAGGGCGTTGCCCCGGATGCCGCGACGCTGATCGCATGGGTCGGCGAGCATGTGCCGGCACGGCTGCCGGTCACCATACCCGCAGGTGCAACTCCCACATCGTCGTCGGCCGCACCCCGCACAGTGCGCGGCTATCTTGGTCCCACGGCAAGAATAACACCGCGGCCACCGCTCACTGATCCCGATGCCGTTGAGCTCGCCTATCAGGTGCTCGACTGGAAGGCCGCCGAGGGCGGCCACATCAGCGACGCCATCTACGAGGACTACGCGCTTCAGGCGATCCGCATTCCCGGCGCGCAGCCGCACCCCACCCAACTCGTGCAATCGGCGGCCATGGCCTCGGTCGCGCCGCCCAAGCCGAGTTATCGGCCGCGCCTGCCGAAGAACGTCCTTGACCTGCTCTCGGACGCGCAGCTCGAGACCGTCATCTATGCGGGCGATGCTCACGCCGAGTATCTCGCCGGCGCCTGGACGCTCGACGATACCTTTGACGTAATTAGCGCGGCGGCAGATGACGCGGCGCGGGCCGTGCGCTTCCGGCAAGGCTTCATGATCGGCGACGGTACCGGTGTAGGCAAGGGCCGCGAGTCCGCCGCCGTAATCCTAGACAATTGGATGCAGGGCCGTCGCAAGGCCGTCTGGATCTCCAAGTCAGACAAGCTCATCGAGGATGCGCAGCGCGACTGGTCCGCGCTCGGCATGGAGCGCTTGCTGGTCACCCCGCTCTCCCGCTTCCCGCAGGGCAGGCCGATCACGCTGGCGGACGGCATCCTGTTCACCACCTATGCCACGCTGCGGTCCGACGATCGCGGCGAGAGGCTTTCGCGGGTCAAGCAGATCGTCGAATGGTTGGGTCCGGATTTCGATGGGGTCATCATCTTCGACGAGGCGCACGCCATGCAAAATGCCGGTGGCGGCAAGAGCGAACGCGGCGACGCCGCTCCCTCCCAGCAAGGCCGTGCCGGCCTGAGGCTACAGCACGCCCTGCCGAATGCCCGCATCGTCTATGTGTCGGCGACTGGCGCCACCACCGTGCACAATCTCGCCTATGCCCAGCGGCTCGGCCTCTGGGGCGGCGAGCATTTTCCATTCTCGACCCGCGCCGAGTTCGTCGAGGCGATCGAGGCTGGCGGCGTGGCGGCGATGGAAGTACTGGCACGCGACCTCAGGGCACTTGGCCTCTATACCGCCCGCTCGCTCTCTTTCAACGGTGTCGAATACGAACTGCTCGAGCATGAGCTGACGCCCGAACAGGTCCGCATCTATGACGCGTACGCTGGGGCCTTCGGCGTCATCCACAACAATCTCGATGCTGCGATGCAGGCGGCCAACATCACCGGCAGCACCGGCACGCTCAATGCCCAGGCCAAGTCGACCGCGCGCAGCGCCTTTGAAAGCGCCAAGCAGCGCTTCTTCGGCCATTTGTTGACCAGCATGAAGACACCGACCCTGATCAAATCCATCACCGGCGATCTGGAGGAGGGCCATGCGGCCGTTGTCCAGATCGTCTCGACGGGTGAGGCGCTCATGGAGCGGCGGCTGGCCGAGTTGCCGACCGAGGAATGGAACGATGTTCGCGTCGACATCACGCCGCGCGAATACGTCCTCGACTACCTCGCTCATTCCTTCCCGGTGCAGCTCTACGAGCCCTTCACGGATTCGGAGGGCAATCTGTCGTCGCGCCCGGTCTACCGCGATGGCCAGCCGGTCGAGAGCCGCGAGGCGGTCGCCCGGCGCGACGAGCTGATCGCGAAACTCGCCAGCTTGACGCCTGTCCCCGGCGCGCTCGACCAGATCGTCCAACATTTCGGCGCGGACCTCGTCGCCGAAGTCACTGGCCGCTCGCGCCGCATCGTGCGCAAGCGCGACCGCCTGGTCGTCGAGCACCGAGCAGGGTCGGCAAATCTGGCCGAGGCGCAGTCCTTCATGGACGATCAGAAGCGCGTTCTGGTGTTTTCCGACGCCGGCGGGACGGGTCGTTCCTACCATGCCGAACTCTTGGCACGGAACACGCGGCTGCGTGTGCATTATCTGCTCGAAGCCGGGTGGAAGGCCGACACCGCCATCCAGGGCCTGGGCCGCACGCATCGGACCAATCAGGCGCAGCCGCCGCTGTTCCGGCCGATCTCGACCAATGTGAAGGCGGAAAAGCGCTTCCTCTCGACGATCGCCCGCCGTCTCGACACGTTGGGCGCAATCACGCGCGGCCAGCGCCAGACCGGTGGCCAAGGGCTGTTCCGGCCAGAGGACAATCTTGAAAGCCACTATGCCGGCGATGCCTTGCGGCAGCTCTATCTCCTGATCGTACGCGGCAAGGTCGAGGGTTGCACACTCCAGCGTTTCGAGGCGGCGACCGGTCTCAAGCTGATGGACAACAACGGCATCAAGGACGAGTTGCCGCCGATCACCACCTTCCTCAATCGCCTGTTGGCGCTGACCATCGAAGTGCAGGGCGTGCTGTTCGGCGCCTTCGAGCAGCTTCTGGCCGCTCGGATCGGTGGCGCCATCGCCTCGGGCACCTATGACACCGGGCTGGAGACCCTGCGGGCCGAGAGCTTCGTCATCACCGACCGGCAGGTCATCTACGCCCATCCGCGCACCGGCGCCGAAACGCGGCTGCTGACGATCACCCAGCGCAAGCGCAATCGGCCCGTCATGCTCGATGCGGCGCTCCATCACCTTCGCGATTTGCGCGCCATCCTACTGATCAACGAGCAATCTGGCCGCGCCGCCGTGCAGATCCCAACCACCAGCATCATGCTCGACGACGGCGAGATCGAGCCGCGGGTCCGCCTGATCCGGCCAATGGAAGGCCAGAACATGCCGCTCAAGGCTATGGGCGAAACCCGCTGGGTCGAGGCCCACCGTGAAGCTTTCGCTGCAGCATGGAATGCGGAGGTCGCCGAGACTCCCGAGTTTGCCGATGCCGTGCTGCACATGGTGACGGGCCTGTTGTTGCCGATCTGGAAGCGTCTGCCAAACGAGTCGACCCGCGTTTTTCGACTTCAGACCGACGAGGGCGAGCGCATAATTGGTCGCCTTGTCACGCCGGCCTGGGCCGCCAACGCCACGGTGACAGGCGTCGCATCGCTATCGCCCGAGCAGGCGCTCGCGGCGCTGATCGACGGGCGGACGATCCTTGATCTCGCCGAGGGTCTCCAGCTTCGCCGCAGCCGCGTCATGGGCGCGTGGCGCATCGAACTGTCGGGCTTCACCGACATGATGCGGGAGCGCCTCACCGCCTACGGTCTCTTCCACGAGATCATTTCGTGGAAGCTCAGGATGTTCGTGCCGATCGACGCCAACGGGCTCGCCGTGCTGGAGCGCGTGCTCGACCGCTTCCCAATCGAGCGGGTCAGTGAGCGGGAGGCTGCATGATTCCGCGTCACGCTGCATCCGACCTCGCACACCGCCTCGCCGAACATGCCGAGGCGGTGTGCCGCCACTACCTCTCCAATGGCCGTCGCCAGGGCAACTATTGGAGCGTCGGCGACGTCCGCAATGCGCCGGGCCGCTCGACGTTCGTGCGTCTGCAGCCATCCCCGAAGGGACCGCCAGGCAAATGGACCGACGCCGCTACCGGCGAGCATGGCGACCTGCTCGACGTCATCCGCGAATCCCTCGGACTGGTCAACTTCCGGGACGTCGCCAATGAGGCGCGCCTGTTTCTCGCTATGCCAGATGCCATGCCACCCCGACCGGCCGCGCCGATCACGCAGGTCCCCATTGGATCTCCGGAAGCGGCTCGCCGACTGGTCGCCATGTCGAAGCCCATTATCGGCACCCTCGTGGAAACCTATTTGCGTGGACGTGGCATTGCGACTTTGTCCGGCACCGGATCGCTGCGGTTCCATCCGCGCTGCTACTACCGGCCCGGCGATCATGGACCGACCGAGACCTTGCCGGCAATGATCGCTGCTGTCACCGACCTTGATGGACATTTGACCGGCGCGCACCGCACCTGGCTCGCACCGGACGGCACCGGCAAGGCGCTCGTCGACACGCCGCGTCGCGCAATGGGTGACCTTCTGGGTCACGCCGTCCGCTTCGGTGCACCCGGCAGCGTCATGGCGGCAGGCGAGGGCATTGAGACGACGCTGTCGCTCAGATGCGCCTTGCCCGATATGGCGATGGCTGCGGCACTCTCGGCAGCCCATCTAGCCGCCATCCTGTTCCCGCCAACCCTGCGCCGGCTCTATGTCATCCGCGACAACGATCCGGCCGGTGACGGTGCCCGCGACAGCCTGCTCGAGCGCGCGACGGACGCCGGAATCGATGCAATCGTGCTGTCGCCAGCGATGCAAGACTTCAACGAAGACCTCAGCCGCTTCGGACTTGCGGCCTTCCGGGCCTCGATTGCAGACCAGCTCATGCGCAAAGATCGCATCCGATATCTGACACAGGCGGCATGAGCCGGGAGGGGAAGCGCGCGGCGCACGGTGCCGGTGCGGCGCATGGATGAGTGACCCGCCGGCAGAGACCCGAGACCCGGCCTTCGAGAGGGCGATCGGCCCACGAACTGGCCGGCCAGGCAATGGCGGCGGCCGACTATTTTCCGGCGCGCGCGACTGGTCGCGAATGGCAGCGATCGGGCGCGACGCCTTTCCATCGCGAGGCAAAATAGTCGGCCGCCGCCATCCTCCGCTGCGCTCCGGCCCTCCGCATCGCTGCGGGTGTCGGACCGTCCCGCCCGTGGGCTCTCGTCGCCATGAAGGCCGCGAGGGTCGCGGTCAAACCGACGGGAGCATCCCCATGAGAGAGCACGACGACACTGAACCGCACCACGCCGCTTCTGCGACCGATCACATCCTCACCGAACTCCAGCTCTATGGCTGGCGACCATTTGCGGACGAGCCCGATCCGCGACCGCTCCCCGGTGGCGACCAAGTGGCCGGAGCCGTGGCCGACATCTTTGACGCCCTCATCGTCACCCTGGCTGACACGCGCCTCGAACCCGACCTCGATGACTTGCTCTGGTCCCTCACCAATGTCTTCCACCGAGCTGTACAACGGATCGAGCGGCAACTGGAAGACAACGAGCAGGCCCAGCGCTGTCTGCAGCGCGAACAGGATGGCAGCGAGATCAAGGCGGTTGAACTCGAGACACTCACCGCCCAGGGCCAGACCATGATCGAACGGCGGGGCGCCTTCGAGCTCATGCGTGACCAGGCCGCCGAACACTACGATCAGTACACCGGTTCTGCCTGGCGACCGCGCACGGGGTCGATGGTAAACCACCACCATCTCACCGCCGCAATGATCGATAGCCGCGACTTCCTCGCGGCCAGGCGGCGCGCGGAAACCGAGGTCATGTTGCCGGCCGGCCCCAAGATCGCCTTCTCCGGCGGCGATACCGCCGATCACGAGATGATCTGGGCAAAGCTCGACCAAATCCGCGCCAAGCACCCCGACATGGTGCTGATGCACGGCGGATCACGCAAAGGCGCTGAAAAGATCGCCGCCCGCTGGGCCGATCATCGCAAGGTGCCGCAGGTCGCCTTCAAGCCCGACTGGAGCAGACACGCCAAGGCCGCTCCCTTTAAGCGCAACGACCAGATGTTGGCGGTCATGCCGATCGGCGTCATCATCTTTCCCGGCACCGGCATTCAGGAGAACCTCGCCGACAAGGCCCGCAAGCTCGGCATCCCGGTCTATCGATTAGGCGGCTCGTGAGCGCCCCCTTTGACCCTAGATCTTAGTCCAGGTTGGTCACCGCTATTCCACAATCTCACCGATGTGGAGGTATGTCTTTCACGACGCGAACGGCGGCTTCGCGCCTCATGACAGTCGGTTCCCCGGTTCAGTCCATTCACCAAAAGCGGGCGTCGCCAAACGGCCAGCCCTCAGGCTGTTATGTTCGCGGCAAATGCTCAGCTGGGCCGAATGGATGAGGCGCGACGATACCAGGCAAAATTCTGGGCACTCCGCCGGACTGTCACGAGTCCTCGAAGCGCAGGCCGATCTTTCCCGCTGCATGTTCCTGCACGCGTTCGGAAACGCAGATCCTGCCAGGCTCGGCGATCCTCTCCAGACGCGCGGCGATGTTGACCCCCGCGCCCAAGACGTGACCGTCCTGTTCGATGATGTCGCCGACGATCTTGCCGCGATGCGTGGCAATACAGGGATCGAGGTGGTCACGTTGATGGCTGTTCAAGCGCTCGAGGGCACCTTCTTCGTCAGCGCCCATCAGTTGACTGTACCCGGCGAGGTCAGCCGCAAGGATCGCCGAGAGCTTGCGCTCGACCCGACCGATTTCCATCCAGTCCCTCTGCAAGGCGTCAGGATCATATTTGCCCAGGTCAAGCGATCCAAGTCCGCTCTTCCGGTTTTCTTTGGGATCGCGTCAACCATGTCGGGCGCACCCGTTCGTACGGAGCAACTGGCGCTCCGCACGAGGGACAGGGCAACTCACTGGTGACTGGGTGCGTGCCTGACGAAGCTCTTCGTTTCGGCTGAGATAAATGCTCTCACTTACGGAACATCGCAGGTTCGTCGAAGTTGGAAAGCTACGGAGGACGTGCACATGAACAGTGTCATCTATCTTATCGGCCTTATCGTTGTCGTGCTCGCGGTCCTCTCCTTCCTCGGTTTTCACTAGGTGGCCTCATGCAGCATGAGAACGATCAGGGCGGACAGCCCACCGATTTCGACAAGGCGAAAAGCGACGTCTCCGACAGACTTCGCCAGGAAAATGAGCGTGCCAGCGAGTTGCTTCACGACGCGCGGGACGAGGTGACCCGTAAGGCTGGCGACTATGCATCTGAAGCCACGCAGGTCATCTCCGACAAGGCGGAGGAGGCGCAGCGCGACATCGGATCGAGCTTGGCGGCGTTGGGTGGTGCACTGCGAGCCGCCAGCGATCACCTTGCCAGCAACGATGAAAGGAACGCATCGAAGTTCGCTTTGGATGCTGCCAGTGGCCTTGAGCGGCTTTCATCGTCCTTGAAACAGAAGCCCTTTAGCCAAGTCCTTGATGACGTGCAGTCCTTCGGCCGGCAAAATCCCGGTGTCCTGCTTGCGGGATCGGTGTTGGCCGGATTGGCTCTCGGGCGGTTCATCAAGGCTTCTCCGNCCAGGACAATCCCAGCCTTGCCGGGCTAGTCACCGATTTGGCCCAGAATGTCACCACTCTGGTGCAAACCGAGGCGAGGCTGTTTCGGGCCGAGCTCTCTGAAAAGCTTACCAAAGCCGGAGCAGGTGCTGCGGAAGTGCTGGGCGGCGCGATTTGCCTGCTCGCCGCGCTCTTGGTGTTGCTGCAGGCGCTCATTATCGCACTGACGCGGGCAGGGCTTGGCGCGGGGTGGTCTTCCCTGCTGGTCGGTGTGGTCGTGGCGGTCCTCGGCGTCATCCTGCTGCGGACCGGGACGGCCAGCATGGCGCCTTCGGAACTTACCCCCGACCGGACCCAGGGACAGCTCAAGCGCGACGCGAGCGCGATTAAGGAACAGGTGAGATGAACGAGAAATCCGCAGCCGAACTTGAACGCGAGGCCGAGGCGGCTCGCGCTCGGGTGATGGAGACCGCCGAATCCATTCGAGGCAAGATGACGCCTGGACAATTGCTGGATGAGNGACGCGAGCGCGATTAAGGAACAGGTGAGATGAACGAGAAATCCGCAGCCGAACTTGAACGCGAGGCCGAGGCTGCTCGCGCTCGGGTGATGGAGACCGCCGAATCCATTCGAGGCAAGATGACGCCTGGACAATTGCTGGATGAGTTCACCGGGCTGTTCTCGGGAGGGGAGAGCGCGGCCATGCTCAGCAATCTCAGAACGCAGGTCCGAGACAATCCTTTGCCGGTCACCATGGTGGGCGCAGGTCTGGCCTGGCTGATGTTCGGCAGCGGTACCTCAAACACCATCCAACGTTCGGATGACTACCGATTGCCTTCAGCGCCGGGACAACATGATGTAGCAGGGGAGCGCGGCGGCTTGGGCGGCACGCTCTCCGATGCCGCGGAATCGCTCTCCTCGAGCGCTGCCAGCGTCGGCGACACCATATCGAGCACCGCAAGAGCCGCTGCGGCGGGTCTGACGGGAAGCGCTGCCAATGCAAGCTCGACGACTGGGGACATGGCGGCGAAAGCCAGCCGCTCCGCGCAAGATCTGTTGGAGGATCAACCCTTGGCCGTTGCGGCCGTCGGTCTCGCCATCGGCGCCGCTATAGGTGCAATTCTGCCCCATACCGCAACGGAGGACGAGCAACTAGGCGCCTATGGCGACAAGCTTCGCGATTCCGCCGAAACTTTGCTCGACAGGGGCCTCGATGAGGCCAAGCAGGTCGCCGCCGACGCCTATGAGACCATCAAGCAGGAAGCTGGCCGGCAAGATATGGAAGCAGACACGATAGCCGATCAGCTCGGCGAGATCGTGAAGTCCACAGCAGACAAGACCGAGCATGCCGTGCGCGAACGTATTTCCGATACGCCTCAGCGTCAAACCTAGCCTGATGGTCCTGGATCAGCGATAGACGGTTCCAGAAGGCGTGCATAATAGTCGCGCTGATCGCTGCGCGTGGAGCTCGATCATGCCCTTCAAAGCACGTGGAAGATGGGCGGACGGGGACTTAATTCCTGACCACCTTGCAACCTGTCAGATTTTCCGACTGGCCAGCAATCTTGTCAGCCAGTCAGGATCCATTTCGGGAACAGAGGACAAAAGCCGTTCGGTGTAAGCGGCATGCGGAGGTGTGAGAACCACGCTCTTCAATCCCTGCTCGACGACTTTGCCGCCGTGCATGACGACAATCTCGTCTGCTATCGCGCGCACCGTGGCAATGTCATGGGTAATGAAGATGTAGCTCATCCCGAGTTCACGCTGTAGGCGCATCAGAAGCTTGAGGATCTCCTCCTGCACAATTTGGTCGAGCGCGGATGTGATCTCGTCGCAGATGATAAGCTCCGGTTCGGCAGCCAATGCCCGCGCAATGCAGACGCGTTGTTTTTGGCCACCTGATAGCTCGCCAGGTAGACGTTCCAGAAAATCCTCGCTCATCTCGACCAGGTGCATAAGTTCGCTTATCCGGCGATCTCTCTGCGCGCCTTTGAGGCCGAGGTAGAATTCGAGTGGCCGCTCTAAGACTTCTTCGACCGTTTGGCGCGGATTAAGGGCGTTGTCGGGCATTTGATAAATCATCTGGACGCGACGCAGGACCTCCTTGGGCCGCGCCTTCAGGCTCTTGGAAAGGAGCTGGCCTGCGAAAGAAATCGAACCCGAACTTGGCGGCAAGAGTCCGGTAACGACTCGAGCGAGCGTCGATTTCCCAGAACCGGATTCGCCGACCACAGCGACTGTTCTTCCGCGCGGAACCTTGATGGAGACATCCTGGAGCACCTTGACCCCTCCGGCATAAGCCGCGGTGACGTTGTCTATCGTCAAGAGATAGTCATCGGCTGGAACTTCGGGCTTGGCGAGCTTGCGGACTGCCCAGAGCGTCCTCGTATATTCCTGGCTGGGGGAGGCCAGCATCTGGCGTGTGTCAGCCACCTCCACGGTAACTCCGTGTCGCAGAACCATGATGCGATCCGCCATTTGCGCCACCACCGCCAGGTCATGCGTTACGTAGATTGCAGCAGTACTGAATTCCTCAACGATGTTGCGAATGGAGGCAAGGACTTCAACCTGCGTGGTCACATCGAGCGCCGTTGTTGGCTCGTCGAATATTATGAGGTCCGGTCGACAAGCCATTGCCATCGCTGTCATGGCCCGTTGCAACTGCCCGCCTGAGACCTGATGAGGATAGCGAAAGCCTATGCTCTCGGGTACTGGGAGCTGAAGACGCCGATAAAGATCCACGGCGCTCCGGTTCGCCTCTTCCCGGCTGACGATTCGATGCGCCACCGCGGTTTCGATGGTTTGTTCCAAAAGTCGATGTGCCGGATTGAAGGAGGCCGCCGCGCTTTGCGCGACATAGGCAATGCGGGAGCCCCGGAGACGACGGCGCCCCTTTTCATTGACTGCCAGGAGATCAATCCCGTCGAACAGGACCGAGCCCTGTGTGATCCGGCAGCCCGGTTTGGCATAGCCCATTGCGGCAAGGCCAATGGTGGACTTGCCGGCGCCTGACTCGCCGATTAGGCCAAGAACCTCCCCCCGCTTCAGCGTAAGATCGATCCCGCGGACGATGGGATGCCACTGTTCGTCCGAGGATCCCTCCACATGCAGATTGCGGATTTGCAGTAGATCCTTTCCTTTTTCGCGTGAGCCTGGATCGCTACTTTTCATCCCGCAACCCGCTTGTTGCGTGCAGGTACCAGTCCACAACGAAATTTACGGATACGGTAAGAAGAGCTATCGCGCCGGCCGGAAGCAGCGGCGTGACATCGCCGTAAGTGATCAGGGTTGCGTTCTCGCGCACCATTGATCCCCAATCGGCCGTCGGCGGCTGAATACCGACTCCGAGGAACGACAGCGCCGCGACTGTCAGGAACACGAAGCAGAATCGCAAGCCGAACTCGGCGACCAGTGGAGGCATGACATTGGGAAGGATTTCATTGGCGATAATCCATCTCGGTCCCTCGCCGCGCAATCGCGCCACCTCGACATATTCCATCACGGCCACGTTAAGCCCAACGGCGCGAGAAAGCCGAAAGACACGGGTGGAATCGAGAAGCGCAATGATAACAATCAGGCTGGTGATCGACGAGCCGAAGATCGACAGAAGCACCAGCGCGAAGATCAGACTCGGGATCGACATCAGCACGTCCACCGCACGCGACAAGATCTGGTCGAGCCACCCCCTATACAATGCGGCAAGGAGGCCGAGCGACACGCCTACCGCGAAGGAGAGCAATGTAGTCGCGACCGCGATAGCGATGGTGTTGCGCGCACCGTAGATCAAGCGGGTGAGCATGTCGCGGCCGAGCTGGTCGGTTCCCAATTCGAATTCCTGATTCCACGGCGCGAAGGCTTCGCTGAAGACCTGCGTCTCGCCATATGGGGCTATCCAGTGCGCGAAGACCGCAACAAGGACGTAGCCAACGATCACCACGATGCCGAACCATGCACTAAGCGGTGCCTTCTTCAGCGCTGTTGTCGCCCGGCTGGCACGCGAGCGCCTCAGCCTCTGAACCGCCGCGATAGATTGGGATCTGGTCATCGTGGGTGCAAGAGCCTGGGGTTGGTGGCGATGGAAATAATGTCGGCCAGCAGGTTGAGAAGGATGTAGGTCGCGGCGAAAATCAGGGCACAGGCCTGGACAACCGGAACATCCCTGGATTTTACCGCATCAACCATCAGTTGGCCGATCCCGGGATAGACGAAAACGACCTCGACCACGACCACTCCGACGATGAGATATGCCATATTGAACGCCACGACAGTGACGATGGGAGCCCAGGCATTGGGCAGGGCATGCCTCAGCACGATCACCATCGGGGACATTCCCTTGAGGCGCGCCATATCGATGTAGGGGCTTGCGAGCATGTTGATGATGGCCGCTCGGGTCATGCGCATCATGTGGGCCACGATCACGAGTGTAAGGGTGATTGCCGGCAGCGCCACTTTCCAGAGGTGCTCCCAAAATGGGGTCTGATCGTTCACATTCGACAATGTCGGAAATTTGGGAACCGCATTGAGTGCCCAGGTCAGTGAGATACTGAGCCAATGGGGCAGGGATTGAGCGAAATCGGATGCAATGAACGTGTCGCGCGAGATCACCAGGTAGGCGAGCATATAGGCGACGAAAAACTCCGGGAACGAAATAGTTGTCAGTGTCACGGCATTCACCAGCCGGTCGAACCAGCCGTTGCGGTACAGCGCGGCGAGAATGCCAAGCCCAAGCGCCAGCGGAACCGCTATCAGCGCGGTCACCGCTGCAAGAAACATCGTATTGTAGAGGCGTGGCGCGATGATCTCGGCCACGGTACGCCGATATCCGGTGCGGCTCGCGAACGAAGAGCCGAAGTCGCCGTGAAGCATTTGCGCGACCCAGACGAAATAGCGCTCGACAGGCGGACGATCGATGCCGATTTCCCGCTGAAAGGCGGCGACCGTTTCGGGCGTCGCCGACTGCCCGAGCGTGGCCTTGGCGAAGTCGCCCGGAAGCATCGCGATGGCAGAGAAGATGATGATGGACACGATGAACAAAGTGACCAGGCCGAGGCCAAGGCGCTGCAGAACCGTTCTTGCGACGGGGTTCATGTGAGTGCCGTCTCCCTTTGGGCGGCAGTCCTGCACTCGGAGCAAGCCGACCGGAGCCTCACAACCATCGTGGCCCCGGCCGCCTTTTCATGCCGTGGCGATCCACCAGCGTTCGGCCATTTTCAGTCCATCGTTCTCCCAGTTGGGCGCCACTTCGCCATGTGCGAGCTTTTTGGATTGGGCGCTGACGAAATTGTTGAAGACCAGCACGATGCTGCCGCCATCGTCGTGGGTTAGTTGCTGCATCTCGGCATACATTCCCGCTCGCTTGGCCTCGTCCGTCTCGGCCCGCGCCTTAACAAGCAATTCGTTGAAATGGGGATTTTTCCAGAACGACTCATTCCAGCTGGAGTCCGCGGCGAAGGCTTGCGTGAACATCCAGTCGGCCGTCGCTCGACCGCTCCAATAGGATGCGCACCAGGGTTTCTTGAGCCAGATATTGTCCCAATAAGCGTCCTCGGCCTCCCGCACGACATTGACGTCGATGCCGCATTGGGCTGCCGTCTCGCGAATGAGCGAAGCCGCATCCACCGCGCCTGCAAAAGCGGCATCGGCGACCGAGAGATCCACCTTCAGGTTCTCCATTCCGGCCTTTTTCAGGTAGTGCTTGGCTTTTTCCGGATCGAAGTTGTGTTGCGGTTGCGGATCCTTGGCGAATTTGATCGCTGGCGCGATCGGGTTGTCGTTAGCCACGGTGGCGTGGCCGAGAAAGATCTTGTCGACGATTTCTTGGCGATTGATCGCCCATTTCAATGCCGTTCGCACGTCTGGATTATCAAACGGCGCCATCGCGGCATTCATCGGCAAGGTATAATGTCCGTAGCCGGTGACCTCGACGATTTCCACCTTCGGATTGCGTTTCAACATGCCGAGGGTCTTGAGGTCGGCGCGGCCGATATAGTCCACCTCGCCCGTCGACAAGGCCGCCATGCGAGCGGCAAGATCAGTGATGGCGATGAATTCCACCTCGTCGAGATAGGGCTTGCCGTTTTTGAAGTAGTTTGGATTGCGCTTGAGTTTCGCCGAAACGCCGGGCTGGAAATTCTCAAGGAGGAAAGCGCCGGTGCGAACCCCTGAAGCCCAGTCCGCCTTGCCGTCCTTGGCTGGCATGATGACCAGATGGTAGTCACTCATGATGTAAGGGAAATCGGCGTTGCCGCTCTTGAGCGTGAAGACCACCGTTTCCGGGCCGTCGGCCTTGATCCCGGCGACGGACTCCAACAGCGACTTCGCCGCCGATTTTGTGTCCTTGCCCATGTGATATTGCAATGACGTCACGACGTCATCCGCCGTCACAGTCTTGCCGTTGTGGAAGGTTGCGCCTTTGCGCAGCTTGAAGGCCCAGGTCTTGGCCCCATCCGAAGATTCGAAGCTCTCGGCGAGGTCCGGTTGGACATTGCCTTTGGCGTCGACCTCAGTGAGGCTGTTGGATAGCGAGCCCGAAAACGCGGTTTGTGTGAACGTATCGGGGTAGCCGGCCGGATCGATTGAATCCGTCGTCGCGCCATGAGCCATGCCGAGCTTGGCGAAGCCGCCGTGCATCGGTTCGGCACGCGCCCTGGCGACGAAGAGCGTGTCGGCGGCGGCGACCGTCAGGCCTGCGGCTATCCCAAGATGAATGAAGTCGCGGCGGGAAACTTTGCTGCCACCGACCAGGCTTTGCGCGAGACCAAGCTTGTATTCAGATTCTGACATTTGACTCTCCCATTGCGGAGTTCTCCGCGTTATTTTTTTCAAGCACCTGCGAACAAATCTGCTAGTTGGCTTCGGCCATCTTTCTTCGAATTTTTCCAATCCCAATCGGCTTTTGGGCCAATCAGGCCGTCACATAGATGCTGCCGGCTTCGACGGTGACTGGAAATGTGCGAGCGCGAATGGACGGATCGACCAAGGCTTCACCTGACTTGATGTCGAATTCCCAGCCATGCCAGGCGCATCGAACGATCTCGTTTTCGCGATGATAGATGAATTGCGCTTGTTCAACGGGCGCGGTTGTCCCGCATTGCGGTCCCTCGCAAAGTGGAGCGCCGCGGTGCGGACAGACATTCAGCAGCGCGTGGAATGAATCTCCGATGCGGAAAATCCCGACCGAAAGGCTGCGGATCTTGGCGATAAACGGAGATCCTGTTTCGATCTCGTGGACGCGGCAGATATATGTCTTCTCGGGCATCGTATGGTTCCTCAGGCAGCATTCGCGGCTTGCGCACGGGGGATGCGTTTGTAGACTTCCAACGCATTCAGTCCCATGATCTTGCTCTTCCAGGCAGGAGGGATTTGCAGCGTGTTGGCATCGTCGTAATCCCAGTGCGGATAGTCCGACGCAAACATCAGCGTGTTTTCCCCGTCCATCGCTTCGAGCGTGGACCAGAGATGTTGGATGTTTGCAGGTTGCTCCAGCGGCTGCGTGGAAAAGCGGATGTTGCGCCGGCAATATTCCGATGGCAGCATCTTCAGCCATGGCGTCTCTTTACGCAGCGCTTTGTAGTCGGCATCCAGGCGCCACAGGACCGACGGAACCCAGGCGACACCGCACTCGATGATCACGAAGTAGAGGTCCGGCCACTTCTCGAAGACGCCATGGGCGATCATGCTTGCCACGTGCGACATCGCGGACATGTGCAAAATGGCATGCGTTTCCCAGAAGAATGTCGTGGGCGCAGGCGCAATGGCAGTTGAATTCACGCCGCCATGCCCGCCCAGATGTATGGCGAACGGCAACCCTACTTCAGCGCAAGCTTCGTAGATCGGATGGTAGAACGGGTCTCCATACGGCTTGACGGACCCTTGGGAAGCGAGAACCTGGACCATACGCGGATAACTGCCCAGACGGCGTATCTCGGCGGCAGCGAGCTTCGGATCCTGTGGTGCGATGATGATCGAACCCATGAAACGATCGTCTTTCGGCAGCCATTGGTTGATCTGATAGTCATTGTAGGCGCTGACCAGGGCGCTGGCATAGTAAGGATTGGCGAGGGTCGACGCCTCGATCGGCTCATCGCCGGTGAGGATCGCCACGTCGACTTTGTACTTGTCGAGGTGCTTCTCTTTCATGATGAGATAATTGTCGGCTTCCGTCTTCGGACGGACGTCCTTGCGGGAGAAGTCCTGCGGATGAAACCAGGGGCGATGGCCATGCGGAAATGCGCCGACTGGACCTGTTTTCTCGCCCTCGGTGAACATGTCTTTCCACAAGCCGGAAAGGTATGGCGTCAACACGGTGGCGCTTGACCAGTAATTGTGACAGTCGCAATCAACTATGAACACTTTGTTCCGCTCCGTGGCCCGTCCCGGCGGTGCGCCGGCCGATGATCTGGTGCAGCTTCCCCCTTGAGTATTGTTTGATCAAGCTTATGGTAGGCAGGAACATGATCGAATTTTTCGATCGGGATTTCCATGCAGCTTGATCACATCGAAACCTTTCTCGACATCATCGAATCGAGAAATTTCAATCGCACCGCAGATCGGTTGGGCTTAACCCAATCGACAATCAGCACCCGCATCAAGAACCTGGAGAGCGCAATCGGATCTGAACTGTTCCAACGCGGACGCGCCGGGGCAGAGCCGACTGCCGCAGGGCGCCGGTTCGAAGCCTACGCAAGATCTCTGGTATCCACTTGGTCGCAGGCTCGCCACGATGTCCGGGCCTTCAACCGTTTCGAAGGCACCTTGCGCGTTGCCGCCCAAGTGGGCATGACCCGCTCAGTCCTGCCCGGGTGGGTCGAAACCCTGTGCCAAGCACTTCCGAAGTCCTCAATCCATGTCGAGTCGGATTATTCGAACCAGATGGTCAGCGACCTCAGCATGGGAAACCTGGATATCGCGGTGCTTTATGCCCCCCGCTACTTGCCTGAGATCGCATACGAGCACCTGATGGTCGAGGAATATTTAATGGTTTCGACTGCCGCCAGAAACCTGTCGGACGTCGATCCCGACACCTACATCCGCCCAGGCTACACCGTCGTGCTGGAGAAAACGCACGCAGAGATGCTGGCTCAATTGGCGATCTGCCGACTTTCGACCGGATCGGAAGCTCTGGCGGAGATCATGCTCCGGCGAACGGGCGGCACTTGCTACATGCGCAGCGATGATGCGCGCAGGTTTACCGGTGAGATTCCATCGTTCCTGGTCGAAGGAGCGCCGACCTTGCACCAGCCAGTCCATACGGCGATACTGGCACGCCGCAAACACGAACCGATCATTCGCAAAGGCATCCGTGCTCTCCATCTCGCTGTTATGTCGCTGGAGGTTTAATCGATATTCCCGATCATAACGCTGGGATAATATTGCTGTTCAGCGGGGTAAGAACTGGCATGTTCGCTCGACCTAACGCCGAGCCGCACGATGAATGCATACGCCTCCATCCAAGCCTCAGATGTCGTGCCCACCATGCGTCAGCGGCGATGGGCACAAAAGACGCGAGATATAGTGCTCTGCCGTCGCGTGATAGACGAGACGCACGATGTGAAAACATTTGTTCTCACATCTGCCGCTGGTCGGATGTTCTGCTTCAGCGCGGGCCAGTATGTTCTCGTGCACCTCAGGATCAACGGCGCCACAATAACGCGCGCCTACTCGGTATCGTCACCGCCGACGCGACCGCTTGATCTTCAGATCACCGTGAAGCGAACGCAGGGCGGGCTCACTTCCAACTGGATCCATGACCATTTGACGCCGGGCAGCGAGATCGAGATCGAAGGGCCGCTCGGTTCGTTCAATCTGGATAAATTGCCGTCGGAGAAACCTGTTTTCCTTTCGGGCGGGAGCGGCGTGACTCCGACCATGTCAATGCTGCGTGCGCTTACAGACCGCGCAGACGACAGGGAGATCCGCTTCATTCACAGCGCGAAAACCCCAGGCGACATCATCTTCCGAGCGGAACTGGAAGCACTTGCCGCTCGCTTTCCCAATGTTCAAGTGACTTTGGTTTGCGGCCAGGGAGGTCCCGCTTGGACGGGTTCAACCGGCCGAATTGATGGTCGGATGCTGCTGAGCCTGGTTCCCGATCTTCACAAGCGCACCGTTTTTGCCTGTGGGCCCGAAGGATACATGAAGACGGCACGCGCCTGCCTTGATGCAATAGGCTTCCCGCCGGCGCAGTATCACGAGGAGAGTTTCGGAGGCAGCAATGGTTCTCGGTCGGAATTGGGCTTGGCGATTTCGTCTTCGGTCCGTTTTGTCCGCTCGGGTGTGGAGCATCGCTGCGCGCCCGGAGAGACCCTGCTGGACGCGGCGCGGAACTGTGGCATCTACATCCCAACCGCCTGCCAGCAGGGCGTTTGCGGAACGTGCCGAATAGCCAAACTATCCGGCGAGGTTACCATGGACGATTTGGGCGGACTGAATGCTAAAGATAAATCTGCCGGCTATGTCCTGGCATGTTGCAGCCGCCCGCGAGGGACGGTTTTGCTCGATGCTTAGCTCGGCGTTGTTGACTGTTGGAAGATTCCGTCGGCGCACGCATCGGCGTCAGGGTCTAACCCAACGGCTCGACGCTCGAAGCTGTCAGTCCGTTATCGGCCCCCAAATGAGACGTTGGAAGCATTGAGGGCAGGGGACAGTTCGTGGCGCAAACGAGATAGCAGCTCCGAGTAGTCATCGCTGTTCGCGAAACGGTCGATTTCTGGACATCGCAATGTCGGGTATGGACTAACGCGCTATCTCGGCTCGAGGACCCATTCAGGTACGCGCCTGACATTAGGTATTGAGCATAGATCCGTGCGTCCCGGAAAGCGGACGCGGCACGATCCGGGTTAGGCGAGTAAGATAATACGCTCGATGACGGCGGCGCGCGCGGGAACGTCGCAACCAAGGATGAAGCTGTTGCTGGAGTCGAGCGGGCATTCACGCGGCCATGCCGGAGCAGATCGGCGCTACGACGGCCCAGCAGCCTTTGTCGCGGGGGGTTGTGTGCGTCAAGTTCTGCAAAATGGGGCAACCATGATGCTGGTCCTGCGGCTTGGCGCAGAGCGACCAGCGATCGCCATTTCCGATGCCAGCGCCTAAGCCTTTTATGAGACCTAAGCGCAGCTTGCCGGCCGCAGCATGGTCCCAATTTGGGACGAATAGTTTGGCACCCATATTGCACCCACATCTTTCGCCGGCTGATCCCCGGTCCTGATCGCGTACTCTGATCAGGTGTAAGGCTCGCCGGGCTCGAGGTTGTTGGGGTCTTCGCCCGGCGAGTTGTCTGCCAATGCGCAGTCACAGCCACATGGTGACGCCATACTCCGAAATGCCGCAAGCATTCCGCGGTTGTGCATCGCCCGACCAAGGTCGATCGGTATGGGACTTCAGTCGCGCTAAAGGGGGATACGGTCTGCGACTCCGGATTTTTTGCTAGATTTCAGAGGGTTACAAAGCGCTTCGCAGTCGTCAGTCGCTCATTGCAACAAGCATTTATCTAAAGTTCATTCAGTCGAATTAGGAAACTCTTATAAGCCGCTCTATAACGAATCGGCGAGGTGGCTATTCGCCTGAGGAGGTACCATGACATCCCGAAAAACCCTTTTGGCGGCGCTTGCCGCGCTTGCGCTAGTGACCGCTCCTGCTTTCGCTGGTGCGGGTGGAAACGGTGGTGGTCACGGCAATGGTGGTGGTCACGGCAATGGTGGTGGTCACGGCAATGGCGGTGGTCACGGCAATAGCGGCAAGTCCGGCAACGGCGGCGGGAAGTCCGGCAACAGCGCTTCGCACGGCAAGTCGGCATCGGCTCACGCCGGAAAGAAGGCCTCGGGCGAAGACCAGGTCGCCGTCGACGACATTGAGGTCGCCGCGACGCCTAAGGACAAGAACATTCACGCCAAGCTTGGCCGGCTGAACTCGCTGCAGCGCAACATCAACGCTTATATGAACTCCAAGAGCAAGAAATTCGCCGGCATTCAGGCTTATGTGACAGCTTCGGCTGCCGCCAAGGGCGCCCAAGCCGCGGTAGATGCCGCCCAAGCGGAAGTCGACGCGTTGAACGCCAAATTGAACGACCCGAATACTCCGGCCGACCAAGTCCCGACCCAGGAGCAGATCGATGCAGCGCAGGCGGCGCTCGATGCCGCCAATATAGCGGCGGCCGATGCTGCTGCCGCCGTCCCATCGCTGGATGACGCGCTCGCCGATATGGCCAACAAGCCGGTCGACGCCGAGGTCACCGAATGGGCCAACAGCGTGCTTGCCGAGAAGATCGACGAGATGGCTTCCAAACAGGATCCTGCGCCAACGCCGTAAGACCGGTCACCGCTGAAACGACCCTAGTCGAACGTGCAAGCCGCCGGGTCACACCCCCGGCGGCAGGGAGACGACGAGCTTGCCACCTTTTCTCCTCTTTGAGGGCGACCCCTAAACAAGCGGAGTCGCTACCGACGCTTAGGAACAAAAGTGCCGAAATACCGTGTTGAGGAGATCGCAGCCGATGCCGTGACGGCCACCCACACCGTCAACGCGAAAACTCCGATCAGGGCGGCGCGCGAAGCGGCGGAACGCGAGGTCATTCTACGCCCGGCCACATCTTCGAATACAGCTCAGCCTGTAGGGCGGTCCATACCCGGCTGGCCGCGGCTCACGCTGGTTTCTTGAAACGCACCATGCCGTCGACCTCGATGCGCAAGTTCGACTATTGACCCGGACCAGGGTTCTCTCGGTCTGTTTGAGCGAGGGGGGAAGCAATACGATTTCCTGGGCGTGCCGCTTGAGGCGTTTGTCGCGTTCAAATCTGCCCCACCAAGGGCCGCTATTCAACAATCACATCCGCAACCAACTATGCATTCCGGCTCGCCCAAGAAAAGGCTGCAGGCTCCTTGGACGATTAAGGGAGGTTCTTTCAGAAAAACGGCCCGCGCTGATCGAAGGGCGCGGGCCGGTCCGTTGCCGCCGGTCGGCAGCGGGAGGCATCCATTCCGGCCGGTGCAAACCAGCCCCTCCCGCCACAATTAGCAACCTTCGGCAGTCGTTTTCATCTGTCCAGGGGCTGCGGACTTGGCACTGGTGTCATCCTGTTGACCAGGAGCGGCCTGCTTAGCACTGCCACTCTGCTGGCCGGGCGCACAGTCCTTCGCTGAGTTCGAATTGGTCGACTTCGTTGTGGTCGAATCCGTGTTGTTATCTGTCGTCGGCATCGTTGTGGTAGTGGAGGAGCCACTCGACGTCGTCCCTGTTGTCCCTGTCGTCCCCGCGAACGCAAGCCCGCTGGAAAGAGCCATCATGGCAGTGGCAAAAAGAAGCCGTTTCATTCTTCATCTCCTAATGGCAAGTAATGTCCCTTCCATTCGATAACGGGGGATGCGAAGGATCGGTTCCAACGCGACCTTGTCTTGACCGGCAGCTTTGGGGCGGCCGTTAGCGGACTGGCAGCCTTCACACGGCGGATCTTCGGTAGCTGACATTCCGGCTAGCGCGGACATCGCCTTCCCCATGGGCAGAAATTAGTCTCCTGGGGCCCGCCCACGTTTCTCTCAAGCCACCGATTTCATGGCCGACAGGTTATCACGATGTGTCTGAAGGTGGAGAAGCTGATCGTCGCCCCTTGGTTGTGCAGCCCTTCAGCCGTGGGCCAACCTCCGAACACCCTTGAAAAAGAACTTGAAGTCGTCCCGCACCAGAGCGAACGTCTTCGGATGATCGGGATAACACGGCGGTCACGAGACACCTGTTCCCGCGTCTTTTGCTCGCTCGCCGGCGCAGCGGCAAATTGATCATAGACGGTACTAAGTGGTCTTGCTGCTCCGGCATCTCGCCGTGAGGAAGAAATGACGCTGAGGATGCCCAACTGTCGTCGGGTCCGCTGGCCGCGCTTATGGGTCACGCGGCAGGCGTTGCAATCCCTTCTAAAGCGATGATCCTGGTGTTAGCGGAACGTTTGCGGATCTCGATCAGCCGGGCGTATTCCGGCGAATTATACCAGCCCATCAATGACGCCATGTCGGGGAATTCGACAATGACCAGTCGGTGTGGATCCCAATCACCTTCCAAAACCTTGGTGGCGCCACCGCGGCCCAGGTACCGCCCACCGTACCGCTCTTCGGTAGCGGGAACGTCCCGCCGATATTCCTCGAACAAGGCAGCGTCTTTTACGTCTACATCCGCTATCAGATAGGCAGCCATCTGTGTTTCCTCCTTAGACCCCGCTCGCCCTCCTCGGCTTCGGCGTCGTCGGTCCGCACCCTAACGACGATCTCCGTGGCGACATCCAGCGCCAGCGCGCTTTTCGATGATTGTTGGAGCTGCCACGGCTTTCCTTCTTTCGCATGGTTCGCAAAGATTAGCATGATCGCTGCTCTCGTGTCTGGCGGTCTCCCTCAAAGCGTCATCGAGCGCCCTTCAGATGAGACACCGCCGTCTCGACAGGTAGGCTCGGCAGTGTTCGGTTTTTCTTCGGTTCTTTTCATCCAAAACTTACTTGTAGAAAAGCGCGAATGAAAATAGGAAATATGCAACCTGAAAGATGATAAAAATCAGCAAGGTCCATGCAAGGGACTTCCAGAACGAATCGGTTGCTAGGTAAGTCCAGGTCGCTACCACGGTCGACGTGGCAAACATCCCAATCAGTAATCGCGGAAAAAACATCATGTTCAATGCCGCCCATAGCTGGACCGACCGGTCTCACGTCTACTCCCCAGAAGAACGTAAGGTTTCACTAAATTAGTAATTGCGCAAGCACCAATGGCCAGAACCAAACCTTCCGAACAGCTTTCCCGGGCTGAAATCGAGCGCTTCCTGGCGGCAGCCGAAGCGCTGCACAAGAGCATATTCGGGTCGCTGTGCGTACCACAGCGAGCATGCCAAGCTCTGTGAGGTCCATCGACCCCTTTTGAAGGCGATCGAGAACATCACCGGCCACAAGGCGCAGTTCATCCAAAGGAACGGGACAGGGCCGTCTCAGCCGCGCGGGAGCCGTCTGGCTAGCCGCCGGTCAAGTCCTATAAGCTCGGATGCGAAGCTTCGCTTCTCTTCCCGCAGGGTATTGCGACGCATTTTAAGCGCTTGAGTTTGCCGACGGTCTTCTCGAAGCGTACACTTTAATACCTGGGGTGGCGAAGCCCGCCAGCCGAGTGGTTGCCCTCCGCTCGCAGCCAACCGGCTCCGTGGCTCGGTGAATGGCTAGCACTGTCGCAGCAGTCCTCCGAACGCAGCCCGCCATGGCGGTGGCCGGCTTAGCAGTCTGATGCCCCCTCGCGGGCGAGATTGTCCACGTCGAGCGGATTGCTGACCAGTTTCAGCGCGCCGTCCGGGTTGCGCGGCCATTCCGCTTCCGGGCGATCCCAATAGAGTTCTACCCCGTTGCCGGGGATCGCGCACATAGATCGCCTCCGAGCCGCCATGGTCATTCGCGCCGGTGAGCGTCACCCCTGCTGCTCGCAGGCGGCGCAGCGCAGCCGCCAACGCCGCCCGTGTCGGATAGAGAAAGGCGACATGGTGTAGGCCCGTCGTGCCAATCGGGGGCGCGGCGCCGCCGCGGCTTTTCCAGTTAGTGAGCGCCAGATGATGGTGATATCCGCCCGCCGCGAGAAAGGCAGCCTCCTCGCTTAGCGACATGGTGACGCCGAACCCGAGGGCACCGCAATAAAAGGCTAGCGATCGCTCGATGTCGGCGACGTTGAGATGGACGTGACCGACCCGAACGCGCGGGTTGATGGCATATTTTTCGACGACGCTGGCGGCGTCATTGGGATTGATCGATTGATCGTTCATGGCCTCCGCTCCCCTGCTGGCGATTTCCACAAGCGAAATCATCGCGCAAATGCATTGCCCGGAAAATATGAGATGACTGGAATGAGCATCCCGTTTTCTGCATAATCCGGGAATGCGCATCGACGAGATATGTGTCTTCATCAACGTCCTCGAGGCAGGGAGCTTTGCCGGCGCGGCGCGCCGTCTCGGCATGCCTGCAACGACAGTGAGCGCCAAGGTCGCGGCCCTGGAGCGACGGCTCGGGCTCTCGTTGATCCAGCGCACGACCAGAAAGCTGCGCGCTACGCCCAAGGGCCAAGCCTATTTCGAGCGGTGTCGCATCGCGCTGCGAGAAATCGAGACCGTCGAAGCTGAGCTTCGCGCAGAGTCGGCGGGGATGGACGGACAGCTTCGGCTGACGGCGTCAGTGGATATCGCGCAGACGCTTCTACCGCCTGTTATTGCAGCGTTCCGTAAGGCTTATCCGGCGGTCGCCGTTGATCTCGTCGTCACCGACCGCGTTGCCGATCTCGTCGCCGACGGCATCGACCTCGCCGTGCGCGTCGGCCCGTTGCGCGATTCCAGCCTGATCTCACGCGCTTTCGTGACGGGTCCTTCAGGACACTTCCAAGGCCTACCTCGGCCGCCGGGGCACACCTGTCTCACTGGAGCAACTCGAACATCACGATCTAATCGCCCTCAGCAAGGCATGGGCGCGACCGCTGCCGATGCTGGCGGGCGACCGGAAGATCGGTGTTGACCTGACAGGGGGCCTCACCTGCGATGATCTGCTAACGGTGAGGGCGCTCGTGGCGATAGGATTGGGCATCAGCTTTCTTCCAGGCTATCTCGCCCATCAGCTCGATCTGGTGCGGGTACTCCCCGAACTGCGTTCACCGTTTACCGGCCTAGTCTTTGCTTATCCGGCACAGAAGTGGGCGCAACGACACCGGTCGCACCTGGTGCAGATGTTCGACAGCTCCGTGGTGCGCGGTCATGTCTCGGCGGTAGGGGCAAAAGGGCCTAGGCGATAAGATAGGTATTGCCCTGCGGAATCGGGTGGGATTCTAACTGCGATGACACACGAATTGCTTGCAGACGACGGTTGGGCCGAGACGATTGAGCTTCTCGGCGGCGAAGATTTGCTTACGCGGAGCGCCCGCGAGACGAAGGCGTTCCTGCGTCCGCAGGGCGTTCAATCGGCGCCCGATTTGTTGCGCCTGACGCGCGGCGGCTTCTCGACCAAAATCCATCTGAAGACACCTAACGCGTTCATTGGACAGCGACCCATTACTTGGCCCGCCGGCTCATGTTGGCGGGCTTTTTTGCGTCAGTCGGGAACAACCTCGCTCTGAGGCTGTTCGTTCACACCCGGCTCGTTCTTCAGCGATTCCTGCCGGTGACCAAGATGTCCTCTCCACTCGTCATGGTCGGCCCGCGCAGCCTCGGAAGCAGGCGCGGGCCTCATTCGCCGTCATTGCTGTGTGCTCGGTGCGCAACCGCTTCTTTGAATGCGCGTGCTGCTGCATCGCAAGCGACACGTGAGGAGCCGTTCACGGACAGGATGATTTCGGCTGCCTTCACGGTCAAACCGTGTTTTTCGGCGAACTCTGCGGCTGTGTATGCGAGTTTTGTTTTTTCGCTACTCCGCATTTCTGACTCCATAGATCTCTTGCGCCTCGTGCAAGCTCTGTCGGGCCTGTTGCAGTGATCGATGCAAGTTCGCCAGCAATTCGTCGGCGTCGGCCGTCGGACTGCCTTCGTGATCCAGTAAGCCGACGATAATATCCTGCTTGGAAACGATGCTCTCGTTGTGAACGAGTTGGCCCATAAAATATATGAGCCGGCTCTGTGCCGGTGTGGGCATGGGCCTTCTCCCTGGTCGGGCGAAAGCCTGATGATCGCTCCCAAGCGCCTCGTGCCTGTTTGTTTTTGATTTTTCGAGGCGACCGCAGCAGTGTGCGCTCGTTAGCAGGCCATGGCAACCGGCCAGGCAATTGCAGCATCCACGCTGCGCACGCCGCCCTGACCGCGCGTGCCGGCCCCTGGCGTCGCTCGGCCGCTACTTCAGTGTTTCCGGTTGACAATCGTGGTCGGCGCACCGCATTTTCGCATTGAGGGACAAACGTGGGGAACCCTGCATGAAGAAGCCTTATCAGAAGCCGGAACTAAAGAAGCGCGAGAAGCTCTCGGCCGTAACGGCTGTGTGCACGCCATCAACCTGCACCGATGAGTGAGAACCTTTAGGCCCAAGGCGCTTTGCCGAAATTCGCTAGAGAGGGACTGCAGTGAAGAAAGAATACAGCAAGCCAGTACTGACCAAACGTGGGCGTCTCAGCGCAGTGACGGCGCAATTGGCACCCAGTGTTGAACCCAGAGGAGCCTAGGCAAACCCCTGCAACAAAGCCAGTTGGCTTCGGCGGCGGGCTTTTCCGCTTCCAGGCGCCGAAACTTATCTTCGCGTGCCTGTCACAACGAGCCATGCGGTTTCCGTGCTCGGTCTCCGCACTTCAGGGTCGCTGAACCCTGCCTCTCGCAAGGCAGCAATGACCTCATCCGGCTCGCGAGGTGTAAAAATATCGGCCGGCATGTTCATCCGGTCCATATGTGCCTTCGGGAGGAAGCCAAGCACGACGCGACCGCCTGGTTTGAGGACGCGATGGAGCTCTGCGGATCCAGCTCTAAGGCTTTGCCAGAAGTACACTGTGTGGACGCTGAGAGCCTTGTCGAATGTGCTATCCGGCAAGGGCAAGTCCTCGACTAGCCCGGTTCGGAACTCGGCTCGTCCGACGCGCACTGCATCGGCGAACCGGTGGGAGGCAGCGTTCACGACATCCTGCGAGCGGTCAACACCGCAAACGAATGCTGCCTCACGGATAAGTTGCGGCAGTAAAACTGCGCCGCCGAAACCGACCTCCACGGCACGATCTACCGGGACCAGGTGCACTTGATCGAGAGCGTAGCCGTTGAGCCGGGCATTGCCCCGGTTCATTCCGGCCCGGACCAGCCAGCCGCCGGTTCGGTCGGCCAGGACAGTGGTTTCGCTATAAATCGTGGCGCCATCCGATCCCACCCATATTCGGGTCATCTAGCCACCATGCGCCTAGAAGCGGCCGCCCCGCAAACGCTGCTTCGATAGCGATGACCAGTTGGGTTGTGCTGCGCTCTTAGGCGTCGCATTCCAGCGGCTGGTGGTCCGGTTGCTCGTGCCACATCACCTGGCGGAAGTCGCGACGGTCTACCTTTTGCGCGCAAATGGGGCGCGCATAGAAATGCTCTTCCCAGTCAGGTCATGTGGCTTGCCGGGGATGGGCGGTCCGAGGTTGGCTATTCTGGCCGTGCCCGACCGAACCCGTCGTAGCGGCAAAACTTCTGCAAGGCGTGCCCGTTGTCCGATCGCCCGCTCGCATTTTTTGTACCATATATTCGCGGCTTCCATTAGCATCCCCTCATGGCAACTCTGCGGTACGGCGTAAGGCGGGAACCGGATGGGACGTGGACGGTGTTCGACGTGTTCACCGGGCTGCCGGCTATTGTAGCGGGCCACCCATCTGTCGACCTTCCCGACATGGAGTATGCCGAAGAGCTGGCNCACCGGGCTGCCGGCTATTGTAGCGGGCCACCCATCTGTCGACCTTCCCGACATGGAGTATGCCGAAGAGCTGGCGGCCATCCTGAATGCCAACGACCTGAAGCAGAGGCTATCTCAAGGGAGGTTCCCCGGAGGGTTCGCCTGACTGAAGTGGCATTAGCCCCCGTTGTATGCCCATCCAGGATGGTTCGTCCGATCCGAGCAAGCATTTGTTATTGATCTACCGACTACGACGGTCTTAAATCGACTTGCCATTGCGTTTCGTAGGGAGGATGTGATGAGCAACGTGGTGTCAATTCGCAAGGCCACGCCTCGCGTGGAAGTGGTCGGAGCCAGTGGCGAATGGGTCGTCCGCATCATAGAGACCGACCAGGAAATTACACGCTCATTCGGCCTGGAATCGTTTGCGCTGTCCTTCGCTGAAGGCCAGCGGATACGGCTACATCTCGACAAGGTTGTGCGGCTTCAGGACCCTCCTGCGGCTAGGTAACCTCAGTACCTGGACGGTGTTGGACGATTCCATGGCTGGTGAGATGCTTGCGGTGTGACGTCTCTCGTCCGCCGGACGCAAGGGCGGCGGGCACCTTTTGAATTGACAAGGCGCGGGCTGATTGACAACCTTTGGCTGTAAATGCGCTTTGCCTCAAATTTCCACTGGAGGGACTGCATGAAGAAAGAATACAGCAAGCCAGTACTGACCAAACGTGGGCGTCTGAGCGCAGTGACTGCGCAATTGGCACCCAGTGTTGAACCGCGATCCACATCCTAAGCAAACCACGGCCCTGCAACAAAAGCCCGCTGGCTTCGGTCGGCGGGTTTTGTTCTGACGCGTGGTAGGAACCGGCGATGAGGCTGTTCCTCGTCGCACTCGTTGTTTTGTCTTTGATGGCCGTCGGCTTCTGGCTGGCGGCCCAGTTGTTCCTGCCTCACTGATCGAGCTCCAGCGGCTCATGATCTGGTTGCTCGTGCCACATGACCTGGCGGAAGTCGCGCTTGTCGACCTGCTGGCCGCAGATCGGGCATGGGTGAAATCGATCGTGCCCGTCCTGCGGTTGGTGTGGCTTGCCGGGCTTAGGCGGTCCAAGGTCGGCTATTCTGGTCATGCTCGAACGAACACGATTTCGCGGCAAAAGTTCCTTCAGTTGCTCTTCTCAGTTGGTGAAAGACATCGCACCAAAAGCGATAGTCATCTGGTCGACCGTCGAAATGAGCCTCCAAAGCGCACTGCGCCACGGCGGTCGCCGCTTCCAACCCGTAGAGATCGACCGCAGATTGAGCGGCCTGATCTCGGTACATGCGAGGCGAGGAGGAATTGCAGCGCACCTATTTCGTCTGGCAGGTCGGACTTCATCGAATCGGAATGGGTTTTTTACACATTCGTTTATCTATTCATGGTTTCTAATACATATGGCATCCAACGCGTTCACCCGGATCTGGTTTGCTTTGAGCCGCCTAAGGCGCGCCACGAACGGTAACGTTGCCGTCATCGTTGCCTTCACCTTGCCGGTCGTGGTTGGCGGCGCCGGCCTCGGTGTGGAGACATCCTTTTGGTATT
>NZ_AYVN01000021.1:0-42660 GCF_000502815.1 Mesorhizobium sp. LSJC269B00
AGGAAGCACGGCGACGACTGCCTGCAGGAATTGCGCTGGCTCTACGACCGGCGCGATCTCGCAGAGGCCAGGGCTGATCTTGCCGCATGGCTGTCCAAATGGTCCGCCCGCTACCCGCGGCTGACCACCTGGGCGGAAGAAGCCATAGAACAGACGCTGACTTTCTTCCGGCTGCCGCGTCAGCATCACAAGCACCTCAAGTCCACCAACATGCTTGAACGGCTCAACGAGGAAATCCGCCGGCGCACCTATGTCGTGCGCATCTTCCCGAACGCCGAAAGCTGCCTGCGCCTGCGCCTGGTCAGCTGGCCGTCGAAACCAATGAAAACTGGATGGAGGCCAACCGCTATATCAACATGGATGATCTGCGCGAGCACAAGAAGCTCGCTCTACGCCAAGCCGCATGACCAGTTTCATGATCGCCCATTTTGCAGAACTTGACGCACACAACCGTAGGGAAGGGCGGATTTAACCCCCAAAACACCCGCGACAGAGATGCTCAAGTCACGCTCTTCAAAGCCATTCTGATTAGACGTGACGCTGCGTTCGCAAAGGGTATCGAGCGGGTTAGTTATGTATGAAAACTGTGACGCCCCGATCGAGCACGGATTCGCACGCATATTTCTCTAACCCACGCCTCTCGGGCGAATGAACCGCCTCTCTGCTTACTCTGGCCGTGCCGTCTTCTTCTCCCGCGGCAGTTCGCGTCTTTGTTTGCAGACGACCACGATCGATTTGTCCCAGCGATCCACTCGCCGCTGGGATAGATGATTGCTTTGCTGATCTTGAGGAACGATGGCCTGATCCGCATGCAACGCGCCCGTTCGAAGAGTCCCGTCGCTTACCTGGCCGTGACAGCGAGCGATGACTTATTCAGGGGTGAGCAAGTTGAGGGTCAGGCATTGGCGGGACAGATAGCAGAGTTGTGCAACAGATTGTTGCACCCGCGACCACGTCGGTAGAGACCCGAGGAGAAATGTCGGCGGCATCACCGCGGACGCTCGTGGTGACCCGAAGCTCTCAATAGAGCTCAATGACCGCTTTGCGTCTAATATGACAGGTCGAGCGCGCTACCCTCTTGCCTGAAAACCGGAACGGCCGGTTGCCGAATGGCTAGTTATCCAGAACCAATCTGACTTTCTGGGCGAGAGCTTGGAGGGTAGCGGGTTTCTGCAGGAGTTGAACGTTTGGATCGATGATCCCATTGCGAACTATGGCATCACGTGCGTAACCGGACGTAAAGAGCACCCTCAAGTCAGGCCGCAATTCAACGGCAGCATCCGCAAATTCCCGACCGTTCATTCCGGGCATGACAACATCCGTCAGCAGCAAGGAAACGTCTCCTCGATCCTCAAGAATGCGCAGGCCTTCAACCCCATTCTCAGCAGAAATCACCGAATAGTCGAGATCCTCGAGCATTTGCATTGTCAGTTGTCTTACACTCGCCTCGTCCTCGACGACGAGGATCAATTCCTCTGGCTTGCCATTGGCAACGTCTTGGCTGTTCGCCCGCCGTGCTCCATCGGCGGGACCATTGTGCCTTGGCAACCAGATGCTGATGGTAGTCCCCACCCCCAGTTTTGAATCGATTTTGACATAGCCACCGGACTGCTTGACGAAGCCAAACACCTGACTCAGCCCAAGGCCGGTTCCCTTGCCGACACCTTTGGTGGTAAAAAACGGCTCGAAGGCTCTTTCCAGAACCTCCGCGCTCATACCCGAGCCCGTGTCCCTCACCGCAATAAGGACGTAGGGGCCGGGGGAAATGCCATGATCTGCAGCAACCGACTGGTCGACCAGGAGTGCAGAGGTTTCGATTGTCAGGGTTCCGCCCTCCGGCATGGCATCGCGAGCGTTGACCGCCAGATTTACGAGGACATTTTCGAGTTGGCTGGGATCAGCGAGCACTGCACCGTCATCGGATTGCACGACCGTATTGAGTGTTACGTGCTCGCCCAGGGTCCGGCGCAAAAGCTCCGACATATCCTGCACCATCCGGCCGACGTCGAGGGATTCAGGGGAAAGCGGCTGCTGCCGGGAAAAAGCCAGTAGCCTTTGCGTCAGCATGGCAGCTTTGTGGGCACCCTCGGTCGCGGCTGCGATCAGTTGGTGCACGCCGGGCTCGCCGCGGTCGACGCGCCGCTGGATCAAGTTGAGTCCTGAGATGACAACTCCCAACATGTTGTTGAAGTCGTGCGCGATACCGCCCGTGAGTTGCCCCACCGCCTCCATTTTCTGGCTTTGGCGCAGCTGATCCTCCAAATTCCTGCGGACGTTGAGGGGGAGCCGTCATCTGATGCTGGCCTCCGATCCAGCCAGCATCTTGAATCACAAAACCACTCTCACGGGAATCCCGCAGATTCAGTCAAAATCTGAACTGCTCTAAGCGTCCATTCAAGCGGCTCGTGATCTGGTTGCTCGTGCCACATCACTTGACGGAAGTCGCGGCGGTCAACCTGCTGGCCGCATATCGGGCCAAAGGTCGAAACGGTCTTGTCCGTCTGCCGGCGAATGTGGTTTGCCGGGGATGCGTGGGCCAAGGGCTGCTATTCTGGTCATGCTCGAACGAACACGATTCCGCGGCAAAAGTTCCGTCAGTTTGGTCTTCTCAGTTGGTGAAAGACATCGCACCAAAAGCGGAAGTCATTTGGTCGGCCGTCGAAATGTGCCTCCAAAGCGCAGTGCGCCACGGCGGTCGGCGCTTCAAGCCCATAGAGTTCGATCGCAGATTGAGCGGCCTGACCTTGGTCGACGAGATCGGCAATCTTCAAAGCCGTAAATCAGCGCTCCGCATTGCGAGCCTTCCGGTATGAGTTCCGAGCCTAAGACGCTCCTGAGTAGGCTTTTCGCCCTTATTATTTTCTCTGCCGCCGGCGCCACTGTCTATTGTCGGTGGCGAGGCCGCTGCCACCTTCTGAGCGGGCGAGCGATGGAGTGCCTTCGACGGTGAAGACGATTCCGGCGTCTTCAAACGCTTTGCGGATCGCCGCGATGTTGTGGGGACGCGATTTCCTGAATCCGTTCTCAAGATCGCTGATGGCCATTTCGCTAAGATCTGCCTTTGCGGCAAGTCGCACACGCGACCAGTTCAGTAGGGCTCGTGCTGCTCTGGATTGATCTGCTGAGAGTACGGTTCGGCTGTCCATAAACAGTCGAACATTCAATATCGCTTAAATGTTCCTCTTGACCTTCTGCGATTTCTAACGGCGTGATGCCGGCCTCTCGGGTAACGCGGCGGGGTTTTCCAATAACTTTGCGGAACGCTGATCGTCACGCCGCAACGTCTTCTTTTTCGGCTTGGTCTTCTCAACCAGATCCGGCCTTTTCGCTATCAGGTAGTCAGCCTTGTTCGTTCGATAGTCTTCTTTGTGGATGGACATTTCTACAATCTCCATTGTGGAGATCAACGCGGCTGGAAGCCGACAAGGTCGATCCGAACGGCGCACCGTCCTAATACGAGTCTTGTCGACCATACCAGTCGTCGACGTCTCGCCGCACGCGATCCTTCTCAATGCCGTAGCGTTCCTGGATCGTACCTTCGAGCTGATCGCGGTTGCCGGCTATGCGGTCGAGATCATCATCAGTGAGCTTGCCCCACTGCTCCTTGACCTTACCTTTGAATTGCTTCCAATTTCCTTCGACGCGATTCCAGTCCATGATGGCGATCTCCTTTCGTTGTCCTTTCGAATAACGGTCGTATGGCTGTCAGGTTCCGCTGCAGGTAAGCGCGCTTGCTTGTGATCTAGCAATGGAACCTAATGCCCGTCGACCGCATGTGTGCGCCGGCCTTTTCCGGTTTGGGAACACAGCCGGCCTTTTGCCGTTGGTCTGGAACAGCTTCGCAAGGAAATGCACGTGCTCGCCGATCCGGGCATCTGGGTCGCGTTGGCGGCTGTGTTCATCCCTTATGGAGTCGGTGTCGCACTGCTTCTGAGGGTAGCCGGTTGATGGACCTGCCAGCGCTGCTCTGGCGTCAGATGAGCGGATTTCCATAGAAGCCGCCTCAACTTGGCGGCGGGGGGTCTTCGCGTTCGGCCATCTGTTCCAAGAGCTTCCTTGACGCAGCCAGGGCGCGGCGTACGTGGGGAGTTGAGTTCGCCGACCATATCGATGGCGAAGGCGCCGGACAGGGCGCCACACGTCTTGGCGGGGCGCTCTGAGGGCGTTGGCGATGTCATCGAAGATCGCTTCCATCGGTCGAGTCTCGAACGCCGAACCTGTGAATCCCCTGTTTGTTCCGTCAAAGTCTAACGATCAGGGAAGCGCCATTGAAAGCACGTGCAGTAACGGTTGATTCAACCATTGCTGGTAAATTGTGAAATGTGGGTGGCGGCTCCGACAGTTCGGGGTGGAACTCAATGCCGAAGCCGCCTGCGCAGCCAAGGTTGGGGTTTGACCGCGCCGTCCTATAATGGGACAGCGCGGTCAACGATTCGTTAAAACGTTCTGGAACTAATTAAGCACGCGCTAATTGACTCGCGGTCTCGGGAGTCAGTGCATGCGTGAAGTTCATTCCTCCGATGGTGCCGATTTTGGCGGGACAGGCCTCCCGAGGGCATTGCACAGCGTCACGTACCGGCCGCCGCCTTCGTCTTCCCTCTTCTTAGAGATCCGCCATTCGTTGGGCGAGTGGGTTGTTCGCATAGGGAGGAACGGTGAAACGTATTCCCGAGCATTCGAATATGAAGCAGATGCCGTCGCTTTCGCTGGCGATCAGTCTTCTCGTCTAGGATTGGAAGCTCCCCCGAAGCGAGCAACTTGACGAAATCAGCGAGAGACGCGCTGAAGCAGAGCGACTATCTGTTTCGCGGTCTCGTCGGTCCCGATCACTGGCGACTGTCGTGCGTCATCTTTCTGTATGATCGATGACGCCTGTTCGGGGGTGGTATCATCCTCCAGGTCGAACTCACGGACTCCGATGGGCGTTCTTGCCTTACATCTCACACATGGATTTTTGGTGCGAAGCCAATTCATAGTGATTGGGCCGACGTGCGGCCTGATTGAAGGTCAAAAGCTACTTCGGCGGCTGCGAACAGCCTAGTCTATGACCTCGCCACCGAACAGCCGGAACCTAAGCGCTTAATGGAGCTTAAGGCTCCATGAGTACACGCGGTATCAATTTCCTCGATCGCTGGGATCGGCAACAATCTCCCCGAAACGGCGAAGGCCGACACGGTTTCGATAAGTGAGTACACACACAAATTGTACGCCGACGCTAAGGCGCTCGGGATCAGGCGCGAAGAGATCGACGAAGAAGTTGACAGCCTATATCGGACGCTGGTCGATGCGCCTTCGGAACTTACCCCCCCTATAAATTAGCAGGGGAGGCACGGCATTCTTCAAGCCGTCGCTCTTATCCTTTCCCGATAGCTTCACCGGACATCGCGCTGGCCGACACCTTCTTGCGCAATGCCGCAGTGTGCCTCGATGGCGCTGACCGGGCGGCGGATCTGGGCAGGCGCAATGCGGCCCTTCACGCCATCGCCATCGCCATTGAATTGCTCCTGAAGTCGCATCTTCTCAGAACAGCGACCGACGATCGCTGGAATCGCCGCCATATCGGGCACGATCTCGGCAAGGCCGCTCGTTACGCCGAGAGAGCTGGATTGGGCCTGCCACCGCAACTGCACAGCGTCATCGCCCAGCTTCATCCTCATTTTCAGCGTGGCGGCTTCCAACGGGACCCAGCGCGTTCATGGCCGTCCGGTTTATCGCTCGACGCCCGCCACATCGCGCGGCGGCTTGCTCAGACTCTCATGGAACATAAGCGTCGCGCTAACGACGCCGCTGCTCCTGACTTGAAGATGACCCCACCCCCGCGATCCATTGCGCTGATCCTTGGTCCAGCCGACGGCCTGACGCCATCAACCCGCAAGGGGTCGGACTACGCGAAGCGTGCCGCCGCTCCGGCTTCGCCTTCGCGGTGATTGCGGCCATCCGCCGAACACATCGGGCGCCTGTCAGCGGGGGAGGGTCCTCCGCTTCAAACAGGAGCCGGATCGATGTCCCTCGCCGACGCGCATGCCTTCGCCTTCAGCCTCGCCGCCACCCTCATGGTCGCCATCGTCATCTTTCGTGCCGGCGACGGCACTCTCTCGGTCGTGCCGGCGAACGAGTATGACGGCGACGACACCGCCATCATCGGCGAAATCGACCGTTCGCCCCAGGACGGGGCTAACATTGCCGCTGGCGAAACAGAGCTTTGGCATCTCGCCGGTGCTTTTCGTTGCTATGCTCTGCGCGGCGTTGCGGTGGTGGTGGAAGGCGCAATCGCCAGAGCTATTCTCGGAGACACCACCATGATCATCCTCGGCATGTTCGTTTGTATCGCGGCCATCGGCATCCTGTGCTGGTTGCTCTTCACGCTTGCTATCTTCGCCCTTCCGTTGTTCGCAGGGGTCAGCGCAGGTACGTGGGCATTCAACACCGGCGCCGGCTGGCTTGGCGCGATCCTCGTCGGCATCCTGGCAGCCGGGTTGACGCTCGGCGTCGGCCAAATCCTCCTCGGCGTTATCAGCTCCATGTGGGCGAAGCTGGCGATCACGCTTGTCTTCGTCGCGCCTGCGATGGTTGCCGGCTACCATGCCACCCATGGCATCGCGAAGCACATGATGCCTTCGGAAACCTGGCAGGTCGTCTTCTCCGTCATTGGCGCGACCGCCGTCGGCGTCACGGCATATCTGCGGGTCGCGGGCATGACGTCAGCCGACCAATCCGGCAGGGACGTGGTTCGAGCCTAGACCCCCGCGGGCGGCGCAGGTGGACCAGACCGACGAAGGCCTAGCCTCCTCATTATCGGTGGTTGGAGCAATCGGGTTCCATGCCAGGATCGAGCAACGGCCACGTGCCGGCGCGGCCCCGTCTGGGACTTGGACTTTCTTTGGTCGATGCCCATGGCAGACCGACAAGTCGGTAGCAGGACGGCAGCGCGCGCGGTGGCGGCGGCGTTGCAGGTGCGCGGAATCTGTGCCTGGAATGCGTGGGCGATGCCGGTGAAGCCTGTAGCGATCTGCCGGAGGCGCGTTGCACGCCAACGTCTCCGTTCCCAATCTGTCCCAAGAGCGCTCCAAACGGCCTCTTCAATGGGCTGATCTGGCCGAACGACGGCTGAAGCCTCGACCGCCTAGGCCGCAACGGCGCATCTCGACTTTCTTCCCCTGCCGGCTCCCACCCCATGCCGCAAGCGCATGGGGACCCCGAGCGCCGCCATTCCTCGCGAGACAAGAAAGTCGTTCCTGCGCCGTCCTCCGCGTTGCTCCGGTCGCAAGCGATGCGTCGTCGGTCGCCTTCGGCCACCCGATCGCCATCGAGGCCGCATGGTGCGGGCTCGGGAACAGAAAACGGAGACTTACAATGGCTACCATCGGCACCTTCAAGAAGACCGCCTCGAACGAATTCACCGGGGACATCGTCACCCTCAGCGTCCAAGCCAAGAACGTGCGCATCGTCCCAGACACACGCGCCACCGGCGAGAACGCTCCCAGCCACCGGGTGCTGGTCGGCCGCGCCGAGATCGGCGCCGCCTGGTCGAAGACCTCCAACGAAGGCCGCGATTACCTGGGTCTCAAGCTCGACGATCCGAGCTTCAACGCCCCGATCTACGCCAACCTCTTCGACGACGAGGAAGGGGAGGGTTTCTCGCTCATCTGGTCCCGCCCGAACGCGCGGCGGGGTGACTAAGGACCCGCGCAGGCCCCGGCCGGAAGGCCGGGGCCTTCTTCCGCGGACGTCCGGTTCGATTCACTCAAGCCGAGAGCGATGCCGAAACCGCATCGCCTGATGCTTATCAACCGTCCTCCATCGGCGCTGTTGTTTCTATAAAATGCAGGCTTTCACTGTGAAGACGAGGCAAGCGATGATCGAGCCGTTTGACGAAACCGCGCCGACCAGTGACGAACTCACCGAATACGATCGGGAACACGTCAAGCTCTATGTGCGCCTGCTTGACGCCGCCGACGACGGCGCGGACTGGCGCGAGGTGGTCGAAATCCTCTTCGGCATTGATCTGACGAAGGAGCCACAACGCGCCCGGCGCATCCACGACAGCCATCTGGCGCGAGCGCGCTGGATGGCGCGTGCAGGCTACCGTCATCTCTTGCGTCGACCCGGCAACTAGCACCACAGCGCCTGTGGTTCGCGGGTGATGCCGAAGTGGCATCACCCGATGCCCGGCAAGGGTCTTCCGCCAATCGCTACAACCCGGAATCGTTTGGAGGCGGGGTCTACGCGTTGTTTGCGAGGAGCTCTTGGATGAGGCCGGATACGTCGCATTGGCGAGACAATGCCAGCTATGATTATTTTGATACATTACCTATCGAAGGGCTCGCCTGGGAGTGTCTGCGGCGTCACCAACCCTATCAACGGCACTACCAAGCGCTCCTTACCACAAGATCCGAAAAAGCACCCTTCCACCCTGAGGCACAGCGGCAGTGGGGGTTGCGATTTCCCGGCCACGCCGGATTTGTCCGCCTTGGCGCAAGACGTTCTGTGGTCGCCTGACGTCGATCCAGCTGTGGTTTCTCTCGTGCCGGCGCCGGAATTCCTGTCGTCCTTGCGATCGGCGCCGTTGACCGGCCTGGGCGTGGTCCACGACAGCCCGGAAGGACGCCACACTGTCCATAGTGCAGGTGTCGTCACCCAACTTCTCCTTCTGCCCGGCAGTGACCCGCACGGTCACCTGGCGGCGCTGATCCCCTTGGACGCAGAAACATTGGGACGGATCGAAGCACTCACCCGTTTCTGGCGTTCGTTGCAGGGGCGCCCCAAACCTTCGGACACGCGGATGACCCCGCAGCAGCGCCGCCGCTTTCGTCTGATGATGCAGGCCGCTGACGGCCATTCGAATGGCGCGAGCTACCGCGACATTGCCGTCGCCCTTTACGGGTCTAAGCGCGTCGCTGCCGATCCCTGGAAAACTTCCGCACTGCGCGACGCGGTGATCGGCCTGGTCGAAGGTGCCACCGCCATGATCGGCGGTGGCTATTTGCAAATCCTGCGTCATCGCCGCCGATCCTAGCGGGTCTGGCCGCGCAAAAGGGGTGGAGTTTTAGCCCCCCTCAACTTCCCCATCCCTGACGAAGCTTACTCTCCGCCACCGTGGTCTCCGCCCACCGCTGAACGCCAGCGGCTGCCCAAGACCCCACGGAGGTTCGACCCATGCGACCCGATATCGCCGTTTTGCCGCCGCGCTTCCTGCGCACCAAGGAGGCCGCGGATTTCCTCAGCCTGTCCGCCCGCACGCTCGAAAAGCACCGGACCTATGGCACTGGTCCTTCCTACCGCAAGCTCGGCGGCCGTGTCGTCTATGCCGTCGACGATCTTCAGGCGTGGGCCGAACGCGGCGCTGTCACGTCTACATCCGATCCGCGGGGGTCGGTCCTGCCGGCCAAGCGTCACACGCCGACGCCGCCGACGCACGGCGGACGATACGCACGCTGACCGCGCGCGGATTTCCAATGGTGGCTCGAAACCAATCCCTTTCGGAGCGCGGGCAGCTCGACCTGTTCCGGGCGCTGCCTGGCGACTTCGCCCCACGAGACGCGCAGGATCTCATGGCCTATCCGTTCTTCTCCCTTTCCAAGACGCATCGCATCACCCCGATCGATTTTGCGGCCGGCAACGTCACGATCCGGGTCGAAGCCGTGCCCGATCATGGCATGGCGACCATCTGGGACGCCGACATCCTGATCTGGGCCGCAAGCCAGATCGTCGAGGCGCGCGACGCGGGCCTTCGCACCTCGCGCCTGATGGCCGCCACACCCTATGAGATTCTCACCTTCGTCGGCCGCGGCAAGAGCCTGCGCGACTATCAGCGCCTGAAGGCGGGGCTTGACCGGCTGCAGTCGACCACCGTCTCGACGACGATTCGTCAGCCCGCCGAAGGCCGGCGTCACCGCTTCTCATGGATCAATGAGTGGCAGGAGCGCATCGATCGCCATGGCAAACCCGCGGGGATCGAGTTGATCGTCCCCGACTGGTTCTACCAGGCAGTCCTCGATGACGCGCTCGTGCTGACGATCGACCGCGCTTATTTCGACCTGACTGGCGGGCTGGAGCGCTGGCTCTATCGGCTGGTGCGCAAGCATGGCGGACGCCAGCCCGACGGCTGGCGCTTCGACTTCCGTCACCTTCACCAGAAATCCGGCAGCCTGTCGCCCCACAAGCGCTTTGCCTTCGAGCTGCGCGACATCATCCGCCGCCAGCCGCTGCCCGGCTACACCCTTGCGCTGGAAGTGGAGATTGGCGGCCGGGTTCTGCTTGCCTTCGAGCGGATCGGCTCCTGTGGAAGGCCTGTGGACGGCCTCGTGCTATCGGGAACCGGACCTATCGTGCCATCGGGAACCGCAGGCTCGTGCTATCAGGAACCGAAACGGCGCCTAACCCTGGGAAAGCAAAGCCGAAATCGCGCCCTTAACTTAGACTCTAACCCAGATTCTAACTTTGAAGCGCGCGCGCAAGATGGGCAGAGGCTCGTACGGCGAGCCAGCCACGCACTCAGCGTAACCACCAACAACACCCCCAACACGTCGACGGTTTCTGGCGGTCGCATCACGGCAACCAGCGCTTCCGAAGGTCCGACTCCGCCGCTTGATCCGCGCTCGGGAGCCGCCCGATGAGCGCCGCACCCCTAAATCGAAAGAGCCGTGTCGGGAAGGCAACTTTGACGCTGCATCTCGCCGGTGAATTGGCCTGCAAGGGAAATCAGTTCGCGACCTTCGTCGTGCGCCCCACCACCGACATGACGACTCAGGAGCGCGCACGCATCGCCGCTTTCGAGAACGACGTCATCGTCGCCGAAACGCTGCGCGCGAGGCTCGCGCGCGAAATTCCCACCACATCAGGAGAACCGAAATGACTGGCATTGCGGCTCCCCGCACGCGCGGCGCATTCCCGGCCACGCACCACGCTGCCGATAATCTCGTCCATGTCGAACTGACCTGGGTCGAGAAGAGGATCGAGAACTGGATACGGTTCGGCACGCCCGCCCAGGAACAGATCGTCGATCGTCGCCGGCGGATCCTGTCCTATCGTCCCGGCGTGGTCTTCGCCTTCGTGCGATGGGCGGCGAACGACTTCGGAACGATCATCTCACGCATCGACATCGTGCGTGCGGTCGCGTCTGGCGAAGCCTATCAGACACTGCCCTTCGTGCGACCCGGCGGCGACATCCTGCTGAAGGTCGAGAGCTGGCCCAAGGTCGAACGCGTGCTGCAGGCGATTGACGCCATCCAGCGCCTCGGCATCGAGCCTGAGTTGGTGTCGCCTGATCATTGGCGGCACATCCACAACCGGATAACCGCCGGCAATGCGCCGCGCAGCTACACACTCGACCAACATCGTGCCTTCCTGCTGCGCAAGAGGACTGAGCCGTGACGCGCGCCGGGATCATCTTAGCCAGCGTTATCGCAACCATGGGCGTCGGTTATCCCGGCCTCACTTCGATGCCCGCGAAGCTCATCTGGAATGCGTCAGCCAGCGCACCGATCGGCTTCTACAGGATCGACTTCGACGGACCCTTCGAGGTCGCCGATCTTGTGGCCGTCGACGCGCCCGAGCCGCTCGCGGCGTTCCTCGCCGATCGCGGCTATCTGCCGAGGGGCGTGCCACTCCTGAAGCGCATCCTTGGCGTATCGGGGCAACGGGTCTGTCGCTCGAACCTCACCATCACGGTCGATGGTATCGAGGCGGGGATGGCGTTGACGCGTGACCGGGCCGGTCGTGACCTGCCGGTCTGGCAGGGCTGCCGCCGCATCGCGAGCGGCGAAGTCTTCCTGATGAACCGGCATGTCCGCGACAGCTTCGACGGCCGCTACTTCGGCCTCCTCTCCACCAGACGGATCATCGGCCGCGCCGTTCCGCTGTGGACAGACGAGGACGGCAACGGCCGCTTCGAATGGCGCGCGCCAACGCGGTGAGCGCGCGACCAGCGGCGCGCGTCGTGGCGCCAGTCTTCATCACCGCACGACTCGAAAACAGGAGCCTGACATGCAACAGATCGGAGAATTCACGCGCCAGAAGACTGGCTATAGCGGGCGCATCCACACGCTCAGCCTCAACCTGGATATTGCCATTGTGGCGGCAGAGGCGAGCGAAACGGAGAATGCGCCTGACTACCGCATTCACGCCGCAAGCGAGGACGGCCCCGAGATCGGCGCCGGCTGGAAACGCTCCAGCGAAAAGGCCGGAGACTATGTCTCGATCCAGCTCGACGACCCGACCTTCGCGCAGCCGATACGCGCCAACCTCTTTCGCAATGGCGACGACAAGACGTCCTGGTCGCTGCACTGGGCGCGCCCGCGCGACCGTAGCGAGAAGGATTGAACGATGCGCGCTCGCCGTCCGTCGACGAGCCATCGCGGTGCGCGGGGCCGCTTCGCGCTGCCTGGCGCATGGCTCTGCTCCTCCTTTGCGGCCTGTCCGTCGCGACCGTCATGCCGGCGGCAGTGGCGCAGGAAACACCTCTCACACGATCGTCGCAACGCGATCCGTTCGGCGCGCATATCGCAGAAGCCTCGCACCGCTTCGGCGTCCCGACCGCGTTGATACGCGCCATCATGCGCAAGGAGAGTGCGGGCGATATGCGTGCCGTCTCCAGCGCAGGCGCCCGCGGCTTGATGCAGATCATGCCCGGAACATGGGACTATCTGCGCGCCCGCTGGTCGCTTGGCCGCGATCCATTCGATCCCCGGGACAACATCCTGGCTGGAACGGCGTACCTGCGCGAACTGCACGATCGCTTCGGCTCTCCGGGATTTCTGGCCGCCTACAATGCGGGACCTGCACGCTACCAGGCCTACCTCACTGGGCGTCCGTTACCGGCCGAGACCCGCGCCTATGTCGCCGCATTTGCGCCCCTGATCGGTGAAAGCGAGGGTATGCGCCCTTTCGCCGTTACGTCTGTCGAGGCCATTCCCTGGAAGCGCGGCTCGCTGTTCGTCGGTCAGCCGGATCGCAAACAAGCTGTCGCTCGGGTGCCAACCGAGCGACCACCAAATGACGCGAGCTCTGCGCCCACCGTGCGCGATGTGTCCGCCATCGTGCCGCTGTCCGAAGGCCTCTTCGTGGCGCGAGCGGGCGAAGGGATACAGCCATGAGCGCACATGGGCGTCTTTGCGCAACCGCAAGCTCCAGCGCACCATGGCGTGGGTGGAGGCGGAAAATGTGCAGAACAACCGAAGGATGGCGAGATAAAAGGCCGCGAGGTGCGGCGTCGATCGGTTGTGCTGTTTCAAGAGGTTATGTGGCATTTCCGCGAGGTGCGAACAAGTGGCGCACCTCGCCGGAACACCGTTTCACCTGTGATTTCGGTGCCTTGAGACGATGTGCGGATCTTCACGATGACTGACGAGGATGGTTTCCGCATCCGGCCCGGCCGCATCCGCTCGCCCAGTGCCCAGCGCGCCAGGCCCTTCATCGCGCAGGCGCTTGCCGCCGCCCGGAAGGCCGGCGCCCGCATCTCTCGCTCCGGCCGGATCAGCCCGGGCAATCGCTCGACCTTCGGGCGTGGCCGCTCGGCGAGCGTGCGCGCCAATCGTCTCCTCACCGGCCGCTCGCGAGCCGTGATCATCAAGACACGGCTAGTGCGCCATCACGCGCGCGGCGCCCCGCTTGCCGCTCATCTCACCTATCTGCGCCGCGAGGGCGTCACCCGGGACGGGGAGAAGGCAAGGCTGTTCGGGCCGGAGGACGGGGAGGTGGATGGCGGTGCTTTTGCCGAGCGGTGCGGCGATGATCGGCACCACTTCCGTTTCATCGTCTCGCCGGAAGATGCCGTCGACATGGCGGACCTCAAATCCTTCGCCCGCGATCTGATGGGTCAGATGGAAAAGGACCTCGGCACGAAACTGGATTGGGCTGGCGTCGATCACTGGAACACCGACAATCCGCACCTTCACATCATCCTGCGCGGCCGCACTGATGACGGGCAGGATCTCGTGATCTCCCGCGATTACATCAAGGAGGGAATGCGCGCCCGCGCCGCCGACCTCGTTACCCAGGAGCTCGGCCCGCGCACCGATCTCGACATCCGCCGCAATCTGCAGCGTCAGGTCGAGGCCGAACGTTGGACCCAGCTTGACCGGCAGCTTGTTCGCGATTGCCGCGACACAGGCGTTGTCGATCTTGCGTCCCCGGCGAGCGCTCAGCCCGATGAGTATCACGTGCTGAAGGTCGGGCGGGCGCGCAAGCTCGAAACGCTTGGCCTTGCCGAACAGGTCGGCCCAGGCCAATGGAGGATCGACGAAAAGGCCGAGGCGACGCTGCGCGAGCTTGGCGAACGCGGTGACATCATCAAGCGGATGCACCGCGCCCTGACAGAACAGGGCATCGAGCGCGGGTCGGCGACCTATGTGCTCGCGGCGGAGCGCCTCGACACGCCAATCGTCGGTCGGCTGGTCGACCGTGGTCTCGATGACGAGTTGAAGGGCAGTGCCTACGCCGTGATCGATGGCACCGACGGCCGCACCCATCACATCAAGCTGTCCGATCTCGATGCCGCCGGCGACAGCGCTCCGGGTTCCATCGTTGAGCTGCGCAAGTTCCATGACGCGCAGGGACATGGGCGCGCAGCACTCGCTGTCCGTTCCGATCTCGATATTGAGCGGCAGGTTACCGCCGCCGGCGCCACCTGGCTCGATCGCCAGAACATCGCCCGCGAACCGACTGCGTTGTCGGAAGGCGGCTTCGGCGCCGAGGTGCGGCAGGCGATGCAGCTCCGTGCCGACCACCTCGTCCAACGGGGCCTCGGCGAGCGGCATGGCCAACGCACAACCTTCACCCGCAACCTGATAGACACGCTGCGTCGCTGCGAGTTGGAGGCGCTCGGCGAAAAGCTCTCGGCCGAAACCGGCCAGCCGTTCAACCGCGTTCGCAGTGGTGAGTTTGTGGCCGGTTCCTACCGGCAACGTTTCACGCTCGCCTCCGGCCGCTTCGCCATGATCGATGACGGCCTCGGTTTCCAACTGGTGCCTTGGACGCCGTCCCTGGAAAAACATCTTGGCAGCCACGTCTCTGGCGTCGCTCGCAATGACGACGGCATCGACTGGAGTTTTGGCCGCAAGCGAGGCCTCGGCATCTAGTCTCAATTTGAAGAAAGGACTGCAGCATGTCCGCCACCAAAATTCTCTGGGGCCAGATCCTCGCCGTCTTGATGATCGTACTGTTCACGACCTGGGGCGCGACGGAGTGGGTGGCCTGGCGCCTGGCATTCCAGCCCGAGCTGGGCAGGCCATGGTTCCGTGTCCTGGGCTTTCCGTTCTACCTTCCGCCGTCATTCTTCTGGTGGTGGTATGGCTTCGATGCCTACGCGCCGTCGATCTTCGTAGAGGGAGCCTTTATCGCGGCTTTCGGCGGTTTCGCCTGCGTCGCCGTCGCCATCGGCATGTCGGTCTGGCGGGCTCGAGAGGCCAAGAAGGTCGAGACCTACGGCTCCGCCCGCTGGGCCGACAAGCAGGAGGTCAAGGCAACGGGCCTTCTCGGCTCCGATGGGGTGGTGCTTGGGCGCTTTGACGGCGCCTATCTGCGCCACGATGGACCGGAGCATGTGCTGTGCTTTGCGCCCACACGTTCGGGCAAGGGTGTCGGCCTGGTCGTCCCGTCGCTGCTGACCTGGCCGAGCTCCGCCGTCGTTCACGATATCAAGGGCGAAAACTGGCAACTCACCGCGGGCTTCCGCGCCATGCATGGGCGGGTCCTGCTGTTCGATCCCACCAATCCCAAATCCTCATCCTACAACCCGCTGCTCGAGGTGCGTCGCGGCGAATGGGAAGTCCGCGACGTTCAAAACATCGCCGACATCCTGGTCGATCCCGAAGGCTCGCTCGAGAGGCGAAACCATTGGGAGAAGACCAGCCATGCCCTGCTGGTCGGCGCGATCCTGCACGTCCTCTACGCCGAGCCGGTCAAGACGCTTGCCGGCGTCGCCGGATTCCTCTCCGATCCAAAGCGTCCGATCGAATCGACGTTGTCCGCGATGATGAAAACCGCGCATCTGGGGCAGGCTGGTCCGCACCCGGTCATCGCCAGCGCCGCGCGAGAGCTCTTGAACAAATCAGACAACGAACGCTCCGGCGTGCTGTCCACCGCCATGTCATTTCTTGGCCTCTATCGCGATCCTGTCGTGGCAGAGGTCACGCGCCGCTGCGACTGGCGCATCAGCGACCTTATCGACGACGAGCATCCGACGACACTCTACCTCGTCGTGCCGCCGTCCGACATCAATCGGACCAAGCCGCTCATTCGCCTGATCCTCAATCAGATCGGCCGCCGCTTGACTGAAGATCTGCAGGTCAGGGCGAAAGGGCACCGGCTGCTCCTGATGCTCGACGAGTTCCCGGCGCTTGGCCGCCTCGATTTTTTCGAATCGGCGCTCGCCTTCATGGCCGGCTACGGGCTGAAAAGCTTCCTGATCGCTCAATCCCTCAACCAGATCGAGAGGGCGTACGGCGCCAACAATTCGATCCTCGACAACTGTCATGTCCGGGTAAGCTTTGCCACCAATGACGAGCGCACCGCCAAGCGCGTGTCCGACGCGCTGGGAACAGCGACCGAGATGAGGGCCATGAGGAACTATGCCGGCCACCGGCTGTCTCCGTGGCTCGGTCATCTCATGGTCTCCCGCTCGGAGACGGCTCGCCCGCTGCTCACGCCGGGTGAAGTCATGCAGCTGCCGGCGACCGACGAGATCGTCATGGTCGCGGGTGCGCCGCCGATCCGCGCCAAAAAGGCGCGCTATCATGAGGATGCTCGCTTCCGGGAACGTATCCTGCCGCCGCCGCTGCTGAGGGCGGCGGCGGAGGAGGGGAGGCCGGACGACTGGACGAACCTGCCTCTGCCTTCTCGTCCGCAGATTGCTGAAGCCATGTCGGCGCCGTTGGCCACGGATGACGACACAACTGATTCCGAGCGTCGTCGGCAACCCGAGCTCAGTCGCGTCGAGCAGGTCGTGAAGCCTTCGACCGAGAACGAATTCGAGATCGATCACCTGGATGACGTGGAGGACGAGGTTGCCCGCAACCGTCGACTGACGCGCCTGATGCAGGGCGTTGCGCGGCAGGCGTCGCTCGACCCCGGCGACGGCGTGGATATGTGAGGCTCCCATGGTAAAGCCACCTCGCAAGCAACGCCTGTCCGTCTATCTCGATCCGAAGGTCATGAGCAGGCTGGCCGAACATGCGGCGCGCCGTGATTTTTCACGGTCGCTCGTCGCGGAGGCGGCAATCGAGTCGTTCCTCTCACCCGATGCCGCCGAGCGGCAGGAGGCGGCGATCACCAAGCGGCTTGACCAGCTGGACCGCCGTATGACGCGCCAGGAGCGCGATGTCGCGATTGCCGTGGAGACGCTCGCTGTTTTCGTCCGCTTCTGGCTGGCGACAACGCCGGCTTTGCCCGAGCCCGCGGCACAGGCAGCCCACTCCAAGGCTGGCGAGCGCTATGATGCCTTCGTCACCGCGCTCGGCCGGCGCCTGGCGAGAGGTCCAAAGCTTCGGCAGGAGATCTCCGAGGACATCGATGGCGGTCTGGACACACACCAGCCCGGCACGCCCGCGCGCTGAACGGACTGGCGGACCGAGATTTTGCAAGCATCGATATGTCAAGCATATCAAAGTATTGTAACGATATGTTGTCATGGAACTCGCGTTGCCAACCTGTCGGGGGGTTTGGCAGACAAGAGCTAGACAGCCGCAGGGCAGGGTCGCTGATACGGGAACCATGTTGGGCGCGAAATCCGCAATTCAAGATCCGTGATTGCATGAGGGACCACGCCTTTATGAGCTTCTAGAAAAAGCAGCCGTCTGAGCCGAACCAGTTATCTCAGTGGCTAGGCGGTGTCAGGATCTTTTCGTTGAAAATTATAGTCTGTATGCTATAAGGCAAAGGGCGAATGAAAAACCAAAAGCTCACGGTATGGATGGGATCGTCGAAGGATGACCTGCGCGAGTTTCCGGTCGATGTTCGCCGGTTGATGGGTGTCGCAATCAACGACGCCCAGAATGGTGAGGAGCACCCGGCTGTCAAAGCCCTGAAAGGGTTTGGGGGCCGCAGCATCCTCGAGGTGGTCGACGACTTCGACGGAGATACCTACCGCGCCGTCTACACCGTCCGCTTCGCTGGCGTGATCTACGTCCTTCATTGCTTCCAGAAGAAGTCGAAGAGGGGCAGGGAGACACCCAAGCATGAAATCGATCTCGTCACAGTACGATTGAAGGCGGCCGAGGCGCACTATCGTGAAAACTATGGGAAAGGAACAAAGTCATGACGGAAGACATCACCGCCGAAGTGAGCAGCGGCAACGTGTTTGCGGACCTCGGCTTTGACAATCCCGAAGAGGAATTGCTCAAGGCCAAGCTGGCCCGCGAGATCCGCGCCATTATCAAGCGCCGGCGCCTGACCCAGGCGAAGTCGGCTGAACTGCTCGGAATGAAACAGCCCGACGTCTCCGCGATCGCCACAGGGCGAACGGGTAAGTTTTCAATAGACAGGCTGGTTCGCTGTCTGGACCGGCTCGACTACAAGGTCGACGTGGTGGTTCGCCACAAGCCTCGACGGTCAACTCGTGCTGAAGCCGCGTGATCTGACGGCTTTACCGACGAGCGCACAATTGACGGCGAGCGCCGCCCTTGCCTGAAGATCGCCGGCCTTGATCACAGGTCGGCACCGCCAATCTCCTGTATTTGCACGCTACGCCACTACGCCTCGATATAGGTGTTGAAACCACTCGAGATGCGGCTCTCTTAATCATCCCCGTCCAGGGGCCGTCCATGTTCCCCCGGATCGAAACGGGGACAGGATGGCAGCTTCGCCTCACAATTCAGAAGGTCTGGCGCGCGGCGCACGCATGCTGCGCACAGCGCTCGGACCTGCGATCGCGCGCTATCTCGACGACGCCGGCATCGTCGAAGTGATGCTTAATCCCGATGGACGTTTGTGGATCGACCGCCTGTCCGAGGGGTTGTCCGACACAGGAGAGCGTTTGTCAGCAGCGGACGGCGAGCGCATCGTTCGCCTCGTCGCTCATCATGTCGGTGCCGAAGTCCATGCCGGCGCCCCACGTGTCTCGGCCGAGCTGCCCGAGACGGGGGAGCGGTTCGAAGGGCTTCTTCCTCCCGTCGTCGCGGCGCCCGCCTTCGCGATCCGCAAGCCCGCCGTCGCCATCTTCACCCTCGAAGATTATGTCGCGACCGGAATCATGTCGGCGCAGCAGGTGGACGCGCTGCGCCAGGGCGTTGCCAACCGCGCGAACATCCTCATTGCAGGCGGCACCTCCACGGGCAAGACCACGCTGATCAACGCGCTGTTGGCCGAGGTGGCCAAGACCGTCGATCGCGTCGTGATCATCGAGGATACGCGGGAACTGCAATGCGCAGCGCCGAATCTCGTGGCGATGCGAACGAAAGACGGTGTCGCGTCGCTCTCCGATCTTGTTCGCTCATCGCTGCGCCTGCGCCCCGACCGCATTCCAGTCGGAGAGGTGCGCGGGGCCGAGGCGCTCGAACTGCTCAAGGCCTGGGGCACCGGCCACCCCGGCGGCCTTGGCACGATCCACGCCGGCAGCGCCATAGGTGCGCTCCGAAGGATGGAGCAGCTGATCCAGGAAGCCGTGGTCACGGTTCCACGCGCGCTGATCGCCGAGACGATCGACCTGGTTGCCGTCCTTTCCGGCCGCGGCTCAGCCCGCCGACTGTCCGAACTCGCCCGTGTCGATGGCCTGAGCCCGGACGGCGATTACCGGGTCGCGCCAGCCGTCCTCGAGGGCGACGACAGCCCGACCTTGCTCATCCAAAGCCCTGAAGGAGAAATTCCATGATCCAACGCCTGCGCCTCGCGCGCCATCGTCTCGCCATGACCGTCTCCGGTGCCACGCTCATCCTGGTGATGGCCGCGCCCGCTTATGCCTCCGGCTCGTCAATGCCGTGGGAACAGCCGCTGCAACAGATCCTCCAATCGATCGAAGGTCCGGTCGCCAAGATCATGGCGGTGATCATTATCATCGTAACCGGCCTGACGCTCGCCTTCGGCGACACGTCTGGCGGCTTCCGCCGGCTCATCCAGATCGTGTTCGGCCTGTCCATCGCTTTCGCGGCGTCGAGCTTCTTCCTGTCGTTCTTCTCGTTCGGCGGCGGAGCGCTGGTCTGATGGCGGGCGCTGTCGAACAGGGCGGCCCAATGCCGGATTATACAGTGCCCGGCTATACGGTCCTTGTACACCGCGCGCTGACGGAGCCGATCCTGCTCGGTGGCGCCCCGCGCGCCATTGCGATCATGAACGGGACGCTCGCGGGCGCCGTGGGGCTGGGGCTGCGTCTGTGGCTCGTCGGCATCGCCATCTGGGCGATCGGCCATGTTGCCGCAGTCTGGGCGGCCAAGCGCGATCCGCTTTTCGCCGACGTCGTTCGCCGGCACCTGCGCATACCCGCGCATCTCACGGTCTAAGCGAGGTCGCACCTATGATGAACCTTGCCGAATATCGCAACCGCAGCAGCCGGCTCGCCGACTTCCTGCCCTGGGCGGCATTGGTCGGCGCTGGAATCGTCCTCAACAAGGACGGCAGCTTCCAGCGCACCGCGCGTTTTCGCGGTCCCGATCTCGACAGCGCCGTGCCGGCCGAACTGGTCGCCGTCGCCGGCCGGCTCAACAATGCCTTCCGCCGCCTCGGCTCCGGCTGGGCGATCTTCGTCGAGGCACAGCGCCATGCCTCGACGCGCTATCCCGACAGCAGCTTTCCGGATGCGGCCTCGACGCTGGTCGATGCGGAGCGCAAGGCGGGCTTCGAGGAGGCCGGCGCGCATTTCGAGTCCAGCTACTTCCTGACGCTCACCTATCTTGCGCCCGCCGAAGACACCGCCCGCGCGGAAAGCTGGCTCTACGAAGGGCGGGAGAAGAAGGGCCTCGACCCCAATGAGGTGCTGACCGGGTTCACTGACCGCAGCGACCGCGTCCTGCGCCTAGTCGAAGCCTTCATGCCGGAGTGCCGCTGGCTCGATGACGCCGAGACGCTGACCTATCTGCATGGCTGCGTCTCGACCAATCGCCACCGTGTCCGCGTTCCCGAAACGCCGATGTATCTCGATGTCCTGCTGGCCGACCAGCCGCTGACCGGCGGGCTTGAGCCGCGGCTTGGCGCGTTGCATCTGCGCATTCTCACGGTCACGGGGTTCCCGACCGCGACCACGCCGGGTCTGCTCGACGAGCTGAACCGGCTGGCCTTCCCGTATCGCTGGTCGACACGCGCGATCCTGCTCGACAAGACTGATGCGACCCGGCTGCTGACAAAGATCCGGCGTCAATGGTTCGCCAAGCGCAAATCGGTCGCCGCGATCCTCAAGGAGGTGATGACCAACGAGGCGTCCGTCCTCGTGGACACCGACGCCGCAAACAAGGCCGCTGATGCCGACATGGCGCTCCAGGAGCTCGGCGCCGACTATGCGGGCATGGCTTATGTCACCGCGACGGTGACTGTTTGGGACGATGATCCTGGCATCGCCGACGAGAAACTGCGCCGGGTCGAAAAGGTCATCCAGGGCCGCGATTTCACGGCAATTATCGAAACCATCAACGCCGTCGACGCCTGGCTCGGCAGCCTGCCGGGTCACGTTTACGCCAACGTCCGTCAACCTCCCATCTCCACCCTCAATCTCGCCCACATCATTCCGCTTTCCGCGGTGTGGGCGGGCGAGGTGCGGGACGAGCATCTTGCAGCGCCCCCTCTGCTTTTCGGCAAGACCGAAGGCTCGACCCCGTTCCGGCTTTCGCTTCATGTCGGCGACGTCGGCCACACGCTGATCGTCGGCCCGACAGGCGCGGGCAAGTCCGTGCTCTTGGCGCTGATGGCGCTGCAGTTCCGCCGCTATGCGGGGTCACAGGTATTTGCCTTCGATTTCGGCGGCTCGATCCGCGCGGCGGCACTCGCCATGGGCGGCGACTGGCATGATCTCGGCGGCGATCTCAGCGATGGAGCGTCCGATAGCGTCAGTCTTCAGCCGTTCGCGCGCATTCACGATGTCCCCGAGCGCGCCTGGGCCGCCGACTGGATCGTGGCGATCCTGACGCGTGAGAATGTGACGATCACGCCTGAGATCAAGGAGCATATCTGGACGGCGTTGAGTTCTCTGGCGTCCGCGCCTGTCGAGGAGCGCACCATCACCGGCCTGGTCGTGCTGCTGCAATCAAACGATCTCAAGCAGGCATTACGTCCCTATTGCGTCGGAGGTCCCTATGGCCGCCTGCTCGATGCCGAGCACGAGCATATCGGATNATATCGGATCGGCGTCGGTCCAGGCATTCGAAACCGAGGGGCTGATCGGAACAGGTGCCGCGCCCGCCGTCCTGTCCTATCTCTTCCATCGCATCGAGGACCGGCTCGATGGCTCGCCAACCCTTCTCATCATCGACGAAGGCTGGCTTGTGCTGGACGATGAGGGCTTTGCCGGCCAGCTCCGCGAATGGCTAAAGACGCTGCGCAAGAAGAACGCCAGCGTCATCTTCGCCACGCAGTCGCTCAGCGACATTGACGGCTCGGCAATCGCGCCCGCGATCATCGAGAGCTGCCAGACCCGGCTTCTCCTGCCGAACGAGCGCGCCATCGAGCCGCAGATCACGGCGATCTATCGTCGATTCGGCCTCAACGATCGGCAGATCGAGATCATCGCGCGGGCGATGCCAAAGCGCGACTATTACTGCCAGTCCCGACGCGGCAACCGGCTGTTCGAGCTCGGTCTGTCGGATGTGGCACTCGCGCTCTGCGCTGTATCCGCGAAGACCGACCAGGCCGCGATCGCCAGCATCGTCGCCGAGCATGGCCGCGACGGGTTCCTCGCTGCCTGGCTCACCCACCGTGGCGTCGGCTGGGCCGCTGAACTCGTTCCCGCCCTAACCAGCCCCGCCCTCACCAACAAGGAGAAGTCCCCATGAAACAACGCCGTTCCCTTGGCATGCGGTTCGCCGCCGGACTGCTTGTCGCTCCTGCCGCGCTCTCGCCGATGCTGGCGACGCCGGCACAGGCCTTGATCGTTTTCGATCCCTCGAACTATTCGCAAAACGTCCTGACGGCAGCGCGCTCGCTCGAACAGATCACCAACCAGATCACCTCGCTTCAGAACGAAGCGCAGATGCTCATCAACCAGGCCCGCAATCTCGCGAGCCTGCCGTTCTCCTCTCTGCAACAACTCCAGCAGTCCGTGCAGCGTACGCAGCAACTGCTCGGTCAGGCGCAGAACGTTGCCTATGACGTCCAGCAGATCGATCAGGCTTTCCAGCAGAAATACGGCAACGTCTCGCTGTCGGCTTCGGATCAGCAACTCGTCGCCGACGCGCGCTCGCGCTGGGGCAACACGGTTGGTGGCCTTCAGGACGCTATGCGTGTGCAGGCGGGCGTCGTCGGCAACATCGACACCAATCGCAGTGAGATGTCGGCGTTGGTCGGCCAGAGCCAGGGTGCGACCGGCGCGCTTCAGGCAACACAGGCCGGCAACCAGCTCCTCGCGCTCCAAGTGCAGCAGCTCGCCGATCTCACCGCTGTCGTCGCCGCGAACGGTCGGGCGCAGGCGTTGCAATCGGCCGAACAGGCCACCGCCGTCGACCAGGGCCGAGAGCAGCGCCGGCGCTTCCTGACGCAGGGCTCGGGCTACCAGCCCGGCAGTGCGCAGATGTTCTATGGCAAGAACTGAGGTCGGCGCGATGGAAGGCAAGCTCCTCGCTCGTGTCAGTGCGGTCATCTTCATCGCGGTCGCTTTGACAGTGACCGCGATCGAGATGAGCAGCAAGGACGATGAGCCTGACGCCCTTGGGACACGGGACCGTTCCACCGCGTCACAAGACCCGCTCGCGTTCGAATTGCGCCGCTGTTCCGGGATCGGCGAGGCCGGTCCTCGCGATCCCGGTTGTCTGAAAGCGTGGGCAGAGAGCCGGCGCCGGTTTCTCGCTCCAGGTGACTCGGCAACGGCGCCTGCTGCCGTTGCCCCGAAAACGTTATTCCCTGATGTGCCGGCGTCAGCCGACCGGAAAGGAGGGACGCGGATGGATGTGACCACTCCCGCGATGCAGGTCGAGCCTCCTCGGCCGGAGGCTCGCTGACATGGGCGGCATGGGCGTCATCGACCATTTCCTCGAAGTCTTCACGCGCTACATCGACAGCGGCTTCGGCCTGCTCGGCGGGGAGGTCGGCTTTATCGCCACAACCCTGATCGTCATCGACGTGACGTTGGCTGCGCTCTTCTGGTCCTGGGGTGCGGACGACGACATCATGGCGCGCCTCGTCAAGAAGACCCTATTCGTCGGCGTCTTCGCCTATCTCATCTCCAACTGGAACAATCTCGCCCGCATCGTCTTTGAAAGCTTCGCCGGGCTTGGCCTGAAGGCCTCGGGTACGGGTTTTACCGTCAACGATCTCATGCGCCCGGGCAAGGTGGCGCAGACCGGGCTCGATGCCGGCCGGCCGTTGCTGGACTCGATCTCGAACCTGATGGGCTATTGGTCCTTCTTCGAGAACTTCATCCAGATCGCCTGCATGTTCTTCGCCTGGGCGCTGGTGCTGCTGGCCTTCTTCATCCTGGCAATCCAGCTTTTCGTCACGCTGATCGAATTCAAGCTGACCACGCTCGCCGGTTTCGTGCTCATTCCCTTCGGTCTGTTCGGCAAATCCGCCTTCATGGCCGAGCGGGTGCTTGGCAACGTCATCTCGTCCGGCATCAAGGTGCTGGTGCTCGCCGTCATCATCGGCATCGGCTCAACGCTCTTTTCCGAGTTCACCGCGGGGTTCAGCGGCAACACGCCGTCGATCGACGATGCCATGGCGATCGTGCTGGCCGCGTTGTCGCTGCTCGGCCTTGGCATATTTGGACCTGGCATTGCCAACGGCCTCGTCTCCGGCGGCCCGCAACTCGGCGCGGGTGCTGCGGTCGGCGCTGGGCTCGCCGTCGGAGGCATGGCAGCAGTCGGCACTGCGGCCGGCGGCGCAGTCGTGTCTGGAGGCGCGGCTGTCAGTGGCGGTGCTGCAGCGGCGGCCCGTGGCGGTGCCGCCATGGCGGGCAGGGCGTCCACAGCCTACGGCCTCAGCGCGGCCGGAGAGTCTGGCTTTTCTGGCGTCGCATCCGGGCTCGGCGGTGTCATCAGAGCCGGCGCCCAAGGTGCCATCTCACCGCTCAAGCGTGCGGCCAATAATGCGGCAGGCAGCATGAAGCACAGCTACCAGTCGGGCGCTCGCGCTGCCTTCGAGACGACGGGCGGGTCATCCACGGCTGGCACAATCGGCGCGAACGCGCCCGAAGCCGGCTCCGCACCCGTCGCGTCCTCCGCAACCGAAAGTCAGCCAGCCTGGGCGAAGCGCATGAAGCGCTCGCAACAGATGACCCATGGCGTCCAGGCCGCCGCCCACGCCGTTCGCAGTGGCGACAGCCATGGCGGCGGCTCCTCGATCAACCTCTCTGAAAGTGACTGAGCATGTTCAAACGACCGTCCACGCACTACGGCAAGTCCCCACAACCCGAGACCCCCTACCAACGCGCTGCTCAGCTCTGGGACGAGCGCATCGGTTCGGCTCGCGTGCAGGCGCGCAACTGGCGCACCATGGCCTTCGGTTGCCTGGCGCTCGCCGCGGGGTTCTCGGCCGCGCTCATCTGGCAATCCGCCAAAGGCTCGATCGTGCCTTGGGTGGTGCAGGTCGATCGTCTCGGCCAGGCGCAGGCTGTGGGACCTGCGGTCGGCGACTATCAGCCGAACGATCCGCAGATTGCCTTCTACCTGGCGCACTTCATCGAACAGGTGAGGTCGATCCCCGCCGATCCGGTCATCGTGCGGCAGAACTGGCTGCGCGCCTACGACTTCGCGACGCAGGGCGGGGCGCTGGCTCTCAACGACTATGCGCGCGCCAATGACCCGTTCACCAAGGTCGGCAAGCAGCAGGTCGCCGTCGATGTGTCGTCGGTCATCCGCGCATCGCCGGTGAGCTTCCGAATCGCCTGGGTCGAACGCCGCTATCAGGACGGCTCACTGGCTTCCACGGAGCGCTGGTCCGCCATCCTCACCATTGTCGTCCAGCCCCCGCGCGACGCTGATGCGCTGAGGAAGAACCCGCTTGGAATCTACATCAACGCCATCAACTGGTCGAAGGAGCTTGGACAATGATGCCCGTACTCTGCAAAGCCGCCCCCTGGGGGCGTCCGGTTTTCCTCATCCACGCAATGCCGGCCTTCCGCAAAATGGCCCTTCCAGCGCTTTTGCTTTGCACTTCGGCGCTTGCGGGCTGCGCCACCAGGCAGAAGCCGCCGGAGATTTCCTATGACGATCCGGTCCCGGCCGTGCATGCCGTCGATCCGCCACCGCCCGTCAAGGTGGTGGAGCTGTCGAAGCCGCTGCCGCTTCCAGGCCAGTTGAAGCCGGTCGGCAAGGCCGCAAAGCCCGACCCGGAACCGACCGATCCGACCGCGCGCGTGAACTTGGCCAATGCGGCCGCGCGCGTCCAGCCTGTCCGCAACGGCTTCATCAACTCGATGCAGGTCTATCCATTCGTCGATGGCGCGCTCTATCAGGTCTATGCCTCGCCGGGGCAGATCACCGACATCGCGCTCCAGCCCGGCGAGCAGCTCGTCGGTTCCGGTCCCGTCGCCGCCGGCGACACCGTGCGCTGGATCATCGGCGATACCGAGAGCGGTACGGGCGCGGCCAAGCAGGTCCACATACTCGTCAAGCCGACGCGCGCCGACCTTCTCACCAATCTCGTCATCAATACCGATCGGCGTACCTATCACATGGAACTGCGCTCGACGCCGTCGACCTATATGGCGTCGGTTTCCTGGCAATACCCGCAGGACCAACTCATCGCCTTGCGCAGGCAGAACCAGCAAGCTGAGGCTGCACAGCCGGTCTCGACAGGCATCGATCTTTCTCGCGTCAATTTCCGCTACGAGGTGACGGGCGATCGCGCACCGTGGCGGCCGCTGCGCGCCTTCGACGATGGCAAGCAGGTGTTCATCGAGTTCCCGCGGGGCATCGGCCAGGGTGAGATGCCGCCACTCTTCGTGGTAGGGCCGGAAGGCGACACGTCCGAGCTGGTCAACTATCGCGTGCGCGGCAACTACATGATCGTCGACCGGATGTTTGCCGCCGCCGAGTTGCGCCTCGGCGCCGGCAAGAACCAGAGGCGCGTCCGCGTCTCCCGCACCGATGGGGTAAGGAGCAGTCGATTTTCATGGATGCATGGCCCTGGTGAGACCCCGCCAGCGACGAACCTCCGAACAGGCAGGGGAGGGTCGTCATCATGAGCGACAAAATGGATCCCGGGAAGAAAGAAGGCCGGGGGCCGGCGAATGACGCCCGGCCGGAGGCACCGGTCGAGGATGACGCCCGGCCGTTGACAGGTGAGCCGGCCGCGGCCATGCGGCTGCGCGCCGAGCCGTCGCGCGTGACGCGTCTGTCCCGCAAGGCGTTGGCCGGATTGGGGCTCGCCGCTAGCCTCGCTGTCGGCGGTGCGCTGATTTACGCGCTTCAGAACCGTCAGCAAGGCCAGGGTCAGGAGCTCTATTCAACCGATAATCGTTCGACGCCCGATGGGCTCGCCGGTCTGCCAAAGGACTATACGGGCGTTCCAAAGCTTGGCCCACCGCTTCCCGGCGATCTCGGCCGCCCGATCCTCAACGCGCAGAATGGCGGCCCGGCGAACGGAGCGCCGTCGTCGGGCTCGGTCGGACCGGATCCAGAGGAACAGCGCCGGGAGCAGGAACTGGAGGCGGCGAGGACCGCGCGTCTGTTCGCGTCCACGCAAACGCGGCCCGCTAGTGACGCGACTGTCGCTCGAGCCACGACAGACACCATGCCACAAACCGATCTCGCCAACCTTGGCCTCGCGCCGCAGTCAGCGACGCCCTCGGCGCAAGACCGCCAACTTGCGTTCCTCGACCAGCCGCCTGACAAGCGCACCGTCTCGTCGGATCGTGTTGCGGCGCCGGCGTCGAAAAACGTCCTGCAGGCGGGCGCCGTCATCGCAGCTGCCCTCATCACTGGCATTCGCTCAGACCTGCCCGGTCAGATTACCGCGCAGGTGACGGAGAATGTCTATGACAGCCCCACCGGACATATCCGTCTCATTCCGCAGGGGACGCGCCTCATCGGCCAGTATGACAATGGGGTCGGCTTCGGCCAGCGTCGCGTGTTGCTGGTATGGACCAGGCTGATTTTTCCTGACGGCCGCTCCATCGTTCTGGAACGTGAGCCTGGCGCGGACGCTGAGGGCTATGCCGGTCTCGAGGACGGCGTCGACTATCACTGGGGCGAGTTGTTCAAGGCTGCAGCACTTTCCACGGTTCTGAGCATCGGCGCGCAAGCAGGCTCATCGGGCCAGGAGAGCGACATCATGCGCGCTCTTCGCCAGGGTGCTTCCGACAGCATCAGCCAGACAGGCCAGCAGATCGTCCAGCGGCAGCTCAACATAGCGCCGACGCTCACCATCCGACCGGGATTCCCGGTGCGGGTGATCGTCACACGCGATCTCGTGCTCGAACCTTATGGGGGGCTGAAATGGCCAAGCTGAAACTGGGGCCAATCGCTGACGACAAGCCTGTCAAGGTCATGGTGGAACTCCCTGCGGCACTGCACCGTGATCTGACGGCTTATGCCGAGATCCTCGGCCGCGAAGCGGGGCAACGGCCCGCCGATGCGCCGCGCCTCATCGTTGCGATGCTGGAGCGGTTCATTGCGACGGATCGAGGCTTTGCCAGGGCAAAGCGTTCGGAGGGTGGTTAGAGGCTGGACGACTGAAGTCAAACCGGGTCAGTCGCACCTCCCAGTCATGGCGTGACTTCAGAAATCGCGCCGCGGCGTCCCGAACTTCCTCCATTGACAGGGGTAGGCCCGGGTCGCGTTGCGGCCACCAGGTTTCTTGCGGTCCCAACCAGGCGCAGAAGCGCACGCTTTGGGTTCGATTCCAGCCACACCGCCTTAATCGAACTGATGCTGTGCTGACCGTCGATGGGTTTCCATACTGTAGCGTCGATGGCGACTGTCCTGGCAAAACCTTCGCCCGCCAGAGTAACGCCTTGACCGAGTTGCACCTTGAGGATGACCGTCGCTTCGCTCGCGCGACATATTTGAATAGCGGGGCCACCACCTGCGGCAATCTTTTCCAACAAAACCGGATCCAGCGGCGATCCGACCGAAACCAGCAGGCAGGTATCTGCAAGATCTGCCCATGTGACCGCAGACCTTTCAGCAAGCGGATGGTAACAGGGCAGGAGAATGAACAAGCGCTCGTGTCCAAATAGCTCGCTGCGGCATAAGGCGCCGTTCTCGAGCCCGTGCGTGAACACGATGTCAAGGCGCCGGCGACGTATTGCCGCCAGACACTGATCATGGGGAACGTCCTCGATGGCGATGCTCACGTCCGGATGCAAGCCGCGAAATCGATCGACAAGCCGCGCCACGAACGCCCGTCCTATCTGACCGCACAACCCTATCTTGACTGTTTTGGCATCCTGGTCGCCAGGACCACCTCCGGCCATGGCATCTTGCAACCCTTCATAATGAGCCCGGACGAGGTTAGTCCAGGCCCGGCCTGCTTCGGTCAGCCGAACGCCATGGACGTCGCGGTCAAACAACTGCATGTCCAGCAATTGTTCGAGAGCAACGATGTTGCGGCTGACACAGGATTCCCTCACCCTGAGAACTCTTGCGGCCTGCCTGAGGCTGCCATGGTCGACAGCCGCGAAGACATGGTCCAAACGACGCAAGGTGTTGTTGACCTGTCTCAAGGCACAGGAGCCTATTCCTGCGCGGCGGCGACGCTAACCGGCAGGGTCGGATACAAGCTGGTTTCGTAGACGTACTCGTGCGGAATGGCCGGAGCGGCCATCTGGGAAAGGTATCGGTTCAGGTTTTCCTCGCTATTGCTCGCCGCGAGACTACAGAAATTTCCGCTGTTCCAGGTCAGGGCGCAGTAGCTGAAATGCGCGCGTATGGCGTCAGCCATCTTTGCCAAAGTCACCTCATTGCCGAACATCGTATTCAGAACGAGGGTTTGCTTTTTCTCGATTTCGTCTGGGGGAAAATAGCGCGCCTTGAAGCCGAAATCCTTCTGGTATTCGCGACGCCTGTAGTCCGGCTCCTCGGTTGCCCGGAACTTCTCGACGAAGACGAAGATTCCGTCCGGCTTGAGGTGCTGTGTCACGAACTCGATCTGTCCCACTCTGTTCGGCGAGTACATCTGAAAGGTCGTATCTTCCAGAATGATATCGAAACCGTGGGCGAAATTTGCCAGTCGCGGATCCGAGCCCAGGACGTCCTTTGTCAAATGATGGAAGGGACCAATGAAAAAGTCGGCGTGCGGTGGTTGGCCATAAGCCATGAAGCATTTGTAATTCTCCGCGTTCGGGCTGCACGACAGTGAGCGTACCTGTCCCTCCGACAGTTCGGACAGTGTCCTCGCCATCGTGCCTTCCGCTGTTCCAAGGCTGTATAGCGAATGCGGACCACCACGATCCCGTGCGTATTTCAGCATTGCGTGGGCCGTCCGGCACTCCTCCTCCAATCTGTAGGGAATGCTGCCGTGATAATGCTGGTCGAAAAAACCTTGTCGTGCCGCATGCAGGCTGACCAAGCCGTGCAGCAGTTCATCGCTCGGCAGAAGGCGGGCGTCCGCGACGGGCTTGCGGATTGGCATCCCGCTCTTGCCAGCGGCGGTCGCGGCGAAAAAGCCGGCTAGTCGGTTGATCCGTGGGCCAGCGTCGCACTCAGCCAGAAAGTCGTCGAGTCCACGCATCGCAGTATGCCTCCAGCACCGTTCCGTTGGTGAGATACCGATACGTCAATAGGGGAAATGCCACTAAGATAAGTGGGGTCTAATATTTCGCCTGGCTCAAGTATTGGCTGAGCCAACTGGTAGGCCTGCCGGATACAGGCGGCTTTCACTCGTTTGCCATTTTTTCGCTAAAGTCACATCTTCTACCAATCCAGAGTTATTTGCGTGTTGTTCAGCAACCCATGGTTCGCCACATCATGCGACGACTGGCCACTCGCCAGTAAGGAGGCTGTGGATACGTGAATACTCTTGCCCTCGACCCGACCGAGAATCGCCGCTCACGGCACCAATCCCTTGCCCACAAGTATGAGAGTTGGGGGAGCGTGCGGGCGGACGTAGTCAAAAGAACCGGGCTTGAGCGTCAGGAGACAAGGCTCCTCCAGCCAAACCATGTGTTCTTGATGAACCTGAAGGGCACGGCGTCCCGCGGAGAAGACATTGTGGATGGGCGCCGGATTGCCTTTTTGCCGCGCCGGGCCGGTTCGATAATCTTCATGCCGGCCGGCAGTGATTGGAATGGATGGGACGAGGGGGAAGCGACCGCTTCCTATCTCCTGGTCTCGATTGAAAAAGGGTTCGCCGACGAGGTGTTTGCGGGAATGGCTCGCCATCGCCCGGCAGTGCTGCCGCCTTCGATCGGGTTTCGGGACGGCACTGCAGAGTTGGCGTTGCAGAGGATTGCTTTGGAGCTCAAGCAGCCTGACCCCATCAGCGCAACCATGGTGGAGTGCCAGGCCACGCAATTGCTCGGCCAAATGTTAAGGTTGAACGGCGTCCATCAGGAGCCGGCAAAAGGCGGTTTGTCATCGTTCGATCTCAAGCGGGCAGTGGACATGATCGAGACGTTGTCGGACGGCAGACCTACGCTGGCCGATCTGGCAAAAGAAATTGGGGTTAGCCGGTTCCATTTCTGGAGGGCCTTCAAGCAGTCGACAGGCATGACGCCGCACGCATTCATTGCGCAGCGACGGTTGGAGCAGTCCGCGGACATGCTGCGATCGACCAATCTGTCGGCGACGGAAATCGCGATGGAATGTGGTTTCGGCAGCTCCAGCCATTTCGCGACCGCCTTTAAGCGGGCTTTCGGTGCGGGCCCGACGGAATTTCGTCGTAAGTGGCGAATCTAGGTCGCCGCTTGTTGTTCTCAGCAAGTATCGGAAAACCCCAACATCACAGTAAAGCAGGCTTGGCGGAAGAAGGTATCCATCGGCGGTCAGCTCGGATACGCCGCTCATGTCAAACCTGGTTCGAAATCATCATGCCAAAGGGCGGGCCGGCCGGTCCAATCCGTGCCTCGGATTCCTGGCCAGCACGCTATCGGCGGCCGTTGCCCGAAACGGCTTCTACATCGCCTCCGCCTGGATTGTCGTCGAGCGAGGATACGGAACCGCCGGCGTCGCGACGTTCCTTGCGATCGTCAGCGTTGTCGAATTCATCGCGAGCCCTTTGGCCGGCGTAGCGGCGGATCGATTTGACAGGCGGTGCTTGAACGTTGCGGCAGACCTCAGCCGCTTTCTCGTTATGCTGGCTACCGCTTGCGCGCTCCTCTACATGGACGTGTTTCTGATCATCTGTCTGTCAGCGGCCCTCTTTTCGTTTTGCGACCGTGTCGCCCTTACGAGCTCTCAATCAATGATCCCCGTGATAGCTGACGGCCGCGATCTTGTAGCCTCGAATTCCGCCGTCTTCTTCGTCATGCAGGTCGGCAATCTCGGCGCAGCTTTGCTTGCAGGGCCTTTGCTGCATGATCGCTCCCCAGTCCTGCCATTCACCGTTATTGCTGCCTTCTTTTTGTTTTCATCGGGCTGCCTAGCCTTGATGCGGCTGCAACCGGTTTCGCGTGATGTCCGCTTCGCCAAAATCTCGGCAGCCCAAATCGATCTGAGCCTGCGCCGTCTCATTGTCGTCTACGCGCTTCTCTATACAAGCGCGGTGCTTGTCAGCGTCGTGGGATCTAGCTTCGTCCAGGAGCAGAAGGGTACTGCCGTGGATTTCGGCTACCTCGAGGCTGCATGGTCGGCGGGCTCACTGATCGGTGCGGTCTCTCTATTCCGGATTGAAAGATCGATGAGCACTCATGCGCTCCATCTCATGCTTTTGGGCTTAACGGCGCTGGTACTCATGGCGCTGGCATTTCTGCCCACGCCCTGGACAGTGATCCTTTTTGCCGCGCTCGGATTTATATACAATCTTGGACGCGTCAGCGTTGAAGTCACATTGCAGACGCGTGTGTCGGATTATCTGTTGGGCCGGGCAAAAGGCATCATGCATAGTGTGGCCGTGGTGCTCGGATTACTCGTGTTCGGCATCGCCGCCGCAGTAGCAAATCGAGCATTTCCTTCGACGATTTTCTTCAGCTTTGGCGTAGCGCTCCTCATCAGTGTTTCGTGTTTGAGCGTCAGTGTCGTTCAGACGCAAGAAAAAGGTGAATCGTGAGGTGGAAGAGCTAACAGCAGGCGTAGATGCGAAACAGGCAGTCCTGGGGTCGCTGACGGCACTCTACCCCTGGATGAGCCCATACCATTCCCGGCCGATCCGCGATTATGCGTTTCGCCTGTTTACGGCGCCGGCTTCGGTTCCCATGCCAGAAATCCGGCTCCGAGCCTTCACCAAACTACTCGACATCATCAGGAAGGCAGCGACACGAAACGGGTTGTCTGCCGATACCGCCTCAGAAATCTGCAGGGATTTCGAAAGGCGCCGCGTGTTGCAGACAGGCCCTCATTTGTTTCTCCTCATGGAGCCAGAAGCCTATTACACGCATATCTTCAGCCTCCTTGGTCTCTCGGCGCACGGGTGTTCGACCTACGTTTCCTACGCCGTTTCGACGGTGAATCTCGTCGAAAAGCCACGCAAGGGGCCAGGCTGGCTCACCGTTGACGGGAAGCCGGTCAACGTCTTTGGCCTGAGCCGAAGCCGGATGATCGGGTACAGCCTGCTAGCCGGGCCGGGACCTTACAGGTTCGAGTTGTTACCGACGGAGCCAAGCACTGGGGGCGACGCGCTCACGCTGCTTCGTGCCCTTCTGCCGAAGACGCAATTCGAGCGGCCCGCGCATGCCATCAAGGCAGCCAATCTTACGCTTTGGCCAAAAATGTTCGGAGGCCACTTTTCCTTCCTGCAGATCGACGACGAGGACATCGCCGACCTGGTGGCCGACCATCTGTCGGACGAAAATTCCTGGCTACACATGAGACTGCTGGAAGACCCGAAGTTCGCCTCCAATATCCTTGCCGGCCTCGACGCGATCGCGTCCGGCCCCTGGAGTGGCTGGCTCGCGCGCGGTACCGATTTCTTCTGGTTCTATGAAAATGGCAAACGCCGTCCGCTGCGTCTGATCGCCGGAGAACTCATCGATCCCGCGACCGGTATGAAGGTGGCGTGCTTCACAGCCCCCGATATCCTTGAGCGGCTGGCAAATCGCAGCCTTGTCCCGAATCTCCTGCTGATGTTTCTGGTTTTGTCGATCCTGCCCGGCGTGCGCGCGCTTGGAGGCAGCTATCAGCCGATCTATTACCCCCTGATGCGCTATGTCGTCTCCCGGGCGCTCGAGGCCACAGGCGTGGATGAAGATCTTCAGCAGGCTCTCGCAAGCGACGACGTACCGGGTGCTTGGGGACATCGGGTAATTGAGTGTGATGATGATCCGCTCGAGGTATTCCTGAAGGGCAGGAACGGCGCGATGAGTGATCTCATCGGCCGTTTGGGCGACATTTCCTTCGCCGAGGCTTGTGGAAGCATGAAAGGCTTCGTGACAGACCCGTCGTGGAATGAACTTCACAGCCGACTGCGGCAGGGGTTGGTCACGCCGTCCGATGCGGAATGGGCCTTTTCCTGAAATGTTTTATGCGCTTCCGCAACTGGCATGCGTGTGCCGGTTTGCGAACGGTTGCTTCGCGCCTGATTTCGGTCGTTCGGGACGCGCTGACGGTTTCCTGAAAAGGTGCCTGTCCGTTCAGCCTATTGTCTGGCGAGGAGATCGGCACAATTCGGCATCCGCCATCGTAGCCGTAATTCGTCATCTCTCACCGGGTTGACAATCGCTCCTCAGGCGCCATGCTGCAGTGCAACATGGCTAGCTACGAAACCAGCATCATCAAGTCGTCGCGCATCGTATGCCTGGACGGGCTTCGCGCGCTTGCGGCGATCTGGGTGCTGGTCGGGCACTGCCTGCTTTTGACCGGCTGGCAAATTCCGATCGTCGGCGAGCCGGATCTCGGCGTCGACCTGTTCATCATGCTGTCCGGCTTCCTGATGGTGTTCCACTATCAGCTGCGCCAGGAAAAGGAGCCTTGGCAAAGATCGGCAACCTGGCTCAAATTCTGGACGCGCCGCTATTTCAGGATCGCGCCGCTGTTCTATGTCATGCTTTTCCTGGCGCTGGCGCTTGGCCCCTATCTCTACGATTGCAGGATCATCATCGACGATTTCCTCTCCAGATCGCACCAGGCGCCGGAACGCTACCTCGACGGCAGCCTGAAAAACATCGTTGCCCATCTCACGTTCCTGTTTGGGCTGGTGCCGGACCTCGCCTATCGCACGCCGCTGCCTGACTGGAGCCTGGGGCTGGAGATGCAGTTCTATGCCGTGTTCCCGGCCGTCATGCTGCTGGTGCGCAGGCTGGACTGGATCAGGAGCGCCCTTGTGGTCGCGGCGGCCGGCTGCGTCATCGTGTTTGCGATGCGGCTGTTGTCGATCCATTTTCCGATGCCGTCCTTTCTGCCGCTGAAGATACAGATATTCCTGTGCGGGATGCTGCTGGCCGGAGTCGTGCATCAGAGCCGACCGAGGCCGTTCCTCTATCTGGCATTGGCCATGCTTTTGGCGGCGCTGCCCTTTGGCGGCGACCAGGGGCTGGGCAAGCTTCTGGTGCGTGAAGCGCTTGTGGCGGGCTTCTTTGCGCTGGTTCTCTACCGCATGCTGCCTGGAAGGGCGGGAATGTTGGCGCGAGCGATCGCCGTGACGCTCAGCAACCGGTTCTTCCACCTGATGGGCGAGCTTTCCTTCAGCATCTACCTGAGCCATCTGCTGGTGCTGCAGCCCGTCGCGGCGTTCGTCATCAGTGAGTTCGGCCACGAACTGTCGGCGCCGCTGCGCTTCGCCATCGTCGTTGCCGTTGTGCTGCCGACGGTGACGTTGCTGTCCTGGATCACCTACACTCTGATCGAGGTCCCCGGCCAGAAGGCGGGCCGCTTCGTTGTCCAGCGCTTTGGCCGGAAAATTGCGCCGGTGCTCGAGAAGACCCCGGCGGAGTAGGGCGCCAAGCGCGGCGCATAACCACTGACGTTGCCTGCTCCCCCTGAGGGCGTTAGTAGCCCGCAACCGGAACATCACATGTGCTGGTGCATTGCTAGTGAACGCCAATTCGACTGGGGCGAAAAATGCATCGCGGGATCACAAATGCATGGGCAATGGTGCGAGAAGCCGTCGTTGGGTTCGTCAACGACAATGCTCTCAGCCATGGCGCAGCAATCGCTTTTTATGCCACAACATCGTTGGCGCCAATTCTGCTCATCGTGGTTGCAATTGCGGGTCTCGCATTCGGTCACGAGGCAGCNTGCCACAACATCGTTGGCGCCAATTCTGCTCATCGTGGTTGCAATTGCGGGTCTCGCATTCGGTCACGAGGCAGCCCAAGCGGCATTGTCCGCCCAAATCACAGGGATGATGGGTACAGAAAGCGCAAATATCCTGCAAACCGCACTGAAGAGCGCATCCGAAAAGCCATCCGGCGGCACCTGGGCGGCGGTGATTGGCATCATCACCTTGCTTGTGAGCGCTTCCGGGGTCTTCGGCGAAATACAGCAGTCCTTGAACATGATATGGAAGGTCGAAGCGCAGGGCAGTTCGTTGTCGCGCCTGGTGCGCGCACGTGCGGTAAGTCTGGGACTGGTCACCGCACTTGGCTTCATGTTGCTCGTCTCTCTAGTCGCGAGCGCGGCGATTTCGGCCCTAGGCAACCTCATCAACGCACAGCTGCCGTTCGGGACACTTGTCCTGGCCGTTATCAACGCGGTCGTTTCTTTTGTCCTCCTAGCAGCTATTTTCGCCGCTATCTTCAAGATCTTGCCTGATCGAACCCTGGAATGGCGGGATGTCTGGATTGGCGCGGTTGTAACCGCTGCCCTGTTCACGCTCGGGAAATCGCTTATCGGTTGGTATATAGGCTCCAGCGCGGTCGCGGCCTCATATGGGGCCGCCGGTGGGCTGCTTGTCATCCTGCTGTGGGCTTACTACTCGGCGGAAATTTTTCTTTTTGGTGCGGAAATCACTCGCGCCTATTCCATNGTCATCCTGCTGTGGGCTTACTACTCGGCGGAAATTTTTCTTTTTGGTGCGGAAATCACTCGCGCCTATTCCATTCGACACGGCAGCAGGTCCGATCTGGACGCTGTGCTTCACAGTGCTTGACTTGCAACATACGCCACTAACGATGAAATCGACTAGGCGCGCGGCGCGCCGGCTGGCTGCCTTCGCGACGCCACCCGCATCATCACCCGTCGGCGCCGACCGCATCACCGAGCAGGGCACGCGAGCTGGATACGGTCGACGCCATATGATGAGTGCACGGGTCGCTGGTGGGTCAAACCATCGCGGTCACAGTTTGAGTTGGTTGGGAAGACGCGGTTCAGCGGCGACGCGGACGGCGCTTGCGTATCGGCTTTGATCTCGCGCGCCTGCCGTCCGGCGCCTTCTTGGCGGCAGCGGAGCGGTATAGGTTCATGAGGTCAATCAGGAGCCGAACAATGGCAATTGCAGTTGCAGCATCGAGCCAGCCCGCAATGCTGTTGAGCATCGGGATTGTTCTCCAAGCTTACGACGTGAAAGCGGTCGAAGGACCTTGGCGGCAGTGCAACTCTTCGCCTAGGCAGGGAGTGCCACCTAATCGTTGTGGCACTCAGTTGCCAGCCACCATGACATGAAAAAGGCCTCCGAAGGAGGCCTTTGGATGGTGTGAGCGAGAATCTCCACCAAACAAATTATCCCACATTTTATGCATGCAGCGCAAGCCATTCGGCTTGGCCAAGGCGCGCTTGGCGACCTTGATGTTTGGCACCGTGACCGTCACCCCCGCTCTTCAGCCGCAGCCGATGGTCGCTGTCGGCACTTTCAGCTGCGGCAATGCGATGTCATTGTTGGCGCCATGAAACCAGCGCTTCACGTCGCTTCCGCGAAATGGGATCCTTGCAAGCACCAAGCGCAAGCTCATCAGCCAGAGGGTGTAATGGACTGAGCGGGCGTTCTCATATTGTGAAACGCCGAACGGATCCCGGGTCCCTGGAAGAGCGGCAGCAAACGTCAGAGAGCCGCACTTCCAGGGAGGCTGGATCAATAGTCGTTGTTGTAATAGCGATCATCGCAAGGCGCCGTGTAGATCCGGCCGCGGCGGTCCTGGTAACGGCAAAGCTGTTCGCCGCGGCGCTGCGGCGTGGTCGACTGGCCGATGACGGCGCCGAGCAAGGCGCCGCCGGCGGCACCCACGACCGTGCTTTCGGTGTTGCCGCCCAGTGCCTGGCCGGCGAGGGCGCCGACACCGCCGCCAATGAGTGCGCCTGTGGTTGCCCTCTGCTGCTGTTCGGTCTGGGTCGCGCAGCCTGCAAGTGCTGCAGTCATGAGCACGGCGGCAATGGTTTGTCTGATGATCATCTTGGAACTCCTTTGGAGCCCCAAACGCGGATCGGGGCGAATGGTTGCCAGTTGCTGGCGCATTGCGGCCAAACGGCGGCACGCCCGCTCACGAAATGAGACGTGGTTTCTCGGGCCTTGAAGACAATGGTTGCCAAAGCGGAAACGGCTTTCGCGAACAGGTCGGTAGCGCCTCGGTTTGAATCGCATATCGATCTATCTGGTCGAGGACATCTTCGGGAATGGTGACGTTGACGCGCACCACCTTTGTGGTTCGGCTTTGAGCGCTACCAGGACGGCGACCCGGCTGAGATTGTCATTGTTCGACATGACATCTTCCAGGGATGATGGCTCGGGAATGGCTTCGCCATCCTCGACAAGGCCTTCGAGATGGAAGGCCAGGGCCTCTTCGGCCATGGCGCGGGCGTCGTCGAGGCTGGTGCCGGCGGTGACCACGCCCGGAAAATCGGGAAAGGATACGCCGAAGTCGCTGTCCGCTTGCTTGTGGATCAATCCGATATAGTGACGCACGGGTCGGTTCCCCCAAGGAGCGGCTTCGAGGCTCGATCAGACTATCGAGCCATTCGACACAAACTGTCGAGGTATTCCTAATGGGACCGTAGGAAGCTGCCTAGTAGGTTGGGCATGCCCCAGGCAGACATTGCCTGGGCAACGGTCAAGAGTGTGGGGAAAGTGCCAAAGTTAGATGGCGGGCACCAGACTGTGCCTAGAGTTCGCGCCGCGCAGTACGTGCGCATGTCGACGGAACACCAGACCTACTCGATCGACAACCAAGCGGATGCCATTCGCGACTATGCCGATATCATGGCTTACGACATTGTCGCCACTTACGAGGACCTCGGTCGCAGCGGTTTAAACCTTGGAGGGCGCCCCGGTCTTCAGAAGCTGTTGGCCGATGTCGAAAGTGGGCGAGCCGATTTTGAGACGGTTGTGGTCTATGATGTAAGCCGGTGGGGGCGTTTTCAGAACATTGATGAAAGCGCAGCCTACGAATACCGATGCCAGATGGCCGGCGTGCGTATCGAATTTTGCGCCGAGCAATTCGCAAACGACGGCAGCATCGGGTCAGACGTCCTCAAAGCAATCAAACGGAGCATGGCTGCCGAGCAGAGCAGAATGCTCTCGCAAAAAGTCTTCATCGGCCAGGCAAGGTTGATCCGGCTGGGCTTCCGGCAGGGCGGGAAGGCCGGCTTTGGCCTGCGGCGCCTGCTTGTCGATCAACACGGCCGCTCAAAATGCATCCTTTCATCCCACGAATACAAGAGCCAGCAGACGGATCGAATAGTTCTGGTGCTCGGCCCGCCTGACGAGATTGCGACAGTGAAGTGGATCTTCAGTCACTTTGTCAGAACACGCAAGACAGAGCTGGAGATGGCAAGACTGCTCAACAAACGCGGCGTGCTCAGCGATTTGGGGCGACCATGGACGCGGGAATCCGTGCACTCGGTGCTGACCAACGAAAATTACATTGGCAACAGCGTCTGGAACAAGCATTCGGCCCGGCTGAGAAGCCATCAAGTCCGCAATCCCCCGGAACAGTGGGTGCGGGTGGAAAACGTCCTGGAGCCGATCGTCGACCGCAAACTGTTCGATCGGGCGCAGATCGTGCTCAAGACCATCTATCGCCACATGACCAACAACGAGATGCTGGCCGCTCTTAGGGCACTACTGGCTCGCCGTGGCGCCTTGTCGTTGGCCCTGATCGACGCGGATCCCGGATGCCCGCCGGCCCAACGCTACCAGTGGCGTTTTGGAACCATTGTCAAAGCCTATGAACTGATCGGATACGAGCCATCCAAAAACTACCGCTTCATCGGCGTGAACCGGCACCTGGAATCAATGAGGCTGCAGATTATCCGGGATCTTGTGGGCGCGATTGATAGGCAGGGCGGGGTTGCTGCCCATGACATGGCGATGGACCTCCTGCGGATAAACGAGGAGATCACGATGGCGATTACAATGGCCCGATGCAGGGTTTCCGGCTTCGGCTATCCACGCTGGTTTTCGAAGGCCGATAAACGGCCACTACCCGACATTTTCGTCCTGATCCGTATGAATCCGGGCGACCTGACCATTCGGGACTATTTGCTTGCGCCTGCCCACGAGATCGCGGGTAAATCGGAACTGCATGCCATCAATGGGATACCGCTGGACAGCTATATTTTTCCCACGCTCGACCCGATTATCAGGTTAGCAGAGCGAGAGCCTGTCGGAGGCGTGGCTTGGTAGTCAAGCGCTTAGCCAAGGACGCCGCCTACCGTGCGTTGGAAAACGGTGGCGACAGACATGCGAGCAATATTGTTGCTGGCGCATTAGGGTCCAAGAAGAGGCTTCGTTCACACGAATTTTTGGCGACCTACGATACGGAATGCAAACGCATGCGCGATTTCGTCACGCAAGCGGCAAAGTCTGAACAGAGCCTAGACCGGATAGTAGCGGCGCTCCACCTGATGATGCGCGACAAGCAATTCTGCGCCACGCTGGTGTCCGAGGGCTTCAGGACAATGCCAAGCCTACTGGCACATAGGTTGCGTGGCGCGACCCGCGAGCCGCAAATGTTCTGCTCTCCCGGAAAACCCGCTTCCGAGACAGGCGAGAACCGGAAAGCCGTTAACGGAATTTGCCCTGATGTCCTCGACCTGCTTCGGGACGCGCCGGTAAAAACAAAAATCTTCGGGTTGCTCCAGAAGGTGCTGCCAGCCAGGCAATTGGAGATTGCCCGGCTGATGGTGGCGATGGACCGGGTCAGGATCACCTACGCGAGACTACTCGTCGCTCTGACACCGCAAGCCCTGCTGGTCGAGGGTTTTAATCTCTCAACGATCACCACACAAGCGGAAGACCAGCGCGGCGCGATGGTGCTCGATGTCGGCGCGGTAAGCCTTGCGGTTCTCAGCGCCGCGGAACGTCATGGCCAGGTGGGCCTGGAGCTTGTCGCAGCCAACCGCTTTTTCGACCGGTTGATGGATAATTCCAGAGTGGTGCGGTATCTCGCCCGGACCTTTCCGGGGCATTTTGAAGAGTTTCACAGCTTCTCGATGCCATGCCTCGAACAGGGGCGCTAGATGGTCGGACGTCAACTCCTATAGAAACCGATCGCCGTCGCCGGGATGCAAACAACAGAACCAATGTGACTTCTGTCCAGGCCTCGAAAAGCCAAACCCGCCGAGCTTGCCGCAGCCAGAATGCTCGCAAAGCGATTTTCGATCGGCTCTCGGCCGCGCGGAATCGCTGTCATCCCTTCGGCAAGCCGGCTCGGTTCGTCGCTCATAACGGGTTGATCGGCCCGACCAGGCCGGGATGGTCGTTGGGCAACTTGTTGACGGCGCTCGTGTTCACCTCACGTCCAACGCGGTTGAACTGCAGCTGACCGTCGATGTCGTGGCTGAGAACGTCCTTGAGGCTGTCCTTGGGCGTCGCCGGGTCCAGCCAGGCGTCATAGTAGGCCGGGTCGAGAATGAGAGGCTGCCGATCATGCAACTGCTTCATCGGTTCTCCGGCAGGCTCGGTGATGATGGTGCAGCTGGTTATGTCGAGATTGGAATTGTAAGCCCAAAGCCCGGCGAACGAGAAAGGCGCGTGGCCNATGTGATGATGGTGCAGCTGGTTATGTCGAGATTGGAATTGTAAGCCCAAAGCCCGGCGAACGAGAAAGGCGCGTGGCCTGGCTGGTAGATGTGCCAAGGGTCTTTCTTGCCGTCGGCTGGCGATATCGTCCACTCGTAGAAGCCATCGGCAGGGATCAGGCAGCGCTTGGACTTGTAGGCGTCGCGGAAGGCGGGCGCTGTATCGATGCCCTCAATCCTCGCATTGAACATAGCCGCCTTGGGCATTTCCTTTGCCCAGAAAGGGACCAGCCACCAGCGCCCTTCACGGAGCCTGTGATTGCCATCCTCACCGGCAGTGACGAATGGGACATCCTGAGTCGGCGCGATGTTGTACCGGGGCTCGTCGTTGCGGCCCGTCTCCGCCGGCGCAGTCAGGCGGTAGAGCCGGTGGATTTCCGACCACGACAGATATTTGGTGTAACGTCCGCACATCGCTCTGCCTCAGTTGCGCAGGAGTTCAGGCACGCTGAGCGGGCCAAGGTCGGAATTCTCCTATACTCGTCGCTGCGGCGCCAGACGCCGCGTATCTTGGCGGCGGTGACCGATGATTGCGGTTGTGTGCGTCAAGTTCTGCAAAATGGGGCAGCCATGATGCTGGTCATGCGGCTTGGCGCAGAGCGAGCTT
>NZ_AYVN01000022.1:0-34747 GCF_000502815.1 Mesorhizobium sp. LSJC269B00
CCGGCTGATGCCGCCGCCACGCCGCCCGCTGCGCCGGCGGCCGCCGCTCCCGCGCCGACCGTTGCGGTCGGCCAGAAGGCGATCTTCTACGAGGAACGCACCTCGACCGCGCAAGGTTCGGCCGAACCCGGCAGCATCGTCTGGTCGCTGGTGCAGGAATCGCCCGGCGGCGACCTGCCGCCCGAGCCGGCGATCCGCGCCGAGGCGACCATTCCCGGCAAGGACATCCAGCTGCGCATGACCATCCGCCGCAATACCGACCAGACGCTGCCGGCCAGCCACATCATCGAGATGATCTTCCTGACGCCCGAGGGCTTTGACGGCGGTGGCGTCGACAACATCCTGCGCGTCGCCATGAAGAGTTCGGAACAGGATGCCGGCAGCCCGCTGATCGGCATTCCGGCCAAGATCGCCGACGGCTTCTTCCTGGTGGCGCTCAACGACACCAAGGCCGACGAGGACGCCAATATGACCTTGCTTCGAGGCCAGGACTGGATCGACGTGCCGGTGGTCTACAAGACCGGACGCCGGGCGCTGCTGACCATGGAAAAGGGCATTCCGGGCGAGAAGGTGTTCGACGAGGCGCTGAAGGCCTGGCAGGCCAAGACGGCAGGTTGACGGGCGGCAGTAGCGGCTGCCTTCGCTCAGAAGCCCTGGAACAGCATGTCGAGGGCGGCGACGATGTCGTCGTGATGTCTAGAAAGGTTTCCCTCTGGCATCCGCAATTCGGACGCGCTGAAGGCCGACACAAACTGTGTGACCATCACAAGATCTTTGCCGTTTATAGCGAAGGTCGGGTTCAGGCGGCGGCCAGGAAGCGGGGCAATCTCGGGCGGCATCAAAGGAACGACCACCCTCGTGCTCAGCCCTTCAAGCATATCTGACTGCACGTCGAGAAGATAACCGTCGCTCTCGGTACTCCGATAGAAATCGTAACGCGCCATCAGAACGGCCGGTGTTTAGCCAATGGCAGTCCGTTCTTTCGGACATATTCGTTGGAGCTTTCGATGGCTTCCCTGTTTTCTTCTTGCCATCGACGCGTTTTCTCCGCCGCAATCGCTTTCGCGATCCCTGCTTCGGCAGCGCGGGAGATGTTGATGCCCAACGCTTTGGCGTCCTTGATCAACTGAGAGTCAATGGACGTGTTGACAGAGGTCCGCTGAGTTTTTGGCGTCGATTGAAGCACGGAGATGCCTCCTTTCATGCGCACAATATACGCGCATAAAAGACCGCAGGCAATGCTACCCCTCCATCTCCTCACGCAGCATTTCCAGTTCCAGCCACTCTTCCTCGAGTGCGGCCAGCGTGGCGCGTTCCTTGTCGAGGGCGGCGATGGTCTTTTGGAACGAGGCCGGGTCGCGCTCGTAATAGGCGGGATCGGCGATGTTGTTTTCCAAACGCGAGATCGAGGCCATTACCGCCTCGATCTTCTTGGGCAGCGATTCCAGGGCGAATTTCTGCTTGAACGACAGTTTCTTCGACGGCCCTTTTGGCGCTGCCGGCTCGCTCTTGCCCGGCGCCGGCGCATCGCTGGCTTCGGCCTTGGCGCGCGCCTTGCGGTCGTCGAGCCGGGTGCCGCCGCGCTGCGCCAGCATGTCGGAATAGCCACCGGCATATTCGATCCAGCGGCCGCCTCCGTCCGGGGCGATGATGCTGGTGACGGTGCGGTCGAGGAAGTCGCGGTCGTGGCTGACCAGGATGACCGTGCCGGCAAAGCCGGCGACAAGTTCCTGCAACAGTTCCAGCGTCTCCATGTCGAGATCGTTGGTCGGCTCGTCGAGCACCAGAAGGTTGGCCGGCCGCGCCAGAACACGCGCCAGGAGCAGCCGCGCCCGTTCGCCGCCGGACAGCTCGCGCACCGGGGTGCGCGCCTGTTCCGGCTTGAACAGGAAATCCTTCATGTAGGACACGACATGGCGCTGCTCGCCATTGATGACGAGGTTTTCGCCGCGCCCGTCCGTGAGATACTGCGCCAGGGTCTCGGCCGGATCGACCGCCTCGCGCTTCTGGTCGAGCGTGGCGATTTCCAGATTGGTGCCGAGCCGCACCGAGCCGGCATCGGGCTTCATCTCGCCGGTGAGCATCTTCAACAGCGTCGTCTTGCCGGCGCCGTTCGGCCCGACAAGGCCGACGCGATCGCCGCGCTGGATGCGGGTCGAGAAGCCCTTGACCACGGTCAGGTCGCCAAAACTCTTCTCGATGTTCTTGGCCTCGATCACCAGCTTGCCGGATTCGGCGGCGTCGCTGGCCACCATGGTCGCCGAGCCCTCGGCGCCGCGATGGCCGCGAAAACGCTGGCGCATGGTCTGCAGTTCGCCCAGGCGGCGCATGTTGCGTTTGCGGCGAGCCGTCACGCCATAGCGCAGCCAATGCTCCTCGCGCACGATCTGGCGGCCGAGCTTGTGCTGTTCGCGCTCTTCCTCTTCCAGCACAAGGTCGCGCCATTCCTCGAAATGGCCAAAGCCCTTGTCGAGGCGGCGGGTCTGGCCACGGTCGAGCCAGACAGTGGCGCGCGAGACGCGTTCGAGGAAGCGACGGTCGTGCGAGATGACGATCAGCGCCGAAGACGTCCGGACAAGCTCTTCTTCCAGCCATTCGATGACCGACAAATCGAGATGGTTCGTCGGCTCATCAAGCAGCAGAATATCGGGTTCGGGCGCCATGACGCGGGCAAGTGCTGCGCGGCGCGCCTCGCCGCCGGAGAGATCGTTGGGGTTCTCCGTGCCGGCGAGGCCGAGATGCTCCATCAGATATGTGGCGCGGTAGGGATCGTCGGCAGGCCCAAGCCCGGCCTCGACATAGGCGCGCACATTGGCAAAGCCGTCCATGTCGGGCATTTGCGGGAGATAGCGCACCGTTGCCGAAGGCTGGCGGAAGACCTCGCCGTCTTGCGGCTCGATCAGACCAGCAGCAATCTTCAGGAGCGTCGACTTGCCGGAGCCGTTGCGGCCGACGAGCGCGATCTTGTCACCGGCGGACGCCGTCAGTTCGGCGCCATCGAGCAGCGGCGTGCCGCCAAAGGTCAGTCTTATGCCGTCGAGGTTGAGAAGGGGCGGGGCCATGTCAGCTTTCAGGCAAGGGGTAGGGGTGGGCGAGCAGCAGCGCGCGGCCATGGCCGAGCGCGATTTCGAGGCCGCCCCCGGTCGTGTTGGACTTGACCTCGTTCGAGATGGTCAGCGACGAGCCGAACACGACCTCGACATGGTCGAGCGGCCACTTCGCGCCGGACACGGTGAGGCCCGAAAGATCGGAAAAGCCGAGCACCGAAAACAGCGTTCCGTCGGCATAGTCGAAGCCGGCCTTGCCAGGCAGCAGAGGGGCGCCTTCCTGCGCTCCGCTGGTCAACAGCAATTTTGTGCCGGCCTCGGCCAGCCGCAGGCTGAGCGCCAGATGGAGGAAGGCGTGGTCGGCGCGCTTGCCGCCGAAAGCGCCGGCCAGCACCAGGCTGGTGGCGCCGCGTTCCAATGCCGCCGCGATCGCCAGTTCGCCATCGGTCTTGTCCTTTTCGGGAGGAAACACCTCCCGCGGCACGGCGGCGAGATCGGCAGGCAGGTCCGCCGGCACGGAATCGAAATCGCCGACCCACAGCTCCGGCATCACGCCGAGCAGGCGGGCATGATCGATGCCGGCGTCGGCGGCGATGACGCGCGTGCCCGCGACCTGGCGGTCGAGCCGCGGCGTGCGGACGAGATCGCCGCCAAGCAGGATGGTGAATGTGCTCATATCCGCTGGCCCTTACCAGCCCCGCCGACGAAACGGAAGGCCGAGCGGCACCGTCACTCTTTGTTGGAGCATGATCTTTTTCCGGAAACGGATTCCACTTTCCGGGATCACGCTCGGGCAAACTTCCACTTGCGTGGCACCTTGGCCGGGCCTATGTGTCGAAACGCTCTAACGGGGTGCCGGACGCGATCTTCGCGGACCGGCTGAGAGGCAGTCTCGCCAACCCGCTGAACCTGATCCGGTTTGTACCGGCGGAGGGATTAGACGCTTCGGACAGCCCGACGCCTCAATTCCTTTCAACACGAATGAAGGAGGCGCCGATGCGCATTTTTTTGTCCCGTCTTGTCCCAGCGCTTGGGCTTGCTGTTTCGCTACTGGCAAGCCCTGCGTGCGCGCAGGAAAAACTCACGATCTATACCTATGAGAGTTTCACTGCCGACTGGGGTCCAGGCCCCCAGGTGAAGAAGGAATTCGAGGCCGAGTGTGGCTGCAGCGTCGACTTCGTCTCGGTGGCCGACGGCGTCGCGCTGCTCAATCGCGTCAAGCTCGAAGGTGCGTCGACCAAAGCCGATATCGTGCTTGGCCTCGACACCAACCTCACCGCGGAAGCCAAGGCTTCCGGCCTGTTTGTCCCACATGGCGCGGTGGCTGAAAACAACGTGCCGGGCGGCTGGAGCGACGACACTTTCGTGCCCTACGATTATGGCTATTTCGCCGTCGTCTACGACACCGAGAAGCTGAAGAACCCACCGAAGAGCCTGAAGGAATTGGTCGAGGGCGATGCCGCCGACAAGATCGTCATCCAGGATCCGAGGACGTCGACGCCGGGCCTTGGCCTGCTGCTGTGGGTTAAGTCGGTCTATGGCGACAAGGCGCCGGAAGCCTGGGCGAAACTCAAGGGCAAAGTGCTGACGGTGACGCCGGGCTGGAGCGAGGCCTACGGCCTGTTCACCAAGGGCGAGGCGCCGATGGTGCTTTCCTATACGACGTCGCCGGCCTACCACATGGTGGCCGAGAACACCGGGCGCTTCCAGGCGGCGTCGTTCGAGGAGGGCGAGTATCTGCAGGTCGAGGTCGCCGGCATCACCACCACGGGCGCGAAGAGCCCGCTGGCGGCGAAGTTCCTGGCCTTCATGACCGGGCCGAAATTCCAGGATGTCATTCCGGAGACCAACTGGATGTTCCCGGCCGGGAAAACCGACAAGCCGCTCAATCCGGCTTTTGATAGGCTGGTCAAGCCGGCGAAGACCTTGCTGTTCAGCCCGGAAGAGGTCGCGGCAAATCGCAAGGCCTGGGTGGATGAATGGCTGGCGGTGATGAGCAAGTAGCTTTGGCTGTATGATCGAAAGATGAGTGCCCTACGGCGCCCCCCTCTGTCCTGCCGGACATCTCCCCCACGAGGGGGGAGATTGGCTATCGTCGGCGATTTCGCCAGTCGCCAAGGTTGCAGGAATAAGCGGGGCGCGGAAATAGCTGGTCTCCCCCCTTGTGGGGGAGATGTCCGGCAGGACAGAGGGGGGCGCGAAGGAACGCGACGCCCGGTAAAGAGTGCAACGCTCTGACCCCCGCATCACGGCCGGCATTGTCGCGCTTGCGGCAATCGCGCTGCTGATCGGTGGCGCCTTCGCCGGCCTTATCCGCGAAGGCGCGCACGACCTTTCCGGCGCCGCGTCCGCCTTTGACCTCTATCTCCTGCGCGTTGTCCGCTTCACGCTCTGGCAGGCTGCGCTCTCGATGCTGCTTTCCGTCGTACCGGCGCTGTTCGTCGCCCGGGCGCTGTCGCGGCATCCGCGCTTCTTCGGACGCGGCTTCATCCTGCAGCTATTCACTGTGCCCCTTGCCTTGCCGGCAATTGTCGGAGCGCTGGGAATACTGGCGCTCTATGGCCGCGCCGGTTATTTCGCCGCGATCGGTGGCCAGAGCTGGCCCGACATCTATGGGCTGTCGGGCATCCTCGTCGCCCACGTCTTCTTCAACCTGCCGCTGGCCACCCGGCTGTTCCTCGAAGCGCTGGGAACGGTGCCGGCCGATCAATGGCGGCTGGCGAGCCAGCTCGGCATGGGGGCGAGGCCAGCCTTCCGGCTGATCGAGTGGCCGGTGCTGCGCGCCGCGCTGCCGGGCGTCGCCGGGCTTGTCTTCATGCTTTGCATCACCTCCTTCACCATCGTCCTGATCCTCGGCGGCGGGCCGGCGGCGACGACGCTGGAAGTCGCCATCTATCAGGCGCTGCGTTTCGACTTCGATCCGGCGCGAGCGGTGACGCTGACGGTGCTACAGATCGCGCTGACTTTCGCCGTCATGCTGGCGCTGACGCGGCTCGGCGCCAATGTGACCGGCGACGCCAATTTGCCTGTCGCGCCGCGCCGCTATCACTTGGCCGGCAAAGCAGAAACAGCGTTCAACGCCGTCCTGATCGTGCTCGCCTTGCTGTTCGTCGCCGGACCGATGGCGGCCACCGTTGCCTCCGGCCTCGGCGCCGATCTCGGCCGGCTGGCGGGCGAGAGTGCCGTGCGTCAGGCGACGCTGACCAGCGCCGGTCTCGCCTTCTCGGCGGCGCTACTTTCGGTGGCGCTGGCACTGTCGCTGATCATGGCGCGGCGGGCACTGTCGCTGCGCCGCCGGTCCAGTGCCCGTTCATTGCTCGAACATGCCACCGACACCGGCGCCGGCTTCGTCCTCGTCGTGCCGCCCATCGTCATCGGCGCCGGCTGGTTTCTCCTGCTGCGCACGGTCAGCGATGTCTTTGCCATCGCGCCGGTCATGGTCGTCACCGTCAATGCGGTGATGGCGATGCCCTTTGCCATCCGCGCGATGCGCCCGGCCTATGATGCGGCGAGCGAGCGCCATGAAAAGCTGTGCGCGCAGCTCGGCATTGCGGGCTGGAACCGGCTGCTTCTGGTCGACTGGCCATCGCTCCGGCGGCCGCTGGCCACCGGCTTTGCCTTCGCCATGGCACTGTCGCTCGGCGATCTCGGCGTCATCGCGCTGTTCGGCAGCGATTCGGTGCAGACCTTGCCCTATCTCCTGCTGGCGCGCATGGGCAGCTATCGCACGGCCGATGCTGCCGGGCTGGCTTTGCTGCTCGGGGCGGTCTGCCTTGCATTGGTGGTCGCGGCAGACTGGCTGGGACGGGGAGAGAGATCGTGACGTCCGCTGTGGAGAAAGGCACGACTGTCCGGCTGGACAAGGTCTCGTTCAGCTATGGCGAAACGCCATTCCTGTTCGATGTCGAATTCGATACATCTAAGATCACCGCCATCATGGGGGCAAGCGGTTCGGGCAAATCGACCTTGCTCAATCTGGTGGCTGGTTTCGAGACGCCGGAGTCCGGTCGTGTGCTGATCGGCGCCGCCGATGTCGGCGCCGAGCCGCCTTCGGCGCGGCCGGTGTCGATGGTATTCCAGGAAAACAATCTGTTTGCTCATCTCTCGGTGGAGAAGAATGTCGGGCTCGGCCGCTCGCCATCGCTCAACCTGACCGACGCCGATCGCGCCGCAATCGCCGAGGCGCTTGACCGCGTCGGCCTGGCCGGCAAGGAAATGCGCCTGCCGCGCGAACTCTCCGGCGGCGAAAGGCAGCGCGTGGCGCTCGCCCGCGTTCTGGTGCGCGACCGGCCAGTGCTGCTGCTCGACGAGCCGTTCGCTTCGCTCGGGCCAGCACTGCGCGACGACATGCTCGACCTGGTGGCCGGCGTTCATGCCGAGCGGGCGATGACGGTGCTGTTCGTCACGCATCAGCCGGAAGACGCTCGCCGTATCGGCGAGCAGATGGTTTTTCTGGACAATGGCAGGGTTGCCGCGACGGGACCTGCCGGCGATTTTTTCGACGGCACTGGCCCTGAAGCGTTTCGGCGCTATATCGGCGCAAGTTCGGGCGGATCACGCGATATTGCCCGGAAGCGGACATAATTTACGACCAAACCGGCTACAGGTGATGTGGCGCTTGCTTGCCATGGTCCAGTCGATGTGGCTAGGTCCGCTTAGTACTGGTCCGGCACGAGCCGTGATTTGCCCCTACAGCGCCGCACCCGGCCGGATGCGTAAACGCTGTAGGTTTTTTGATGTGTGCAGGATTGCCAACGAAACCGATTTTTCGCTGGCGCGGACCCCGGTTCCAAATCATGCGCCGAGAGCTGAAGGAACGCCGTGCTGCCGACCGGCACTGACACTTTGAAACGCAGACCGCTGGTGCGCTTCCTCGCGCTGGCCGGCCTTGCCGTGGCGCTGGCCAGCTGCCAGATGTTCACGCCTCCCGAAGTGCAGGAATCCGGCTTCCAGCCTTCCGACAAGCCGATCACGGTCGACAATGTCGCCGCCAACAGCAAGCTTGCCGAACTGGCGAAGGCACAGCATCCGCGCATCCTTGCCACCTATGGCGGCGAATATTCCGATCCCAAGCTCGAGCGCATGGTGGCCAAGGTTGTCGGCAGCCTGACCGTGGTGTCGGCCAATCCGACCCAGACCTATCGCATCACCATCCTCAATTCGCCCAACGTCAACGCTTTCGCGCTGCCGGGTGGCTATCTCTACGTCACCCGCGGCCTGCTGGCGCTGGCCAATGATTCGGCCGAACTCGCCGCCGTCATCGCGCATGAGATGGGCCACGTCACCGCCAATCACGGTCTGCAGCGACAGCAGCTCGAGGCCGAGGAAGGCCTGGCGACCAAGGTGGTCTCCGATGTGCTGGGCGACAGCCCGACCGCCAAGCAGGCATTGATCCGCGGCAAGCTGAGGCTGGCGCAGTTCTCGCGCAACCAGGAGCTGGAGGCAGACGCCATCGGCATCAAGTCGATCGGCGAGGCGGGTTACGATCCCTATGCCGCCGGGCGTTTCCTGCAGTCGATGTCGGCCTACACCGATTTCCGCTCGATCAGCGGCGCCACCGACGCCAGCCTCGACTTCCTGGCCACGCACCCCAACACGCCGCAGCGAATTGATCTGGCGCAGCGCCACGCCCGCCAGTTCGGCGCGCCGGGCATCGGCACCCGCGACCGCGATTCCTTCCTGGCCGGGATAGACGGCCTGCTCTATGGCGACACGCCGGAAGAGGGCTATGTGCGCGGCCAGACCTTCCTGCATCCGGGCCTCGGCGTTTCGTTCACGGTGCCCGACGGCTTCATCATCGACAATTCGGCGGCGGCGGTGACGGCGACCGGTCCCGGCGACATGGCGATCCGCTTCGACGGTGTGTCGATCGACAAGGATCGTGCGCTGACCGACTACATCAGAAGCGGCTGGGTGGCCGGTCTCGACGAGACCAGTGTGCGCCAGGAGACGATCGACGGCAACCAGGCGGCGACCGCGCACGCCGGCGCCGATGGCTGGCAGTTCGACATTGCGGTGATCCGCGCCGGCGGTCAGGTCTACCGGCTTTTGACAGCGGCCCCCTCGGCCAGCACGACACTCGATCCGGTGGCACGCTCGGTCAGCGGTTCGTTCCGCGTGCTCAGCCCCGCCGAGAAGGCGGCACTGAAGCCGCTGCATATCCGCGTCGTCACGGTACAGGCCGGGCAGACGATGGGCACACTTTCGGCGCAGATGGTCGGCGTCGACCGCAAGCTCGATCTGTTCCGCGTGCTCAACGCGATGTCGCCGGGCGCCTCGGTTTCGGCCGGCGACAAGGTCAAGATCGTCACGGACAGATAGCGCCGGTCTTCGTCAGAAACCCCAGCCTTCGTAGTGCTTTTTTCTGAGATAACTTTTCTGAGATAACTCGGGGTACCCCGTTCCTGGCAATCTCAGGCCGCCATGAACTCCGGATTCTGCTTCACCAGCGCGAGCTTGAGCTTTTCCATGGCGCGGGCCTCGATCTGCCGGACACGCTCCTTGGAAATGCCGAGCGTCTCGCCAAGCGCCTCAAGCGTCGCACCTTCGTCGCTCAGCCGGCGCTCCTCGATGATCCTGAGTTCGCGGGCATTGAGCGCGCGGAGCGCCGTCTTCAGCCACATCAGGCGCCGTTCGACGTCGATGGTGTCGCCGGCGACCTCGTCAGGCAATGGATCGTCCGAAATCAGGAAGTCCATCCGCTCGGTGGTGCCAGCTTCGTCGGCGAGCGGTGCGTTGAGCGAAGAGTCAGGTGCTGAAAGCCTGGAATCCATCTTCGCGACATCGGCCTCGGAGACGCCTAGGGCTACCGAGACTTCGCGGTAGAGCGTGGCGTTGGAGATCGGCTCGGCGCCATTGGCAAGACGGGCGCGCAGGCGCCGCAGGTTGAAGAACAGCGCCTTTTGCGCCGAAGAGGTGCCGCCGCGAACGATCGACCAGTTGCGCAGGATATAGTCCTGCATCGAAGCGCGGATCCACCATGTCGCATAGGTCGAGAAGCGCACCTCGCGCTCCGGCTCGAAACGCGCGGCTGCTTCCAGCAGCCCGACATGGCCCTCTTGGACCAGATCTCCGAGCGGCAGGCCGTAATGTCGGAACTTCGAAGCCATGGAGATGACCAGCCGCATATGGGCGACGGTGATCTGATGCAGCGCCTGCTGATCCTGGTCCTCCTTCCAGCGCAAGGCGAGAACATGTTCCTCATCGCGCTCGAGGTAGGGGGCTTTCATTGCCGTGCGGACCATGGTCCGTCCTGCCGTGTCTTCGATCATGCCGCGCTCCTGCTCCCGGACATTTTCGGACGGCCTGGCGGCCGTTATCTCTGTTTGACGCAATTCCGAAGGAAACCGCTTTCCCACTTTCCTGGAATTGCTTCGGGCCTAGCGCAGCCAAGGGTTCTTGAAATGGAAACGCGGCGCCCTACAACAAGCCATGAACGTGCCATACCGGGGATTGGTTCCGCCGCCGAGGGCGGTTGTTTTGTGCGGTCCGACAGGGCGCATCGACACCGCAGATCGGGACTATTGGCACCGATCGGAGCTGCTTTGAGAATCTGATTTCTGGATCGCCGTTTTTTTGAAATCTGGTTCCTTATTTTGCTGCGCTGTATCTGTCAGTTTCCGGCTCTCACAAGCGCCGGACACCGGCCAAGGACGGGATCACATAGAAATGAAATGGCTCAATTCGCTCATCATCGCCGGAACGCTGCAGGTTCTGGCTGTTACATCAGGCCACGCCGGCGCCAATCTCGACCAGATCAAGCAGGCCGGCACACTCAAGGTCGGCACCGAAGGCACCTATGCGCCCTTCACCTATCATGATGCTTCCGGCGCGCTGGTCGGCTTCGACGTCGAGATCGCCAAGGCGATCGGCGACAAGCTCGGCGTCAAGGTCGAGTTCCTCGAAGGCAAATGGGACGGGCTGATCGCCGGCCTCGACGCCAACCGCTACGACGCCGTGATCAACGAGGTCGGCATCACCGACGCGCGCAAGGCCAAGTACGATTTCTCCGATCCTTACATCGCCTCCAAGGCCGTGCTGATCGTGCGCGGCGACAACACCGACATCAAGACCTTCGCCGACCTCAAGGGCAAGAAGTCGGCACAGTCGTTGACATCGAATTTCGGCAAGCTCGCCGAGACCAACGGCGCCGAACTTGTCGGCACCGACGGCTTCGACCAGTCGATCCAGCTGCTGCTCACCGGCCGCGCCGACGCCACCATCAATGACAGCCTGTCTTTCCTCGACTTCAAGAAGCACAAGCCGGACGCCAATGTGAAGATCGCCGCGCAGGAAGAGAACGCCGACTATTCCGGCGTCATCGTGCGCAAGGGTGATCCGGAGCTGGTCGCGGCGATCAACAAGGCGCTGGCCGACATCAAGGCCGACGGCACCTACAAGAAGATCGCCGATACCTATTTCGGCCAGGATGTCTCGCAGTAAAGACCATCTCCCGGCGGTTTGCCGGCAATGACAAATAGCGGCGGGCCGTCTTTGACGGCTCGCCGTTATTCGCATGATATGAGAAGCACACAATCGCACTGCCGTCACCGCGGCGGTCTGTGAGGGAGGAGCCGTTCGTGCCGCACTGGCTACACCTGATGCTGGACTCGTTGCCGACACTGCTGTGGGCGGCGTTGATCTTCACCGTACCGCTGACATTGCTATCGTTCGCACTCGGCCTGTTCGTCGGCCTGGTTGTCGCCCTGGTGCGGCTGTTCGGCCCCAAGCCTCTGGTTGCCGTGGTCCGCTTCTATGTCTGGATCTTTCGCGGCACGCCGCTTCTGGTGCAGCTGTTCCTGATCTTTTACGGCCTGCCTTCGGTCGGCATATTGCTGGATGCTTTTCCGGCGGCGCTGATTGGCTTCACCCTCAACATAGGCGCCTACAGTTCGGAAATTATCCGCGCCGTGATCGGCTCGGTGCCGAAGGGCCAGTGGGAAGCGGCCTATTCGATCGGCATGACCTGGAGCCAGGCGATGCGGCGCACCATCCTGCCGCAAGCCGGCCGCGTCGCCGTGCCGCCGCTGTCCAACACCTTCATCTCGCTGGTCAAGGATACGTCGCTGGCCGCCGCCATCACCGTGCCGGAGATGTTCCAGGCGGCGCAGCGCATCGTCGCCACCACCTATGAACCGCTGATCCTCTATGTCGAGGCGGCGATCCTTTATCTGGCGATGAGCTCGGTGCTTTCGGCCTTGCAGACGCGGCTGGAGGAGCGGCTCAACCGCTATGGCGGCTTCCTGGAGGCGCGCTCATGATCGGCCTCACCGATATCGAAAAGCGCTTCGGCGACAATCTGGTGCTGAAGGGCGTGACGGTCACCATTGCCGAAGGCAGCGTCACCGCGCTTGTCGGTCCCTCCGGCGGTGGCAAGAGCACTCTGCTGCGCTGCATCAACCTGTTGGAGATCCCGACCTCGGGCATGGTGCGCATCGGCGACGAGACGCTGGAATTCCGTCCCGGCATCAAGATCCCCAGCCGCGACATCCAGCGCCTGCGGCTGCAGACCGGCATGGTGTTCCAGAACTTCCAGCTGTTCCCGCATCGCACCGCGATCGAGAACGTCATGGAAGGCCTGGTGACGGTGCTCAAATGGCCGACGGCAAAGGCGCGCGAGCGGGCACTGGCGCTGCTCGAGAAGGTCGGCATGGCGCACAAGGCGGACGATTGGCCGGCAACGCTGTCGGGCGGCCAGCAGCAGCGTGTGGCCATCGCCCGCGCCCTGGCGCCGTCGCCCAAGGTTCTGCTTTGCGACGAGCCGACCTCGGCGCTCGATCCGGAACTGGCGCAGGAAGTGGTCGACGTGCTCGGAAAACTCGCCAGCGAAGGCACCACCATGGTGATGGCCACGCACGACCTTCGCCTTGCCTCCAAGATCGCGCAGGAGGTGGTGTTCCTCGATGCTGGTGTCGTCGTCGAGAAGGGGCCGTCCACCGTGGTGTTCAGCAATCCGGAGCGGGAACGGACCAAGCGTTTTATTGCGACGCTGAAGCAGGAGGCGGAGAAGGAAGCCGGCGGCTGAGCCTTCTACGTTCCCCTTGTGGGGAGGTCGGACGGAAGGTCCGGGTGCGGTCTGGTGTCGTCCCCATCCTCGCTGCTTCGCAGCGACCCTGCCTGGGCGAGCCACGGGTCTCGCCCGTCCTTGGAACCCCACAAGGGGGTAAAAACAAAAACCCGGCACAAGGCCGGGTTTTTCATGATTTCGACGGTGAAAGCGATCAGGCAGCTTCTTCCTGCTCGGCTTCCTCATTGTCGGCCTTGGCGCCGCGCTTCGGGCCCTTGTTGAGGTTGACCTCGATCAGGCGCACGGCTTCGGTTTCCGACATGCGGTTGACTGCCGCGATCTCGCGCGCCATGCGGTCGAGTGCCGCCTCATAGAGCTGACGCTCGGAATAGGACTGTTCCGGCTGGTTGTCGGCACGGTAGAGGTCGCGCACGACTTCCGAGATCGAGATCAGGTCGCCCGAATTGATCTTGGCATCATATTCCTGCGCACGGCGCGACCACATGGTGCGCTTGACGCGGGCGCGGCCCTGGACGACCTTCAGCGCGCGCTCGACATAATCCTCTTCCGACAGCTTGCGCATGCCGATGGAGGTCGCCTTGGCGACCGGAACCTTCAGGCGCATCTTGTCCTTCTGGAAGTCGATGACGAACAGTTCCAGCTTGTGGCCCGCAACTTCCTGCTCGTCGATCGAGACGATCTGGCCGACGCCGTGTGCCGGATAGACGATGTACTCGCCGGTCTTGAAACCGTGGCGTGCCGAGGTGGACTTCTTCTGCGGGGTGATCGTTGCCATTACGCCCTGAACTCCTTGTTGTGGCACCGGCGGCCTGCCGGTCCGAACGCATGCGACCGGGGACACCGATCGTTAGCCGCACAACAGATGAACCCATCGGAAAAGCCGGGGCCGGCAAACCGCATACATAGCGACTGCCTGGCCCAGATCGCTCTGGTCCGATTGGGGATTTCACCTTTCAGTGATTTGGGGCGCTTGCGCCATAAATCGACGTTGTGTCACCGGCATGTTTCAACGGGTGTAGCACAAAAAGTCGGAAGAATCAAGGTTTTGCTGCAAACGCGAAGGTGGAGCGCCATCGCCGCCTGTCAAGGCAGTTAATGTATGATGCGCGTTACGCAGCGTTATGACGATCCAATAGGCCGCACTTTTTTGCTTTGCGCATCACCCTTTCCGAAATCGATTCCGATTCCAGGGTCATGCGCTCAGTCGCCTTCGCCGGGCTCAGCGGAGAAATATTTCTCGAACTTGCCGGCCTCGCCGTCGAAGCTCTTGGCATCTGCCGGAGGCTCCTTCTTGGCGGTGATGTTGGGCCATTTCTCGGCGTATTCGGTGTTGACCTGCAGCCATTTGTCGAGGCCCGGCTCGGTGTCGGGCTTGATTGCATCGGCCGGGCATTCGGGTTCGCAGACGCCGCAGTCGATGCACTCGTCGGGATGTATGACAAGCATGTTCTCGCCCTCGTAGAAGCAGTCGACCGGACAGACCTCGATGCAGTCCATGTACTTGCATTTGATGCAGTTGTCGGTCACGACATAGGTCATTGGTCGGCTCCGGGACGTCCCGTTCTTGCTAGAGCGACGTGCGTCCACTTGGACGCATAAAGTACGCTCTGACACTTTGAATCTGCGCATCGTGCCTTCCGAAAAATCGATTTCCGATTTTCGGGCCGATGCGGCGGCTTTTTTGGTGAGGTAACGCCTTTGCCTGCCGCTTGCAAGGGCAGCCATTGCAGGCGGGGCCCGCGTGTCCGGAATGAAATTCCAGACCGCCGGCATGGCGCAGACAGCCAAGGCTTCAGTCTTCGCCGAACAGCCGGTCGGTTTGCCTGCGCTCTTTCTTGGTCGGCCGGCCGCTGCCGGCGTCGCGCAGCGCCGGAATGGAATCGGCAACAGCCTCGCCTTTTGGGACCGGCGGCGGGGACATGTCCTCGTAGAGCGTGCGCGCTTCCTCGGCCGGACCGCGCCGCACGCCGGTGCCAAGCACCTTCCAAACGAAGATGCGGCGCTCGTGCGTAATGGTCAAAACGTCGCCAGGCTTGACCAGATCGGAGGCCTGCGCTGCTTTGTCGCTGTTGATGCGGACGCGTCCGGCGACGACCAGCTTGGCCGCCAGCGAGCGCGATTTTATCGCGCGCGAAAAGAACAGCCACTTGTCGATGCGCTGACGACCTTCAGCAACCATCGCAGCGAGTTATCTCTTGTTGGAGCATGATCTTGTCCGAAAACCGGTTCCACTTTTCGGGATCATGCTCAGAGCCTACTTCTTCAGCTGGTCGCGCAAGGCGGCGAGCTTGGCGAAGGGCGAGTCCGGATCGAAGCGCGCCGGGCGTTCCTCGCGTGGCTTGGCCTGGAAAGCCGGCTTGGCGCCTTGCGGTCCGCCTTTGCCTTCCGGCCTGCCGCCTTTCCAGTCAGGCCGGCCCTCGCGCGGACGCTCGCCTTGCGGCTTGCCGTCGCGGCGCTGTTCGCCCTCGGCCTGCGGCTTGGGCTTGAACTTCGAACGGTCGAAGCGTGGCTTGGCGGCACCGTCGCGCTGGTCGCGCCGGCCTTGGTAGGCCGGCCGCTCGCCCGTTGCGGGCTGTCCGCCGGCAGCGTCGGCCGGCGCGTCGGCGCGGGCAGCCTGGCCGTTACGCGGGCGATTGTCCCGGCCTTGACGAGGGCGCGGGCGCTGCTCGAAACGACCCTGCCGCCACAGCAAGATGGGCTTTGGCGCTTCGGCCTCGGGGACAGGCTCAGCGCTTCCACCCTCCCCCTCGTGGGGAGGGTCGGCGCGCAGCGCCGGGGTGGGGGCAGCGCCGGTTTCGGCGGTTGCGCCTGAAGTGTCTGCTGTGTCTGCACCTGCTTCGTCAACGCTGTCACCCCCACCCGCGTCGCTTCGCGCCGCGGCCTCCCCCATCGAGGGGGAGGTAAGGGCGTCGGCGTTTTCGGCGACGGTGGCGTCGGCAGTGTCGTCAGCTCCCGCAACAGCCGGAGCTTCTTCCGCGATTTCTGCGTGAGCTTCGACTTGCTCGTCCGCGACAGGCTCTGCCGTTGCTTCCGCGATGGCTGGAGCTTCGGCGGTAGCTTCAGCGGCCGGAGTTGGCTCCGTACCCTCTTGAGGCCCGCCCGGCTGAGCGTCCGCAGCAACAGCCTCCGCTGCGGCTTCGGCGACGGGCTGCTCAGCCGCAGGCTCAGCGGCGGCAACCGCATCCGGCTCCGATCCAACGGCCGGCGCTTCAGCGACGGCTTCGCTTGCAGCGGCTTCCGCCGCCTTGGCCTGTTCAGCTTTTGCAGCCGCGTCCGCAGCCAGCTTGGCGGCAGCCGCTTCCCGCGCCGCGTTGTCCTGTGCTTCCAGCCGCGCCTTGACCTCTGCCGGCGGCTTCGGCTCGGCGCGATAGCCGAGACCTTTCAGGATCTCTTCCATGTCGTCGGCGGTGGCGCCGAGGATGGACATCATCGGCGGCGTCACCATGAAGGACTGGCCGTCATAGGCGCCGTCCGGGCGCTGTCCCAGACCGGGCTTCCAGTTGGTCGCAGGCCGGATCAGGTCGGCCAGCCGTTCCAGAATGTCGATGCGCACGGCTCGGCGGCCGAGATTGCGGTATCCGGCAAGCTTGTAGAAGCTCTTGTCGAAAGCAGGATCGATGACCACCGAGGTGCGGCCGGAAGCCAGGGCGTGCACCACGTCGCCAAAGCCCGGCTTGTCCTTGCCGTCGTTCTTCAGCGCCCACAACAGCGTAATCAGTCCGGCGGGCGCCGGCTTGATCAGCGCCGGCACGAAGACGTGGTAGGCGCCGAAGCGCACACCGAGCCGGCGCAAGGCGGCGCGACCCTCCTGGTCGAGCGACTTCATTTCCTCGGCGATGTCGCGGCGGTTGATGAGGCCGAAATGCTCGACGAGCTGGAAGGCGATGCCACGGCCGATGCCGGCGATCTGCTCGGCATTCTTCAAGTCGACCAGCGGCTTCAGCAGCGACTCGATCTGGAAATTGACGAAACGCTCGGCGCGCGCGGCGACCTTGTCTCGGGCGGGGCCGGTCAACTGCTCGTCGGCTAAAAGCACCAGGCGCGGCTTCAGCGCGTCCTCGCCGGCAACCAGCGTGCCGATCGGCGCGCCGATCCAGCGCAGCGTGCCGTCGGAGCCGAGCGCAAGGTCGCCATTGGCGCAGGCGCCGAAGCGTTCGGCACGCGCCTCGAACTCGGCGGCCAGCGCTTTTTGCGCTGCCGTACGCACGGCCTTGGCGTCTTCGCCGCCGGCGCTCTGGTCGGCGGTGAAGCGGAACCCTTGCAACTCGCCGACATGATGGCCTTCGACAAGGACGGTTCCGGTAGGACTGATTTCGGCTTCAGGCATTGTATTTTCTCTAAGGCGCCGCATGAGGACGGAAGTCCTGCGGTCTACAAACCGTTTCGTCAACCGCTCATGCAGCGCATCCGACAATCTGTCTTCGATTTCGCGCGTCTTTTCCCGCCAGTGTGCCTGATCGGCCAGCCAGCCCGGCCGGTTGGACACGAATGTCCAGGTGCGGATCTGCGCAATGCGGTGCGACAGCGTGTCGATGTCCCCCTCGGTCGTATCGGCGCGGCGCACCTGCTCGGCCATGTAGTTCTCGTCGACATGGCCGTGTTTGGCGAGGTCGGTGTAGATAGAAGCGATCAGGTCGGAGTGCTGGGCCGGCGCGATCTTGCGGTAGTCCGGCAACGCGCAGGCTTCCCACAGCAGCGCGACGCGCTTGGCATTGGTAGCCAGCGCGCGGATGTCCTCGTCGCGGGAGAGATGTTCGAGCGCCTGCGCATCGACCGCCGGCAGCGCGCGCGTCAGGCCTTCGACCGGCGCGTTGGCCTCGATCGAGCGCTTCAGCGCGTCGAGGCTGGCGAAGTCGAAATGCGCGGTGCGCCATTGCAGCACCTTCACCGGATCGAACTCGTGCCCCTCGATGCGCTTGACCAGTTCCTCGTCCAGCGGATCGACCTGGCCGGTGACGCCGAAGGTGCCGTCGCGCAGATGCCGGCCGGCGCGGCCGGCGATCTGGCCGAGCTCGGCCGCCGTCAGGTTGCGGTACTGGTAGCCGTCGAATTTGCGGTTCTGGGCGAAGGCGACATGATCGAGATCAAGGTTGAGGCCCATGCCGATGGCGTCGGTGGCGACGAGATAGTCGACGTCGCCTGCCTGGAACATTGCCACCTGGGCGTTGCGGGTGCGGGGCGACAGCGCGCCGAGCACGACCGCCGCTCCTCCTTGCTGGCGGCGGATCAGCTCAGCGATGGCATAGACCTCGTCGGCGGAGAAAGCGACGATCGCCGTACGCCGCGGCAGGCGGGTCAATTTCTTCGAACCGGCATAGGCCAGGTGCGATAGGCGAGGGCGCGTCACCACCGAGACGCCTCTTAGCAGCTTTTGCAGGATGCCATGCATGGTGGCCGCGCCGAGCAGCAGCGTTTCCTGGCGGCCGCGTAGGTGCAGGATACGGTCGGTGAAGATGTGGCCGCGCTCGAGGTCGCCGGCGAGCTGCACCTCGTCGATGGCGACGAAGGCAACGTCGGTCTCGCGCGGCATGGCTTCGACGGTGCAGACCGAATATTTCGCGCCGGGCGGCTGGATTTTTTCCTCGCCGGTGATGAGCGCCACCTTGTGGGCGCCGACCTTTTCGCAGACGCGGGCATAGACCTCGCGCGCCAGAAGGCGGAGCGGCAGGCCGATAATGCCGCTCTCATGCGCCACCATGCGCTCGATGGCGAGATGGGTCTTGCCGGTGTTGGTCGGACCCAGCACGGCAGTCACGTCGCGGCCCGACAGGATCAGCGGCTCGGTGTGTTTCGGCTGGATGTTCATCGGCCTGGAGATGAGGCTTTCTGCATCGTGTTGTCGGGAGCGCGCCTCGCGTGGCGCGTATGACAGGCGACACATAGGGATTTCAGGCGCGAAGCGAAAGCGGAATGTTCCGGCCGGCAGTCCCACGGTTCGTCGTTAAGGTCTCAATTAACAGTTGGAACGAGTCTGGAACGAATCGGCGACGAATCAGTGACTCCGGCAGATTCAGCTTTTGTTCACGGCTACATGTGGATTTTGCGAGCCTGAGTCTCACCATATGCTGAATCGCGGAAACTGGCCCGATTCCTGCAAAGCGACCATTGGCGTTAACCTTTGCCGGCGGGGCATCGTCGTGATCCGATACGCCTCGGCCAACATTATGAAATTGTTGAATTTTCTTAATCGGCCTTAACCATTTGCCGGTGATTTTCGGCCTTGGTCGTTAACGTTGCGCTCAAAGCCGGAACGAATCGGCGATGAATCAGCGATGGCGGGATTTTCCTGGTTTGTTCACCCCAACATGTTGTGTTATCCACAGCTTGTCCACCGAGAATTCACAGCTTGCGAACCGGGTTTTGCACAGGGCGCCTGGAAATCGTTAATCTTTGCGTGCCGGAACGGGTCAATGTCTAGCGCAGCCCGGGAACATCGCCGGCCGGCGATGAAAAAACGGGCCATAAGCCGGCCCGTCCCACCGGGCGAAATGCTGTCGTTCAGGCGAAATACTGGCCGCCATTGGCTGTGATGGTCGAACCGGTGATGAAGCCGGCGTCTTCGGAAGCGAGGAAGACGACGCAACGCGCGATCTCTTCCGGTTCGCCGAGGCGGCCGACCGGAATCTGCGGGATGATGCGTTCATTCAGCACCTTCTCGTCGATCGCCTTGACCATCTCGGTGGCGATGTAGCCGGGGCAGATGACATTGACGGTGATGCCCGCGCGCGCGCCCTCCTGCGCCAGCGCCTTCGAGAAGCCGATGTCGCCGGCCTTTGCGGCGGAATAGTTGACCTGGCCGGCCTGGCCTTTCTGGCCGTTGATGGAGGAGATGGTGATGACGCGGCCGAATTTGCGGTCGCGCATGCCGCCCCACAGCGGATGCGTCATGTTGAAGACCCCAGACAGATTGGTGTCGATGACTTCCTTCCACTGCTCGCGCGTCAGCTTGTGGAACATGGCGTCGCGGGTAATGCCGGCATTGTTGACCAGCACCGAGACCGGGCCGAGATCGGCCTCGACCTGTTTGATTCAGATCGGAAGAGCACACGTCTGNCGTGTGCTCTTCCGATCTCCTCGTCATTGCCGGCATAGTTGGCTGCAACGGTGTAACCGGCATTCTTCAGGCCGATCGATATGGCGGCGCCGATGCCGCGCGATCCACCGGTGACGAGCGCTACTTTGGTCATTGAAAGTTCTTCCTCCCTTTGGTCGGAAGAAGGGAATAGGGAGTAGGGAGTAGCGAGTAGGGATCGATATCCCGCCGCGCTGCTCCTTCTTCCCCATTCACTACTCCCTATTCACTACTCACTTCTCTTTCACAGCGCTTCCACGCACAGAGCGACGCCCATGCCGCCGCCGATGCACAGCGTGGCAAGGCCCTTCTTGGCGCCGCGGCGGCGCATCTCGAAAACCAGCGTGTTGAAGACGCGGGCGCCCGACGCGCCGATCGGATGGCCGATGGCGATGGCGCCGCCATTGACGTTGACGATCGACGTATCCCAGCCCATGCCCTTGTTGACGGCGCAGGCCTGCGCGGCGAAGGCTTCATTGGCCTCGACAAGGTCGAGGTCCTTGACCGACCAGCCGGCCTTCTCGAGCGCCCGCTTCGAGGCGGGAATAGGTCCGGTGCCCATGATCGCCGGATCGACGCCGGCCGTCGCCCATGAGGCGATGCGCACCAGCGGGGTGATGCCGCGCCTTGTGGCTTCAGCCTCGCTCATCAGCAGCGCGCCGGCGGCGCCGTCATTGATGCCCGACGCGTTGGCGGCGGTCACGGTGCCGTCCTTGTCGAAAGCCGGCTTCAGCTTGGACATGGCGTCGATGGTGGCGCCGTGGCGGATGTACTCGTCCTGGTCGACGACAGTGTCGCCCTTCCTGCCCTTGATCGTGAAGGCGACGATCTCGTCCTTGAACTTGCCGGCCTTCTGCGCGGCCTCGGCCTTGTTTTGCGAGGCCAGCGCAAACTGGTCCTGGTCGTCGCGGGTGATCTGGAACTGGCGGGCGACGTTCTCGGCGGTGTTGCCCATGTGGTAGCCGTTGAAGGCGTCCCACAACCCGTCCTTGATCATGGTATCGATCATCTTGTAGTCGCCCATCTTGACGCCGGCGCGCAGGTGCTCGGCGTGCGGCGACAGCGACATCGATTCCTGGCCGCCGGCGATGATCACAGTGGCGTCGCCGGCGGCGATCTGCTGCATGCCGAGCGCGATGGCGCGCAGGCCAGAGCCGCAAACCTGGTTGAGCCCCCAGGCGGTGGTCTCCTTGGGCAGGCCGGCATTGATCGACGCCTGGCGGGCGGGGTTCTGGCCCTGCGCGGCGGTCAGCACCTGGCCGAGAATGACCTCGTCGACTTCACCCGGCTCGACGCCGGCGCGCGCCAAAAGCTCCCTGATGACGACGGCGCCAAGTTCATGCGCCGGGGTGGCGGCGAAGGCGCCGTTGAAAGAGCCGACAGCCGTGCGTGCGGCGCTGGCAACGACGATTGAATTGGAAGCGGACATTTTTCTCTCCAGACTTCGAGGTGTCGTGTTCTTGGGGGCTTGTTGGGACTTTTCTTGCCCGTTCCACACCCCAAGTCAAACCGGAAATGGGCATGCCGGCCAAGCGCCGCAAGCAGGGCGTGAGCGGCCGGCGGGATCGCCCAACCTTTGCTGCGCAGCATAATTGGCCGGCCATGCAGCAATAAATGATGCCGCACTGCACAAAGCGCTTGGAATTATAGAGCTTTTGCGCATATCCTTAAAAATGGCGCAATCGTTACCGGCGGCTTACTCAGGCGCGCCGGTGTCCCGGGAGGATGCTGATGGCCGCGAAAGACGACCCTATCATTATCAAGAAATATGCCAATCGCCGGCTCTACAACACCGGCACCAGCACCTATGTCACGCTCGAGGATCTGGCCGAGATGGTCAAGAAGGGCGAGGAGTTCACCGTCCAGGACGCCAAGACCGGTGACGACATTACCCATCCGGTGCTGACGCAGATCATCTTCGAACTGGAGAACAAGGATGGGCAGAACATGCTGCCGATCCCGTTCCTGCGCCAGCTGATCGCTTTCTATGGCGACCAGATGCAGCAGATCGTGCCGAGCTTCCTCGAACAGTCGATGATGGCCTTCTCCAAGGAACAGGAGCGGTTCCGCGAGCAGATGAAGGGCGCGATCGGCAAGTCGCCGCTGGATGCGATGAAGATCGCCACGCCGATCAAGGCGCTGGAAGAGCAGACACGCCGCAACATGGAAATGTTCCAGAACGCGATGCGCCTGTTCACGCCGTTCCCGACCGCCGCCACAAATGCTGCGGCCGCGGCTGCACCCGAGCCGGCCCGCAAGGATGTCCCGGAAAAGAGCGGCGACGACCTTCAGGAACTGAAGCAACAGATCGCCGCCATGCAGCGCAAGCTTGACACCATGTCGTAAGCGACCACCGCATGGTCGACCGCCCTCAGTTGGTCGAGGCGGCTGTCACGGGTCGATTTTCAGCTGCCACGGTTCCCAGATATCGTCGGGCTGGCCGTCGAGCGAGCGGTAGAAGGCTTTGGCCGGCGAGTTGGATTTCAGCACCGTCCATTTGATGGCGGAGGCGCCAATGCTCAAAGCGTGTTGGCGAAGCTGTTCAACAAGCGCATGGCCGACCCCCATGCCGCGCGTCGCTTCAGTGACGTAGAGTTCCTTCAGCCAGACAACTGGCTTCAGGTCGTAGGTCCAGGGGATGAGGTAGTGGACGGCGATGCCGACGATCACGCCCTCTCGCTCCGCCACCAACACGCCGAACCGGGGCGATGGCCCCAGCCCGTGCTCGATGAGGTTCGCTTCGGTGACGCGAAGCTTGTCGTCATAACCCTCGAAGACAGCTAGCGCCCGCATGAGGGCGAGCACCGCACCGACATCCTGGCGCTCGAATGGACGAATTCTAACCATCGCCTTTGCATGCTTACTCCAGCCCGACCATATCGCGTGGACGCTGCCGCGCAGCCTGGCCGTGGCCTCACGCGTGCAAGACACCGGGCTCCTTGCCTGAAGCGAAAGGAAGGTCCTCGTCCTGCCAACCGGTTATGCCGCCGATCATGATCTTCACGGGACGACCGAGGCTGGCCAGCTTGAAGGCCGCCTGATCCGCGCCATTGCAATGCGGTCCCGCGCAATAAACGACGAACAGCGTCTTTTCGGGCCATTGCACCATCCGCTCGGCCGATATTTCGCGGTGCGGCAGATGCAGCGCGCCCGGCACATGGCGGCGTCCATAGGCTTCCGGCGACCCGACCACATGCAGGAGAATAAAGTCCGGCTCTCCGGCACGCATTGCGGCGGCGACGTCGGAACAGTCGGTCTCGACGGAAAGCCGGCGCAGAAAATGGTCGCGGGCGATATCCGGCGATGCCGCCGGAATGTCTGTCACGTGGCTCATCCTCGTATCTCCATTGCTGATGCGACGGAGAGATAAGACAGGAAGCAGGGCGATTGCAGCTGGCAGCTTTGCCATATATCGTCAAGATCATGCCATCCTCTGCCAATCCGCGCCCTGCCAACCCTCTTGTCGTTGCCGTTGCCTATGACGGGCTGTGCACGTTCGAGTTTGGCGTGGCGGTTGAGATCTTCGCCTTGCCCCGGCCGGAAATGGGTGAGGATTGGTACCGTTTTGCCGTTGCCGGGATCGATGGCGGTGAAATGCGCGCGCTGGGCGGCGTGCGTATTGTTGCCGACGGCGGGATCGATCTGATCGGCCAGGCCGGCACGGTGATCGTACCGGGATGGCGCGGAACGGAGGCGCCGGTGCCGCCGGCGCTGATCGTGGCGCTGCGGAAGGCGAGCGAGCGCGGCGCTCGCATTCTTTCGATCTGTTCGGGCGTGTTCGTGCTTGCGGCGGCCGGCCTGCTTGCGGGCAAAAGAGCGACGACGCATTGGCGCTATAGCGAGAAGCTGACGGAGCTCTACCCTGATATCACCGTGGTTCCGGATGTCCTGTACATTGACGAAGGAAATGTCCTGACATCGGCCGGGAGTGCCGCGGGTATCGACCTTTGCCTGCATCTGGTGCGGCGCGACTTCGGCACCAAGGCGGCAAATATGGTGGCACGGCGTCTGGTGGTGCCGCCGCATCGCGACGGCGGTCAGGCGCAGTATGTCGAGAGTTCCGTTCCCGAGCCACATGAGCGCAGCCGGCTTGGACCGTTGATCGACAGGATGCGCGCCGATATTGCCGCCGACTATCCCGTCGCCATCTTGGCCGAGCTTGCCGGTATGAGCGAGCGGACGTTCCTGCGCCGGTTCGCGGCCGCAACCGGCGTCACGCCGGCGCGCTGGCTGCTGTCGGAACGGCTTTCGCGGGCGCGCACGCTGCTGGAAGACACCGCCATGCCGATCGAACGGATTGCCGAGACTGCCGGCTTTGGCGCGGCAGGCACGCTGCGGCATCATTTTCGTCAGCAGTTCGCCACGACGCCCGTCGCGTACCGTGCGCGGTTCGGGAACACGGCCAGGTCGGCTTGAGTCACGCGTCCCTCATAGCGGCCACGCGGCCTGATGATGCTGCCGCTAATGATCTGTTCGACCATATGCGCGGCCCAGCCGACACTGCGTCCGAGCGCAAACAGCTGGAACGGTGCATCGCGCGGCAAGCCAAGGCCGCGCGTTAGTGCGGCCAGGGCGAAGTCGATGTTGGGCTGGGCACCGACCGCCGCCATGGCGGCTTTTTGCAGCTGTTGCAGCGTCTCGTCGACAGGGATGACTTCCAGAAGTGCGGTGGCACGGGGATCGCCGTCGGGATAGAGCGGATGGCCGAACGCCGGCAAGGGCCGATCATGGCCGAGCCAGCGCCGGATCGCCGCATCCGCGCCGTGGGCTGCTGCATCTTCAGCCAGTTGCATCACCGCTTCGCCGGCGCCACCGTGGCGCGGGCCGGACAGCGTTGCCAGGCCGGCCAGCAGGCATGCGGCAGGCGAGGCGCCTGTGGACGCTGCGACGCGGGCGGCGAAGGTCGATGCGTTGAGTTCATGATCGGCGAGCAGGACGAGGGCGCAGCGGATCGCTTCCGCGCCGGCATCATCCACCGACCAGCCCTGCGCCAGGCGCTTATGGACGGGCGCTGTGCCGGCTTCAGCGCCCAGCGACTGCGCCAGCGCTCCGACTGTGCGCGCGGCCTCGGTGCACAGCGAGGCGGCGCTGCGTCCTAGCGAAGGCCGCCCGTGGCCTGCAAGCATGGCAAGCTGCGCAAAGGCCGAGGCGCGGCCGACTGGATGAGGCGCTTCAGATGACGGAGCTTTGAAAGCCACCGGTTCAGGCGAGGCCCAGAGCACAGCAGCGGTTTCCTCCAGCGTCGCCGCTTTGGAGAGCGCAACGGCGTCTTGCCCTCGATAGATCAGTCGACCGTGCAGCACAGTCGAAATCGCGGTGACAATCGAGGGTTCGCCCCAGGCGATCGCACTCTCGGCGATGGCCGAGGGACTGCGGCCCCGCGCCCGGCGGGTCGCCAATGCCGCGATGTCGTCGGCGCGGTACTGGCTGCGGCGCGGGTCGCTCTCATCCGGCCGCATGCCGATGCGGCCACGGCTGACATAGGCGTAGAGTGTCTGCGGCCGGACCTTGAGCCTTTCCAGCGCCTCTTCCCGCGACAGCCATTCGGACATTTTCAGCCCATACATTGATTATATTGATCAAGATTGATCGAGGCGCAGCCCAACCCTTATCTCCCATGCAGAAAAGCTGCAAGGAGATGAGATATGGCGAACGGGCTCGATGATGTGGTGGCGGCGGAGACCGTGCTCTCCGATGTCGATGGCCTTGGCGGCCGCCTGACGATCCGCGGTCATTCGCTGCCGGAATTGGCGGGACGCTGGCGCTATGCGCAAGTGGTTCGCCTGTTGCTCGACGGCTTCTTCGACGGCCTTCCCGGCGATGCCGAACTGGCAGCGAGGCTGGGCAAGGCTCGCGTCGAGGTGTTCGAGCGGCTTGCGCCCTCGCCGCCGCTGCTCGCACCGCTTGAGATCTATAGCGCCATGCGCGCCGGCATGGCGCTGCTGCCGGATGGCGAGACGCTGACGGACGCCTTGCGGCTGATCGCGGCGCCCGCCGTGCTGACGCCGGCTCTGCTGCGGCTGGCGCGCGGCGAGCAGCCGACCGCACCTGACGCTAAGGCCGATCATGCCGCCGACATGCTGAGGATGCTCGAGGGATCCGTCCCGTCGCCGGCGCTGGCAAGGGCACTCGACACCTATCTGGTGACCGTGTGCGATCACGGCCTCAACGCCTCGACCTTCGCCACCCGCGTCGTCGCATCGACGCTGGCCGGGCTGACATCGTCGGTGCTGGCCGGGCTCGGCGCGCTCAAGGGGCCGCTGCACGGCGGCGCGCCCGGCCCGGTGATCGAGATGCTCGATGCAATCCAGGCGCATGGCGACGCGGCCGGTTGGCTGCGCGAGAAGGTCGCGCATGGCGAGCGCATCATGGGTTTCGGCCACCGTATCTACCGCGTGCGCGATCCGCGCGCCGATGTACTGAAAGCCGTCGTGCGGCAGCTCGGCAGCGAAGGCGAAACCGGCCGCCGGCTGGCCTTCGCCGAACAGGTCGAGCAGACGGCGCTCGAAGTGCTGCGGATCGCCAAGCCGCAGCGCTCGCTGCAGACCAATGTCGAGTTCTACACAGCGCTTGTGCTTGAGGCGGCTGGCTTTCCGCCACAGACGTTCAGCAATGTCTTTGCCGCCGGACGTGTCGCCGGCTGGATCGCGCATGCGCGCGAACAGCAGACGACGGGGCGGCTGATCCGGCCGCAGTCGCGCTATATCGGGCCGGTGCCGGACCTCGTGGCCTGAGGTTCCAAGTTCAGATTGTTGCGAAGAGGACCCCACCCTAGCTTGCCGGGGCGAGCCACGGGTCTCGCCCGTCCTTCGGACCCCCACAAGGGGGAGGGCAGCTGGCGCGCGCCGCCGAAACGTCGGTGGTTTGCTGAGATCAGCGTCTACCAAGTCTCCCTCCCCCTTGTGGGGAGGGATCAAGGGTGGGGGTATTCGTAGGGCGAAGACCTCGGCGTGGAGGGCCATTCCCCATGACCAAAATTTCATGTGATCACGCGACCGTGTTCGTGTTCTTGCCTTGGTCATCCCTTATATGCTGCACTGCAATATAAGTCCGCTGCAGTCGAACCCTCCCGACTCCCGGGCGGGATGAGGCAGCAGTGACCAAACCGAACAGGAACGCCATGACCAAAAACGGCAAGGCGGAGGAAACGAAGAAGATCAACATCGCGCTGCAGGGCGGCGGCTCGCACGGGGCTTTCTCCTGGGGTGTACTCGACCGGCTGCTGGAGGATGGCAGGCTCGACATTTCAGCCGTGTCCGGCACCAGCGCCGGCGCGATGAATGCGGTGGCGCTGGCCGATGGTTTTGTGCGCGGCGGCGTCGAGGGTGCACGGCAAAAGCTCGACGATTTCTGGCGCGCGGTGGCGGCCAAGGGCCGCTTCAGCCCAGTGCAGCGCATGCCGTGGGACGTCGCCTGGGGCAACTGGTCGATCGAGAACACGCCCGGATATTTCTTCTTCGACACCATGTCCCGAGTGTTTTCGCCCTATGTCGCCAATCCGCTGGGCTTGAACCCGCTGCGCGACGTGGTCGAGCAGGAGATCGATTTCAAAAATGTTCACGCCTGCAAGTCGATGGAGCTGTTCATTTCGGCGACCAATGTCGAGACCGGCCAGCTGCGCGTCTTTTCCGATGGCGAGATCGACCTCGACACGGTGATGGCCTCGGCCTGCCTGCCACAATTGTTCCGCGCCGTCGAGATCAAGGGCGTGCCCTATTGGGATGGCGGCTATGGCGGCAATCCGGCGCTGTTCCCGTTCTTCAAGACGGCGGCGACCGAGGATGTGCTTTTGGTGCAGATCAATCCGGTGGTGCGCGAAGGCACGCCGAGAAGCGCCAACGAAATCCAGAACCGCATCGACGAGATCACCTTCAATGCCGGGCTGCTGAACGAATTCCGCTCGATCGCCTTCGTCAAGGAGCTGATCGCCGCCGGCCGGCTGCCGCGCGGCGAATACCGCGACATCCGCATGCACCGCATCGATGCCGACGAGGCGTTCAAGGATCTGTCGGCGTCATCCAAGGTCAACGCCGAATGGGCTTTTTTGACCTATTTGCGCGACCTTGGCCGCATAGCGGCGAGCGACTGGCTGGAGGAGAATTACGACGCCGTCGGCAAGCGGCCGACGCTCGATCTTTCCGGCGAACTCGATGACGGCTTCAAACCGGTGCGCGGGCCGGCACCGGGACGGCGGGTGAAGGAATTTCTCGCCGCCCGCAAGAAGCCGGAGGCGGAACGCCGGCGGGCCTGAGTTTTTCGGGCAGCGCCGGCGGCTTTCCCGATGCGGCGCAACTTCTGCGTGTGACGGTATACAAAATCATACTGACGCCTACTGCCATTCAAGTCGCGACGACGCAGGGCGCGCCCACATTTGAGCGTCAAAAACTAGTGCGGGCACAGGGGATGTCAGTGCCCAAAACGCCTTGAAAACAAAGCGCCTCCAACATCCGTATGGTTCCGAGACTGTGGTTCCGCCGCCTGACGGGGCGCCGATAAAACCGTTTCCGTTGGCCACACTACGCCTGCCTTGCGCAATGCCCCTGCAACTTTTCGACTGTATTGCGATGCAACTTTGATGTAGAAGCGCGGCTTCGCCGTTCACGGCAAATTGAACACGGCCTGGCGCGCACCCATATCGGCGACGCGCCCGAGTTGGAAGACACGGTAGCTGTTAGACGACGGACTCCTGTTGGATAACGACTTGGCCGAACCCCGCAGTGGAAAAACAATGATGCCGAAGATCAGGTTTCACAAGCTTGCCGCTATTGTCGTGCTCATCGGCTTCGCCGCCTGGATGGGAACAGGCGCGTTTTCGTCCGTCGGCAGCGCCGCTGTCGAAGGCGCAGCCAAGCCGGGCGACCAGGCCAAGCCGGGCGATCAGGCCAAGGCACCGGATGCAACCAAGACCGCCGAGGCCGAACCGAAGGCGCCGCTGCGCACCGTCGCGGTGGTGACGCCGCAGCGCAAGACCTATGCCCGCGCCATCCGCATTTCCGGGCTGACCGAGGCCGACAAGCGCGCCGTGCTGGCGACGCGTGTCGCCGGCGTCATCGAAAAGCTGCCGGTCAAGCAGGGCGATCACGTCAAGACCGGCGATCTGGTGCTGATGCTTGCGGCGGAAGAAAAGATCTCGATGGTCGACAATGCCAAGCAGCTCGTCGTGCAGCGCCAGGCTGAACTCGACGCATCGCTGCGGCTCATGAAGACCGGCAATCTGCCCAAGCTGCAGCTCGACACGGCGCGTTCGAACCTGACCGCTGCGCAGTCGCAGCTGGAAACGGCGCAGGCCGAGCTCGACCGCAATCTGGTCAAGGCGCCCTTCGACGGCGTCATCGACCGGGTGCCGGTGGAGCTCGGCAGTTCCGTCATGCAGGGCGGCGAGGTGGCAACCATCCTCAAGCTCGATCCGGTGATTGCGCGCGGCGAAGTCAGCGAACGCGACCTCGGCTATCTCAAGCTCGGCGACAAGGCCACTGTCCGGCTGGTCAGCGGCCAGACCGTCGAAGGCACGGTGCGCTACATCAGCCGCGACGCCTCGTCGGCGACCCGAACCTTCCGCGTCGAGATCGCCGTCCCCAATGCCGATGGCTCGGTGCCGGCCGGCATGACGGCAGAGATTGCGCTCAGCGCGCAGCCGACCGATGCCGTCATGTTGCCGCGCTCCGTGGTGACGCTAGGCGACAAGGGCGATCTTGGCATCCGTGCCGTCGACAAGGACAACAAGGTGGTGTTCTTCCCGATCGACCTCGTTGACGACTCGCCGAAGGGCCTGGTGCTTGGCGGCATTCCAGCCGATGCCCGCGTCATCGTCGCCGGCCAGGAACTCGTCAAGGAAGGCGACGTCGTCAAGCCGGTCGAGGCCGACCAGGCGACCATCCAGAAACTGTTGGGCGAAGCGACAACGCAGTAGCGCCGGAGCGGCCTTCGGCCGGGGACAGCCGGGGCGGGGACAACCGGCGGCAATGCGGCTCCTGAAATCTTGAGAACAGGCGTTAGCCATGGATATCGTCAAACTCGCGATCAACAATGCCCGGCTGACCATTGCGGTGCTGGTCTTCCTGCTGCTGGCGGGCTGGGTCGCCTATCAGTCGACGCCGAAGGAAGCGGAACCCGACGTTCCGATTCCGATGATGTATGTCAGCCTGATCTATCAGGGCATTTCGCCTGAGGATTCCGAGCGCCTTCTGCTGCGGCCGATGGAAAGCAAGCTGAAGAGCCTCAAGGGCCTCAAGGAAATGCGCTCGGCCGCCTTCCAGGGCGGCGGCTATGTGCTGGTCGAGTTCCAGCCGCAGACCAACCTGGCGACAGCACTTCAGGACACGCGCTCCAAGGTGCAGGACGGCAAGGCCGACCTGCCGCAGGCGGCCGAAGAGCCTGTCGTCACCGAGGTCAACATCTCCGAATTCCCGGTGCTGGTGGTGACGCTGTCGGGCGAATTGCCCGAGCGCGTGCTGACGGCCGCCGCGCGCGAATTGCGCGACCGCATCGAAGAAGTGCCTGGCGTTCTCGAAGGCTCGCTGCAGGGCGCGCGCGACGATCTTGTCGAGGTCGTCATCGACCCGATGAAACTGTCGTCCTACGGGCTGCAGCTCGACCAGCTGATCGGCGCCGTCGGCGCTTCCAACAGCCTGGTCGCCGCCGGCAACATCGAGGGTTCGGAAGGCAAATACGCGGTCAAGGTGCCGTCGCTGATCGAGACACCCGAGGATGTCGCGTCCTTGCCGGTGGTCGCCGGCCCCAATGCCGTCGTGCAGGCGAAGGACATCGCCACGGTGCGTTCGACCTTCGCCGACGCCGAGACCATCACCCGCCTCAACGGTAAGCCGGCCATCGCCATCGAAGTCAAGAAGCGCATCGGCGCCAACCTGATCGACACGCTGGCCAAGGTGCGGGAAGTGTCCGACGCCTACGTCAAGACCATGCCGGAAGGCATGAACATCACCTACACGCAGGACAAGTCTGTCTTCGTCAACCAGCTGCTGGGCGACCTGCAGAACCACGTGATGATCGCCGTCATCCTGGTGTTCATCGTCATCCTCTATGCGCTGTCCGGCCGCGCCTCGCTGCTGATCGGGCTTGCCATTCCGTCATCGTTCCTGATCGGCATCCTGCTCTTGGCGATGATGGGCTACACGATCAACATGATCGTGCTGTTCAGCCTTATCCTGGCGGTCGGCATGCTGGTCGACGACGCCATCATCGTCACCGAGTTCGCCGAGCGGCGCATGGGCGAAGGCATGCCGAAGGAGGAAGCCTTCACGCTGGCGGCCAAGCGCATGGCGGGCCCCGTCATCGCGGCCACAATGACGCGCATCGCGGCGTTTTCGCCGCTGCTGTTCTGGCCCGGCATCATCGGCGACTTCATGAAATACATGCCGATCACGCTGATCGTCACGCTGTCGGCCTCGATGCTTTATGCGCTGGTGTTCGCGCCGACGCTGGGCGCGCTTTTCGCCAAGGCGCCGGAGCATCACGAGGAACAAAATCGCGACGGCTGGTACATGGCGCTGGTCAAGCAGGCGGTGCGCTTCCCCATCACCGTGCTGGTGCTTACCGCCGTGCTTTTGACCGGCGTTGGCTTCGCCTATTCCAAATACGGCGCCGGCGTCGAGTTCTTCCCCAGCGTCGAGCCCGATTACGGCCTGCTCTATGTGCACGCCCGCGGCAATCTCTCGCTGGCCGAAATGGATACGGCGACCAGGATCGCCGAAAACCGGCTGCTCGGCTGGCCCGGCGTCAAATCGGTCTACACCCGCGTCGGCAAGACGCAGGGCGGCGGACAGGACGTGCCGGAGGACGTCGTCGGCGTCATCCAGTATGAGTTCATCGACTGGCGCGAGCGCAAATCGGCCAACCATATCCTGGACGAGTTGCGAACAGTGATGGCCGGCATTCCCGGCGTCGATGTCGAAGTGCGCGTGCCGGAGGCCGGTCCTCCCACAGGCAAGGCGGTGCAGCTGCGGCTTTCGGCCATCGATCCAAAAGGGCTTGACGACCAGGCCCGTGCGGTCGCGGCGCGCATCGCCAAGGTGCCCGGCGTCATCGACGTTTCCGACGGCCTGCCGCCGCCCGGCGTCGACTGGGCGCTCGAGGTCGACCGCGCCAAGGCGGCGCAGTACGGCATCAGCCCGACCGCGGTCGGCACCGTGGTGCAGTTGGTGACCAACGGCCTGAAGCTGTCGGAATACCGGCCGGCCGGCGCCGACGATGCCGTCGACATCAGGCTGCGCCTGCCCGAAGACCGGCGCACGCTGTCGACGCTCGATGAGCTCAGGGTGCAGACCGCGCAAGGCTCGGTGCCGATCTCCAACTTCGTCGTGCGCAAGCCGGAGCCGACCGTCGGCATCCTCAACCGCATCGATGGCGCCCGCACCGTGGTCGTCCAGGCCAACGTCGCCGCCGGCACGCAGGTCGCGGCGGTGCAGGCGGAGGTGACCAAGGCGGTCACCGACATGAAGCTCGACAACGGCATACGCTGGAAGCTGGCGGGGTCGAACGAGGACAGCGCCGAAGCCAGCGCCTTCCTCGGCAAAGCCTTCGGTGCGGCGATCTTCCTGATCTTCTTGGTGCTCTTGATGCAGTTCAACAAGTTCACCAGCGTGCTTCTGGTGCTGTCCTGCGTGGTCATGGCGACGATCGGTGTGTTCCTGGGGCTGCTGCTGACCGGCGAAGCCTTCGGCATCGTCATGTCGGGCATCGGCGTCATCGCGCTGGCCGGCGTGGTGGTGAACAACAACATCGTGCTCATCGACACCTATGACCGGCTGCGCGAAGAGGGCTGGGACAAGATGGAGGCGGTGCTGCAGACCTGCCGCGAACGTGCCCGCCCGGTCGTGCTGACGGCGGTCTCGGCCATCCTCGGCGTGCTGCCGATCGCCTTTGGCCTCGGCCTTGAAATCTTCCATCACGAGACGACGATCAACGCGCCGTCGACGCAATGGTGGATTTCGCTGTCCTCGGCCATCGTCTTCGGCCTGTCGTTCGCCACGCTGCTGACGCTGGTGGTGACGCCGTCGATGCTGATGATCTTCACGCGCAGCAAGAACAGCCGCTTCTATGCCTTCTTCCGCCGGCTGTTCGGCCGCGAAAAGAAAAGGGATGCGTCCACAGGGCCGACGCCGGGTCCGCTCGATGAGCCGGCAATCGCCTTCCCGAAAGCCGCGGAATAGCTGCATTCGACCAGTCAGACGAAAGGCCGTCCGGAACAACCGGGCGGCCTGTTGCATTGTCCCCTCGTATCCGACCAGCAAGGCGAGGGACTCTTAATGACCGTCAGCACCATCCTCATCATCGTTCTAGTCCTGATCCTGATCGGCGCCGTACCGGCCTGGCCACACTCGCGCTCCTGGGGTTATGGGCCATCGGGCATCGTCGGCATTGTGCTGGTGGTGCTGCTGATCCTGATGCTGATGGGCAGGGTTTGATCGGGGCAAGAGACCTCTGCGATCAGCGTTTCCTCGCCCGATGAAGTGCTTGCAATAGGCATACGGCGGCGCCCGCCCCCACTCCGGCCGCTGCGCGGCCACCTCTCCCCCATGTCCATGGGGGTGAGGAAATGCCAAGCTTTTCAAGGCCACGACCTCGGCGGTTAGCATTTCCTCTCCCCCACGAATGTGGGGGTAGAGGTGGCTCGGCGAAGCCGAGACGGAGTGGGGNTTTCCTCTCCCCCACGAATGTGGGGGTAGAGGTGGCTCGGCGAAGCCGAGACGGAGTGGGGGAGCTCCATATGCGATTGGCCCGAGATCGAGATGACGAGCACACGCTGTGCCCCCCTTGGCCACCCCGCTCCCTTGCGTATACGCTGCCCGCACAACAATCACCGAGGGAGCCATCAAGGTGAACACCGCCAACCCGCCAAGGCCTCTCGCCGAGATCGCCAGCTATCACGCCCACATCTACTATGACGGGCAAGCCGAGCGGCAGCACGCCGAATGGCTGCGCCTGCGCATCGGCGAACGCTTCCGCGTGCGCCTGGGCAACTGGCGCGACGAGCCGGTCGGCCCGCACGAACAGGCCATGTACCAGGTCTCCTTCGCCACCGAGATTTTCGCCACGCTGGTCCCCTGGCTGATGCTGAACCACGGCGGCCTCAGCATCCTCATCCACCCCAACACCACCAACCCCAAGCGCGACCATCTGGTCGATCCGATCTGGATCGGGCGGCCGCTGGGGGTTCATGGCGAGGTGCTGGGTGAAGAGGATGAAGCGGAAGAGGCGCTGGAGGTGAACACGGAGCCGACGCTGGGGGCGTAGGGAGGCGTTCTGCAAAGTAGAGACTTGGCCTTGGAGACGCGTTCGCCAGTAGCCTAGCTGAGGCATGCATGACAGGCCGCTTTGCGCCTCAAGCCGTATCCTATGCCTTCATCATTGCTTCGTCGAAGGTGCCGAACCAGCGCGGGGCCGTTGGAGCGATGGACCATCAATTGATGGCAAGGGAGAGTTCTCCTTGGTCGCCGGTACGCCGAGGCGGGGTCGCCGAATAGGCAAAGATTGCAATAGAGGAGGCAGCCGGCACTCGTTCCCGCAGGGTCGGGCGCACCCGTTCGTACGGAGCAACTGGCGCTCCGCACGAGGGACAGGGCAACTCACTGGTGACTGGGT
>NZ_AYVN01000023.1:0-29894 GCF_000502815.1 Mesorhizobium sp. LSJC269B00
TGACAATAGCAGTGTCGATGATTTGCGGGCGCGAAGATCCTGCAAACTTATTTGAAGGTTTTGTTGCAAGTAGGATTGGCCAGCTGCTGGTCAGTCTACGAGATTTGGAATTGTCCCCAAGAGGGACGGATTCCGAGAAAATCCTGCCCACTTTCTGGGAAAACGCAGGGTGCCGACACCGATTGTCGGCTTTGTCGAGTCCGGGACACGGTGGCGGTCGGCTTCGCTGCTGATGCGCTCTCGTTTAGAGCTTTGAATAACCTGTAGAACTCTTTTTCTGGCGCTCCTACTTCTCAGTTGGCACGGCTTTTGAACCTCCTTGTAGCTAGGCAACAGGAACTGCCGGCGACGGGTTGGAGAAAGCGCCCGGCGTATTTTCCAAGCACTTGGCCAGAGGAAGCCTAATGGACGAGAGGATGCCTTCCCCGGCGGATGGTGAAACTCAGGCGCGCTGCGCGCGGCTTTGGGGGAATTCACAGAGCGATGCGCGGTCGGCACGCTGTGTTCGCCGAGGGTCTTCTAGAATGAGATGGATTGTTGTGGGCGACGTGAACGGCGGAAAGGCTGTAGCATGAGCCGCTTCGTGGGGAAGGTCGCCCTGGTGACGGGAGCCAGCAGCGGCATTGGGGCGGCAATCGCCGACAGGCTTGCCGGCGAGGGAGCCAGAGTCTTTGCGGTTCAGCTTGAGAAGGCCTGCCGTATAGAAACGATAGTCGCGGACCTTTGCGACCCCGACGTTCCGGCCGTGATCATTGACGATGTGGTTCAACAGGCCGGCAGGCTCGATATCCTCGTCAACAACGCTGGGCGCATGGCTGAAGCGAAGATAGATGAGACGGGGCTGAACGAGTGGCGACGCACAATGGCGCTCAACCTTGATGCTCCTTTCCTGCTGATCCGTCGCGCCATGCCTCATCTTCGAAAAAGCCGCGGCGCGATCGTCAATATCGGCTCAATTGAGGGATTGGCGTCCAACCCGGGGCACGCGGCCTATTGCGCCTCGAAAGCAGGGCTGCATGGCCTGACGCGTGCCGTCGCGGTCGATGGTGGGCCAGACGGGGTGCGTTGCAACGGCGTAGCTCCTGGCTGGATCGATACGGATCTCAATGTCAATTTCATGGCCGCGTTGACCGAGCAGGCGCGGGGACGGCTGGGTGCCATTCATCCGTTGGGTCGAACCGGCCGGGTTGAGGAAGTCGCGGCTATGGTCGCATGGATTGCCTCCGACGAAGCTGCATTCGTCACCGGCCAGATCTTTGTCGTGGATGGGGGCCGCACTGCCAAACTAAGTCTTCCATGAAGGTAAGTCGACTTCCGAAGGACCTCGGACCGGCGGTGTGGAAAGCAATTCTCCGGCGGAGCAGGAGCGGAGGACGGTCTCGCCTTCGATTGGCGGGATCATCGGCGCCGGCTTTGCGGAACCTCTCGCACAGCTCTCATCAGAGCTTCGAACGACATGAATCGGCGCCCAAACGTGTGCGCGATCGACCTGCTGATACGCATCGGGCGGGCTCATGCGACTACGACCACACGATCGCGGAGCGCCCTTTACCCGTCGCCCCCAGCGACGACTCGAAGACCAGCCATCCGGGTGTTCATATCGGTATTGTTGGTGCCGGCCGCCGCGATGCGTATCAGAACTTCGTCTAGTTTCGGGTGTATTTCGACTGCTCGCACGCCAAGGGCGGCGCGTGCGGCACCGCTCCCCATCAAGGCCCTGGCAAGCGGACACGTGAGAAATGCTCTTTGCCCTCGATGTGCGGCTGACCAACTTCGGCTTGATGCTCCATGACGATAAGACGCGGCTGGTCGAGTTTGGCGCGGTTCGCGGCACCCTCGCATCAGCGGGCGAATCGGGACAGGCCGGTTCATCGACGGAAGGGAAGCGCCTAACGCAAGCTTAAGGCGTTGCATCAGGAGATTAGGCGGCTAATGCACTGGCCACGCCGTTCTGCGTGAACAATGCGGCTAACACGGCAGGCCTCACAACTATCTATTCTAGACTAGCGCTCAGCGGGTTCTACCGGGAAGTGTGTCGGACATGGCTACGGTGCCTGAGACCGGCGTAGCCAGAAAGCCGGCGCATGAGCTGGTCGGAGTTCGAAACCCTGACAGCACGCTTCCGGATGCCAACTCCAGGCATTACTCGCACTTGGGCGCAGGCCGCCGGGAGCTGTGAGGACGAAAGTCGAATGGCTCAGTTACTCGACCGGGACCTATCGACGTGCGGCGCCTGGCGTCTTACTGACCCTTCGAAAGGCATCACCCTTCCGTCATACTCAGCCACCTCTCTTGCAGGGAATGCGTTGCGGACGCAACTAACGTGTTGCAAAGGAACCGCTGCTGGGTAATCTGCGATCTGCTTAAGCCAACTCGTGACAGTCTCGCTCCCGCCGCCGATGTGTGGCTAGCAAATCCTATCATCTCGATATTGTGCGGGTGGCCTCAGCACTGTTGGGGCTCAACGACGCTAGCATCCAACCAAATCCTCTGAAGCCCGCTGCAAGCCTCCGAGCGAAAATACTCGACGTGCGCAAGGTGGCGAGGGAGAGACTGTTGCATAGCCCGCCCCCATTTTCGGCAATGACGTTGGATCTCAAGATCGTGTGACGCGCCGTGGCCGTTGCGCCTACCGGCCGCGGTGTCGTGGTCCCTCTCCTGCAATATCCGCAGTCAACTCCATCCGGTCAAACAAAGTCACGCGGAATGTCTTTTGACCATGATCTGTCGAAGATGCGCTCGCCGTTTGCGTAACCGCCGAAATCGATCTGGAGGTGGAAGGTCGAGTTGGTAGCTGTCATAACTGTCCTCCCTTCAACCGCCGTCTGCCAAGTGCCGCGGCCCAGCTCATAGCGTTCGTACACTTCCGTGCGGGCTGTCGAGGGATCGCTTTCGGCGACCGAATAGAACATGTATTTGTCATGGCCAACAACGGTGCCGATGGGATCGAGACGCACGGAGCCGTCGTCACATTTTACTGTGACGGTGACCTGTCTCCGCAATATGTCCATGCGAACGAACCGCTCAAGATTGCCGGGTTTGACTACCGTCGTCGGCATCGACGGAGATCCTTCCGCTGCGCCAAACGCCGGCAACTCATGGTCACCTGGCTGAGGCATTCTGACCGGTAGATGCAGACGGCTTGCATGCGCATATATCCCCAATGTGGCGCGCTGCGGCGCGGGAAATGCAATCGGCCAATATGCGGTGGAAACAGACAGCCGGATCCGGTGCCCGGGCGGGAAGGCATAGCCGATCTCATTCATCGCGAGGCGGATGCTGTATGATTTTCTAGCTTCCATCGGCTGCAGGTTTTCGTGACTGTCGCGGTGCGACAGGTTGAGCAGGCCGTATGTCACTCGGGTGACTTCGCCCGATGGGCTGACATCGGAAAGACGCACCGCCAGGATCGCCGTCGGCTTATCGCAAGTAATCTCCAATTCGAGAACAGGCGACCCCAGGATCGGTGTGGCTTCCGTTAGGGGATGGCTGTCAAAGATTAACGAGCCCCCATCATCCCACCGCTGATCTAGCGGCATCTCTGGACCAACTCTCGCCAGCCCATAGGCGCACCACTCACCGCCCGCGATTCCGACCGTCGCGGGCGAGCTGATTTCAAGAGTGGCTCTCGGCAGCGGCTGCTCGCCCAACATGCCAGCGCCAAGGCGGTAGACTCGTGAGGATACATGCGGAGACGGCCAACTGGGGTCCGCGACCCAGTGTCCCGGCCGCTCCTCATAATGCGCCGCGGGCTCCGCCCTGTCCAAAATCCAGCTACGCAGCATCGGTTCCTGCATGATGCCGGTATCCTTGGCCTTCAACCAGTGATCCCACCAGCGGAGGCATTCCTGCAGGAAACCGATGGCGGGACCTGGGACCCCCTCATGAGGGTATTTATGACCCCACGGCCCAATCAGCCCTCTCCGTGGCCCCTCTAGCTTCGAGAGAAGCCGGAATATGGCGTTGGAATAGCCATCTGCCCATCCACCGACGGCGAAGACCGCGCAATCAATTGCGCCGTAATCTTCGCAGACCGAACCATGTTTCCAGAAATCATCTCGGCGCTGATGCGTGAGCCAATCAATCAACGCCGGCCGGGCATTCTCCAACCGCTTCATCCACATCGCGCGCCAGTGGTCCTCGCCAACAATTTCGGGATCTGGCGACTGAGCCATGCGCACAAAACACGACGTCCCCCAAACCAATGTATCGTTGAGAACGCATCCGCCCATGTAGTGCGCATCATCGGCGTAACGATCGTCAGTCGAGCAGGTCGTGATAATCGCCTTCAGACCCTTGGGCTGGCGCGCCGCGACTTGCAATGCGCTGAACCCACCCCATGAGATGCCGATCATTCCCACACTGCCGCTGCACCAAACTTGCCGTGTGATCCAGTCGATGGCCTCGACAGCATCGTCCTGTTCTTGCTTGACGTATTCATCCTCGAACAGGCCCTCGGAATCGCCGGTGCCCCGGATGTCTATACGGATGCTCGCGTAGCCATGCGAAGCGAAATAGGGATACATCCGTTCGTCCTCTAGAACGGTGCCATCACGTTTGCGGTAAGGGATGTAGTCGACAATTGCTGGAACCGGGTTGGATGTCGCATCCTCCGGGAGCCAGATCTTGGCAGCCAATCGTGTTCCGTCGGATAGCGGAATCCAGACATTATCCACTAACGTGACGGGTAGCGGTCCGAGGCCGGTCTTCATATTTGACCGTCGATGTTGGCAAATTTCCGATTTTCCATGGTCGAGACCTATTTATTCAGACGCACCACTTCCCACCGGTCGAAAACCTGACATTTCCACCCGAACCGGTCGGGCAATCTCTCGCTCAAGTGTAAAGGCTCGTGGCGGCGAGTTGACGCCTTCGAACGACGTGCGCCTGACTCCAATTCGACTTTAGGTCACTCTTCTTATGCGAAGACGCCTTGCCGGACAGCCGAAATTAAGTCAACCGGCTGATTACTTATTGTGTACTTTGCTATCCAAGCGGTCTGCTTTCGGCAGCCCTGTATCGCCGTGATCAAGCGCTGCTCGGATGAGTGATTGTGGCTTCTCCGAACCCATTTGTGGCTGTTGAGCGGGGGAGAGATAGCGGCCGCACGTCAGTCCACAGTTCCAAGATGTGTCTGTTCGAAGAGCGGCTGCGCGCATTGAGGCGCTTTGCTGGACAGTGAGGCTAGGAAGAACGAGAGCCTTCCTTGAGCACCTCCACCATCGAAGATGGCGTGTGCCTGGGGCAGCCGCTGTGGCGCCCTGGATAATCTCCAAGCTCGACGACTTGGCCAAGTTGGCGCAGCTGATGCGAACCACGGCGCTTGGGACGGCCGCCAGACACTCACTGCGAGCTAGTCAGTTTCCTGCTGCCCACGAGCGACACCCGGCTAATACCTGAACCGGTTAATTGGGCAGACAAGCTCGTGGTCTGTGCCGCAAATGAGGGGCTGCGCTCAGAAACGGTGACCTCTTGACACATCCGAATGCGATCCAAAATCGCGAACTTCGCGACCCTGCTGAAGGCGTCAATGGATCCCGACCCGCGAGCCGCGATCGATGGACTCCCTGACGCCGGGACGTATGAGCTCGGGGAGTCGACGAAAAGTCACCTTGCGATTGAGATTATTTCGACTGTGACGCGGAGACGTGGGTTCTATAGTCGACGCAATAAGTAACGGAAGCGACCCGCTGCAAGCGGAAATTCGCCAACTGAAAGGGGAATGTTTCGTGAAAGCTATGATAGGCGGGGTGAGCCGCCGTGTGTTCCTCAAAACCGGTGCCGCTCTCTGCGGGGGTATCGTCGCTGCCGGCATGCCCTTGTCGCAAGCCGTCTGGGCAGCCGAAGGCAAGGTGCTCAAGGTGCGCGCCGTTGCGGAACTCAGCAAACTCGATCCCGGCTTCTACACAGGAGTCCAGCAAGTACAGGTGATGAACTGTATCTATTCGAAGCTCATTCGCTATAAGCCCGGTTCCGAATGGGCCTGGGAACTAGAAGCGGCAGAAAAGATCGAACAGGTCGATCCGACGCATATCCGCTTCCGCCTGAAGAAAGGCATCAAGTTCACCGGCGGTTACGGCGAGTTGACCGCCAAGGACGTCAAATTCTCCTTTGAGCGAGTCATTAAACTCAATTCGCCGGCGAAGCCCGATTGGGGTCCGCTCGACCGTGTCGAGCTCGAGGATGATTATACGGGCGTCATCGTATTCAGGGCGCCGTTCGTGCCGGTTTGGAACATCGCATTCCCCTATGGAGTCGGCCATATAGTTTCCGAAGATGCGGTAGTGAAGGCAACCAAGGATGGCGGTGATTTCGGCATGAAGCCGCCGGCTTTCTCCGGCCCGTATGTGCTTGCCGACTGGAAGCGGAACCAGTATTTGCTCTTGACACGCAATCCGGAATGGTCAGGCCCGAAGCCGGGTTTTGACGAAATCCGCATCTTGCCTTTGGCTGACGTCAAGACGGCAGAACGCGCCTACCAGGCGGGCGACATCGGTTTCACTGGTATCAGTCTGGATTCGCTTGCGACGTACAAGAGCAATCCGCCCGCTGATACCAGGGTCGAGGAACGGCCCTCGCTCCATTACCTATGGATCGGGATGAACATGGATCATCCGAAGCTGAAAGACATCAATGTTCGTAAAGCGATTCAATGGGCAATCAATGTGCCGCAGATCCTGGACGCTGCTTATTCTGGCCAGGCTGACGTGGCAACAGGTACCATTCCTCCAGGTATTGTCGGGCACCGTACGAAGGCACTCGTCCCACCAGAAGGCGATCTCGCAAAGGCAAAGGAGTTTCTGGAAAAGGCCGGCGTGAGCGATCTAGCGTTGAGGATAGACTGCTCGAACGATAGCACGTTTTCGACTATCGCCCAGACGGTGCAGGCCCAATTGTCGCAGATCGGCATCACGCTCGAGGTCAATGTCCAGGATCCGGGCTCCTTCTGGACTCTCGGCATGGAATCGGAGGGCGAGCAATGGAAGGACCTGCAGCTCACCGTAATGTGGTTCGATGGTCTGCCGGACCCGCATTACATGACGTCGTGGTTCGTGCAAGATCAAGTGGGCCTCTGGAACTGGGAACGCTTTCGCAGCGGGCGTTTCGACGAGCTCAACGCCAAGGCGCCCACCGTCAGCGACCCGGAGGAGCGCGCCAAGCTCTATTACGAGATGCAGGACCTGATGGAGGAGTCCGGCGCCTATCGGTTCTTGACCCATGAGGGCAATCCACTCATGTATCGCACCACGCAAATCGAACCCGCAACCCGTCCGGACGGGGATCCGCTGTACCTCGATTTCAAGCCGATTTAGCGTTAGGGGACGGGAGCATGTGGCTCTACCTCCTCGAGCGGGTTGTCCTCGCGGTCACAATTGTTGTGATCGCGGTGACGCTTGTGTTCCTGATGATTCATGCGGTGCCGGGTGACCCCGCAGCGGCCCTACTCGGCCCACGCGCCACGCCGGAAATGAAGGCGCAACTCCATCAGCAGATGGGGCTGGACAAACCGCTACTCGTGCAGTTAGCTAGCTTCTTCGGCGGGCTGCTCAGCGGCAATCTCGGTTTTGACGTGTTCAGCCAGAGACCTGTCGCCGACATCGTGTTCGATCAATTGCCTTACACGATCGAACTGGTCCTGGTCTCGATCTTATGGGCGGTCTTGGTTGCCGTGCCGCTCGGCTGTTACTCGGCCATGAGGCGTAACGCTGTGATCGACCAAGTCGTTGGGGTCGTGGCGGTCGCCACGATTGCCATTCCTTCGTTTGTAATGGCGGTCTACGCACTTCTGATATTCGCTGTCATCCTGGGCTGGCTGCCAGCGATCGGGGCCGGAGAGGGTATTTCGGACAGCATCGTCCATCTCATTCTGCCGGCCTTCGCCATTGGAATTGGCTGGGTTGGCTATATCTCGCGACTGGTGCGGGCATCCATGCTCGAGATCCTGGGTGAAAACCATCTACGAATGGCTCGCTCCTTCGGAATTTCGGAATGGCGCATCGTTACGCGTTATGCGCTGCCCTTGGCAATCCTACCGACAGTAACCATCCTCGGCGTGGGCATAGCGTGGCTTCTTTCATCCGCTGTTTTTACCGAGGTGGTCTTCGCGAGGCCCGGCATCGGCGCGTTGATCGTGAACGCTGTCAATACGCGCAACTATCCGGTCGCGATGGGAGTTGTGCTCGTCACAACCTTTCTCACGGTCGTCGCAACAACGGTCTCCGATCTGATCGCTGCAACGCTTGATCCTCGAACCCGCGAGAGCCTTTAGCATGGCGAGCGTTGAATCCATCCACTTCGAAGCCAATAAGGGGGGGGCCCTCAGCGCGTTTCGTACCTTCCTACGGCAATTGCGCAAGAACCGTCTGGGCGTACTTGGAGCCGTGCTCGTAGTGCTTGTGTTCGCGAGCGCGATCTTTGCTCCCCTCTTTATTACACATGATCCCACTCGCATCATGGTCGGGCCGCGTCTGGCCGACCCTTCGCTAAATTTTCTCTTGGGCACAGATCAACTGGGCCGTGATACATTCTCGCGCGTCATCATTGGCGGCCGCATCCCACTGCTTGTCGCATTCGCCTCTCTCGGCAGTTCACTGGCAGTCGGCCTCGTGCTTGGTCTCATCGCAGGGTTCGGGCCGCGCTGGCTCGACAACTTGCTTCTGGTGTTCTTCGATACAATCCGCTCCTTTCCCGGAATTATCTTTGCGCTGGCTGTCATTGGGCTACTTGGACCCAGTCTGGGCAGCGTCATTTTCGTCATCGCAATAACCTCCATGCCTATCTATGCGCGCGTCGTGCGCACCCAGACAGAGGCGCTTCGCAACAGCGAATATATTGCCGCGGAGCGCAGTATGGGCGCCAGCACGACGCGCATCCTCGCCGTGCACGTAGTGCCCAACGTTATCGGGCCGCTCCTCATTCTAGTCAGCATGGATGTGCCGGCTGTCATCGCCGTAGAGGCAGGTCTCAGTTTTCTCGGCTTGGGCGTGCGCCCACCGACTCCTGATTGGGGGGCTATCCTCAACGATGGATATAACTATATCAATCTGACGCCCTGGTTGGTCTTTGCCGGCGGCATTCCAATCGTCCTCGCAACGCTAGGTTTTACATTCCTGGGTGAGGCGCTTCGCGACATATTCGATCCCAAGCTGCGGAAAGACCTATGAGACGCGAGGATCCCATATCCCATACGACCTCCCGGCCGCTTGAGATCCGCGGCCTCGATCTCGATTTCGGTACGCCGCGCGGGCGTATTCATGCGCTGCGGAACATTTCGCTCGATGTGCCAGCCGGACAGGTAGTTGGCATCGTCGGGGAAAGCGGTTCCGGAAAATCGACGCTCGCCTATGCGGTGTTGGGCCTGCTTCCCGAAAATGCAGATGTCACAGCCGGCAGCATCGTGTTCGAAGGGCGAGACCTGCTCAAAATGTCCGCTCCAGCGCGTCGGAGTCTGCTTGGTGACCGTCTTTCGATGATTTTCCAAGATCCGATGACCGCACTCAACCCGGTGCGGACAATCCAGAGCCAGATGATCGACATTCAGCACCACGAACAAAGCAGCCGGAGCGAAAAGCGCGGTCGTGCCATCGACATGCTTAACCGGGTCGGAATTCCCGATCCGCAAAGTCGGATCGCTGCCTATCCGCATCACTTCTCAGGTGGCATGCGTCAGCGCATCTGCATCGCCATGGCGCTACTTGTGAGACCGGCGCTCCTCATCGCCGACGAGCCGACCACTGCCCTTGATGCAACGCTGGAAGTGCAAATTATTCATCTACTCAAAGATCTGCAGAAGGAGATCGGTTGTTCGATCCTCTTTGTTTCTCACCATCTCGGCGTTGTGGCTGAGCTGTGCGACCGGGTCGCCGTCATGTATGCGGGCGAGGTGGTGGAGCAAGGGGCGGTACGGGACATCTTCCACAATCCTGCTCACCCCTACACCCGCGCGCTGCTTGAGTGCGACCCGGGGCGGATCAGAAAAAAGACACGCACTTTGCCGACCATTCCCGGTGAGGTGCCGAGTCTCCTCGGTGGCAAGAGAGGATGCATCTTCCGCCAGCGGTGCCCCCAGGCATTTAATCGCTGTGCGCAAGAGAACCCGGTCGAGTACCGCATCGGCGTGGACCAAGTCGCCCGATGCCACCTTCTGGGTGAAGAGCGGCTGATTCCGGCATGACTGCGTTGCTTCGCGTCCAGGATTTGCGCGTCCGCTTCCGCACTATGAGTCCGCTGAAGGCACTTGCCACCGGTACAAAAGCACCCTTTATCGACGCAGTATGCGGTGTTTCCTTTGAGATCCACAACGGCGAGACATTGGCCCTTGTCGGCGAAAGTGGCTCGGGCAAATCCACTGTTGCGCGCACGATAATCGGCCTGCAGCGGCCTGTGAGCGGCAGCATCAGCTTCGATGGACAGGAAATTGAGAAGCTTACGGAGGCCGAACGCAAGCCTTACTTGCGGCGCATGGCGATGATGTTCCAGGATCCCATCGGCTCACTCTCGCCCAGGTTGACCGTCCAATCGCTTCTAACTGAACCTTTCCGGATCCATAGATTAAAGGATCGCGATGCCGGAAGCGAAGCCGAGCGCTTACTGCGCATGGTCGGCTTGCCGGCGGATTTTGCTCGCCGCTATCCCCATCAGCTTTCCGGAGGTCAGGCCAGGCGCGTGGGTATCGCGCGGGCTCTTGCGCTCAAACCCGATTTGATCATCGCCGATGAGCCGACTGCGGGCCTCGATGTCTCGGTACAGGGCGAGGTGCTAAACCTGCTCGCGCGGCTTCAGGATGAACTCGGCATGGCGATCCTGATCATCTCGCACAATCTCAACGTCGTGCGCCACATGACCGATCGCATGGCGATCATGTATCTAGGTCGTTTCATTGAGATCGGCTCGACCGCGCGTATCTTTGAGCACCCGCGTCATCCCTACACGGAAGCGTTGCTATCGGCCAACCCGGAGCCAGACCCGGATGCCGTTCTCAATCGCATCGAACTCAAGGGCGAGGTCCCCAGCCCGATGAAGCGGCCAGCTGGCTGTGAGTTCCACACACGTTGTCCTCACGCGCAGAACATATGCAGCTCCGTCTTTCCCGAACCGTCAGCAAGCCGGGACGACGCGGACCACAGCTTCAAATGCCATTTCCCGCTGAAGCATGAACCAGCTGCAGTTTAAGGAACGATCTCTCCAATGAAGCTAAGGGAATACGCAGAGCACGACGCCACCGGTCTGGCCTCTCTCGTGAACGGGGGCGAGGTGACTGCTGTGGAACTGACGCGTTTGGCCCGCGAAGCCCACGACGAGGTCTATCCGCGCATCAATGCCGTAATCGAATTTTATGACGACGCTGAGACCGTTGCTGGCGGGGATGCTGGGCTCTTCAATGGTGCGCCATTACTTCGCAAGGTGACGGATCACTACTGAAGCTGGCTGCCTCCAGGAAAAAGGAAGTCGGCCTTATAAGGGCTATCGTCTCGATACCGACAGCTATTTCTTTCGTCGGGCCCGGTTGGGTCCTTGAGACCACCATGGGTGCCATTCAACGCTCGGGTCTTTCCGCTGTAGAACTCCTCGTCGAAGCCGCTCAGCTTGAATAGGTTGAAGTCTGCACCCTACGGCCCCTTGCTGCAGACGATCCGGGTGAAGTGGCCAGCCGACACGTCCATGGAGCTGCATCGCGCGGCGGCAAGACAACGGTCTCGACCAAGTTCAAATCGTCGCGCTGCGCGCGATAGGTCGAAAAGCGGGCGCGGCAAGGGATCGACCGGATAAGAGTATCGTCGGGTTTAGCCAAAACGAGGGAACCGGACCGGTCATCCACCCAGTAACGTCAAACCAATCAGCGGACGAATCCGCAAAAAAATCGCCTGTCGATTGACTTTAATTCGAGTGCTCAGATGGGCCCTTTTCTGTAGCCTACGGCGTGCGTGAATTGAACATTCCGGCTGAAAGTCCAACTCTTTCACACGTCTTACAATGCAAATATACAAAACTGCAATCGGCAACCAATACTGGGGAGGTTCGGATGGGGTATTTTACCAAGCATGGCAAGCCGATGCCTAAGCTCTTCGACTGTCTCGCCGAGGAAGCAAAAAAGGGCGGATTGGATCGGCGCGAGTTCCTGGCGTTGGCTTCCATCTTTGGTGCGTCGACAGCTATGGCGTACACGATGCTGGATACAATGCCGCCAGCGCACGCCCAAGAAGCGCCTAAAAAAGGCGGAGCTCTGCGAATATCCATGTTGATCTTTGGTCCGAAAGACCCACGTCTGAGTGATTATCCGCAACTATCTAACATCTACCGCCAGTTCCTCGAACCTTTGGTCAAGTATACTACTGAATACACCTTTGAACCCAGGCTTCTTGAGAGTTGGGACACGAATGACGACGCGAGAGAATATGTCCTGCGACTGCGGAAGGGCGTCAAGTGGAACAATGGCGACGACTTCACTGCGGATGACGTGGTGTTTAACCTGCTGCGCTGGTGTGAAAGGGACGTGCCTGGGAACTCAATGGCCGCGCGCCTGGCCACGCTCGTTGATGAAAAGACGGGCAAAGCAATAGAAGGCGCCATTACAAAAGTTGACGACCACACGATTAAACTCAAGCTGCCGAAACCCGATATTACGATCATTCCGGGGTTTGCCGATTACCCTGCGCTAATCGTTCACCGTGACTATGAAAAGAATGGGTCGGATATCGTTGCGCATCCGGTAGGTACGGGACCATTTGAACTAGCGTCCTACGACGTCGGCCAAAAGGCCGTCCTGAAGCGTCGAACAAACGGAAGCTGGTGGGGCGGTGAAGCCTACCTGGACGAGGTGCAATTCATTGACTATGGCGGCGATCCGTCCGTCGTTCAGAGCGCCTTCGAATCAGGTGAAATTGACGCGACGTATCAGACGTTCGCAAATTATGTCGGCGCCCTTGATGATATTGGCCTGGTGAGATCTGAAGCGAAGACGTCGACGACGCTAGTATGCCGCACCAGGGTTGCTACTAGGCCGTACGATGACCAGCGCGTGCGCAATGCTCTGCAGTTGGCAGTCGACAACAGTGCTGTGCTACAAATTGCTGCCAATGGCTACGGCGCCGTTGCTGCGAATTATCATGTAGCGTCACTACACCCCGAGTATTACCCGGTACCGGAAAAGAAGCGGGACGTTGAGGCTGCCAAGCGCCTTATGAGCGAAGCTGGGCAGATGGATTTCGAACACGAGATTATCACTAGTGACGAGGAATGGCATAAGGATACGGGCGATGCGATTGCCGCGCAGTTGCGCGAGGCCGAATTTAAGGTGAAGCGCACGGTTTTGCCCAGTAGCACTTTTTGGAATGGATGGTTGAAATACCCTCTTTCGATAACAAACTGGAACATGCGCCCCTTGGGTGTTCAGGTGTTGGTGCTTGCCTATCGCGGTGGCGCAGCATGGAATGAGACGGCATGGTCAAACCCCGAATTCGATAAAAAACTCGATACGGGATTGACGATGCCCGACCCAGAGAAGCGCAAGGGGCTCATGAAGGATATTGAAACGCTCCTGCAGGATTCTGGCATCATAATACAGCCTTACTGGCTTACCTTGTTCAATCATTCTACAAAGCAAGTTAGAGGCTACGCAATGCACCCGACATTCGAGATCGACCTCGGGAAGGTTTGGCTCGACGAGGCTGCATGAGAAACTGCTGGTATAATCATGGGAGCTTCGTCGGGCACGACGAAGCCCCTGCATCTGGGTGCCCGCGGAAGCGCCGTTCGCTGGTCGCGGGGCCTTCCAGCTGCGAGTTCCACACGCGTTGCCCGTTTGCATAGCCGGTTTGTGCGAGCGAGGTGCCGCCGCCCGTGACCATCGGCGCCAGCCGGTTGACCTGCCATTTCCGTTGAACATCGAAGCTCCTGCCGCAGGCGCGAGCGCATAGAAGGGTCTCATCATGTACGATACCCGCGTCGTCTCCGACTTCCCCCGCAAAGTGCGGGAGATCGAGAATATCTGGATCCCGATGCCGGACGGCGTGAAGCTCGCTGCCCGCATCTGGTTGCCGGAGGACGCTAAGGCAGACCCGGTACCTGCGATCCTGGAATACCTGCCCTACCGCAAGCGTGACGGGACGGTGGAACGCGACGCGCTCACTCATCCCTATTTCGCCGGCCATGGCTTTGCCGGGGTGCGCGTCGACATGCGCGGCTCAGGCGATAGCGAAGGCGTTTGCAAGGGCGAATACCTCAAGCAGGAGCAGGACGACTGCCTGGCGGTGATCGAATGGCTCGCGAGCCAAACCTGGTGCTCGGGCAGCGTCGGCATGATCGGCATCTCCTGGGGTGGCTTCAACGGCCTGCAGGTTGCCGCCCGCCGCCCGCCGGCACTCAAGGCTGTGATCTCGCTGTGCTCCACCGACGATCGCTACAATGATGACTGCCACTATCTCGGCGGTGCGCAGATGTGCAGCAATTTGTCGTGGGGCGCGATAGCCTGGACGATCGCCATGACCCCGCCCGACCCCGCGCTCGTCGGGGAGCGCTGGCGCGAGATGTGGGAGCAGCGGCTCAACGGCAACGGCATTTGGCTGCAGGATTGGTTTGGACACCAGCGCCGGGACGATTTCTACAAGCACGGCTCTATCTGCGAGGACTATTCCGACGTCGACGTTCCTGTCTACGCCGTGAGCGGCTGGGCGGACGGCTATCCCAACCCGGTCTTCCGCATGCTCGAGAACCTGCCGGGACCTCGCAAAGGCTTGATCGGTCCTTGGGGCCATAAGTATCCGCACTTCGCCATACCTGGGCCACGGATTGGGTTCCTCCAGGAATGCCTGCGTTGGTGGAACCGCTATCTAAAGGACATCGATACCGGCATCGCCGACGAGCCCATGTTGCGCGCCTGGATTCAGGATCCGGCGCATCCCGCGCCGCTCCACGAAGAGCGATCTGGGCGTTGGGTGGCAGAGCACTCCTGGCCCGCGCCGGGCATTGTCGAACGCCGGCTAGCGCTTTCACCGGGCCGTCTTGCAGAAGGGCACGGCAGCGACGCAGTCCTCACGATCTGTTCGCCGTCCACCGCTGGGCTGTCATCCGGTGCCTGGTGCGCCGAGGGCATGACGCCGACGCTGCCGGTTGACCGGCACATGGAAGCCGACAGCGCGTTGGTGTTCGAAACCGAGCCTCTTGGCGAGGCGGTGGAAATTCTCGGCTTCCCGGAGTTCGAGGTGACACTCGCCTCTGATAAGCCGGTGGCAATTCTGTCGGCCACGCTGTCGCTCGGGCTGGAAGACGGCGCAGCCGTGCTGGTCAGCTATGGTGTCCTGAACTTGACCCATCGACACGACGACCTTGAACTGGCACCGATGACGCCGGGCAAACCCGAAACGGTACGCATGAAGTTGCGTTGCTGCGGACAGCGCTTCGAAAAAGGACAACGTATCCGGCTCGCTATCGCTACCGGCCATTGGCCTATCGTTTTTCCTAGTCCGGAGAGGGCAACTCTCTCGATTTATTGCGCCGCCAGCAACCTGATCTTGCCGGTACGGAAGGCGAATGATCTGGATGTCAAACTGGCGCCTTTCGCGGAACCCGAAGGCGCGCGGCCCATGGCACGGGAGGTCATCGGGCCTGGTGAACCTTCGCGTCAAGAGATCACAACGGATCAGGTGACCGGCGAAACAACGTTCCGCCTTTCGAGCGACACGGGTGCCGTGCTGCACCCGCACAGTGGTTTGATTGTTTCCGCAAAGCACACTGACACATTCACCGTGCATCCGGACGACCCGAATACGGCGCGCGGAACCTGTATTTGGGAGAAGTCCTACGCCCGCGACGACTGGAAGGTTCGCATCGCGGTCTCCGCCACCGCGCGTGCCCTGCGCGACGTATGGCGGATCGAGACACGCATCGTCGCGCATGACGGTGAGGAGGTTGTCCTGGAACGCGACGAGGTCAAGGACTTCCTTCGCGATCTCAATTGACCGGTAACGATGCCCTTCCTGCGCGGGACTGCTGGTTCGTACGAGACCGTCCAGGGATGTGCTGACTTACGACCGTGCGGTTTCTACGCTATTTTCTAGATGTTTAGTCCCAAGGTTTGATGGGTTGGATCGAGCCTGAATCGTTCGGCTCTTTTGTCCAGATTTTGCAGATGTATTCAAAGGGCCTGAGGCCCTTGAGGGTCTTCAGTCGACGGCCGAAATTATAGGCTAAGACGAAATCGGCGAGATGCTGGCGCAGTTGGTCATGGCTCTCGTAGTAGAAGCGTTTGACGGTCGCATCCTTGATCGTGCGGTTCATGCGTTCGACCTGGCCGTTGGTCCATGGGTGCCTTGGCTTTGTCGTTCGGTGGTCGATATCGGCCTTGGCGCAAGTATGTTCGAAGGCGTGCGCCCATATGATTTCTCCCGCCGCCATGGCTTCCTTGATCAGCGGAACGGCCGAGCCGCCGGCACCTGGGGTCGTGAACTCAATGCCGTTGTCGGTAAGCACTGTGTGGATCTTGTAAGGGACAGCATCAAGAAGATGGCGCAGGAAATCGGCGGAGACCGCTGTCGTTGCCTTCTCGTGCAGCTCGACGAAAGCGAACTTCGAGGTCCGATCTATGGCCACGAACATATGCAGCTTGCCCTGCTCGGTTCGGACCTCGGCGACGTCGATATGGAAGTAGCCGATTGGATAGGCCTTGAACTTCTTCCTTGCCGGCTTGTCGCCCTCGACATCCGGCAACCTGCCTATCCCGTGACGCTGCAGGCAGCGATGCAAGGATGACCGCGACAGATGCGGGATCGTCGGTTGGAGAGCATAGAGGCAATCGTCCAGTGGCAGCAGCGTATAACGCCGAAAGGCGACGATGACCGCCTCTTCCTCAGTCGATAGCACTGTCGACTTCGGATCTCTGGGGCCAGTCGGAAGATCGGCGGCCGACGTCCGGTTCCTCCACTTCCTAACCGTCTTCTGATTGATGCCGTAGCGCTTCGCCAGCGCCCTCAGGCTCTCTTGACTATGCTGTATCGCTCGACGGATCGCCTCTGTCGTCGTGGCGCTCCCATGAAGAACCTGGCCCATAGCGCATCCTTTGATTCGGACGAAAAGTATGCGCCATCAAAGCCTGGGATCAAACATCTAGTTCAAGCGGACGTGGCGTCCGTGGCGGAGCATCGATCTCAGCCCACATCCGTCTATCGCTCGCAACCTCCTGGGATCTACTTGAGGAACATGCCGGGGTATCGCGTCACACGCAGGCGCTCTTGATGCGTTCGGCGAGCCGCACGTAACCGCCCGTCATAAGGAATGCTGCCGAAGGAGGGATGGTGAAGCGATGCAACTGCGTTCTGACTGCATCAACCACCTGCGGATGCGAATGTCCGACCGCAAGCGCGCCCATGCCGCCGATGAAATCGATACATCCGCGGCCCTCCGTGTCCCAAATCTCCGCACCTTGGGCGCGTTCCGCGCGTACCGGAAACGCACATGCAACGACACGCGGCAGCGCGCTCTCACGTCTCGCCTGGAGTTCCGCGCTCGATCGTGCCATCATGCTGCCAGACACTCCCCTGTACAAACACGCCTTGCATCGGCTGCCAGCTTCGTCAGTGAGATTTGCCCTAGCGTGGTCATGGCCGCTCCTCCGTTGGTGCGCTGTCCGTTTGCTAACTCTAGCGGGCTTGACAACGATCATCTCTCATCGGGCGCCGCCGACGCTGGAGTAGAGAGGGTTGGGCCCAGGGACTGTTCCTGTTCGCCAACGGTCGGAAATGGTGTGATCGACCAGTCGATTAAGTCGACGGCACGCTGAAGTGTCGCCTCGGTCAAAGCACGGCTGGGGGAAGCGGCGAGGATTTGACCGATCCGGTCTCGGTAATCGCCTTTCCTGATGATCGGCGTCTTGGCTTCAACAAAAAGTTTGACCTCGGCGACACCCGACATAGCAGCCGCCCGACTGTCGCCATCGATCCAATCGAGAGTGCCATCGCAATCGGGAATTAGGTACCGCGCGGCCGCAGTGTGCGAGCGCCTTTTGCGCAAATTCCATTCCTCCCCGATGACGAGTTTGATGTGCTCGGAAACGAGATCAACACCGTAAGCAGCCTGAACCAGTTGAGGAACGGGCGAACCCGCAAGACGCGGATTGACTTCAATGACGACTGGACCACGCTCCGTCCACCGGAGTTCAATGTTCGCTGGCCCCCAACCAAGGCCGAGTGCTCGCAAACAGTTCAGCGAAATATCGGCGATCCGCTCATGCTCGTCATCGGTCAGCAGGGCCGGATAGATGTGCTCACGACAGACGAAATGCGGTGGCCCGTAGTCAGCGGCGGCAACCCCAATGACCTCATTTTCCATTACTTCAAGATTATACTGGGGGCCTTCTGCGAATTCTTCAACCAGCATCCTTGGCAACGACCGCCATATGTGCTTCCCGCCCAACAGATAGGTCGTATGTTCGGCCACCTCATCGGCGTTGCGGCACAATCGGACACCGCAGCTTCCTGCGCCCACGGCCGGCTTAAGAATCACCGGCAGGCCGATCTCCGCGGCAGAGCTTTGCACGTCCGCCGCATTCGCTGCCAAGCGATACGCAGGTACTGGAACGCCGGCCGCCGCAAGGAGCTGACGTTGACTGAATTTTTCGCAGCATCGTTCAATCGATGTGGGGTTCGGTCCCGGCAGATCGAAATACTGGCAGAGCTTGCCAATTGTCGCGTAGAACGCCTCCAGGGAGGACGTAATTCCAGCAACGTCATAAGTGGCCCCTAGACGGGAACATTCACGGATCAGCGCATCGAGATTGTCTGTATCGACACGGATTGCCTCGTACTTTTCTGCCGCCAGATACTCGTACCGAGCTGGATCAGCCGACAGCGTAATTGGATGAAGACCAAGACGCTGGGCCGCTTGGATGTAGAGGAGACCAGTACCCGTTGGATCGCCTTCGACCAGAATGAGTGCTCTCGTTGCCATTGGTTGTTGAGCCTACCTTTGCGTATTGTGTGGTCAGCGCCTGTCGCCACCGGTTGTTTAGCCGTGACGACCTCAGACTTGGCTGTGACAATAGCAGTGTCGATGATTTGCGGGCGCGAAGATCCTGCAAACTTATTTGAAGGTTTTGTTGCAAGTAGGANGTGACAATAGCAGTGTCGATGATTTGCGGGCGCGAAGATCCTGCAAACTTATTTGAAGGTTTTGTTGCAAGTAGCGGCAATGAAGCCGCGCGCGATCGCGTCGCGCCAGCTGCTGGCCGGTCCACGAGATCGGAACTGGCTCGAGAGGTTTTAAAAAAGGTGTTTCGGGTTTGTTTGTTGACTCAAGTGCGAGGTGACATTTTTTCAGTTTGATAGCGCTGGTGTTTGGCGCTGCAGATGTTATCTCGTGCCGCTATCGAGACGATGGTGCTCCTGACGCCTCGGCGACTAAAGCAACAACAAAGATGAGCTCTTTAGCCGGCTAGGCGATGGGTCGAGGGGTTCACAAATGCGTGGGTCCAAGAATTGCCACGCTATGCCAGGAGGCCGCTGTGACGATCGACTGTTCAAGCGCTAAGTTCGTAAAGTCTCAATGGGAGTGCCCGCCTGAGAGTGCCGGTACGGCGGCGGCTCGATCTGCCTTGGCGGGGTTTGCCGCGCGTTCTGACCTAGTGGGCGAGTTCTTGGTCGCGCCTTTTGATCGCCACAGCGCCGAACTGCGTCTCATTCTGGACGTCATGCGCTCACAGCCGCTAGCTGGCAAATGGATAGCCATTATGACACGGCCCTATAGCGAGTGGCGCGCTGCGCGGTGGTCGCTTGACATACCCTTGCGGGTGGCCGAAACCGCCCCCGCGCGTTTTCAGTCGCGCGAGGATGTTGAGCGCTGGGTTTTCAAGCAGCGTTGGCAACACCTCATCGGTGCGCTCCCAATTCAGGAGGGAGGCAATGATGTCTGATCGTCCAGCGATTCTCGCTTATGCCGATCGCGACAGCGTTAAACCTGGCGAGACGATCTCTTTCGCTGTCAGTTGCATGAAACTCGACAGCTTCGACTGCGATTTCGTGCGGCTCCTTGGCTTCGATGCCGGACCGGAGATGCCACCGTTCCAGCCGCCCGTCATGCCGGTTCGGGAGGCCAAGCGTTATCCAGGACGCGCGCAACCCATTTGCGCTGGCTCCTACATCAAGGTGGATGGATCGCAGCGGTTGGCGGATCTTGGGTCGGTAACGGTTTGTGCCTACGTCATGCCGACCCTTATAGCCGGCCAGCCACGTTGCCTGCTCAGTACTCTGACCCCCCGTGGGGGTGGGGGAGTAGCATTGCGTCTGGAGGCAGACGGCTGCCTGGCGGCAATCCTCCGAAATACAGTCGAGCCGCGGATCTACCGCCTGGATCGCCCCTTACCTCTGTGGCTCTGGAGTTTCGTTGCCCTGAGCTATGATGCCGAGCGCCGACATTTGTTGGTTGTGGTCCATCGCCTCGCTTCGGGGACGCATGACCATGTTGGCGCGAATTGGCTTGCTGTAGATGACGTAGAGCCGCCCGCGAATGGCGATGGCCGCCTTCTAATAGCGGCCGAGCGGGATGGGGGCGGATTTCCTTGCCACCATTTCAACGGCAAAATCGAGCGCCCCCGGATTCTGGCTGCGGCACTGTCGCTCGAAGAACTCAGCGATTTGGCATCACGCAACCCGACTGAATCTTTGAATTGGCCCTGTCTCGGCGATTGGAATTTGCTGGGCGACCCAGTATCAGAAATTGTTCCAGATGAATCAGGCTCTGGTCACGACGGCGTGTGCATCAATCAGCCCACCCGCGCTGTCCAGGGATCGGCTTGGGAAAGCCCAACGATGGATTGGCGCCGCGCGCCTGAGCAGTACGGCGCGGCTCACTTCCACCACGACGATATTGAAACCCCCGGCTGGCAAGAAGACCTGAGACTTGCCGTGCCGACCGACTGGCCCAGCGGCTGCTACGCCGCGCGTCTGCGCGGCGCGGATGCAGAGTTTTTTGTTCCGTTTTTTGTAAGACAGTCTGCCGACGCCACCAGCGATGTTGCTTTTCTGGCACCGACTGCAACATATGCGTGCTACGCGAACTTGACCATGCAGCGGCAAACGAACGAGTACAACCTCGGTTGCATCGCGTCCTCGTACACGCCGCTCGATCTGCTGGCTTTCGAACACCCGGGCATTGGCAAGTCGCTCTACGATCCGCACGATGATGGCAGCGAGCGCTGCATTGGCTCGCTGCGACGGCCGGTGGTGAATCTCCAGCCTGGAGGCTGGCTTTGGAACTTCCAGATTGACCTTTGTTTGCTAGGCTGGCTCGCCCGCGTGGCTCCGGATCACCAGACACTGACAGACGAAGACCTCGACCGCGAGGGCTTGGCCGCACTGGACAAATGTCGGGTACTTATTACCGGGAGTCATCCTGAATATTGGTCGCTGCCGATGTTGCAAGCCCTGGATGGCTTTCTCGCTCGAGGTGGACGGCTCATGTACCTCGGCGGGAACGGGTTTACCAGTGCAATCGATTACCATCCTCAACGAAATGGCCTGGTTGAATTCAGGCGGCGCCATTCGGGAAACGGCCGCTTTGGTGCTGGCGAAGCCCATAGCAGTTTTACCGGCCGCCTCTGCGGCATGTGGCCGGACTTAGGCAGACCCGAACAATCGCTGGTAGGCGTGGGATATCTGACAGAAGCTTTCGATCGGGGCAGTTATTATCGTCGTCTCGCCGTCAGTGACGATGCCCGAGCTCGATTCATTTTCGAGGGCATAACAGAAGATGTCATTGGCGATTTCGGCATCATCGGTGGAGCCGCCGGACTCGAGATCGATGTGGTCAATGAGGAGCTCGGTACACCACGTCACGCACTCGTGGTAGCCGCCTCCGAGCAGCACGGCAGTTCTTACGCGCGCATACTTGGCGGCCTTAACTATTTCACCAGACTGTGGAACGACGCCCCGAGGGAACCGATTCGTGCCGATATGACGTTCTTTGAGACACCGGCAGGCGGCGCGGTCTTTTCTGTCGGCTCGATAGCTTGGGGCAGTTGCCTACCCCACGCCGGCTATGTCAACAATGTCGCACGTATATCTGAGAACGTGCTACGCCGCTTTCGCGATACCACACCCTTCCGAATCCCTGAGTAATTGCGGCAGTCGGAGGTAGAGTTCTGACAGCCTAACGGTCAACCTCTCGGACCCCCCGCGGTGTGCCAGATTACGTTCAATGGCACGTCTCTGACACTACAACTCACGCAGGAAGCAGGCACCGATCCCCTATTCTGGACCACTTCGAACCGCTGCTCGACGGGGACTTTCCTGTCGACGCGATCACCGTGTTCGAACAGGAACGTCCTGACGCCGATTTCTAGCCACCTCCCGGCGACGAGCTTTCGCCAGGAGGGCATGATTAGTGCACGGAAGCTCTTGTCCGAAGGGAACACTGGCCCTTATGATCGGCCCGCGCGGCACCGGGAAAAAATACGCTACTGAGCCTCGCAAGAACGCACGCGCCAGTGACGAACGGCCATTGCTCTTGGTTGAGATCGTTGTCGTTCAGTTCATATCTCTGCCATCTGGCATTCCAAGATCTGCCGAGCTTCATTCAAGGTGCGCCGAGCTGCGGGTAGATGAAGTTAATGAAGAATCGATCGCCGCGGCGTTTCGCGAAAATGCCAACTCGTAGACGGAAGATTTGTCGCACACAGAAACGCACATTCCGTCCGGAATTGGATTCCTGCCGACGATCACCATGATGAAGCCATTCAACGCGTGGCAGGAGCGGCGCACGCAATCGGCGATGTTTCGGCGGTCGATACACGAAGGCGATGCGATATCCTCTGGGTGCGTATGCCAGCAGCCTACGAAATGCCGCCCTCGCGAAAACATGTCATTGACCTCACGCTGTTCGGCCCGCTCGTCGGGCCGATAAGAATAGCGGGTCCGTCGATCTCCGCACCTCGGGCCGGTAGCAAAGTCGATGTCGATCACCGGAAGCTGAAATCGCGCAAATAGCAGTCCACCGGCCTCCTTGTGCCAAAAGCGGGTTTGACGGTGTTGGTTGAAGTGCTCCAGAACGCTGTCACTGAACGCGAGCGATTGTCCCGATTGTCCAATGTCGAAGGGGATCACGCCGCCAGATCCTTCGCGGCCCGGCTCCATCGTCTTTCGATCATGGTTGCGCCGTCGAGCGCTTGCGGAGCGATGGCTCGCAGTTCGTCGCTCCATGCACCTCCCGCAGCTTCAACGAAGGTGCGGCGCGCGAGCCAGATGCGATGTGTAGCCGATGGAGCCTGACCGAGAAGGGCGTCGAGTGTGGTCTGCGCGACCATCGAGGTGATAAATCCCAACTCGACAGGGCCGTAGGGATCGAACGCCGCTCCACAGGCGGGCTCGTACCGCCGGGTTTCCTGTGCCCAGCGCGTGGCGACGAGGTGCGGCAATCCAGTGGCATCCAGCCCGTCGCGCAAGCGGTCTTCGACGCCGGAGACGACGATCGCGTGTCCGGCGGCGGCATGCGGCTCCGTCCAACCGTAAACGATCGGAAAGCGTCGCGTTTTTTGGACAGCCTGCCATTCGTCGAGAAGGGATTCGCTCGGCCAATCGCCAAGTGCCGAGACGATGAGGTCGACACCGGCGAGGGGACAGTCGGCGCGAAGCAGAAGGTCCTGCACGAGCGAGTTATGACACTCCACCTCGATGTGCGGAAGGTCCGAGCGGATACGCTTCGCGAGTTCGATTGTCTTGGCTGCGCCGATCGAGCCGACTCCGAGAGGGTGTCTGCCGATGTTGGCGCCCGTGAAGGTCTGCTTGTCGACGAGGATAACCTTGCCGACGCCGGCTCGGGCAAGCGACATCGCAACCGGTCCGCCGACTGATCCGCATCCGAGAACGGCGACGGTCGCCCCGCGCAGCGTGGGAATCCGCGGATCGCGGTCGCGCCCATGGACCCATGTCGGATCGACGCGTTCGACCGAGGTGCGCTCGGCGGCATTTCCCCCGAACAGTCGGGCGTGCAGCACGTTGTCGGGCACGCGCGAGGGGCGAAACCCGGCGATCAGCGGATCCGATCCACGAACGATCTTCGGTCGATTGACGACCGTGGTTGCGAGCGCCGGTCCGTTCTCGGTACTCGAGCCCAGCATCACGATCAGCTGTTGACGCATCTCGCGGGCAAGTTCGTCGAGATGGTCGGCGATGCCGGCGCGGGCGGCGATATCGTGGACGTCCTTCGCCGACGAAGGATATTCGGACGGCAGCAGGACGACGTCCATCCAGACCAGCAAGCCGCTGTTGAAGCGGAGCTCGGCTGCGGGGATTGCCGGAGCGAAATTGCGAAGCCAATCGCGCAACGTGTCGTCATTGTCGGCGATGATAGTTCTTCGTGCGCCTTCCCAGATCCTGACGATCCGCGATGGCGGCGCGGGTTCGATCAGCGACAGGATGGTCCGGGCCCGGCCGCGTCCTGCATGATGCCAATATGTGAGAAACTCGCTTCGGAAGTCGCCCTTGCGCTCGCCGCGGATCAGCGCTCCGATCAGATCAAACGTCATCTCAAGCAGTTCGGCGATTCCGGCGTACGGATCGTCGATGGGAAACGTGGCGTGATCCGGCACCAGACAGAGCACGCCGTCGCGTTCGACATGGGGCCAAGTCAAAAAGGAAGGACGGTCGACCAGCGCGATCCGCGCGGGCGCAAAAGGAAAGGCCGCGGTCACCAGAACGTCGAGCCGGCGCCGCCGATCGGAAAAGTCGCAGTCGAATCGCCAGCCGATGGGGAAGCGCCCCCCGTAGCTAGCGAGTTGTCTGGCGTCGAGCCTTAGCGGGCGCAAGCCAGCTTGCTGCCAGCATGATTCAACGACGTTGACAGCTGAGTTGAAGCGCTGAGCGAGAGGGTCGACACCCTCAGGCATTCCGGCGATCTCCCTCGATCCGGACGGCCGAATTCCGCGCCTGCGCCTCGCTGCGGACGAGACCGGCGGTCAGCAGGGCCGGTGTACTGAGCCGAGCGGCCGAACGTCGCCGCGTCTGGTCCGCAATGCCAACACCAACGCCCTTGGCAAGTTGCTCGGTGATCAGTTCCTTGTTCGACAACTGCGCCAACGCCGTGAAGTCGGCGCGGGCCTTTCGCAGCCAGTTGTGGAATTCTTTCTCCCGCTTTGGATGCTCCTTCCACTTGTCGGCGAAGTTCTCCAGCGGATCGCTGGGATTGGCGATGAGACGGCTGCCGTCCGCCGCGGTACCGATGAAGCTGTCCATCTTCGTCAGGATCACGAACAGCGCCTCAGCGATCTTCTCCTCTCCGTCGTAGGAGTGGGCGGCGAGCGTCGTCAGGATGATCGAGATCGGCTTGTCGTCGTCGCTGCGGTCGGTGTACATGATGTCGCGATGGCGCTTCAGGATCATGATTGCGTACTGCAACGGGGTGCGGATCCGGTAGTCCGGAATCGGTTCAGTGCCGGCCCTCACGCCTTTCTGAAGAAGCTCATTCTTGCGCTTTTCGTAGGCTTTGGCCATGCGTGTCAGAAACCATTTCAGATAGCCGCGTGGATTCGAACGCTGCCAATCGGCCGCGATAATCTGGTAGTGCGGGTGGCGGTTGTCGGTGATCGAAATCGCGGTCTCGGCGAGCGAAACATCGAAGCCGCGCGTTTTCAGGAGTTGGGTCAGTTCGCCGCCACTCGGAATTCCGGGCGTGACGTCCATGTGGAATTGAGCTTCGTCCGCGTACGGCTGCCTCCAGCAGCGGCGATGCTCCTCCAACGGCTTGATCATTTTCTTGCTGCGGGCGTACAGCCTCATCTCGATTTCGAGCAGGCGCTTTAGATTGGCCTGCGTGGTATCGTTTTTCGTCAGGCGGTGAAACTCGCAGACGGCATCGATGTCGTAGTGCTCGTCCGCGGTGAGCGGTGGCGTGACGGTGCCGAGACCGAACGACCCCTGGACGTGGACTTGGGGCCCGTATTTCCGAATTGTCGACTCCGGTCGGTTGAGCCAGTCACCCAGCGATTTGTAGCTCGTCTCCGCCTGTTCGTATCGATGTTCGGGAATCTCGAGTTCTTTGGCGACGTCTTCGAGAACGTCGTCAGCCTCTGGGGTGATCGTCGGGCTCAAATGCATGTTCATAAAAAACTCCTGATTAGCTGGCGTGTTCAAGTTCGTGGGCGAAAATGAAGCCGCCGAGCTTCTTGTTTTGATCGTAGATCTTGAGAGCGGGGTGCGCCTTCGGCTGCCAAGCGCGACCAGCTTCGACAGCCGCGGAAACTGGAACGGCGGGAAACACGTGCACCATCGTGTTCTCGCCATGGGCGATCTTTATGGCATCCAGCGTTGTTCTGAAAAGACGCGCGAACTCGGCCAGATCAGCCTGGCTGCGCATGATGTCATTATGAGCGCCGTCGGCCGTGATGGACCAGATCGCCGCATCGTTGCCGAGCACTGCGTGGATCCGATCGTCTACGACGGGTGCGCTGACCGCCAGCTTCAGCGCGACCTTTCCGGCCAGACCGGACGGCCGCAGGATGTTGAACTTGAGCGGCGGAGCGTTCGGGTCCCACCTCCAGCCCTTGGGGCTGCGCAGCAACTGCCGGACGTCTGCAGTTGCGATGTCGGAGATCAGACGCCCTAGCTCGATCAGGAGCGGGATCGGCGCCAATCCGAACACTGTTAGGCGACGGATTTCCTGCCGCTCCATCCGCCCACGAACTTTCTCGGCGAAGCCGGCCCGCAGGTTGCGGATCTGGATGCGCCAGAAATCCGGTTCGTGATCGGATAGATCGAGCGTCGCGAGATCGAGATCTATCCAGCCGTCGTCAAGCGGATAGCGATCCGGGATCATCGACCATTTGAGGTCGCCTTTGGCCACGGGAGATTCGTTGGTCCCGATCTTCGCAGCGTATCGAATGACATGACTGCTCATATCCTCGTCGATGGCTGTGACCGTCCGGATTCGGTCTTCGTGGCGACGCTTCATTGCCATCAAGAGATCGGCGGGATGCTCAGCAACCATCTCGCGATCGAAAACGCGGTGGTGACGGTCGCAGACGAGCATCAGGTTATCCGGCTCCTGGGCAAGTTTCGGTGATTGAATCGGATCGCCTCGCGGCCCATCCTCCGAGTCCGCAATGATGTGCCCGATATAAGCCGCGTTAGCGTTGACAGCTCCCGACACCTCGTCGCCGATCAATAGGGCATTGCATCCCGCATATTGACACCGTCCCGCAGCGCGGCCCCATACGATGTTCTTGACCTTGTCGGGTAGCGGCCGCCGGCGTCCGCGACGCGGCTCTGCTGGCACCTGATCTTTCATCTCGAGTTCTGCAACCAGACTCATGTTTTTTCGTCTCGCGGTTGATGTTGCGCTTCGTTTGTTTGCGGAAGCCTGAGCCAGCCGCGAAACCCCAGTTATTCCTCCGCTACTCGGCGCGCCGAGTAGCGAATTTACGTTGCGCTGCCTCAATACAGGGGACGTACCTTGGGTCGGCGTCGCAGGAACACAACATTCGCTTCCGGGCACACAACTTAAGGCGCCCGATCTCCAAGGCGTGCTTCCCGACGACAGGGCGCTGCCAAAACGGCGCAGCACTCATAGATCAACTGTGCCGAAAGGGGGCGGTGTGAATCCGACCCGCCAGATCAGAATTACGAGGCGATCGGCGGCTCCACTGGTTACCTCCGCGTCCCTCGCCTTCGCGCTAGGCTTGGAGTTCAGACATATCTTCCATTGATCGACCCAGGATAGATATGGCTTCGTCCAAAATGTCGTTCGAAGTTGTGAGCGGCACAAGAAAGCGGATCACGTTGTGAAAGCGTCCTGCCGAGGCCAGCAGCAGGCCGTTTCGAGCGGCTTCTTGGATGAGTCTCGCGGTGACATCTGTCGCTGGCTCGCGGCTGACGCTATCCGTAACCAATTCTATGCCAATCATTGCGCCGAGCCTCCGGATCTCGCCGATCTCTGCATGGTTGCTTCTAATTCGGAGGCGCTCGAATCCCGCTTGTAGGCGCGCACCGATTTCTTCCGCCCGAGTGAGCAATCCTTCGTTCTCAACAACGTCTAGGACTGCCAGTGCGGCTGCGCATGCCAATGGATTACCCGCGTAAGTGCCCCCAAGCCCCCCTCGGTGAACCGAGTTCATGATCTCGGCCTTGCCGATCACGGCTGCAAGTGGCAGGCCGCCCGCAAGGCTCTTGGCGGCAGCTATCAAATCCGGCTGAACGTCAAAGTTTTCTATGGCGAAAAGCCTGCCCGTCCGTCCGAAACCCGACTGGACCTCATCAGCGACCAAAACTATGGCGTGAGTGTCGCAGATCTGTCTAAGGGCTTTAAGGAATTCAGAGGACGCCGGCAGGAATCCACCTTCGCCCTGCACCGGCTCAATGATAATTGCGGCTACTTCTGAGGCATTGAGTTCTGTTTCAAACAGAGCATGGAGGGCTGACAGGGCGTCTTGCGTGCTGATTCCGCGATAAGCGTACGGGAACGGAACACGATAAATGTCTCCTGGAAATGGACCAAAACCCATCTTGTAAGGGTTTACTTGAGCTGTCATTCCTAGCGTCAGGAGCGTTCGGCCATGAAAGCTTCCGCTAAACACAATAATTCCCCGGCGGCCCGTGTGGTAACGAGCGATCTTAACTGCGTTCTCGACTGCTTCCGCGCCTGTTGTAACGAGCAGGGTCTTGGCTGGAGCCATCGGTGCAAGAGCATTTAGTCGCTCGGCCAAGGCAACATAGCCTTCATATGGGGCAGTTCCAAAAAAGGTGTGAGTGAAGCGATTCAACTGATCGCGAACCGCTGCTACGATTGCAGGATGCGAATGACCAACAGCGAGGGCACCCATTCCACCCACGAGGTCGATGTAACGTCGTCCGTCAACGTCCCAAAGCTCTGCGTTAAGAGCTCTATCAGCAAATATTGGGAACGCGCACGCTACACCACTGGGAACCGCCGCTCTGCGCCTGCTCTCAAGTTCACGGTTTGTGACGCTCATATTTTGTTCCTTTGCCAACAGGCAAATTACTTGGCTGCGGGCCTTTTAGTCGCCAGCTTTTTGGACTCGCCGATTAGCAGCGCACGATCAAAGGGTTAAGGACGACTAGCACGTATCTAAACCTTGCGGAGAGGCAAAAATATAGCTTGCCGATTGAGTTTAATTCGAGTGGCTCCTCGAGGTGGATCGGTAGATTGCGTAATACGTGAACGGCCGTCGGATGCGCTCGCGCATGTGCAGGGAGGTGCCTGACCGGGTGGAAATGGCCAGTGGTGCTCGCAAATTTGCCGCGCTCCGAAAAGCTTGCCCCGTCACTATGCTGATCCCGCTGGACGACACGCCAAGGCAAGGGGACCAGTAGACGAAAGGCAAAGGCACAGAGGTGAGGGAAGTGGCTGGCGCAGATCCGGATGTAATTTCGCCAGGGACGTTTGCGCCGCTCAAGAATCGAACCTTTTCGTTTCATCTGGCTCGCCACGCAGGTCTCAAGTCTTGGTTGGCTGATGCCGACTGTTGCCATGAGCTGCCTAATGGCGACGATCTCGACATCCGATCTGATGGTCGCGCTGGTGCAGGGCCTCATCGACACTACCTGCGTTTATTCTATCTGTCTTCGTCGGGGCTATCGCCGACCATTTCAGCCGTCGCAGGGTCATGTTCGCCGGCTGGTGCATTTAGGGCGGTAGCGTCTGCGATGCTGACCGCTGTTGTGGCGCGGGGCATTGTCGACCCATGGATGATCATCGGCTTCAGCTTCTTGATCGCATGCGGCGGCGCTCTCAATGGTCCCGCTTGGCAGGCATCGGTTGGCGACATTATGGACCGACGCGAGTCCTGCTGCCGTTATCCCGAACGGCTTGGCTATCGCTCGGGCTGTTACGGCCGTACCCTTGTGACGCGGGTCGGCAAGCTCGAGCTGCGGGTTCCGCAGGACCGGGCCGGGCGCTTC
>NZ_AYVN01000024.1:0-29290 GCF_000502815.1 Mesorhizobium sp. LSJC269B00
CAAGCGATTCGTGTGTCATCGCAGTGTAGAATCACACCCGATTCCGCAGGGCAATACCTATCTTAGCGCCTATGCTCTCAATCCAGCGATAGTAGCGCCAATTCATCCTTCACGGCTCTGGCACGTCCTCCGGCGGCCGCCTGACCTGCAAGAGCGCCTCAGGGCCGCCTCTACAGATCAAGATGGTAGGAGAGATATGGACTCAATCGGGCAATGCTATCCGCGAACGCGCGCGCGCGCGTATTAGACCTGTCCGTGTTCCAATATATCCTCAGCCAATCTTGCCGGTTACCGTGGGCGGCCAGGTGCGCTACCATGGCTTCGCCTATCCCCTGCCGCCGTCGAGAATCATCGATATAGAGATCAACGAGAAAACAGAGTAGCCGATCGCTCCAAGTATAGGGATGGACGATAAAGTTGATCAAACCCAACGCCGCGCCAGTGGGCCCGACAGCTATCAGCGCGTTCGTTGGGTCGTCTGGGTGCTCGATCCGCCGCCAGATCGTCTCAGTCTCTTGTTCCGATAGACCGACACCCTGATCGGCGCAATACGAGTTCCAAAGAGACCGCCATCCGTCGCGGTCGGCAGTTCCTACGGGACGAATCTCCATGAGGGGGCTCCGATTGAGAAGTGGGTTGCTGGGGAATCCAGGCTAAAGAAATGGGGCAACTCCCTGCCGCAATCTTCTGGGCAGCGGGCAGAGATACCTCTTTTGCTCCATCTGGTTATTTGGCCCGGCGCTGTACTCGCTACAAAGGATATGAGCCGTCGACATCATGAGTTTCTTTGCCATGAAGGGCGGGGGCAAACACACAGGCGTTACGCATTTGTGTCTTGGCACGCAGGATATGCCCGTCGTGCTTGTCCAGGATATAGATCGTCCCCGGTCGGATGGGGTGAATCTTGCCGTCCGCCAGTGTCTCGACCTCACCCTCGCCCTCGATGCAGAAAACTGCCTCGAAGTGGTTCTTGTACCAGATGCGCGTCTCGGTATTCGGAAACATAGTTGTGATATGAAAAGAGAATCCGACTCCGTCCTGACTAAGGAGAAGGCGAATGCTCTCCCAGTTCTTCGCGGCGACGCGTCGGTCGGACTGCTCCGCCTCCTCTAGTGTCCTGATGATCATCATCGTTTCTCCATAGTTGATTGGTGCACTCGTGTTGGGCAGGCGCTCATTGCGCAGTTCAGGGCTGTCAGTCCCTCGGGCTATGAGAGCGCTCCTCGTGGCATTTGCCATGTCCAGGGCAGCGATGGGATCTCCCATCGCTGCCGCTTAGCATCTACCGAGCCATAGATCAGGCCGATGTCGGAGCGGTAGGACATGCCTTTGAACCGTATTTTCTCAATGTTGGCATAGGCATGGTGGACAGCTTGTGCATAATTGTCACCGAAGCCAGTGACGTGCAGCACGCGTCCGCCTGCCGTTACAAGACGGTTCTCTGCATCGCGGCGGACATTAGCGACGAACAGACGGGAGTTGCGGCGGTCCACTGCCTCAAGTCCAGAAATCGGGCAGCCGACCTCGAAATCTCCATGCGGCCATCCCGGCTGGCGGATCTCGCGGCCGTCCTCGTCCAATCGCAACGTTGGCCCTTGTGCGGCCACTACATTGCAGTAGCATTTATCGTCGGTCTCAAGAGACATCGAGCCAAGGGTTCCCAGAAGGACGCCTTCGCATAGCTGGACGAAGTTGCTCTGCACTTTGGGCAGGACAGCCTGGGCCTCGGAGTCGCCGAATCGGACATTGATTTCAATGACTTTGATGCCGTCATCGCATAGCATGGCGCCAATATAGATGAAGCCTGTGTACATCAAGCCTTCACCCAGAATTGCAGCCCCTAGAGGCTCTAGAAGCTCGGTCTGTATCTCACGGTAAAGCGCCTCGTCCGCGAGCGGATGTGGGGAAAGCGACCCCATACCGTCGCAATTGGCGCCCTTGTTGCCATCGTCGGATCGCTTGTAGTCCAGGGCCGCCGGAAACAGCAGAAACTCCTTTCCATCGAAGAGGGCGAAGATCGATATCTCCACTCCGAAGAGGCGCTCCTCAACGACGATGCGGTTTCCAGCATCCTTGTGTGCCCGCGCGAGCATGATGTTATCGACGGCTTGAAGCGCCGATGCTTGGTCGCTGCATACATAGGCGCTGTTGCCTTCGCATAGCCCGTCCGCCTTGACGACCACATCATAGTCGAGCCCGCGAATATAGCACTTGGCAGGTTCGGGCCGGTCGAAGACCGCGAAACGCGCCGTCTTCACGTTGTACCGCTGCAGGAGCGACTTCGTGTACGCCTTGCTAGCTTCTAGTCGAGCTGCAGCACGATCTGGGCCAATTGTGGGGATTCCGTTGGATTTGAGGAAATCCACATAGCCGGTGGAGAGCGCGTCGATGTGAGAGACAAAGACGAAGTCTATTGGACGGGCTTGGCAAAATCGTACTGCAGATCCCGGATCGTTTAGCGAAATCTCTGGAACCGTGCAGATGCGCTCGTCAGCTACCGACGAGTTTCCCGGCCCATAGAAGACCCGTACGGAAGGGTCGCTGCGTTGGAAGAGGTCAGCAATAGCGTGCCCTCTCCCTGTGGAGTCGATGAGCAGTACATTGCGGCTGGGATTGGACATGCCTTACTCCCTTGTTGTCCGAAGCACGGAGACGATCCCGAGCTCGTTCAGGCGATCGTCAGCAACGACGGCGGTATAGGACGCGGCATTATCGCCCTGACCGACGGTGGCACGCTTTCCTAGGCTCGACGTTTCGACACGTCGGGCTGTTAGTTTCTCCTCGTCGAGATCCCTGACGATCATGGTTCACCTCTCAAGCCGGCGTGTTCACTGTGCTGCCGATCACGCTGTCGATAGCGCCCTCGAGGATGTCGAGGCCTTGGCTAAGCTGATCCTCCCCAATCACAAGAGGAGGCAGACACTTCACGACCTCCTCATAAGGACCAGCGGTCTCGGCGATGAGGCCCCGCTGGAAGGCGGTGCTAATGACCTGCCCGGCAACCTCGCCGGACTTCAGATCGATGCCCCGGATCATACCCCGACCCTTAACTGACGCCCGGCCTGGGTCGTACTTCTGCGCGATCTGCTCAAGTCGATTTTTCAGCAGATTGCCTTTCTCCTCGACGGACTCTGCAAGGCTATCCGTTCGCCAGAAGTGCTCGATGGCTGCCCGGGCGGTGACGAAAGCATGGCAGTTGCCGCGGAACGTGCCGTTGTGCTCTCCGGGCTCCCACCTGTCGAGTTGCCGATCGATTAGGACGAGGGCCATAGGCAGGCCATAGCCCGATATCGATTTGGCCATTGTGACGATGTCCGGGCGGAGACCGGCCGCCTCGAAGCTGAAGAACGCACCGGTCCGGCCAACGCCGACCTGGATGTCGTCTACGATCAGCAGAGCTCCGTGCCTGCGCGCAATGGCTGCTACCTTGCGCAGCCACTCCGTGCCGGCGACATTCAGGCCGCCTTCGCCCTGAACGGTCTCTACAATCACTGCCGCCGGGGCGTCCACGCCGCTGGAGGGATCCGAGAGCAGGCGATCAAGGTAATCGGCGGTGTCTACACGGGATCCAAGATAGCCATCATAGGGTAGCCGTGTGACGCCGCCGAGCAGCTGAACGGCGGCTGCGCGGTGGTATCGGCTGCCGGTGCAGGAGAGAGCACCAAGGCTCACGCCATGAAAGCCATTGGTGAAAGCTATGATGTTGGACCGACCAGTGATCTTGCGCGCTAGCTTGAGGGCAGCCTCTACCGCGTTCGCGCCGGTCGGACCCGGAAACTGTACGACGTAGTCTAGTTGTCGCGGCCTAAGGATCGTCTCGTGGAATTCCCGCAGAAAAGACTCCTTGGCTTCGTTATACAGATCGAGGCCATGCGTGATGCCGTCACCCGCAATGTAGTCTGTGAGCGCTGCCTTCAGCTCAGGGGGGTTGTGCCCATAGTTTAAACTCGAGCAGCCCATGAGAAAGTCGAGATAAGCTGTTCCGTCTCGCCCAAACAGCTGAGCCCCTCGCGCCCTCGCGAAAACGACGGGAAAGCTGCGGGCGTAGCTGCGAACTTCAGACTCGAGATGGTTGAAGATCGCGAATTCCTCCTCGCGATCTGGTGCACTTTGGTCAGTCATCGTTGCCTCCCCATTTGGGTATTGACTTGGCGGGCCGGCGGGAATGCCTGCGATTGGGGCTCGTGGTCGAACCAGGTAGCTTGCCGGATTGTCGCCACCCAGGTCCTGAGCCACAGCTGCGGAGAATGACTTAGACGAACACCGGTGCCGCCTCGCGTCGCGTTTCACGAAGAGGACGTCTCAAAAGCCATGCCAATTGCGCCGAGGGGATGTTTTTCTGAGTTTTGTTCAATGATTGACCCGGAGTGCAGCAGGCAACCAGGGCGAAAACAATGTGTCGCGGATCCGACAAACACCACAGTAGGTGTCGGTTGCCGGGCGTTTTCTCAGGAATGGCGACTGACTGGGAGCGGATCATATTGCGATCGGCGCTGACGACGGAGCATGCTACAGGCCGGAAATTGGACTGATATAAGTGCGTCAAATGGGTACTTAGCATGGCGTTCCTAAGACTCGATCCGATCGATCTCAAAATCCTCGACGCCATCCAGCGCGACGGACGCATCACCAAGCTGGCGCTCGCCGACAAGGTCGGACTGTCGCCGATACCGTGCTGGATGCGGCTGCGCAAACTGGAAAAGGCTGGCATCGTGTCGGGCTATCACGCCAGCGTCGCCATGCGTGTGATAGCGCCGGTCGCCACCGTGCTGATGGAGGTGACGCTGGCCAGCCACCGCCAGGCCGATTTCGACCGCTTCGAACGTATCATCCGGGACATCCCCGAGATCGTCGCCTGCTGGTCGGTGGGTGGTGGCGTCGACAATGTTCTGAAGGTAATGGCGCGCGACATCGACGCCTATCAGCGGCTGGTCGACGCCTTGCTCGAGCGCGAGATCGGTATCGACCGTTACTTCACCTATGTTGTCACCAAGACGGTTAAGGAAGAGACCATCTTGCCGGTGGCCAACCTGTTGCCGGCGCAATCGTAACAAGCCCACAGAGATATCCTCTTCCCGGGGCGCACAATAGAGAGACTGTCTCTCAGGCATCCAAACAGCCTCTCTGTCTGCCCATGGCGAATAGTCTTCCCGTGTCAGTCCGACCCGGGAGGCCTCGACCATGTCTGCGCACTTTGCCCGCACAATCCGCCATGACGCGCTCGACCGCCTCGCCGACCGCCGGCTGCTGCGCGAGCTCGCCTATGTCGACGGTCACTGGACGGCGAGCGAGGCCGCCGAGAGTTTCGAGGTCACCGATCCCGGCTACCGGCACCACCGTCGCTTTCGGCGCAGCGCTCGATGCGGGCCAGACGACGAAGGCTATCGATGCCGCTTCGCGCGCCTTTCACGCCTAGCGGGCTCTGTTGCCGCAGGACCGCGCAAAGATCCGGCGAAAATGGTTCGAGCTGATCCTCGCAGCCAAGGACGACCTCGCTCTGCTGATGACGCTCGAGCAGGGCAAGCCACTCAGGGAGTCGCTGGGCGAGATCGACTATGCCGCCTCCTTCGTCGAGTGGTATGCGGAAGAAGCCAAGCGGCTCAACGCCGAGAGCGTCACCAGCCACCTGCCCGGAGCCGAGATGATGGTGCGGCGCGAGCCGTTCGGTGTCGCCGGCGTCGTGACGCCGTGGAATTTCCCGTCGGCGATGCTGACCCGCAAGGCAGCGGCAGCGCTCGCCGCCGGCTGCACCATCGTCGCCCACCCGTCCTCGGAAACGCCGCTGTCGGCACTGGCGCTGGCCGAACTCGGCGAGCGCGCCGGACTGCCCGCCGGCGTCTTCAACGTCGTCACCGGCAAGGCTTCGACCATTGTCGGGCGGATGTGCGAAGACCCACGCGTCCGCGCCATGAGTTTCACCGGCTCGACCGAGGTCGGCCGGCTGATTGCCGCGCAGAGTGCGCCGACGATGAAGCGGTTGGTGATGGAGCTTGGCGGCCACGCGCCGCTGACCGTCTTCGACGATGTCGATATCGACAGAGCTGTGAGCATTGCTATCGACGCCAAATTCGCCACGTCAGGCCAGGACTGCCTTGCCGCCAACCGCATCTACGTGCAGCGGCCGATCTATGACCGGTTCTGCACCGCCCTCGCCCGCGGCGTCGATACCTTGCGGATCGGCAACGGGCTCGCCAACGAAACCGACATCGGACCGCTGATGCACGAGCGGGCCGTCAAAAAGGTCGAGGAGCAGGTTGCCGACGCGCTCGCCCGCGGCGCGCGCTGCCTTGCCGGCGGCAAGCTTCACGCGGCGGGATCGCTGTTTTACCAGTCGACGCTGCTTGTGGACGTGCCCGACAAGGCGCTGATCATGCGCCAGGAGACTTTTGGCCCGGTCGCGGCGGTTACACCGTTCGACGACGAGACAGAAGTGGTGGCCCGTGGTCCGCCCCCTTTGCCCGCAATTTCGGCGCGACGGCGAGCAGCCGCTCGGCGCGGCGGCCGAGGTCAGCCGAGAGCTCGATCGTCCCGACACTTCGCGCACGCCTGGCCATCGTTCACAACCCGTAGAGGCGGAACGCCGGCCGGCCGGCCAGCTCCCTCACGCCGCCCAGCGCGACCAGCCGATCGAACAGACGACAGCTCGATCGCTCGCTCGCGGCGTTGCCCGTCCTTGCAGGTTGCGCATCCTCGCTGATGAGTATCGCCAGCATCATGCCGGCGTCCTTGCCGCGCAGCTTGGGTGCGGCGGCCAGAAGGTTCTCAGCGCGCCGGGCGAGATGGGCGTGCAAGTCTGCAGCGGCGGCCGCGCCGCTTGCGTAGGCCAGATTGCAGGCGTCGAGCCACGGGCCGGCACCGTCAACATAGGCGGCGGCTTAGCGGAAATCGCCACGCTTTAAGTGCGCCGCGAGAAGCGGCGGTTGCCCGGCCGGGCCTGGGTCGTCACCGTCGCGGCGCAGGTACCAGTGATCGCGCAGCGTGGCCGCGTCCTCGCTGCGGCCGCCCTGGCGCGCTAGCGTTGCCGCGCAGGACAGCGCCAGTCGCTGTCTCCACAAAATGCCGAGCGGGTGCTCGCGGCGGGCAATCGGATGCAGCACCGCCAGCGCCGCCCCCGGCGAGAAAGCCTGTGTCTTCAGGGGTGCCAGACGGCGGCGAGCGCGCCCAACCGGGAAACGCCGGGAACGTCGGAGGAGGCTCGGGAATGATCCGCGCGCGGGGCCATACCACATGAGTAGCTGATCGCGGCGCTTTTCGCCAGTAGCTAAGCCAGCAACCGCCGCGCCTGTCGATCATGTTTTATGTCCGGTAAGCTTGCCTTCTCGCACGTAGCGGCAAAACGCCTAGCGCAGCACCTCCAGTCCGTGCTTCTGCACCACGGACGTAGTTTCAGCGCCATTCCGCTCGGCCGCTTGGCGCCAGTCCTCCCACTTCGTCGACCGTGAACTATCCGCAAGCCGTTGACCTGGCATGTTGATTGAGGCGGGGAGCGGCGTTGGAATTGCAAGATTGGCGGTTTGAGGGTGTTGTTTTCCTGCAATTCGTTTTGCGATTCCCTTGTGCTGCGGAGCGTGATTCACTCGGTTCGGCGGCGGCGAATCGAGGGGACGGCGAATGTCCATGCCACGCGAGAAGCGCGAGATGGGAAAGCAGGATCTGTTCCGCTCCCGGCTCGATCAGATCATCAACATGAAGCACGAGCTGGTACGGCTGGCGCAGGCGGACTGCGATGAAGCCGTCCGACACGCGCCAGGTGATCGTCGACACCACCGTGCAGCCGAAGAACGTGATGTCCCCGACCGACGCCAAGCTCATCCACAGGGCGCGTGAGCGGCTGGTGCGGCTGGCCAGGAAGACGGGGCTCAATTTGCGCCAGACCTATGTGCGGGTCGGCAAGCTGGCGCTGATCAAGCACCAGCGCTATGCCCACGCCAAGCAGTTCAAGCGGGCCAAAAAAATGCGCTGCGCAGGCTCAAGACCTATCTCGGCCGGACCATTCGCGACATCTCCCGCCAGGTCACCGGCGATGCGGAACTGGACGCGCTTTTCAAAATGGCCGCTCTATCAGGCCGCAACCGGTATCGAGCAACGTCAGCTTCAGCGCGGCCGCAAGATCTACAGCCTGGACGCGCACGAGGTGGAATGGATCGGCAAGGGCAAGGCGCATAGGCCCTACGAGTTCGGAGTGAAGGTGTCGGTGGCCACCACGCTGAAGCGTTCCAAGGGTGGCCAGTTCGCTCTGCATGCAAAAGCACTGCCCGGCAATCCCTACGACGGCCACACGCTGGCAAGCGTCATCCCCGATATGGAAGAGATCATCGGCAACGAGATCGGCCGCATCCTCGCCGACGCCGGCTATCGCGGCCACAACGCACCGCAAAGCCACAAGTTCAGGGTCTTTACCAGCGGCCAGAAACGCCGCGTCACTGCGGCCATCAAACGCCAGATGCGGCGGCGGTCGGCGGTCGGCGGTCGAGCCCGTGATCGGCCACATCAAGACCGAGCACCGCATGGGCCGCAACTACCTCGCCGGCCAGCAGGGCGACGCCGTCAACGCCATCCTGGCCGCCGCCGGCTACAACTTCTCCCTCCTGCTCAGATGGCTGAAGTGTTTTTTGTCGCTCTTGATCGCTTTGCTCCAACTCCAGCCCAAGCCGGTCGCCGCTTAGAGCGCGGATTGTTCACGGTCGACCACTTCAGCACCGTCGATTCCGACGTGTTCAGATAGCGCGCGAAGACCGGCTCGCTGACACGGCTCTTCTCACGCAGTGCCTTCATCTCGTCCGGCGGGAATTCTTTCGGCACTGCTAGGCAACTGTCGTCGAAGCTGCGCAGCGTTGCCTTGTCGTTCCGGCCCGGTGCATGCCGTCCACGGCGCTGTGGATCGCCTCGAAGGCTTCGCTCTTGAACTTTGCCTAGTCGTCATCACTGATCTCCAACAGGGCCCTGCTTTTAGCTCAGCCGCGAGATTGGCCTTCGATTTTCGCCGGCACAGCCCGGCCAACCCCCGAACCGCCCGCAACTCATCGTCATCGATGTTCGCCCGCTCGTGATGGCTTAGGACTACATAGCGCGATCGGCAATAAGCCGGCGATATCGCTCATGAAAGGCTCATCGGCGGCCGTGCCGCCCTGAGCCACACCGAAGTTCCGACCCGGGGCGACCCAAAACGGGGAGCACCTCAAAAAGTGAACAGGGCTAACGTATAAACACGGACAAAACGGGGAGCACGTCAGTTCTGATCTTGTCAACGCGCCTCAACGCAGCAGCGATATGCCGCCCGTCGGAACGAACTGGGGCACATCTGAAGATTCATCTCTCACCTCTTTATAGTCTGGCGGCTGATATCCAGCTTTCTTATTGTCTGGCGGCTGACATCCAACTCCCTTGCAGCTGCCGAAATGCTCAGCCCTTTGGCCAGCCCGGCTAACGTGGCCAGACCGCCAGATCAGAAAGAGCACGCTTGCGAAATACGCCAGCTGAAGGAGCAGGGAACAAGCCAGGGTCGTGACGACTACTGTGCCGATTGAACGAGATGCGAAGTAGACAGTCAGTGCGGTGCTGCACAGCACCACCCCCAGGACTCGACAAAACATTCTAAAGGGCAACGCCGTTCTCCTGGCTTTGTCTCCTCAGATCACGCTGCGACCTGATCGGCCGCAACATGGGTCTGGCAGTTCTTCGGGCAGACGCGGGCGCAGGCCCCGCAGCCAATGCAGCGGCCAGCATGATCGACGACCATGATCATGTGATTGAGCTCGCCATCGAAATCGTCGTCTTCGCCGTCGCAGGCGCCGAGGATTTCACCCGCGTCATCGACGCCGTAAAGATGCATGACCTCGCGAGAGCAGACTTTGAAACAGCGGCCGCAGCCGATGCAGGTCGTGACGTCTATAGCGGTGAGATATTCCGGCACCCATCCGGAGCCGTCGCGGGTGATAAATGTGTTCGTCATCGTAACTTCTTCATTTCAGCGAGCGCTCTCTTGGCACCATTCAACTCGGCAAAAACCGCCGACGTTTCCTGAGCAACCTCTATCTCAGTCCATTTCCGGGAGATCCTCTGCAAGGTCGCAATTGCATCTTGGCAACTGCCGCGCGCAGCTGAAGCCTTCGGACTTTCTTCCCCATCTCGTCTAGCTTTGACATAATCCTTCTCGAAATCGGTTTCTTCAGGCCCGTGCCACGTCGGGCTAGGCTTCGATGGCTGAACTCGAATCGTCGACCAGTTTCGTACCGGCCTCCGCGATCTTCCTGAACGTCTCGAAGCCGAACCCATGGACGTCTGGACAGAAAGACGAGTTGCCCGACCATGAAAAGCACGGCCCGAAGTCCTTACGGTTTCATCTCCACGATTGGCGATGTCACCGGGCGGAGACGCTCCGCAACGGCAAGCCCGACGGCGATGTAAAACAAATCGAGCCTCGACAGCACGTCCGGATCGGGGTAGCCCATGCCACGGATCGCTTGGCGCTTTTCTGGTGATGATGAAGTCGGCCAGCAGCGTGGCGTCAGATTTGCCTTCCCATAAGCAGTAGGACTCCTGAGCACGGATCATCCGCGCCAGGCATTTGACGAACGGGGTGGCAAGGGCCGCCTCGTCCTCGTTGACAGCCGGGCTGACCGCGGCATCAGACATTTCGCCTTTTGCTCATTTCAGTCCTCTTCCTCGAAGCACGATGTCTTTTTTCTGGGGCGCCTACTTCGGGCACACTTGCGCAGCAGACGCTTGGCTCGGCCCCGCTGATTCCACGCAATTGATGTCCCTCGGGCGACCTTGAACACGTCCTTGACTGCGAAGTCTTCCACGCGAATTCGCGTCGAAGATCGCTTCCGCCGCAATGCGGGAGGCCATGAAGATTCGAGCCTCGATCCTGCTGCAAACGATGGACCAAGTGCTGCATGGACCTCCTTCCTGCGGTCACGCCAGGGAAATGGACGAATTGGCCAGTAAGCCATTTCGACCAATTACCCTTTTTTATCTTTCTTCCTCGGCCGACCGCGATTTGGCACCCTCGGGAAACTGTTTTGCGGAGCCGCAAAGAGAGCGCCGCAACAAGCCTTCGCACCCCTGTACCTGGCGAGGGCCTGCAGCAAATCCGGCAGATGCTGCTCTTTCAATTCGGCTGGGATAGGCTCCGCACCGTCCAGCGACGTCAGTGCCAGTTCGACCAACTCGATCGCGCGATCATTGTTGCCGTTCTCGTGATAGTACCGGGCGACCGCGGGATAGGACCGGAACTTAGGACTGTCGCCTTGCGGGGGATTCAGCGCCAGGATGTGTTCGGACAGCTCCTTGCCCATCGCGAAGCGCTCAGCAGGGGGAAGGCGCGAATGGTCATTGGCCGGATGGAAAAGTTGGTCTAGCACCGAAACCGTCCAATCCTCGGTATTTTTGTCGATGGCGTCGCGAACCAATTGCCGCATCACGGACAAGCCGGTCCATATGTCTTGGATTTTGTGAAGCAACAGATGCGCATGAGCCAGGCGGAAACTGAGGTCGTCCGGCATCAAGGCAATGCCCTCTTCGATAGCCCAGAGCGCCGTCTTCCAATCTTCCAACTTCACCGCCGCCCAGAACCTGTCATCGATCGGCTTCTTCAACGCTTGTCCGCGCGCCAGGGGTTCGCTTGTGGCGATCCGCTGCTGATCGGCGGCTTTCGCTTTGTTGCTGGTAGTCCAGCTGCCGTTGAACACTTTCGGCAAAAGCTCACCGAGTTGGCTCGGATGACCGATAAAGGCGATGCAGCCGTCTCGGTCGACTACGAACGAGGTCGGAATCCCGACGCAAAAGCTGGGTTCCCTCCAAAGCTTCTTCATTTCGCCTGCGAAGTCGAACGCAATCCGATGATTCACATCCGGGCACTTTTCGGCCAACCACGCGCCCAACTTGGTCCGGGCCTCGACGGCCGTTGGAGCGTCTTCATCAGCCGCGATCCCGACGACCTCAAGTCCGCTGTCCCTGTATTTTTCCTGTAGCCGCATCAGCTCGAGCATCTCCGCCGCACATAGTTCGCACCAAGTTGCCCAAAATTCGACGATATAGACTTTGCCGGGCTGGAAGTCCGCAAGGGGCTCGCCACGCAGCCAGTCCTCCACTTTGATCGAAGGAGCCGGTGACCCCATCCGCAACATCATCTTGCCCTCCAAAGCTGTTGCCAGAGGTTGCGTGACCTTGTCCGCAAGCTTGTTACCCTTTGAGACGGGGCACGAGGGTTCAACGAAGGGAGAGCATTGTTCGTCTTGCGCATCTGCGTGCAGTCAGCCTTCACTCAGTGTTGCTGAATCTCAATTCGCAAAGGCCGTGCCAACGCGCTCAGCGCGCGGTAAACGCTTGATTATACTTTGAAAAACTTCTGTGGCGCCCAAGATCGCCGCTTGTATTGGACGCGACATGTTTTCTGCCGCTGTCAGGTTTTGGACAAGCATTACGCGCTTCGCGTCGGCAGAAAAGCCGCGGACGACTCAATATGCATTCGGGCCGAGGGACGAGGCCGATGGGCGTCGTCAGGCTCGTCATGATCCTCCGCTTCACGCCACCGGCTTGAGCGTCTTGCCGTTCCGGTCCGGAGCCGGTAGCGATCTCGCCATTTGCGATTGCAGGGGCCGCTCCATCCGAGCATCGGTTCTGCCCTACCTCTTCCGCTTTGCGCTTGAATTCCTCTCGCAACGCCGGAGTTTCACGACGAAGCCGGTCATGTCCGGCTGCGGGTCGCGAATACCGGCATCAGATTGACGATGATGACCGTGCGAAGAGGGCCGGGATGTGTGCCGGCCTGTGCCGGGCCGGTGAACTCTCCCGGATCCTACTTTTGTTGTTCTGTGTCCCTGTGCACAGGACCTACAGGGACCGCCTGGTGCGAATGTGAGCGTTGTCGGAATTGACCGGCCTCAGGGCCGCTCGGTCGCAACGCGGTGGGCCGGGCAGACTGAAAACGTCGAAGATGCGGCCGCCCTCGCCGCTAACCGGCTACCATCCCAGGCGATGACACGTGATTGATGCCACCGTTCGCGCCGAGAGCCGGCAAGAGCGCGACCGTCGGGCTCGAAGGTCGGGCCTTGGCCGCTGCACGGTCGTTGCCGTGTTCCGTTCCCGGCCAGTGGTGAAGGAAATCGTGATAACGCCAATACGATGAGGCTACGGTCCGAACGCGGCCTGCGGCGCTGAAACGACTCTCTTTCTCGACCTGACGCCGGCTCGAGTATCGGTGTTTTGAGCGCATTGAGGACGCCTGGGCTTCTGCCCGGCCGTTTGTCTGCGCGTTACGGGTTGTCTCGGCGAGCAGACACCGAGCGTTAGGGGCGTTCGGGGAATGTTCTTCGCAACGGCGCTTGCAAGTTGCTCATGAGCTTCGCGACTTGCGCCTTTGCCGCGACCTTTCTCCGACTTGGCATCAGGATAGGTGACCCAGGGGAGTAGAGCTTCGGACAGCATCGGTGCTACTTCAAGCCCGTCAGCGAGCCAAAAACAGCGGCAATGGCGGCTTCCGAACTATCCATCTCGTCACGCCACCGAAGAGCCGCTCGCGCAGCCGGCGGCTGCCATAAGCACCCATGACTATCATTTCTGCAGACGTGTCGATTGCGTGCTGCGCGAGCACCGTGGCTGCCGATTTTCCGGCGCTCGCCAGCAGGTCAACCGACACCCGAGCACCGTGCCGAGTGAGATACGCATCGATATCAGCTCCCGGCTCGGTTCCATTTCCGGTGCAGGTCGCCTCCGGATCCACTAGTGAGACGCGAGCTTCCTCAGCACTGGATAGCAGATCCAGCGCTTCCCGAACCTAACGGGACGCCTCGACTCGCGAATCCCAGCCGACCAGCACGCGCCGTGGAGACGGAGCCGCCTCAGCGCCCTCCGGCACGACAAGCACCGGCTTTCCGGTGTCGAACAGGGCTGCCGTTGATAACAAGAGGACCGACGTTAATGTGGTTGAGAAGTGCGGCCGACGATGTCAGATCGTTGCAGAGCGCCCGCTGTCGCACCGCGTCACCGATGCTTCGCAGTACGCAATATCGACATCATAGCACCGCCACGTGGCTTTCAGCAGTTTGTGAATTTCCCTGGATGTTTTTTCCCAACTGGCCGTGTCCTGTGAAAATCTCTTTGCGTGTACCGTTGTTCCAGTGCGGCAATGGCGTGTGCGCGTTGTCCAGGCCACTCGGGGATGCCACCGCCTAGCGGCCGAGGCGACCATCACGAGCGGCGGAGGCGACATCACCAGTACGGAAAGATACGCGCCGACTTCGGCACACAAGCCGGCAGCTGTCCTGACATCCTGCTGATCGGAGTGGTCAACTCCCGTCACACTGAGTACGCTTTTGAAGGCCATCTGACTGCTTCTTTCTAGGTATGTCGTATCTGTAGGCGCGTTTCGAAGCCGCAAGACTTGCCCTCAGCACGATGGAGATGGGGGTGGCACTACATCAGTTCGCTGTTCAGCCGTCCGGCCACTCGAGCGAGTGGCAGCGCACCGATGCCTATTCACCGTCAGCTTCAGGCTCAACGTCCGCCTCCTCCAGCGAGTAGCCGTCGGACCTGATGGTTCGAATGACGCTCCCGGCCGACGTCCTCTCCAGCTCCTTTCTGATCCGGCTGATATGGACATCGACGGTGCGTTCACCGACATGGATCTTTTCCCCCCAAGCTGCGTTCTTTAACTCGAATCGGCTGAACACCATGCCGGGAGTCTCGAGCAAATGCCGCAGCAGCTTGAACTGGATCGGTCCAAGGTGGATGTCGTCGCCGTTACCACGGACTCGGCGGGCATCGACGTTCATCTCTAGCCTGCCACAGCGGAGGCAGCTGCCGTTTTCGATCCCGTTTGAACCCGGCTTTGGCAGCGCCAGCTTCGTCCGTAGACAGTCGAGCAGCATCGCCGGCCCGAAGGGCCGCACAAAGCTCTCGTCAATACCTGCCTTCAAGAGATCGAGGTGCTGGTTTTCGGCGCCGGGCGCGATCAGGGCAATAACCAGCAGGCCTCTGTTCCGGAACTCCGCCTTGAGCTGGGCACAGATGGTGGACCCTGTCGAGCTTGCCGGCTGGCAGTCCAGCACCACGGCCTGCGGCTCCCGTTCACTGGCTAATGCCAGCGCTTCCTCCACGCTTCTGGCCAGTTCAATCCTGAAGCCATCCACCCCCAGAATGTGGCTGTAGTACAGACACAACTCCGCATCTTGCGAACAGATCAGGACCAGTGGCTTCATCAGCGCTACCCCAAGAACCACATCGGCCTCGACTGCCTCGATTGAGAGGGCTGGCGATCGCATGTCCTCGAGCCTGACATGATCCCCTTGATCGAAAATCGGTTCCATCACGCCCGCGCCACCTCGGGATAAGCCTCAATGGCTGCGGTGGCATCGCCGGCCAGTTGAGTACCGGCCGCGGCGAGTTTCCAGAACGTCTCGAAGCCGAACCGATGGACGTCGCGCAGGGTCTTGGACAGAACGACCAGTCGCCCGGCCGTGAAGAGCACGCGCCCGAAGCCCTCGTGGCTTATCTCCATCATCGGCGATGCCATCAGGCCGGAGCGTTCCTCAATCGCAAGCCCGACGGCAGTGTAGAACTTATCGAGCCTCCACAGCACGTCCGGATCGGGATCGCCGATGATTGGAATTGCACGGCGCTGTTCCCTGGTGATGATGAAGTCGCCCAGCAGCTCGGCGTCCGATTTGCCTTCCCATGACCCGTGGGAATCATTGGCACGAATCAGCCGCACGAGGCATTTGACGAACGGGGTGGCAAGGGCCGCCTCGTCCTCGGTGGCGGCAGGGCTAACAGCGGCTTCAAACATTTCGCCCACTCCTCATTTCAGCTTTCGTCCTCGAAGGAGGGTTTCTGATCAGCGACACCTGCCTGCGCCAGCACCTTGCGCAGCCAAGGGGGAGGACACGTCCTGAGCATCATCTGCGTGCGCAACAGCACCTCTTGGATGGTCTGGGGCTGCGGCACTTTGATCGGATGGATCTTTGCGGAAACAAGTTTGGCTGCCGAAGGTCCGCCGATCGCCAGACAAAACAGGAGATGGCAGCCCTTTAGCGCTTCCACCTTCGGGGTGATGCGGTCGTCGCCCTCAGTTCGGTGCTTCCCGCTCTCGTCGGAAACATCATCGAAGGCCACGGCTTCCACGAGATTCCACTCCTCGCGCATCACGTCGTAGACAGCAAAGCGCCTGGCCGACCCGAAATGGGCGTTGAGGTTCTTCATGTCCTGCGTGGCGATGGCCACGCGCAATGCGCCGGCCTGACGTTCCGGCGTCGGTGCGTGAACCTGGTCAGTGACGAGCGAGAGGCGACGGACGGAGCTCATCTGGCATTTCCCGCTTACGGAGTGGATCAAGCGCCTCAGGCGTCGGCGCGCGCCCGTTGGCTTCGAAAATGTTGGCGACCTCGAAGATCAGGTCGCGGGTCCCTTGGTAGAGGATTGTGAGCTTGTGCTGGGCCCCGAGCCGGTCGAAGATCGGGAAGCCGACCCGCATGAGCGGAATGCCGAGGCGCTGGGCCGCCTGGCGGCCGTGGGAATGAGTAACGAGAAGATCAGCGCCGGCGCCAAGCGCTTCCAAATCGCCGAGATCGCCGATTTGAACCGACTGCGCCGGCACTTCCTCCAGAATTTTCGACATAGCGGCCGTTGTGACCGCCGCCGCGATTTCGGAGCCCATGCCGATGAAGAAGCTCGCGAGTTGGTAGAGTTGGTCTGGTTCAGCAGCGATCGCAATTTTCTTGCCTCCAAAGTGGAAATGTCCGTCGAGCAACGCGTCCTGCAACTGCGCCCGCCGACGGCGCACCCCAGCCGGCGCCGCCTCGCCCGAAACTGCGGACAGCAGCGATACGAACCGATCGGCGTCCCTCAATCCAGTCAACGACCGGAACAGCACGTAAGGCACCCCGGTCAACCTATGCAGCACGTCGGCCGGGCGGCGCATATGCTCACCGATGACGATGCATTGCCCTGCCGTGCCAAGCTCGCGAATATCCTCCACGCTGGTGCCGCCATAGGTGGTCGTGACCCAACGGTCGGGCACCGTACCGTCGAGCGAGCCGGAGACGTCCGGCAAAATCACCGGTTTCAGTCCAAAGCTCTCAACCATCTCACGCAAATGCTCGATGTCAGCCACAGTGAGGTTCCAGCCAGGCAGGATCACGATCTTCTTCGATTGCCGCGCCTGCTCGCCGGGCCGTGTAATCCCTTCGATCATCGCGGTGACAGCTTTGGCCCAGCCCTCTTCGATCGCACCATCGAAATCTGGCGTGTTGGCCAGCACCACCTCCGTACCCGCGAGCTCTTTGGTGCGCTTCAGCCCGATATTGGCGATATCTCCTGCGCAGTTTTCGCCCCGGGTTTCCACCAGCGCGGTCGTGCAAACCCCGATCAGCGTTGGCTTTGTGCGGGCCTTGAGGTTGAGGATCGCCTCTTCCAGATGGTCTGCCCCGCCGAGGATCGTTGCCACCTCGTCCATCGCGGTTGTCTGCAAGGGAATGGCTTCCTTGAAATGTCGCACGAAGAGCACGAGCGCGAAGCTGGTGCACCCCTGGCTGCCGTGGAACAATGGCATCGCGCCGTCGACGCCAAGAAAGGCCAAGGCGGCACCCAGCGGCTGCGATGACTTCAGCGGATTGACCGCCGCCGCTTTGGTCTGGGGAAGGATGCGGCCCATTGGCTTCTCAACACTCGCCGAAATCAGCGGCCGTCGTGCCGGAGAATTCCTGGACAGCATGCAAGGTCACGTTCTCGCTTTTCGTGCGCGGCAGTTCCTCCCCCACCGCAGGCTGGCAATCCCATGGTGCCGGCTCCCGTACCTGGCACCAGATGGGGTTTTGAATGGCCAGGTCGATCTGGCGTACGAGTTCCACCATGCCGTCATAGCCGGCGTAAGGGTGTTGGCGCTCCTGGTTGATGTCGAGCCAGGGTGTCTTGGCCTTCAGAGCGACGAATTGCGTGCGCCCGCCTGATAGCAGGATATCGGCCTTGTGTTCGGAGAGCATGGCGTAAAGCTCGCGCGCTGCCATCTGCTCGAATATATGGTTGTCGTCCTTGAGGATCTGCTTGATCCGCTCCTTGTCTTCGACGGTCGACTTCTTGACAGAGGTGCCGACGATCTCGATCCCGATCTCCATCAGCGCATGGACGACCGACCAGGACTTCACGCCGCCGGTGTTGAGCAGCACGCGCTTGCCTGCGAGCCTCGGCCGGTAGGCCGCTAGCTTCTTCCAAGCGATCGCCTCTTCCTCTGCAATCAATACCTCGGTGCGGCCGAGGATCTCCGGATCAGCACCCTGCTTCACGAGCAGCTCAGCTATGTTCCGGAGTGCATCCGAGGTATCGGTGATGCCGTAGAAGGAGCCCTCGAAAAACGGGATGCCCCAGCGCTCGTCCATCTTGCGGGCGAGATTGATGAGCGCGGTCGAGCACACCACCATAGCCGCCCGGGCGCGGTGCGCGCAGGCAATGTCGAAGTAACGCGCGTCACCCGGAATGCAGGCGCGCACCCGGATCCCGAGCCGATCCAGCAGCGGCTTCACCAGCCAGAATTCGCCTGAGAGGTTGAATTCGCCAAGGATGTTGATGTCGTAAGGGCCGGGATCGTCGGGCTCGGCCGTGCCGATGACATGATCGAGCAATGCCTCGCCGGCAAGCTTGTTGCCAAGATTCTTGGAGCCAGCGAAGCCCGGCGCATTGACCGGTACAACGGCCAAGCCGAACTTTTCCGCCGCGCGCTGGCAGACGGCCTCTATGTCGTCGCCGATCAGCGCCGTCACGCAGGTTGGATAGACGAAGATCGCCGGCGGCCCATACGCTTCCTTGATCTCGCGGATCCCTTTGAAGAGCTTCCGCTCGCCCTGCCCCATGACAACATCGAGTTCGGTGAGGTCGGTCGTGAAGCTCGTGCGCCACAGCGTTGGCCCGGACGAAGCCGCACCGCGGTTGTCCCAGGAATTGCCCTCGCAGGCGAGCGGCCCATGGACCAGGTGTGCGACGTCGGTGATCGGCTGCAGCACGATCTTGGCGCCATCGAAGGCACAGCCGCCGGCCGCCGCCCCGGGGGTCAGTGGCCTCGAACAGCCCACCTTGCGCGCCTTGGCATCCTTGCCGCGGTTCTTTTCGCAGCCAGGCTCGTTGAAGACATCCTGGATTTTGGCTCTGAGCAAGGACATTGCGTCGGTCTCCAAAGTCCCTCGGGAAGACGACCGGCCAAAGCCGACCGTCAAGCTTAGCGGGTGAGGTCATACGAATAGTCCGTCACGCCCGTCTCGCTTGTCTCGCGATCGAGCTTGTCGAAGATCTTGTCGAGGATCGTCGTCAGCACGCGCAACCCGCCTTGGTAGCCCATCAGCGCGAACCGATGGTGATGGTGGCGATCGAAGATCGGAAACGTCAGCCGGATCAGCGGCGTGCCGGTGTCGCGCTCCAGATACTTGCCATAGGAGTTGCCGATCAGCAGGTCCACCGGCTCGGTGAAGAGCAGGGAGCGCATCGCCCAGAGGTCCTTGCCCGCCCAGACTTGAGCATCCTTGCCGAAGGGCGATGATGCAAGCAGTTCCTTCAACTCCGCTTCCCATGCCGACGTGCCGTTGGTGGCGAGGCAATGGGTCGGCTCGCCGCCCGTCTCCATGATGAAGCGGGCCATGGCGTAGACAAAGTCCGGATCGCCGTAAATGGCGTATTTCTTACCGTGCAGCCAGGATTGGCTGTCCGCCATGGCGTCGACAAGTCGGCCGCGATCGAGGCGGATTGCCTCCGGGATTTGCTTGCCGGAAATCGCGGAAACCTCCATCAGGAAGTCGTCAGTCGCCTTTACACCGAGCGGGTAATGGAACGAGGCCGTCGCCTGCCCCACCCCCTCGCAATACTCCAGGGTTTTTCGGGTGTTGTAATGCTGCAGCGACAGCGTCGCCTCGGCGTTGAGTGCCTTCCTCACGTCTTCGATCTTCGTGCCGCCGTCATACATCCGGTATTCGCCGTCGGACGGCGTGTCGAACTGGTCAGAGGCGTCTTGGATCAGGGTATAGGACACGCCTATGAGGTCGAGCAGGCGCTTGAGTTCCCGGTTGTTGCCAACACAGAAGCCATCGAAACCCGGAATGACGTTGATGGTCCCCTCGGCTTCCGTTCGCTCCTCGCCTTTCCAGAAATGCTCCAAAATGCCCTTGAGCGTGACGTCGTAGCCATCGACATGACTGCCGACGAAGGCCGGCGTGTGGGCGAATGGTACGTCGAAGTCGCGCGGGATCGAGCCTTCGTCCTTTGCGTTCTCGATGAAGCTGTGCAGGTCATCTCCAATGACCTCCGCCATACAAGTGGTCGAGACGGCGATCATCTTCGGGTCGTAGAGTTGGTACGTGTTGGCGAGACCGTCGACCAGGTTCTTCAGGCCGCCGAACACTGCCGCGTCCTCGGTCATCGAGGAGGAAACCGCCGAAGCAGGCTCCTTGAAATGGCGCGACAGGTGCGAGCGGTAATAGGCGACGCAGCCCTGGCTGCCGTGGACGAAGGACATGGTTCGCTCGAAGCCTGCGGCCGCGAACACCGCGCCGAGCGGCTGGCAGGCCTTGGCGGGGTTCACTACAAGCGCTTGGCGAGCAAGGTTCTTTTCGCGGTATTCCCACGTCTTGGTGAATTCGCCTTGGTCGGTAACGATCTGGTCCGGGTGAGGACATTCGAAATTCAGCCTCTTCTCGGCGAGCATCTGCCTGTATTCCGGCTCGCGGAACAGGGGCGCGTGGTCGAGAACTTTTTCAGCCGACTGCGGCATGGGTGGTTACCTCTTTCCATCTGGCCCGCCATACGGCGGCACAGGGACGTCGAAACGTTTTCAGGTCTCCCGCGGACAAGCGGCCACAGGCGTTCGCGGCCTCCCGGCTTCCGGGAGGCCAGGGTTTCATTCGGCTGCGATCGCCGCCGACGGCTCGGCTTTTTTCTTCCAGGGGGCGTCGTAGAGGTTCCAGACCGGGTTGTTGATGGCCAGGTCCATATCGCGCGCGAAGATGGCGAACCCGTCGTAGCCATGATACGGGCCGGAATAATCCCAGGAATGCATTTGACGGAACGGTATGCCCATCTTCTGGACCGGGTACTTTTCTTTGATGCCGGAGCCCACGAGATCAGGACGGATCCCCTCGATGAACTTCTCCAGCTCGTAACCAGTCACGTCGTCATAGATCAGCGTGCCCTTTTTCACGTAGTGGCCGGTGCGCTGATAGTCGTCGTTATGGCCAAATTCATAGCCAGTGCCGACGATCACCATGCCCAGGTCCTCATATGCGGTGACGACGTGACGGGGGCGCAGCCCGCCGACATAGAGCATCACCGTCCTGCCTTCGAGGCGCGGCCGGTACTTGGCTATGACCGCCTCGACCAGCGGCCGGTATTTGGCGATGACCGCCTCGGCCTTCGCCTCGATTTCCGGCCCGAAGTGCTTGGCTATCTTGCGCAGAGAGGCTTCGGTCTGGGAGGGCCCGAAGAAATTATACTCCATCCAGGCGATGCCATACTTTTCCTCCATGTGCCGGCAGATGTAGTTCATCGACCTGTAGCAATGGATGAGATTGAGTTTCGCCTTTGGCGCTCGCTCTATTTCGGCCAGCGTAGCGTCGCCCGACCAGTTGCCGACCACGCGCAGACCCATCTCCTCGAGCAGGATGCGCGAAGCCCAGGCGTCGCCGCCGATATTATAGTCCCCGACCACATTGACATCGTACGGGCCGGCCTCGAACTCGAGGTCCTTCTTCTCGAACACCCAGTCGCGGATCGCGTCGTTGGCGATGTGGTGGCCGAGGGATTGCGAGACGCCGCGGAAGCCCTCGCAGCGCACCGGCACGATTGTCTTTCCGTGCTGCTTGGCCTTGTTGCGGGATACAGCTTCGGTGTCGTCGCCAATCAGGCCAATCGGGCATTCGGATTGCACAGTCATGCCCTTGTTCAGCGGAAACAGTTCCTCGATCTCGTCGATGATCCGTTCGAGCTTCTTGTCGCCGCCGAAAACAATGTCCTTCTCCTGGAAATCGGAGGTGAACTGCATGGTGACGAACGTGTCGATGCCGGTCGTGCCGAGGTAGTAGTTGCGGCGTTGAGACCAGGAATATTGCCCGCAGCCGACCGGCCCGTGCGAGATATGGACCATATCCTTGACTGGACCCCACACCACTCCTTTCGAGCCGGCATAGGCGCAGCCGCGAATCGTCATCACGCCGGGGATGGACTTGATGTTCGATTTGACATCGCATTCAGAAAGGACCTCGCTTTCCTCGCCAGCCTCGTCGCCGCTTTTTGCGACGCTGAGGTGCTTTTTGCGGCGCTTCGCCGACTTGTCAGGATATTGCGACAGCACTTCCTCGATAAGCTTCGCATGGAGGGCACCGTCATTCTCGTATTCCAGGCTCATGGGACCCCTTTCAAGGTTCAGGGACGCCTCACCGACGAGGCGCCGTTCTTTGAAAGGCGCACCAGGTCAGGCGGCGCCTTATGTCGCAGCGGTCGCTACTGTGCGGCCGCCTTAGCCGCTTCCTTGACCTGAAGCTCCGCAAGCATCTGCTCGTCGGTCTTCATGATGCCGAAGTCGAGCAGCATGTCCTCGAGCTCCTCCATGGTGATCGGGGTCGGGATGGTGCCCTGGCCCGAATTCCCATGGATCTTCTCGGCCAGCGCCCTGTATTCCCCGGCCTGCTTGGAGTCCGGCGCATACTGGATCACAGACATCTTCCTGAGCTCGGCGTGCTGGACGATGTTGTCGCGCGGCACGAAGTGGATAAGTTTGGAATTGAGCCTGGAAGCAAGCGCCTCGGCGAGGTCGAGTTCGCGGTCGGTTTGGCGCTCGTTGCAGATCAGGCCGCCGAGCCGCACGCCGCCCGAATGGGCGTATTTCAGGATACCCTTGGCGATGTTGTTGGCGGCATAGAGCGCCATCATCTCGCCGGACATGACGATATAGATTTCCTGGGCCTTGTTCTCGCGGATCGGCATCGCGAAACCGCCACACACCACATCCCCGAGCACGTCGTAGGAGACATAGTCGACGTCGTCGTAGGCGCCGTTCTCCTCGAGGAAGTTGATTGAGGTGATCACGCCGCGGCCGGCGCAGCCGACACCCGGCTCGGGCCCGCCCGACTCCACGCATTTGATGCCTTTGTACCCGACCTTGAGCACGTCCGCGAGTTCCAGGTCTTCCACCGAACCTTCCTCTGCCGCGAGGTGCAGCACCGTATCCTGCGCCTTCGCGTTCAGGATCAGGCGGGTGGAGTCGGCTTTGGGGTCGCAGCCGACGATGAGGATTCTCTGCCCGAGGTCGACAAGGGCGGCGAGCGTATTTTGGGAGGTGGTGGACTTGCCGATGCCGCCCTTGCCGTAAAAGGCGATCTGACGCAAACCTGACATGTAGCTTTCCTTCCTTCGTTCCATTCATCGCGGCTGCCGCGACATGAATGCCGGTCGGGCAGCTGTAGCCGCCTCGCACCTAAGGATCTCAAGACTCGTGCCAATTTGGCTGATCGAACCGAAGAATAATTTGATGGTTGCTTTTCAGGGGTTTAGCCTGAGGGCCAAAGAAAGGATCGTCGCAACAGACCGTGTAGCGGACCCGACAATGGCGACACAAAGCGTCGGATCGCGATCCTCAGTCACCGAATTCGTTTGAACCGCGTCGTTATGTTGAAGTGGACGAACAGCAGCTCGATCCTGTTGGGTGAATTGCGGGATGCTGTCTGTTCCGGCGAGCTGACGTGCTTGCTCACGCGTGTCATCGTGGACACTCCGCGGAATCTTGCGCCACGCTGGCATGCCTTCGATCCAGCCATCCATAGGGCCGCGGATCGAAAGTTCCGCTATATCAGCAACCCGAGGGGACTCGGCTCACTTATCGGCGCAGGAGTTCAGTATCGGCGTCATCGCCTTCACATGTTCGTCCATCCGCTTGAGCACTTTCGCTGCGACAACGTCGCGCTCAGGCAGATGCCACCAGTACTCGTTGACGAGTTTGACCGTCTCGACCACTGCCTTTAGGACTGCCGGCTCCGGAAGCCTTGCGCGGTTCGCAAATGCTTTCCATCGCGGTGCTGCTAGCGCCTTGAACGAGCGCTCTCCTCCAAGCGAAAGCGCCATGGCGTCGGCGGGAATATATGGCACAGTGGACAGGACGTCGTAGATTGGTGCAAGCGCCGGCTTGTCGCCGTTTCCGGGATACATCAAAGACCAATTCTTCAGGTGCATGTCGCCATTGCCGGTGGTGACGCTCAGTGCCAGGCGGCGGACGAAATCGAGAGCCGCCGTAGGCGAGACGGCCACGCCAAGAGCCAAGGCTATGTCGTGATAAGCGGCCCCCTCATATTTGCGCGAGGGGTAGACACCGAAGACCTGAGCGAAATCCTCGATGTGTATCCTCTCGCCACCGGCGCCGCGATCGAAGCGTTTGACGAGAAGGACCTTGCCCTCCGACAGCGTATTGAATTCTTCGGGAACGCCCTCAAAATCGGACTTCTCGACCAGTTCGCATTCAGGAACCTCCATGCCGATTGCTGCTGCCAGCGCCAGGTTGGCGAATTCGTTCTCGGAAACGCCCGGAAACGCCGTCGAAGGGAACTTGGCAATGTACCGGCCCTGCTCGTCGTCCATCGGCAAGGTAAGGCCGCCGCCTTTTCCAATGTTCTTCATGACCGACAGCTTCATCTGCACGCCGGCAAGCGAGAACCGTGCCTTGGGGTGATCCTTTGAGCCATCCTTCGAAACCGTTATCGCGCCGTCACTGGGCAACGCCCGTACGGCTCCCGGCAGATCGGCGCCCAGTGCCGCTAAAAGATCGAAATCATTGCCTGGCCGCACATTGCCTTCGTGATGCCTTTCCATCGCCTCCCGCAATTTCTCCTCCGGCAGGAGGTTCGCGAAGAAAGCGGGCAAGGCGCTTGCCAGAGGCTTTGGATCTTTCCGCAATCCTCCTGTCGCTGCCCGGAACGACAGGCTGAGAACCGGAAAGCCGCCCGTCGCGCGGTAGGCGTCATCGAAGTTGAACGCATTGAAATCGCCCGGCGTCCTGACGATTGTGCCGATCTTCACTGCATTCAAGAGCACGTCCAGTGACGGGATCGTCTTAGGTGCGCGAAAGACTGGAGCCATGATCGTCATCGTCAGGTTGAGAAACAAAGGCGGGTCGATCGTCATCATCATGCGGACGCAATAGAGCCTGGACAGCCGGCACCATGGCTTGCGGAACCAGCATCATTTCCAGACCGAGCGCGCGAGCGATATTCATGAGCGTCGTCGCACGCGCGGCTGCGGCTCCCTTTTCGATGTCGCGATATCGGGGACGGGATATACCCGCCAAATCGGCGACCTGCTCCTGCGTCATCGCAGCGGCCAACCTCGCCTGCCTGAAAAACCCACCGATTTCCCGTAGAATTTCCGATTGAGAGTCCATAACGCAACCTATACGATCTATTCCAATGTGCGATGGTACGCAAAGGTATCTCATCCAGCGAGTAGTTTCAATGCTTTATGATCTGTTTACGTATCATATGTGAAGAAAATGATATGGAAAGAGATCAATCTTCCTCTCTCTTTAGCCCGCGCGGCAACGTCGTTCCTCCGAGAACTGAACCGCACCGGGTTTTCCGGAGGCCGTTTCGTTGAGTCACGCGGCCATGGCTGGGTCATACAGAATGGCGTAGTAGCGTTCCTCGGCTTCGGCCGGCGGAATGTTGCCGATGGCCTCCAGCAGCCGGCGATTGTTGAACCAATCGACCCAATCGAGCTACCGAACTCGACGGCTTCGAAGTTGCGCCATGGTCCGCGTCGATGGATCACCTCGGCCTTGTAAAGGCCGTTGATCGTCGGCGAGAGCATTGTCGTTGCTGTCGCCGACGCTGCCTACCGAAGGCTCGACGCCGGCCTCCGCCAGGCGCTCGGTGTATCTGATAGAGTCCTATTGGGCGGCCTCTATCGCTGTGATGGATCAGCCTGCCCCCCTGCACGGGCCGCCGATCATGGAGAGCCTGTTCCAGAGCGTCCAGAACGAAGCTGGCATGCGCCGTCCGGCTCACCCGCCAGCCGACGATCCTTCGCGCATAGGTGTCGACGACAAAGGCGACATAGACGAAGCCCATCCAGGTCGCGANCGGCCTCCGCCAGGCGCTCGGTGTATTGGGCGGCCTCTGTCGCTGTGATGGATGAGCCTGCCCCCCTGCGCGGGCCGCCGATCATGGAGAGCCTGTTCCAGAGCGTCCAGAACGAAGCTGGCATGCGCCGTCCGGCTCACCCGCCAGCCGACGATCCTTCGCGCATAGGTGTCGATGACAAAGGCGACATAGACGGAGCCCGTCCAGGTCGCGACGCAGGTCAAGTCGGAGACCCACAGCATGTTCCGCGCCGGGGCATGGAACTGGCGATTGGCGTGATCGAGAGGGCAAGGTGCGGCCTTGTCGCTCACCGTGGTGCGGATCGGCTTGCCGCGGATGATGCCCTCAAGACCCATGGCCCTCATCAGTGGGGCAACCGTGCAGCGGGCGACGTCGAGCCCTCACGCTGTAACTCCCGCCAGACCTTGCGAACGCCGTAGACGCGGAAGTTGGCCTCGAACACGCGTCGGATCTCATCCTTCAAGGCCAGGGCCTCATCCCGCTTCGCCCGAGCCGACAGCCGGGAAGGATCGATGCGCTTGGCGACATGGTCGTGGTAGCTCGACGGGGCGATCGGCAGCACCTTCCAGATCGGCTCGACCCGATGCGGTTGCCACGTCCGAAGGCACGCCGGCGAGCACGGTTCATACAGCTGCTGTGGCCACCGTCCACCGGCTTTTCTTCGTAATAGGCCTAGTGCATGCGTCGCTGCAGACGGCCAACTGAAAGAACATTCAGCCAATGGCTATTTGACCTCGGCGCCGATGCGCTCGACGGTGGTCCTATGAAAGAGACGGGCTGCTTCAGATGCCGCACAGCCTTCATTTAGCTGAGTCGAGTGATTTCGGAGCGCTGATTGGGTTTGTTTCGGACGGCGTCCACCCTTTCGCCCGCGTTCGCGGGCTGCCTGTAACCGGGGCACCGTGGGCATTTTTAGAATAATCCCGCTAAGGTAATTCGAAGTTGTTTGGATTGACCGGTTAGCTCGGCCTGGAGCGTTCCCGGGTCGGTCAATCTCGTTCCAGAGATAGTCTTTGGTGAATGCGATATGAGCCAAGGAGCGGTGCGACCTGGGAGAGCAATTCGACGGAATATCGATGCCCTGGCCGCGGACATAACCGACAGGGGCTGAGATGACGGTAAGCGCGTAGGCTAGGCCCCGTGTCAGCATCACCAAAGCTGACAACCCTTGGACGGCTCGCAGTGTCGGGGACGACTATGGGGTGGCGACAAGGCGCAGCTTGAGGTGCCCAGACCGGCGCTTGAGAAGGCTCTAACTCAGGCTGGCTAGACCTCCGACCCGACAAGCTAACACAAAGACGCAACGCACCGTTCGAGTAATTGCTGGCAACAAGCCGGCTCCCCAATTAGAGGATTTCCCGGCTTAATTTCCAGCGTCGACTTGACTGCAAAAGACTTTCGCTGGAAGTGTCGACCTAGATTCGGGGGGCTCCATAAAATGGCAAGCAAGGCAAAATCGCGGAAGCGCGTTGGAACTCTAGAAGACCGGTTTATGGACGCCGTTAGAGAATTGTCGGGGGGCGGAAAAGTGAGCGTTAAGAACGCAGCCCTTTTCAATAAACTGGGTTGGATAGAAGAACGTTACACGACAACTAAGGACCGCCTGAGGAAGAATGGACTGATAAGAGGAGGTCCCGGTGGGACTATGTCCCTCCCCCAAAATGCGGCTAGCCCCAGTCCCAAGCCTCTCAAGGCGTTTATCTCCTACTCGCATGCAGATGCGGCTATCAAGGTTGACCTTCTAAAGCACCTTACGCCGCTGAGCCGACTCGGTCTTGTCGAGGCTTGGCACGATGGCGAAATCGAGACTGGCGACAAATGGGCGGACGCCATCAAGGGCAATCTAGAGAGCGCCGACATTATCATCCTCCTGATAAGCGTTGACTTTATCAACTCGCGTTATTGCAACCAGATTGAGCTAACTCACGCGATGGAGAGAGAGGCCAACAACACGACGGTTGTTATTCCAGTGATCGCGAGAAATTGCCTGTGGCAGGAAGAGCTCTTCGGGTCTTTTCAGGCGACCCTCAAGGGTACATCGATCGCAAGTTTCAAGGATCGCGACGAAGCTCTGACTTTGGTCGCGGCAGATATCAAGGAAAAAGCCCTTTCCATGCTTGCCAAAAAGAACGGGGTTGCTCCTTCCTAGATGTGCAATCTGCACAACATCACCACGTCGCAAGAAGCCATACGCCAGTGCACCAGGGCTCTGCGCGACCATCTCAGGCAACCTGAACCGTCCATCGACATCTACCCCAACCAGCCCCCAACCAGCCCGGTCCGGTGGTCCGCAATGCGGCAGACGGGCAACGTCAAGTCGCCAACCTGCGTTGGGGAATGCCGACACCGCTCGAACGGGTCAAGGGCAAGGCCGACTACGGCACGACCAATATCCGCAACCCACAATACGGCCATTGGCAGCAGTATGTTGGGGTTGAGCATCGCTGTGTGGTGCCTGTGACGAGTTTCTCGGAGCCTAGCCCAACACCCGGCATAAGGACCCTGAGACAGGTATTCAGCGGATTGGTTCGCGCTCAATGAGGACCGGCCGCTTTTCTTCTTCGCTGGCCTCTGGACGCCATGGCATGGGGTGCGCAAGGTCAAGGACGGCGCCGGCGATTTCGAGCTTTACGGCTTCATGACGACCGCGCCCAACGCCCCGATCAAGCCGATCCATGCGCCTCTAATGGGCGTTGGGCACCTTGCCGGGAAGTGCTGTGGATAGCCGGAGGCACCTCACGACCGACCGCGCATGACTCGGGGGCAATGGTTGTGTGCGTCAAGTTCTGCAAAATGGGGCAGCCATGATGCTGGTCATGCGGCTTGGCGCAGAGCGAGCTTCTTGTGCTCGCGCAGGTCGTCCATATTGATGTATCGGTTGGCCTCCATCCAGTTTTCATTGGTCTCGACGGCCAACGCCCTGACCAGGCGCAGGCAGCTTTCGGTNTGATGCTGGTCATGCGGCTTGGCGCAGAGCGAGCTTCTTGTGCTCGCGCAGGTCGTCCATGTTGATGTATCGGTTGGCCTCCATCCAGTTTTCGTTGGTCTCGACGGCCAAGGCCCTGACCAGGCGCAGGCAGCTTTCGGTGTTGGGGAAGATGCGCACGACATAGGTGCGCCGGCGGATTTCCTCGTTGAGCCGCTCCAGCATGTTGGTGGATTTGAGATGCTTG
>NZ_AYVN01000025.1:0-24831 GCF_000502815.1 Mesorhizobium sp. LSJC269B00
AGAAGCTGCGCTTCGCCATCCGTGAAGGCGGCCGCACCGTCGGTGCCGGCATCGTCGTCACCATCAAAGAGTAATCGAGCCCGGCATCGCCGGATCGAAACGGATAGGGGCGGCCCTCGGGCCGCCCTTTTTCGTTGGCCAGATGTGCCTGTTTGGGGTCCCAATCTCTGTTGCAAGTCTGTGAGCCTCTACAGTATAGATTGGGTTGAGGGCTTGGTCGGATGGTTCCACAGCACCGTTTGCATAGTCGGCCATGGTTGGCACTGGGGCTGATCTGCCTGGTGTCGATGCTTGCCGTGGGCAGCGCCGCCTTCGCGGCCGAGACAAAAAATTCAGAGCCGGATCCGGATCCGCCGATGCGGTTCGTCGTCGTGCGTAGCGACGCGGCGGGCTGTGAGCCGACCTGTCCGGAATGGATATCGGCCGAGGGTGCGATATCGGCCAAGTCGCCGGCGCTGCTCAAGGCTGCCCTGAAAACGCTCGGCGGCCGCAAATTGCCGATCGTCATCAACTCTCCGGGCGGCGATGTCGATGCGGCCATCGCCATGGGCCGGATGATACGCAAGAACAAGCTCGACATCGCGGTCGGCAGGACGTGGTTCGTCGGCTGCGAGCCGGGGATGAAAAACTGCAAGGAGAACGACGCCAGAGGCGCGCACTATATCGGCAGCCCCTATGTGCTCGGCAGCTATTGCGCGTCCGCTTGTCCAATGATGCTGGCCGGCGGCACCAGGCGCCTGGTCGGGCCGCTGGCCTATCTCGGCGTCCACCAGATCACGACCACGATCGTGCAGATGAACGTGCAATATCAGGTCCGCTACCGGATCGTGAAAGGCAAGAAGCGGGTCATCAGCAAGAAGGTCGTCAGCCGCAAGAACACCGGCAGCTACAAGACCTACGAGATGAGCAAGGGGGTGGAGCGCAAGCTGTCCGCCTATTTCAAGGAGATGGGTGTCGACCTCAGCATCATCGAGACGATGAAGAGCACGCCGGCCAGCGACATCCAGCAGATCGACCTCAGCGACATGCTGACAATGAAGCTGGTCACCAGCGACGACGCTGCAGATTTGCTGACCAGCGCAAGCCTGTGCAGGCTGAACCTTCCGGCTCCGAATTGCCGGGAGATACCGGAGAACAAGCCAGCCGGCGGCCTGCCGGACGTGGCAAAGGCTGCGCCGCTGCCGGTGAAGCCGGAGAGCGCGCCGCACGATGACGGCATGCGCTTTGTCGTGGTTCGCGGCAGCAACCCGCTCTGCAATCCCGACTGCCCGGAATGGATTGCAGCGCAAGGCGCGATTACGCCCCAGACGCCGCAGAAACTCAGCCAATTGCTCGCCACGCTTGGCAACCGGCGGTTGCCGGTGGTGATCAGCTCGCGAGGCGGCGACCTCTCCGGCGCCCTGGCGGCGGGCCGGATCATCCATGAAAAGAAGCTCGACGTTGCCGTTGCCCGCACCGATTTCGTCGGCTGCGACCCGGCAGAGTGGAATTGCCTGGCCAGGGAAGGCGCCTATGCCGGGCTGAGCGTCGATGGCGACGGCGACTGCGATTCGGCCTGCGCGCTCATGCTGGCCGGTGGCGCCAGGCGGCTTGTCGGTACCCAGGCGCGGCTCAGCCTCTATCTGATGGGGCAGAAGCAGGCGGTCAAGTCCTACCTCGACGAGATGGCGATCAGCCCCGCTTTGTTCAGGGCGCTCCAGGGCAGTTCGGTCGAGCGCCAGCTCGAACCCGACATGATGCTGAAGGTTGGCCTGACGACCGGGCGCCAGTCGGTGGATGCGCTGACGGGTTCCAGCATCTGCAAGTCGGCGCCGAAACCTGAGAATTGCCGCGTGGTGCCGTCGTCCAATGGCTGATCGCGCCTATCGTCATGGAAGAGAAGCCTTGCTTCGCCTTCCGTCAAGGCGGCCGCACCGTCGTGCCGGCGTCGTCATCACCATCGAGAAATAGTCGAGCCGGTGTCAGCCGGATCGACCAGGAGAGGGCGGTCTTTGGGGCTGCCTTTTTGTTTCCGGCGTTGCGCGGCACAAGTATTGCACGGTTGGTCAAAGCTATTGCAAGCACCGTCGCCGCAACTATTATGGATTGCATTGAGGGGTTTGCCGGGCGTGGTTTGGGGACACCGTTCAGACAATGCTGCAAGGTGGCGGCGCGGGCTGGTTCGGCTGGCGACGGTGGCCGCGATGGCGATGGCTGCCTTCGCCGCGAAGGCCGAGGATGCCGCCCCCGGGACATGGCAGACATTGCTCCCTCTGCAGGGAGTGCTCTATCCGACCGATCCGACGATATGGACCGACGATCGCTCGGAGATGCAGTTTGTCGTCACGCGCAGCAGCGCACCGGGCTGCGAGCCCAATTGTCCGGAATGGATCTCCGCCGAAGGCGACATCGCAGCCGGCACGCCAGCCCTGCTCAAGCGGACCTTGAAGAAGCTCGGCAGCCGCAAACTGCCGATTGTCGTCAATTCCTTTGGCGGCAACGTCAATGCAGCGCTCGAACTTGGCCGGATAATCCGCAAGAACAAGCTCGATATCGCCGTAGGCAAGACCGAGTTTTCCGACTGTTGGCCCGGGACGGATGGTTGTGGTTTTAGTTACGGCAAAGGTTCCGCCTATCTCGGCCGGGCGTCTGATGGCGCCAGCTGCAACTCCGCCTGTCCGCTGATGTTTGCCGGTGGCGTCCGCCGCGTGGCCGGCGGCTGGAACTATCTGGGTGTTCACCAGATCACGACCACCTGGTTCCCCTCCACCACGCACTACCGGACCACCTATCGCGTCAAACGGGGAAAAAAATATCGGGTCACCACGCAAACCGTCACTCCGGGTGAAAGCTACAAGACCTATGAGATGAGTAAAGGGTACGCGAGAAAGATCTCGGCCTATCTCCGAGAGATGGGTATCGGGCAGGGCGTGCTGGACTTGATGAAGGCGACGCCGGCGAGCGACATCAGGCAGATCAGCCTCCACGATATGCTGACGATGAAACTGGCGACCAGCACGGACACTCTTGAGCTGTTTACCAGAGCAAGTCTGTGCATGTTCGACCCGCCGGCTCCGAATTGCCGGGAGATACCGGCAAACAAGCCAGCCGGCGTGCAAACGGTTGTTGCCAAGCCGGCCGTGGTGGCTGCGATCAAGGCAAAGACCGGCCCCCCACTTTCTCAGGCGGCCAAGGCTCCAGCTCCCAAGCCGTTGCAGGCAGCGCCAGGGAATTCGACGCCAGATATGCGCTTCGTTGTCGTTCGCGGCAGAGACTCGCTCTGCAATCCCGATTGCCCGGAATGGATCTCGGCGGAAGGCGCGATGACGCCTCAGACCCCGCAAAAGTTGCGCCAGTTGCTCGACACCCTTGGCAACCGGCGGCTGCCGGTGGTGATCAGCTCACAGGGGGGCAGCCTGTTCAGCGCTCTGGCCGCGGGAAGGCTTATCCATGAACGGAAGCTCGACGTCGCCGTCGCTCGCACCACTATCGTCGGCTGCGACCCGCCCGAGGCAGGCTGCTTGGCCGATAACGGTGCCTATGTCGGGCTGATTAGCGATTTTGGAGTGGAGTGCGATTCGGCCTGCGCGCTCATGCTTGCCGCCGGCGCCAAAAGGCTGGTCGATCCCAAGGCGAGGCTCAGCATGTCCTCGAGGGGACAGACGCAGTTGGTTAAAGCCTACCTGGAGGAGATGGAGATGGACCCAGCTCTGTTCGCCGCGATAGGCTCGGTCGAGCGTCAGCTCGAGCCCGACATGATGCTCAAAGTCGGGCTGACAACCGGGCCGGAGTCGGTGGAGGCGCTAACTGGCCCCGCTATTTGCAAAACCTCACCCAAGCCCGACAACTGTTTGCTTCCGCCGACAGCCAAGGCCGGGTCGCCCGCCAAACTGTAGGCATCGCAGAAACTGGCCATCGAGGCAGGTTGAGCCATGCCCGATTTCTCCGCTATCGTCGTGGCAGGCGTCGCCCGGGGGAGGATCGAGAATGAGCCAGGATATTCCGACACTCTACGAATGGGCCGGCGGCATCGAAGCCCTCAATCGGCTGACGGAAACCTTTTACGACAAGGTGTCCCGCGACCCGGTGGTCGGCCCGGTGTTCAAACACATGTCGCCGGATCATCCCGCGCATGTCGCGGCCTTTATCGGCGAGGTTTTTGGCGGGCCGAAGACCTACAGCGAGAAATTTGGCGGTCACCGCGAGATGGTCATGCATCATCTCGGCAAGCATTTGACGGAGGAACAGCGCCGCCGCTGGATCAGCCTGCTTGCCGATGCCGCCGATGCGGTCGGGTTGCCGGACGATCCCGAATTCCGCTCCGCCTTCATCGGCTATGTCGAATGGGGATCGCGGCTGGCCAAGATGAACTCTGCCCTCGGCGAGACTTGCGACCCCGAAACCGAACCGATGCCGGCCTGGGGCTGGGGCGTGCCGGGCGGGCCGTACAAGCCGCCGGCCGGGGGCTGAGCGCCGGCATGCGGCTTCAGGCAGGCGAAAAATCGAGATCGGCAGGGACGGGCTGGTCATCACCTATCCGGATTTCCGGCAAAGGATCTGAAAGCGCGTCAGACAACTCTTTACAGCGCGCCCGGAAGCTTTTAGGAAGCGCCTGCGCTGAAACGCGCGTACGGGCATAGCTCAGTTGGTAGAGCGGCGGTCTCCAAAACCGCAGGTCGTAGGTTCGAGCCCTGCTGCCCGTGCCATTTTCCTCGTTGGAATCCGGCATTTTAGAAACGCCTTGTTTTGGCTCCTCGTTTGGTTGGGCTGAAGCCGCGTACTCGACGAGCCCATCCGACGTTCCAAAGGCATGCGCAGAGCGAGAGCGCTGATGCGCAATGCCGAAGTCGGCGCATTTCCACGAACCGATTTCCTTGATTCAACTGCCATTGGCGAGCCAATTGCCATTTGCGTTCACAATTCAGAATAGGCCTATTTTGCTGCCGCCGACTGCTTTTCAGCGGCTGCGAATTATTGGAAGCGGGATGCTGGCCTGGCTTCTGAAATTTTCTGAACAGGGCTCTTGAACCCGTTTTCGGCCCTTCCTAATTCGTCTCCCGCCAAGGCCGATTGGCTTGGCAAAAGGCGGCGCTGCTGGGCGGCGCCCTTGTACCCATGTTGCTTCAAGGAGGATGTGGCTATGAAAGCCTTTGACTCTCTCTATCGGACCACCGTCGGTTTCGACCGGCTTTTCGACATGCTCGACAGCGGCACGCGTCCGGACTGGCCGCCCNCTGGCCGCCCTATAACATCGAGAAGGTCGACGAGAACGATTACCGTATCTCGATGGCCATCGCAGGCTTCAGCCAGGATGAGGTTGAGCTGACCCAGCATGGACCCGAACTGGTCGTGGTAGGCCAGAAGGTTGATGACCAGAGCGGACGCCAGCTGCTGCACCAGGGCATCGCCTACCGCAGTTTCAGGCAGACGTTCAAGCTTGCCGACCACATGAAGATCAAGGCAGCAAACCTTGAGAAGGGTCTCCTGACCATCGACATCGTCCGTGAGATTCCCGAAGAGCTGAAGCCGCGCCGCATCAGCATCGGGGCCGGCGACGCTCAGGTGGGCGGCAAGCAGATCGCCCAGGATACGGAACGCACCCGCAAAGCGGCCTGATCGTATCGATTCAGTTATCCCTGCGGTCCGCCTCCCGGCTTCGGCCGGGAGGCCCAGATTGCGGAGAATGGAGATGGACAACTTCTACGAGACACCGACACTTTCTGCGGCACGCTCGGGCAAAATTGAAACTTCTTTGTGCCTGCTCGACAATCCAGACGACGTCATCAACCATCCACGCCTCAGCCGTGGAGAAAAGCGGGCACTGCTTTCCTCGTGGGCGTCCGATGCCTGCGCGGTGGAAAACCAGCCTGCCTTGCGCCGCCTGGACAACGGCACGGTAATCCCTGTCGACCAGATTCTGAGGGCGTTGAAGGCTCTCGATGAGAAACCCACGCTGGGGAAAGAGACTTCAGGCCGAGTGCTGCCTTGGCGACCCTCCTCGCGCCGCAGCGCTCTCAAGGCTTGGCGGCGTCGTGGCCGTTCTTTCGGCCCCGACGATGACGACGACCCGCCCCCGTGCCCGGCAGTGATCGCGCCGCGCCCACGCCCACCATGCGGAATCGGCGCAGTGGCCGGGGTCGAACTCGCCTGTGCCTGAACTAACCCTGGGTTGATCCAGCTGCCTCGCCATGGGCAGCTGGATCCCAATCTTGCGTGCGCTTCATTTGGTTTCCAAAACAGCAGGTCGCAGGTTCGACCTCAACGCCATTTCCTCGAACTTGTAATCGCGTGCCTGATTTCCGGATGCACCTCCGGAATTGGGGTCTGGCATTGAAAAAGGGCAGGTGGCTTGCCATATTGGGCGAACTGAGGCATAAGGCCCCGATAGCCGGGACGGGACGACTGGATGGTTCCGAGGCGGCGTTTGGTCATAAAGCGGACACTTGCCACTTGCGTGGATCAAGAATCGGTTTTATGTAGACACAACAGACACGCGACGCGTGGAGCTGGGAAGCCGGCTTTACGCGTCCGATTTGCATGGGCGAAATGGCGCTGATTCGGCGCCGAGTTGAACCCAGGCGGCACGTCCCGGCCAGCGGGATCATCCAGGAGACCCGGCCAACGGGTCTTGAAGACAGAGCGGCATATGGCTTCGAAAACCACAAATCCTTTCGTCTTTCTCCAGCAGGTTCGCGCGGAAACTGCCAAGGTGACTTGGCCGTCGCGCCGGGAGACGATGATCTCGACGGTGATGGTGCTCGTATTCGCGGTCATCGCGATGATCTTTTTCTTCACCGCCGACGTGGCCATGGGCTACGCGATCGAGCGGTTACTGAGCCTCGGCCATTAAGTCCGGCGATTACGGAGAAGTCTTGAAATGACCGCGCGCTGGTACATCGTCCACGCCTATTCGAACTTCGAAAAGAAGGTCGCCGAGGACATTGAGAACAAGGCCAAGCAGAAGGGCCTGTCCGCCGATATCGAGCAGATCGTGGTGCCGACCGAGAAGGTCGTCGAAATCCGCCGCGGCCGCAAGGTCGATGCCGAGCGCAAGTTCTTTCCGGGCTATGTGCTGCTCAAGGCCAATCTGACCGATGCGGTGTTCTCGCTGGTCAAGAACACGCCGAAGGTCACCGGCTTCCTCGGTGACTCCAAGCCGGTGCCGATCACCGAAGCCGAGGCGCAGCGCATCCTGAACCAGGTTCAGGAAGGCGTCGAGCGGCCGAAGCCCTCGGTCACTTTCGAGATCGGCGAGGCGATCCGCGTTTCGGATGGTCCGTTCGCCTCGTTCAACGGTTTCGTCCAGGAAGTGGACGAGGAGCGGGCGCGGCTCAAGGTGGAAGTTTCGATCTTCGGGCGCGCCGTGCCGGTCGATCTGGAATTCGGACAGGTCGAAAAGGGCTGATCCGAAAACCCTGCGCCGGTTCGCCGGCAAGGGGAGGCGGCGCGGAAAGCGCGCGGCCATGAACGGGTGGGAGGCGAATGCGGCTTTAGCCGGCCGCGCGGACCGCACCACCAGACTGCAACCGCCGGTGTTCCCGATACTGGGGCCGGCATGAGATAAAGGCAGGAAAGAGATGGCTAAGAAAATTGCAGGCCAGCTCAAGCTCCAGGTCAAAGCGGGATCGGCTACGCCGTCTCCGCCGATCGGCCCGGCACTTGGTCAGCGCGGCATCAACATCATGGAATTCTGCAAGGCGTTCAACGCGCAGACCCAGGAAATGGAAAAGGGATCGCCGATCCCGGTCGTCATCACCTATTACCAGGACAAGTCCTTCACCTTCGTCATGAAGACGCCGCCGGTGAGCTACTTCCTGAAAAAGGCGGCGAACTTGACGTCAGGTTCGAAAGAGCCGGGCAAGATCAAGGCCGGCACGATCGGTCGCGACAAGGTGCGCGCCATCGCCGAACAGAAGATGAAGGATCTGAACGCAAACGACGTCGAGGCGGCCATGCGCATGGTCGAGGGCTCCGCCCGCTCGATGGGTCTGGAAGTGGTGGGCTGAGATCATGGCAAAGATTGCAAAGCGTGTATCGAAGTCCCGCGACGGCATCGACCCCAACAAGGCCTATGCCCTTGGTGAGGCGCTGAAGCTGCTCAAGGACCGTTCGACGGTGAAGTTCGACGAGACCATCGAAGTTGCGATGAACCTCGGCGTCGACCCGCGCCATGCCGACCAGATGGTCCGCGGCGTGGTCAACCTGCCGAACGGCACCGGCCGCTCTGTCCGCGTCGCCGTGTTCGCACGTGGCGGCAAGGCCGATGAGGCTCGCGCCGCCGGCGCCGACATCGTCGGTGCCGAGGATCTGGTCGACATCGTCCAGAAGGGCACGATCGACTTCGATCGCTGCATCGCCACGCCGGACATGATGCCGCTGGTCGGCCGTCTGGGCAAGGTGCTGGGCCCGCGCGGCATGATGCCGAACCCGAAGGTCGGCACCGTCACCACCGACGTCGCCGCCGCCGTCAAGGCATCGAAGGGCGGCGCTGTCGAGTTCCGCGTCGAGAAGGCCGGCATCGTTCATGCCGGCGTCGGCAAGGTCTCGTTCGACGTCAAGGCGCTGGAAGAAAACGTCCGCGCCTTCGCCGATGCCGTGACCAAGGCAAAGCCGGCTGGCGCCAAGGGCAACTACGTCAAGAAGGTGTCGGTCACCTCGACGATGGGCCCGGGCCTCAAGCTCGACGTCTCGACGCTCGCAGCGTCTTGATACGAACATCTGGATCGGCTGCCAAGGCGCTGATCCGCAAGTGAATTCCGGGCCTCCGACTTGTCGGCGGCCCGGTACCGGAAGTCGAGAGGCTTCCGGACATCCTGTCCGAGATTGCAGGCGGCCCAGAAGCCTTAATTGAATTGGGCCTGCATGAGACGGGTGAAAACCGGACAACGGAGCGACAAGCTCCAATGAAAGGTTCGAACCGTGTTTGCCTTTTGTCTGCGCATCTCCGGCTTGCCGTCGATGTGGCGAAAGGGGGCAGGATCCTCGAGCGTCGTTCGGGAGATCTGTAATGGATGGCCCGGCCGGCAAAAAGGCAACCCGACGCCTGTCCCACTAGCGGGGCAGGGGTCAACTGGAGATAGGCAGTGGACAGAGCGGAAAAACGCGAACTCGTCACGGGCCTGAATGGTGCTTTTGCAGGCGCTGGTTCAGTCGTCGTGGCCCACTACGCCGGTATCACCGTCGCGCAAATGAACGACCTTCGGTCGAAAATGCGCGCTGCCGGTGGCACCGTCAAAGTCGCGAAGAACCGTCTCGCCAAAATCGCTCTTCAGGGCACGGACTCCGCATCGATCATCGACCTGTTCAAGGGACAGACGCTGATCGCTTATTCGGAGGATCCGATTGCGGCGCCGAAGGTCGCGTCCGATTTCGCCAAGGGAAATGACAAGTTGGTCATTCTCGGCGGCGCAATGGGCACCACCTCGCTCAACGCCGACGGTGTGAAGGCACTCGCCACACTTCCGTCGCTCGATGAGCTGCGCGCCAGGCTGGTTGGCATGATCGCCACGCCGGCAACCCGGATCGCCCAGATCGTCAATGCGCCAGCGGCTTCGGTCGCGCGCGTCATCGGCGCTTACGCCCGGAAGGACGAGGCGGCATGAGGCCGTTCCTCGCTATCACAAACACACGTTCGAACCTGATGAAGGAATACAACAATGGCTGATCTGGCAAAGATCGTAGACGACCTTTCGAAGCTGACCGTCCTCGAGGCGGCCGAGTTGTCGAAGCTTCTGGAAGAAAAGTGGGGCGTTTCGGCTGCTGCTCCGGTGGCGGTCGCCGCTGCCGGCGGCGCTGCCGCTGCTGCTGCTCCGGCTGAGGAAAAGACGGAATTCGACGTCGTCCTCACCGAGGCAGGCGCTCAGAAGATCAACGTCATCAAGGAAGTCCGCGCCATCACCGGCCTGGGCCTCAAGGAAGCCAAGGATCTGGTCGAAGCAGCTCCGAAGCCGGTCAAGGAAGCCGTTTCCAAGGCTGACGCTGAGAAGTTCAAGGCCCAGCTGGAAGCAGCCGGCGCCAAGGTCGACCTGAAGTAAGCGTAAAAGCGGCGGGCGGCCTCGCGCCGTCCGCCACTCCCTTCATCAGAGGGGAGGATGCGTAGCGCGAGATGTACGAGAACCTCTTTCCTGAGGGCCGAAACCGGCCTTCAGGAAACGGGTTTTCTCCCGTTTTAGCCGTCGCCGCCAGGCGGCGGGAAACAGATCAGGGGCCGCCGCCGAGGTGGCCGCGCATGCAAGGTGAGCCGCGGCGAGGCTCGCCCCGAGTTTATAGCTAAGGAGCGACGATGGCCCAGACCCAGACTTTCAATGGCCGCAGACGCGTACGCAAGTTCTTCGGAAAGATTCCGGAAGTTGCGGAGATGCCGAACCTGATCGAGGTTCAAAAAGCATCCTATGACCAGTTCCTGATGGTGGCGGAGCCCAAGGGTGGGCGTCCGGACGAGGGACTGCAGGCCGTTTTCAAGTCGGTTTTCCCGATCTCAGATTTCTCCGGCTCCTCGATGCTGGAGTTCGTGAAGTACGAGTTCGAAGGACCGAAATTCGACGTTGACGAATGCCGTCAACGCGACCTGACCTATGCCGCGCCACTCAAGGTGACGCTGCGCCTCATCGTGTTCGATATCGACGAGGATACCGGCGCAAAGTCGATCAAGGACATCAAGGAGCAGGACGTCTATATGGGCGACATGCCGCTCATGACGCTCAACGGCACCTTCATCGTCAATGGCACGGAGCGCGTCATCGTCTCGCAGATGCACCGTTCGCCGGGCGTATTCTTCGACCATGACAAGGGCAAGTCGCACTCCTCGGGCAAGCTTTTGTTTGCGGCGCGCGTCATTCCCTATCGCGGTTCGTGGCTCGACATCGAGTTCGATTCCAAGGACGTCGTGCACGCCCGTATCGACCGCCGCCGCAAGATTCCGGTGACGTCGCTCTTGATGGCGCTCGGCATGGACGGCGAAGAAATCCTGTCGACCTTCTACAACAAGATCACCTACAAGCGCGCCGGCGACCACTGGCGCATCCCGTTCAACGTCGAGCGTTTCCGCGGCCTGAAGGCCGTTGGCGACCTCGTCGATGCCGACACCGGCGAAGTTGTCGTCGAGGCCGGCAAGAAGATCACCGCCCGCCAGGCAAGGGCGCTTGGCGAAAAGGGTCTGAAGGCGATCAAGGCGACCGACGAGGATCTGCTCGGCAACTACCTGGCCGAGGACATCGTCAACTACGGCACCGGCGAGATTTTCCTCGAAGCCGGCGACGAGATCGACGAAAAGACGCTGAAGGTGCTGCTCGGCACGGGCGAAAGCGAGATCAAGGTTCTCGACATCGACCACGTCAATGTCGGCGCCTACATCCGCAATACGCTCAACGTCGACAAGAACGAGAGCCGCCAGGACGCACTGTTCGACATCTACCGTGTCATGCGCCCGGGCGAGCCGCCGACGCTTGAAACCGCCGAAGCCATGTTCAACTCGCTGTTCTTCGACTCGGAGCGCTACGACCTGTCGGCCGTCGGCCGCGTCAAGATGAACATGCGCCTCGAGCTCAAGGCTGAGGATACCGTGCGCGTGCTGCGCAAGGACGACATCCTGGCCGTGGTCAAGACGCTGGTCGAGCTGCGCGACGGCAAGGGCGAGATCGACGACATCGACAATCTCGGCAACCGCCGCGTGCGTTCTGTCGGCGAGCTGATGGAGAACCAATACCGCGTCGGCCTGCTGCGCATGGAGCGCGCGATCAAGGAACGTATGTCCTCGATCGAGATCGATACGGTGATGCCGCAGGACCTGATCAACGCCAAGCCGGCGGCTGCCGCCGTGCGCGAGTTCTTCGGTTCCTCGCAGCTGTCGCAGTTCATGGATCAGACCAACCCGCTGTCGGAGATCACCCACAAGCGCCGCCTGTCGGCACTTGGCCCGGGCGGTCTGACCCGCGAGCGCGCCGGCTTCGAAGTGCGCGACGTGCACCCGACGCATTACGGCCGCATCTGCCCGATCGAGACGCCGGAAGGCCCGAACATCGGTCTGATCAACTCGCTGGCGACCTTCGCGCGCGTCAACAAGTACGGCTTCATCGAAAGCCCGTACCGCAAGATCGTCAACGGCAAGCTGACCAATGAGGTCGTCTATCTCTCCGCTATGGAAGAGTCCAAGCACCACGTTGCGCAGGCCAATGCCGAGCTCGACAAGAATGGTGGTTTCGTCGACGAATTCGTCATTTGCCGCAGCGCCGGCGAAGTGATGATGGCGCCGCGCGAAAACGTCGATCTGATGGACGTGTCGCCCAAGCAGATGGTGTCCGTGGCTGCGGCGCTGATCCCGTTCCTCGAGAACGACGACGCCAACCGCGCGCTGATGGGCTCCAACATGCAGCGTCAGGCCGTGCCGCTGGTGCGCGCCGAAGCGCCGTTCGTAGGCACCGGCATGGAGCCGATCGTTGCCCGTGACTCGGGCGCCGCCATCGGCGCCCGCCGCGGCGGCATCGTCGACCAGGTGGACGCGACGCGTATCGTCATCCGCGCCACGGAAGATCTCGATCCCGGCAAGTCGGGCGTCGACATCTACCGGCTGATGAAGTTCCAGCGTTCGAACCAGAACACCTGCATCAACCAGCGTCCGCTGGTGCGCATGGGCGACCGCGTCAACAAAGGCGACATCATCGCCGACGGTCCGTCGACCGAGCTCGGCGATCTGGCGCTCGGCCGCAACGTGCTGGTCGCGTTCATGCCGTGGAACGGCTACAACTACGAGGACTCGATCCTGCTCTCCGAGCGCATCGTGGCCGACGACGTCTTCACCTCGATCCACATCGAGGAGTTCGAGGTCATGGCCCGCGACACCAAGCTTGGACCGGAGGAAATCACGCGTGACATTCCAAACGTTTCGGAAGAAGCGCTGAAGAACCTCGACGAAGCCGGCATCGTCTATATTGGCGCGGAAGTGCAGCCGGGCGACATCCTGGTCGGCAAGATCACGCCGAAGGGCGAAAGCCCGATGACGCCGGAAGAAAAGCTCCTGCGCGCCATCTTCGGCGAAAAGGCGTCCGACGTTCGCGACACCTCGATGCGCATGCCTCCGGGCACCTTCGGCACAGTCGTCGAAGTGCGCGTCTTCAACCGCCACGGCGTCGAGAAGGACGAGCGCGCCATGGCGATCGAACGCGAGGAGATCGAACGCCTCGCCAAGGACCGCGACGACGAGCAGGCGATCCTCGACCGCAACGTCTATTCGCGGCTTTCCGACGTTCTTGTCGGCAAGGAAGCGATTGCCGGGCCGAAGGGCTTCAAGAAGGGCTCGAAGCTGTCGAAGGATACGCTGGACGAGTATCCGCGTTCGCAGTGGTGGCAGTTTGCAGTGGAGAACGAAAAGCTCCAGAGCGAACTGGAAGCCCTGCGTGGCCAGTACGACGATTCCAAGAAGGCGCTCGAGCAGCGCTTCATGGACAAGGTCCAGAAGGTGCAGCGCGGCGACGAAATGCCTCCGGGCGTCATGAAGATGGTCAAGGTCTTCGTGGCCGTGAAGCGCAAGATGCAGCCGGGCGACAAGATGGCGGGACGTCACGGCAACAAGGGTGTCGTCTCGCGGATCGTTCCGGTCGAGGACATGCCTTTCCTCGAGGACGGCACGCATGCCGATATCGTGCTCAACCCGCTGGGTGTGCCGAGCCGCATGAATGTCGGCCAGATCCTGGAAACGCATCTGGGCTGGGCATGCGCGGGCATGGGCAAGAAGATCGGCGAGCTGATCGACGCGTACAAGACGGCTGGAGACATCAAGCCGTTGCGCAAGACGCTCGAGAGCTTCATCCCAGCCAACGACCGCAACGAGCCGGTCCGCGAATATGACGACGAGAGCATCGTTCGCCTCAGCGAGCAGATGCGCCGCGGCGTCTCTATCGCGACACCGGTGTTCGACGGCGCGCATGAAGTCGACATCAACATCATGCTGGAGCAGGCGGGCCTGCACACCAGCGGTCAGTCGCAGCTCTATGACGGACGCACCGGCGAGCCGTTCGATCGCAAGGTGACGATGGGCTATATCTATATGCTCAAGCTTCACCACCTGGTGGACGACAAGATCCACGCGCGTTCGATCGGTCCGTACTCGCTCGTTACCCAGCAGCCGCTGGGCGGCAAGGCGCAGTTCGGTGGCCAGCGCTTCGGCGAAATGGAGGTCTGGGCGCTGGAAGCCTATGGCGCCGCCTACACGCTGCAGGAAATGCTGACGGTGAAGTCGGACGATGTCGCCGGCCGCACCAAGGTCTACGAGGCGATCGTGCGCGGCGACGACACGTTCGAGGCCGGCATTCCCGAGAGCTTCAACGTGCTCGTCAAGGAAATGCGGTCTCTCGGCCTCAATGTCGAGCTGGAGAATACCAAGCTCGACGACAACCCTGTCCGGCTGCCAGATGCTGCCGAATAGGGGCGCGGCCGAGTAAGCAAGACATCCGGTCGCGGAACGCCGCGACCGGATGCAACAAATTCTACGGCCAGTGGGCCGACCACTCAGCGGGCATTTGGCCCGCGTTAGATGCAAGGGGTTTTCGAGGACCCCGAAAAGGAGAACGGCATGAACCAAGAGGTCATGAATCTCTTCAATCCGCAGGCGCCGGCGCAGGTGTTCGATTCCATCCGGATATCGCTCGCCAGCCCTGAGAAGATTCTGTCCTGGTCGTTCGGCGAGATCAAGAAGCCGGAGACCATCAACTACCGCACCTTCAAGCCGGAGCGTGACGGTCTGTTCTGCGCGCGCATTTTTGGCCCGATCAAGGACTATGAATGCCTGTGCGGCAAGTACAAGCGCATGAAGTACAAGGGCGTCATCTGCGAAAAGTGCGGCGTCGAAGTCACGCTGTCGCGCGTTCGCCGCGAGCGCATGGGCCACATCGAGCTGGCGGCACCTGTCGCTCACATCTGGTTCCTGAAGTCGCTGCCGTCGCGCATCGGCACGCTGCTCGACATGACGCTGAAGGACATCGAGCGCGTCCTCTACTTCGAGAACTACATCGTCACCGAGCCTGGCCTAACCGCGCTGAAGGAGCACCAGCTGCTCAGCGAGGAAGAGTACATGATCGCCGTCGACGAATATGGCGAGGATTCGTTCACCGCCATGATCGGTGCCGAGGCCATTCATGACCTTCTGGCCGGCATGGACCTGGAGAAGATCGCCGGCGACCTGCGTTCGGAACTGGCTTCGACCACGTCCGAGCTGAAGCAGAAGAAGTATCTGAAGCGACTCAAGGTCGTCGAGAACTTCATGGAGTCCGGCAACCGTCCGGAATGGATGATCATGAAGGTGGTTCCGGTGATCCCGCCGGACCTGCGCCCGCTGGTTCCTCTGGATGGTGGACGTTTCGCGACGTCCGACCTGAACGATCTCTATCGCCGCGTCATCAACCGCAACAACCGCCTGAAGCGGCTGATCGAGCTGCGCGCGCCCGGCATCATTGTGCGCAATGAAAAGCGCATGCTGCAGGAAGCCGTCGATGCGCTGTTCGACAACGGCCGTCGCGGCCGCGTCATCACCGGCGCCAACAAGCGTCCGCTGAAGTCGCTGTCCGACATGTTGAAGGGCAAGCAGGGCCGGTTCCGCCAGAACCTGCTCGGCAAGCGCGTCGACTATTCGGGCCGTTCGGTCATCGTCACCGGTCCGGAGCTCAAGCTGCACCAGTGCGGCCTGCCGAAGAAGATGGCGCTCGAACTGTTCAAGCCGTTCATCTACGCCCGCCTCGACGCCAAGGGGTTCTCCTCGACCGTCAAGCAGGCCAAGAAGCTGGTCGAGAAGGAGCGTCCGGAAGTCTGGGATATCCTCGACGAGGTCATCCGCGAGCATCCGGTGCTCTTGAACCGTGCACCGACGCTGCACCGCCTCGGCATCCAGGCGTTCGAGCCGATCCTGATCGAAGGCAAGGCGATCCAGCTGCATCCGCTGGTCTGCACGGCCTTCAACGCCGACTTCGACGGCGACCAGATGGCCGTTCACGTGCCGCTCTCGTTGGAAGCGCAGCTTGAAGCCCGCGTGCTGATGATGTCGACCAACAACATCCTGCACCCGGCTTCCGGCGCGCCGATCATCGTGCCTTCGCAGGACATGGTCCTGGGTCTCTACTATCTCTCGATCGTCAATCAGAACGAGCCGGGCGAAGGCATGGTGTTTGCCGACATGGGCGAACTCCAGCACGCGCTCGAGACCAAGGCGGTGACGCTGCACTCCAAGATCAAGGGTCGTTTCCGCACGGTCGACGCCGAAGGCAAGGTCGTGTCGAAAATCTACGACACCACGCCTGGCCGCATGATCATCGGCGAGCTGCTGCCGAAGAACGTCAATGTGCCTTACGAGACGGCCAACCAGGAGATGACCAAAAAGAACATCTCCAAGATGATCGACACCGTCTACCGCCACTGCGGTCAGAAGGAGACGGTCATTTTCTGCGACCGCATCATGGCCCTCGGCTTCAGCCACGCCTGCCGCGCCGGCATTTCGTTCGGCAAGGACGACATGCTGATCCCGGACGCCAAGATCAAGCTGGTTTCCGACACCGAAGCTTTGGCCAAGGAATACGAGCAGCAGTACAATGACGGCCTGATCACGCAGGGCGAGAAGTACAACAAGGTCGTCGACGCCTGGGCCAAGTGCTCGGAAAAGGTCGCCGACGAGATGATGGCCCGCATCAAGGCCGTCGAGTTCGAGGACAGTGGCCGTCAAAAGCCGATGAACTCGATCTACATGATGTCGCATTCGGGTGCGCGTGGTTCGCCCACCCAGATGCGTCAGCTCGCCGGCATGCGCGGCCTGATGGCAAAGCCCTCGGGTGAAATCATCGAGACGCCGATCATCTCGAACTTCAAGGAAGGCCTGACCGTGCTCGAGTACTTCAACTCGACCCACGGCGCCCGCAAGGGTCTGGCCGACACCGCTTTGAAGACGGCGAACTCGGGCTACCTCACCCGTCGTCTGGTCGACGTGGCGCAGGACTGCATCGTCAACTCCGTGGATTGCGGCACCGACAAGGGCCTCACCATGCAGCCGATCGTCGATGCCGGTCAGGTCGTCGCTTCGGTCGGCCAGCGCGTGCTGGGCCGCACCTCGCTCGACGACATCACGCATCCGGTTTCGGGCGAAGTTCTGGTCAAGGCCGGAACGCTGATGGACGAACGTGACGTGGAAAAGATCGAAAAGGCCGGCGTGCAGTCGGTCCGCATTCGCTCGGCACTGACCTGCGAGGTCAGGATCGGCGTCTGTGCGGTCTGCTACGGACGCGATCTTGCCCGCGGCACCCCGGTCAACCAGGGCGAAGCCGTCGGCGTCATCGCGGCGCAGTCGATCGGCGAGCCGGGGACCCAGCTCACCATGCGTACCTTCCACATGGGCGGTACGGCGCAGGTGGTGGACAGCTCGTTCCTTGAAGCCTCGTATGAGGGCAAGGTCGAGATCCGCAACCGCAACGTGGTGCGCAACTCGGACGGCCAGCAGATGGTCATGGGCCGCAACATGGCGGTGCTGATCCTCGACGAAGCCGGCAAGGAGCGTGCCTCGCATCGCCTTACCTATGGTTCGCGCATCTTCGTGGACGATGGCGACAAGGTGAAGCGCGGCCAGCGTATCGCCGAATGGGATCCCTATACCCGCCCCGTCCTCACCGAAATCGAGGGCAAGGTGTCGTACGAGGATCTGGTCGACGGCATTTCCGTTCAGGAAACGGCCGACGAATCGACCGGCATCACCAAGCGCGAGGTTATCGACTGGCGCTCGACGCCACGCGGCAACGACCTCAAGCCGGCGATCGCCATCCTTGACCCGAAGGGCAAGGTCGGCAAGCTGTCGAAGGGCGGCGACGCCCGCTTCCTGCTCTCGGTCGAGGCCATTCTTTCGGTCGAGCCGGGTTCGCAGGTTCGTCCCGGCGACGTTTTGGCGCGTATCCCGATGGAAAGCGCCAAGACCAAGGACATCACCGGCGGTCTGCCGCGTGTTGCCGAACTGTTCGAGGCACGTCGTCCGAAGGATCACGCCATCATCGCCGAGATCGATGGCACGATCCGCTTCGGCCGCGACTACAAGAACAAGCGCCGCATCATCATCGAGCCGCATGACTCGACGCTTGAGCCGGTCGAATACCTGATCCCGAAGGGCAAGCCGTTCCATCTCCAGGACGGCGACGTCATCGAGAAGGGCGACTACATCCTCGACGGCAATCCGGCGCCGCACGACATCCTGGCGATCAAGGGCGTGGAAGCACTTGCTTCCTACCTCGTGAACGAAATCCAGGAAGTCTACCGTCTGCAGGGCGTGTCGATCAATGACAAGCACATCGAGGTGATCGTTCGCCAGATGCTGCAGAAGGTCGAGATCACGGTGCAGGGCGACTCGACCTACATTCCGGGCGACCACGTCGACGTGATCGAACTGGAAGAGGTCAACGAGCGCCTGGTCGAGGACGGCAAGAAGCCGGCCGAAGGCCAGCCGGTGCTGCTGGGCATCACCAAGGCCTCGCTGCAGACGCCGTCCTTCATCTCGGCCGCCTCCTTCCAGGAGACGACCAGGGTGCTGACCGAAGCTGCGGTTGCCGGCAAGACCGACATGCTGCAGGGCCTGAAGGAAAACGTCATCGTCGGCCGGCTGATCCCGGCCGGTACCGGCGGCACGATGAGCCAGATCCGGCGCATCGCCACCTCGCGCGACGAACTGATCATCGACGAACGCCGCAAGGCCTCCGGTGTCGAGGTCGCCGAGCCGATGCTGACCGACATGGTCAACGCCGCGCAGTAAGCGCGGTAGGACGAGAAGAAGGAAGGGGGCCCCAGTGGCCCCTTTTCGCGTTTTGACCCCCAATCGAATCGAGGAAAACATGAGCAAGAAGGTTTGGACTGACGTCGACGACTACATCGTTTCCTCTCTCTTCGAGGCAGATCCCATCCTCGAAGCGGTGCTTGCGGCCAACCGCGACCAGGGCCTGCCGGCCATCGACGTATCGCCGGCGCAGGGCAAGCTGCTGTCGCTGCTGGTCCGCATCAGCGGCGCCAGGAAGGTGCTGGAGATCGGCACGCTTGGCGGCTACTCGACCATCTGGATGGCAAGGGGATTGCCCGTCGGCGGCAAGATCGTGACGCTCGAACTCGAGCCGCATCATGCAAAAGTCGCGCACTCGAATCTCGAGCGGGCAGGGGTGCCGGACAAGGTCGAGCTCAGGATCGGCCCCGCGCTTCAGTCGCTTGAGACGCTGGCTGCCGAAAATGCCGGTCCGTTCGATCTGATCTTCATCGACGCGGACAAGCCGAACAACCCGAATTATCTGTCATGGGCCATGCGCCTGTCGCGGCCGGGGACGGTCATCATCTGCGACAACGTCATCCGCGACGGCACCGTGCTCAACGACGATGGCCGTGACGCGTATGTCGAAGGCGCACGCGGTGCGTTTTCCTTCATCGGCGGCGACAAGCGCCTGGACGGCACCGCCATCCAGACCGTCGGCGCCAAAGGCTATGACGGGTTTGCGATTGCGATCGTCGAGTAAGGCTGCATGATGAGTGTCCGGACTGCGGTCCGGCAGAACTCATCGCTCAATCGAAGAACGCTTCCACCACATTGCGCTTGCCGAGCATGAAGGCGTCGGCCACGTGCTGCAGGGGTGCCAAATCGACATCGGAGACGCCGGCGCGTACGATTTCAGCGAAGCGCCGGTAAAGCTGGGGATATTCGGCTTCCGGCTCGTCGTGAACCACCTTTCCGTCGATGGCGAGCCTGGTGCCGCCGCCCGACAACACCATCTTGCCCTTGTCGGTGTCGGCCAGGATGTCCCAGCTCTGTGGTCCAGTCTGCAGCCAGTCGAGCTCCATGGTCACCGGCAATCCGTCGGAGGTGCGGAAGGTCACGTGGGCCGCCACCGGCGAGGCGCGGTTTTCCGGAAAGTCGAGGACGGCCGAGGTGATGAACATCGCCGGCAGGATGTGGGTTGCGATCGACAGTGCGTTGATGCCGGGATCGAAGACGCCGAAACCGCCGGCCGCCCAGATCCAGTCCTGGTTTGGGTGCCAGCGGCGGACGTCTTCCTTCCAGACGATAGCAGCCGAGTTGACCCTGGCCGACGCCAGGAAGGCGCGCGCGGCCTCCACTGCCGGCGCGTAGCGCGAATGCCAGCTGGCGAACAGTGAGACGCCGTTGGCTGCCGCCAGCCGCTTCAGGTCCTCGACCTCGCTGACGGTGGCGCCCGGCGGCTTCTCCAGGAAAACGTGCTTCTTCGCCATCAGCGCCGTGCGTGCCGCGTCGTAGCGGAACTGCGGCGGCATGCACAGCGAGACGGCCTCGAGGTCGGGCACCGCGTCGATCATCGCCTCGATGGTCGGTAAATTCGGGATGCCGTCCACCTTGCCGTGCCGGCTGGCGGCGGCGATTAGGCGGTAGTCCGCATCCTTGGCCACTGCCGGCAGATGCTGGTCGCGCACGATCTTGCCGACGCCGACGATGCCGAGCTTGATGGGACCATTGTTCGAGGGCATGGGAACTCCGCGGATTCGAATTTGGCTGGTTAAGTCGCTCGGTTCTTAGCAGAGAACCGGTGCCGGGCAAGCCGGCGCGGTGACAGGCGCAAGCAGCCGGCCACGCTCAGAGCGGAACCTCGAACGTAACGATCGACACTTCGCCTTCGAGCGCACCCTGAAAGGCTGACAGATGCGGCTCCTCGTCGGGTTCGCCGTCCATATCGCCGATCTGGTCGAGCTCGACCTCGGCATAGCCTTCGGCCGCAAGCGATTCGAGCACCCGGCGCACGGCCGAATCGTCGTCGGGCGCGACCAGCATCACATGGACGCCTTCCGGCTTGCCGCCCTTCTTTTTCCAGACCCGGCCGGTGACGATGGTGACCGGGCGTTCCTCATTGTCGTTCACGGGCTGATTCCTCTTGAGACGGGGGCGGGCGAGGGGTTTTGGGCTGTCCATGGCGCCTTTTGCCATGAAGAACCCGCGCATGACAGCCAAAAGCCGGTCACTTTCTTGTCTGCCCCGGTCACTTTCTTCCTCTGCCTTGTAAAACGAAGAAAGAAAATTACATGCGTTTTTCGCATGGCTGCCAAGCCGTCGTCAGCGCGCAATATTTGGCGTGCCGGGGTTGACGGTTCACGGTCTTGCGAGTAGAAGCCGCCCAGTCAGAACCGATGTGAGGCTCTCCCTTCCGAAGCGACACGCTTTGGAGTTTGCCTCAAACAGGGTTCGTTTTACGAGCGAAAAGACATTTCCGGCGCGCATGAAGCGGTTCCCGCTTCCTCTGCATTTTGTTCGGGCAGGACCGCGAGGCGCGGTTTATGGCCCGAATTTGCGTATGGAATTGGCGCTTTGAGCGGCCCTGACCGGGCGAGACACGGAATTGAGAGACAAGAGGGTTTAATGCCTACCGTCAACCAGCTGATCCGCAAGCCGCGCATTGCGCCGGTGAAGCGCAACAAGGTCCCGGCCATGCAGCAGAACCCGCAGAAGCGGGGCGTCTGCACGCGCGTCTATACAACGACGCCGAAGAAGCCGAACTCGGCACTGCGCAAGGTGGCCAAGATCCGCCTGACCAACGGCTTTGAAGTGATCGGCTACATCCCCGGCGAAGGCCACAACCTTCAGGAACACTCCGTGGTCATGATCCGCGGCGGCCGCGTCAAGGATCTTCCGGGCGTGCGCTACCACATCATCCGCGGCGTGCTCGACACGCAGGGCGTGAAGAACCGCAAGCAGCGCCGTTCGAAGTACGGCGCCAAGCGTCCGAAGTAAGGGGCGTCCGAAGTAAGATTTTCCGGCCCTGGCGCTGCTTGAATGCGTCGGGCTACGAGATTGAGAGACAAAAGCCATGTCGCGTCGTCACAGTGCAGAAAAGCGTGAGATCAATCCGGACCCGAAGTTCGGCGATCTGATCGTCACCAAGTTCATGAACGCCGTTATGTATGACGGCAAGAAGTCGGTTGCCGAGACCATCGTCTACGGTGCGCTCGACCAGGTTCAGTCGAAGACCAAGCAGGAGCCGGTCACCGTCTTCCATCAGGCTCTCGACAATGTCGCGCCGCATGTGGAAGTCCGGTCGCGCCGCGTCGGCGGCGCTACCTACCAGGTTCCGGTCGATGTGCGCCCCGAGCGCCGCCAGGCCCTGGCGATCCGCTGGCTGATCGCCGCGGCCCGCAACCGCAACGAGACCACCATGGTCGACCGCCTCTCCGGCGAGCTGATGGACGCAGCCAACAACCGCGGCACCGCCGTGAAGAAGCGTGAAGACACCCACAAGATGGCTGAAGCCAACCGCGCTTTCGCACACTACCGCTGGTAAAGCGCGAACGAGACTGAGAAGGCATCCAAGATGGCCCGCGAATATAAAATCGAAGACTACCGCAATTTCGGTATCATGGCGCATATTGACGCCGGCAAGACGACGACCACCGAGCGCGTCCTCTATTACACGGGCAAGTCGCACAAGATCGGCGAAGTCCACGACGGCGCTGCCACCATGGATTGGATGGAGCAGGAGCAGGAACGCGGCATCACGATCACGTCCGCCGCCACCACGACCTTCTGGAAGGGTCGCAGCGGCAAGATGTACCGCTTCAACATCATCGACACTCCCGGACACGTCGACTTCACCATCGAAGTCGAGCGTTCGCTGCGCGTGCTCGACGGCGCCATTGCGCTGCTCGATGCCAATGCCGGTGTCGAGCCGCAGACGGAAACCGTCTGGCGCCAGGCCGACAAGTATAAAGTTCCGCGCATGATCTTCTGCAACAAGATGGATAAGATCGGCGCCGACTTCTACCGCTCGGTCGAGATGATCGGCTCGCGTCTTGGTGCGCATGCCGTCGTCATGCAACTGCCGATCGGCGCTGAGACCGAGTTCAAGGGTGTCGTCGATCTCGTCGAGATGAACGCGCTGGTCTGGCGCGACGAGACGCTGGGCGCTGCCTGGGACGTCGTCGAGATCCCGGCCGACCTGCAGGCTCGCGCCGAAGAATACCGCGAGAAGATGATCGAAGCCGCTGTCGAAATGGACGAGACGGCACTCGAGAATTACCTCGAAGGCAAGATGCCGTCGAATGACGAGATCCGCGCGCTGATCCGCAAGGGCACCATCGCGGTCAAGTTCTACCCGATGTTCTGTGGCTCGGCCTTCAAGAACAAGGGCGTGCAGCCGCTGCTCGACGCCGTCGTCGAATACCTGCCGTCGCCGGCCGATGTTCCCGCCATCAAGGGCGTCGACGCCAAGACCGACGCCGAGATCGAGCGTCATGCCGACGACAACGAGCCGCTGTCGATGCTGGCCTTCAAGATCATGAACGACCCGTTCGTCGGCTCACTGACCTTTGCCCGCATCTATTCGGGCAAGCTGACCAAGGGCATCTCGGTCGACAACACCGTCAAGGGCAAGAAAGAGCGCATCGGCCGCATGCTGCAGATGCATGCGAATTCGCGCGCCGACGTCGAAGAAGCCTTTGCCGGCGACATCGTTGCTCTGGCCGGCCTCAAGGACACGACCACCGGCGATACGCTCAGCGATCCGCTGCACCCGGTCATCCTCGAGCGCATGGAATTCCCCGATCCGGTCATCCAGATCGCCATCGAGCCGAAGACCAAGAATGACCAGGAAAAGATGGGCCTCGCCCTTCACCGCCTGGCCGCCGAGGATCCGTCCTTCCGCGTCAAGACCGACGAGGAAAGCGGCCAGACCATCATTTCGGGCATGGGCGAACTTCACCTCGACATCATCGTCGACCGCATGCGCCGCGAGTTCAAGGTCGAGGCCAATGTCGGCGCGCCGCAGGTGGCTTACCGCGAGACCATCACCCGCAGGCACGAGCAGGACTACACCCACAAGAAGCAGACCGGCGGTACCGGTCAGTTCGCTCGCGTCAAGATCGTGTTCGAACCGAACCCGGAAAGCTCGGAGTTCGAGTTCGAGACCAAGATCGTCGGCGGTGCGGTTCCCAAGGAATACATCCCGGGTGTCGAAAAGGGCATCAACAGCGTCATGTCGTCGGGTCCGTTCGCGGGCTTCCCGATGATCGGCGTCAAGGCGACGCTTATCGACGGCGCTTACCACGATGTGGACTCCAGCGTCCTGGCGTTCGAAATCGCCGGCCGCGCCTGCTTCCGTGAAGCCGCACCCAAGCTTGGCGTGCAGCTGCTCGAGCCGATCATGAAGGTCGAAGTCGTGACCCCGGAAGACTACGTCGGCAGCGTCATCGGCGACCTGAACGGCCGTCGTGGCCAGATCCAGGGCCAGGAAGCTCGCGGCGTGGCTGTCGTCATCAACGCGATGGTGCCGCTGGCCAACATGTTCAAGTACGTCGACAACCTGCGCTCGATGAGCCAGGGCCGCGCGGCCTACACGATGCAGTTCGATCACTATGAGCCTGTGCCGACCGCGGTCGCCCAGGAAGTCCAGAAGAAATACGCGTAACCTGAACGGGTTGCATCGGTAACTTAATTCAAGGCCCGTACGGGCGAGCAGATTGGAGACATCACATGGCAAAAGGTAAATTCGAGCGTAACAAGCCTCATGTGAACATTGGCACGATTGGCCACGTCGATCATGGCAAGACGTCGCTGACGGCGGCGATCACGAAGTATTTTGGCGAATACAAGCGCTACGACCAGANCCAGATCGATGCGGCGCCCGAAGAGAAGGCCCGCGGCATCACGATTTCGACGGCGCACGTCGAATACGAGACGGCTGCGCGCCACTACGCCCATGTCGACTGCCCCGGCCACGCCGACTATGTGAAGAACATGATCACGGGCGCTGCGCAGATGGACGGCGCGATCCTGGTCGTGTCGGCCGCCGACGGCCCGATGCCGCAGACCCGCGAGCACATCCTGCTTGCCCGTCAGGTCGGCGT
>NZ_AYVN01000026.1:0-22565 GCF_000502815.1 Mesorhizobium sp. LSJC269B00
GAAAACTGGATGGAGGCCAACCGATACATCAACATGGACGACCTGCGCGAGCACAAGAAGCTCGCTCTGCGCCAAGCCGCATGACCAGCATCATGGCCGCCCCATTTTGCAGAACTTGACGCACACAACCCGGGAAATGCCGAAACCCTGATCGGCGAGCGAGGTTCAGGCCGGCCGGTGAGCATCCTGCCGACTCTGCGTGGAGGCGTTCGCCGCGCCATCCAGGACATGGAGCACACGGTGTAATTGTTCAGCCGGGGAACAATTCCTTGTAGCCAGTAGTGACCATCCAGTTCGCACGGTCGAGATGGCTACGAAGAGCCTTCCTGGCGCGCTCCGGTTCGCGTGCTGGATCGATGCCGAGGATGACGTGGGCCATCTCTTCTTCGCTCGCATCATCGGCGGAGGCGTCTAGGAGCCGCATATAAGTCGTGAAATGCGATTTATCGTAGGCCGTGAGGCTGTCCGAGCAGTGCACTTCGTCGGCAATTGGCGTGTTCGACTTAGGCTGTAACATCGCTGGTTATACCTCCGGAAAACGGCCTCCGCGAAGCCCTCCGCCAGGGGATTTAGACGCTCAATGTGGATTACATATTATAGTTGATAAACTCAAGCTGCCTAATCCGCTGGCTGTCGTGCATGGATATGCGCAGGTTAGTCGGACGTAATGTGCAGAGCATCAGGCTAAGGAAGCGTCTGACGCAGGAGCAGCTTGCCGAGATTTCCGGGTTCAGCCAGCAGTACATCAGCGGCTTAGAGAAAGGCCGAAGAAATCCGACGATCATCACGATCTATGAACTGGCATTGGCTCTCGGCGTCAGCCACACGGATCTGGTTCGGCCCGACAAACAGACCTGACCCACCCGACTTTCAAGTAATTGCTACGGGCCCGCGTGCGTGACATCGCGGAACCGCGCCGGTCTTCTTCGCAGGCCCAGCCATCTTGTCCCGTTCGGCTTCGCGCCCCTGGCCCGGGCAGCCTATCGGTGACGCCGACTCCGAATAACGGCTTCTTCAAGTCTCCCGACAATCGGCTGTTATGCGCTGGATGAAGTCGGCGTGGAAAGGGCGCCTGAGGCGCCCTTTCATCTCAGATCGGCTGTCGCACCTTTGCGTCGCGCATCAGAAGCGGTAGGTGACACCTGCGCCTATCAGCCAGGGATCAAGCTCCGCCTTCCCCGTCTGCCTCGCGCCGTCGACGGTGACCTCGAAGTCTGGCTTGAGGAACAGCTTCTTCACGTCGAAGTTAACACCCCAGTGCTGATCCACCATGTAGTCGAATCCGACCTGCAGCGCCGTGCCGAAGGTGTTCTCAACATTGAGAGCATCGGCGCTGCCGGCATCCTGGTCATAGAAGATCGTGTAGTTCACGCCGGCGCCGACATAGGGCTTGAACGCGCCGAAATCGGTAAAATGATACTGCAATGTGAGCGTGGGCGGCAGCAGCCAGACCTTGCCGATATTGCCCAGCGCGCCGATCGCTCCTTGGCCCTCGATGTTGGCGTAGGTGGTGCCGAGGATAAGCTCGGCGGCGATGTTGTCCGTGAAGAAATAGGAGATATCGAGTTCCGGCGTCAACGTGTCCGAATAGGAAAGACCAGAGCCGGGCACCGCATTGACGTGACCCGAATCCTCAGGGATGACCCCCAACCCACGCAGCCGGATCTGCCAAGGGCTTGGCGCTTCCGTGACAAAGGCTCCTGCCTTCGGGACGGTAGCAGCTTGCGCAAGGTCCGCCGCAATGGCCTGCTGTCCCATCACGATGAGGACAACGGCCGCTGTTACTCCCCGCGCGGCCCGCATTTTGTTTCTCGCCATGATATTGTCTCCTTGCTCTTCAGAAATAATGCATTGAACTACGAAAAGTCTTGCTCGAATTGCGTGATATTGGCGGAGCGCTCATGCGCAGTGTGCGTGGGACCGCGCACACACATTTGCGCCGTGCTCGCAATCATCCACCTGTACTCACTTAGAAGTAAGCGGGATAACCAGAGGCCTGCAGCTTTGCGACCATCTTACGCGCGTGGCCTGGGTGGGCGCGTTCGGCTCGCCTCGTGGTGGCGAGCAGGATCTGCGTAGGCGGCAATGGTGGTCCCGGCCCCACAGCGAGGGCGGATTTCTGGCCGTCTTGCCAGAATTGTAGAGGTACTGACCGCGCCGCATGAACACGGGAATCTTGTCGGGACGGTCGAAGATCGCTGTCAGCGCGTCTTGGTCACGATTGAACTGTGTTCCACGGAACTGCCCCAGGGTCCTGGCCTGGCTGGCGGCCCAGGCAATTGTCTGTTCTCCTTCCACATCTTCGAGCCAAAGATAGGGATCATCGTGCGGGGCATTCAGCGTTGGTTGGAAATCGAATACGGTCATGTCCGGATATCGTGAAGTATGGTGTCGACTGGAAAATAACCGCAACGTCCTGTCGGCTCGGAAAGGCCCGGTTTTCGCAGCTGCGACTGCATGTTCGGCGGGCTCGATCATGATATGATTTCTCCTCAGTCCTTGCCGCAGCGCGTTTGCGGATAGTCTTGCACGTGTCGTGCCAAACGAGAAAACCATTTCACAACAATGACATGGCTCTGACTGCCGTGTGCCTCATGTCGACTTTGTCGCAGACCCGACAACGAGTGCAGCCGTGACCGCCCTGGTAGAATCTCCTGTGCGAGCTCGTGGGCACTGCGGAATAGCAGTGAAGCTCACCGCGAACTGGCCGAGCTTCGGATCGACATCGGCGACGGGACGATTGACGACCACGACGTTGCCGGTGTCGGGCACGGCACGGCCTGAGGAGCTCCGCGGCAGCGATCATCGAATGCCTGCGTTTACGAGGGCTCCCATTCCTGGCCGACCGGTAGGCGCGCAAAAAACTGCTGCCTCATCCCTCCGCCTGGATTGAGCCGCAGGGATGGAATGGCGTCGTGCTTTGGACCGGCAGAATAACCAATTCTGTTCCGGCTATCTGTACAGAGATTCATTGATGCGCTTAGGACGGGCATCCGCCCATCCGCGACCATCTGAGCATGAGCATCGATCCTTCACCAAGAAAGAGAATTGCTTCCCATGAGAGAGGCCTCGCGGCGGACATGAGTTTGCGTCACTCTTCGTGATCGCGGCCTCCGAGGATGTCGGGATCGAGCCAGTGCAACGGCACGATAGGGCGAAGGATCTGGCAGCTCTTGCAACTGCTGAGCTCGATCACGGCATATCGTGATCTGTCCGACAGAGACGCAGGGTTCTGCACTGTCCGTTCATGAAGACTGTGCTGGTCCCCACAAGATAGAAGTATTCTGATGCAGAGGGTGCCCGATTAGCTATTCGGAAAACTATTTTATCCGAAGTGCAAATCGGGCGCCGCCCTGAAGCGTCCCCCTCAATGTCGGATGTCGGACAGGATCGTAAATCCGCCAACCCGTTGTTTAATAAAGATTCCTTCTCTGGCACGGCCCATGCATGGGACTCTGCGAACGCATCAGCGAGACGTCGTCCATGATCATGCGCACCGAAAATGCCGTCGCCGTAGTGAACGTCGCCGTAGTGAACACCGCGCTCTCGCCTGCCATCAAGCCGCCGAAAGGCCGGCGCGTCATGGTCGGGCCGGCGATTGGGCCGGCTTCAAACACCTTAATGAGCCTGCAAAGCGTCTCGCGTGGCGGCGACGCGGGCATCCAGACGAACGGAAAGACATACGTCGTTGCCCCACGTCGCCGGCCTGACCCCTCGATTTCACCGCGCTGGAATGCTCCGGTCTACATTCGACGACGCGAACGCGCTGGACAAATTCTCGCAAACCCGGTCGGGACCGGTGCTCCGAACGTCCGCGAGGGGGCCCAATGGCTGTGGCCGATATTCGCCGCGAACAAGCCGTCCAGTGGGAAGACTCTATAGGAGGAAGCAGTGGAGTTATCTTGCGTTGGGATCGGTGCTGGCCCGTCCAATTTGAGCCTTGCGTGTCAGCTACACGAGCAAGTTGGGCAAGGAGCGGTGTTCCTGGATCGGCAGGTCGACTTCCGCTGGCATCCAGGCAGTGCATTCGATTCCTCGGAGCTCCAGGTCAGCCACTTCAAGGACCTGGTCACTCTAGTGAATCCGCGATCAGCCTACACTTTCGTAAACTTCCTGCACGAGAACGGGCGTCTGTATCACTTCCTGAACGCACAGTTCGATGCCGTGCTCAGAGTGGAGTTCGAACAATACCTGAACTGGGTCTTCCACAGGAACCCACTTGTGCGTGGCGGTGAGACAGTACGCGAAATCCGCTTTGACGGCGAGTTTCGGGTGCGGACGGATAAGGCGGTTCTCGGCGCCAGAGACATCGTGGTCGGCATTGGCAAGCAGGCGCAAATTCCGCCTCAGTTCCAGGGCTGGACTGGACGCAACCTGTTCCACTCATCTGTTTTACTGCACATCCACCCTGAGGTGCGGAGAAAGCATGTCTGCGTGGTCGGCGGAGGACAATCGGGAGCCGAGGTGATGTTGCATCTTATCGGCCTGCCGAAAGAACGGCGGCCTGCCTCGATCACTTGGGTCTCGCAGCGCGAAAACTATCTGCCTCTGGACAACAGCCCGTTCACAAACGAGTTGTTCATGCCCTGCTTTTCGGATCGTTTCGCGGCCATGAGCGAGTCGCAGCGTAAGCTGCTCCTGCGGCGTTTCGTGCTTGCCTCGGACGGCATTTCAGAAAGCACGTTGCGGGCGATCTATCAGGCGCTCTACCGCCACGCATTTTTCGAGCCAAACCGATCCGACATCACACTGCGGCCGGGCTGCACCGTCTCGAACTGCATCAACGCCGGCGCCGGTCACAGGCTGACCCTGCAGCACGGCATGGTCGAGGTCGAAGAAGTCAGGGCTGATATCGTCGTGCTGGCCACCGGTTACGAGAACGCGATCCCAGACTTCTTGGAACCTATCGCGCACCGGCTGGAGCATATCGACAATGAATTAGCTATTCGCGAGGATTTTTCGGTGAGCTGGGACGGACCGCGTGACAGGCGCATCTTCGTACAAAACGCGAGCCTCGGGCAGCGCGGCCTGGCCGATCCGAACCTAAGCCTGCTGGCCTGGCGCGCGCGCCGCATCCTCGATAGCCTTCTTGGGCGCGCGCCATGCGCGAACCCCGAGCATCCTGGCTTCATCAGCCATACGTCGATCGAGAGCTGGCCCGCCTCCGTAGCCGAAGAAATGGGCAGCGGGATATGACTCGTAAACTTCTGATCATCGGCGGTGGCATCCTGGGAATGATGTCCGCCTCCGCTGCGAAGGCCGGAGGCTTCTCCGAAGTCATCGTGACCGAACAAGTTCTTGGACCAAGCGGCGCATCGCATTATTCTGGCGGCGTGCATTTCCCCTACCGTTGTCAAGGCCGTACCAGGTCGCGCACTCGAAAGAGCGCCGTGGTCTTGGCGGCCATGGCTGGGTCGGCGGTCAGCGGATGGTGCCGGCCTTTAGCGATGCTTGTAGCGGCTAGACCGGGTGAACCGATTGATCCGGCCCAGTTTACCGAAGCCCTGGACCCGGCTGAGCCTAACATAGGCAGTCTCGCGCCGAGCTTCACCGGACAAAATCCGTCGGAGCGGAACGCACTTAGCATCGCCGTCCCACATGCGTGGGCGTCTCCGTGGACCGCAACTAGCCACCGACTGCCCTAATTGGGGTCCGACCAACCAGTCTTTCCAACAGGAGGCTTTTCGCATGTTGACTGATACACAAAGAGACAAGTGGCAGAAAGACGGATACGTCAGGCTCGAAAGCTTCTTTGCGCCAGCGGCTCAGGAAGATATCTCTAATTTTGTCGAAGATGTGTCACGCTGGGATGTCAGCGATGATAAATGGCTCATGTGGTTCGAGAAGACGACGGACAATCGAAAGATCATATCCAAGATCGAGAATTTTCTCGACTTCCATGATCCATTGCTTCGTTTGCTCTTAGAAGATCAGCGCATAAAGTCAGCAGTCGATGATTTGCTTGGAGAAGATTCGCGCAGGCTCAAGGAGTTGCTGATTTTCCACTACCCCGACAGCGGCGGCTATCTCCCGCATCAGGACATTTATCACATTCCACACAAACTTCCCGACCGGATGGTCCATGCCGTGGTTGCCATAGGCATCGACGACTCCGACCCGGAAAACGGCGGGCTTTTCTTCAGCCCCGGCAACCACAAAAAAGGGGTCTTTCCCATGGATGCCGGTGGGGTGATCTATCCTCAAGTCGCCGAAACGTTCTCCTGGGAACCCGTAGTATGGAAGGCTGGCGACATCTTCATCTTCGACGATTACGCACCGCACTACTCACGACCGAACAAAAGCAATCGTTCTCGGCGGACACTCTACTTGGTGTTCCAGCGTGCCTCAACCGGTGGGCCGACCCGCGCTGAATATAACGTGCTTAAGCGCGCCCTTAACCCGCCCGAGGGCAAAGTGGCCGATCTCGACAATCTCAAGCCCCCAAATGGGATCTTCTATCGCGATTGAGCTCACGCAGCCAGGCGGAGGATGCACACGAAACTGATCGACCGCTCAAAAAATGCGCGGACGGTATGGCGGTCTGATTTGCGAGCTCGCGGAGCATCGGACGCTTTGGCACGTGGATTGTGGAGGTGGTCGCAGGCGGTCTTCTGTGTGCCTACAGCCCGACTAGCGCCCCCCTTTTGGTCGCCCGCCTCCCGGCCCAGAGCTGCACTATCCTGGCCGGGCCGCCAACGGGTCGGACTGCCGTTTCTCTCCATGAAGTGCACTTGAGGCTGTTCGTTGGCAGCCGAAGGTCCGTCCCACTCTTCAACAGCTTAGGTTCGTTGTCATGCGCAAATACACCTTTTCTCGAACGGAGCTGTCGCGAGCGTTCGGTATCGACACGGCCACGCTTGGAACGGGCAGCGCTCGCACGGGGTTTTCGTTCGGAAAGGTTGGACCCGGGGTCACATCCGAGCCCCATCGACACGACGAAATCGAGGCCTTCGTGGTCCTGTCTGGTGCGGGCAAGGTCACCACCGACCTTGGGGAAATCTCGATCGAGGCCGGCGACGTCGTCCTGTTCCATCCTTTTGAAGCGCATGTGCTGCGCAATGACGGGAACAAAGACCTGGATTTCGTCGATGTCTACTGGCGAGACGGCGAGGCCGCCCTTGATGCCGCTGCAAAGACCACGGCTCCACGCGGGCCGACCTTCGTCTTCTCCGCGCCGCCAACGCCAAATGGCGATCTGCATCTGGGGCATCTTTCTGGCCCCTATTTCGGCGCCGACGTCTATACCCGTTTCCTGCGCATGAAAGGAGTCGAGGCGTATCACCTGACCGGAAGCGACGATTACCAGAGCTACGTCGCGACACGCGCCGCTACCGATCAATGGACGCCTGCAAACGTGGCGCGCTACTACTCCGATGAGATTCGCGCCACGCTTTCACTTCTCGATTGTGACGTCCACAGCTTTCAAGCCACAATGGGCGATGACGGTTACCGCGAATTTCAAGCTGCGTGTTTCCGAACTCTTCTGAGCAGCACGGCGGTAGATCTGCGCCAGAGCCCTGCGCTTTTCGATGCTGTGACAGGCCAATATCTTTATGAGCCGGATGTTAGAGGCCTCTGTCCCGATTGCGGCGGCTCCGCCGCCGGCAACATCTGCGAGGAATGCGGCGCCCCAAACCTTTGCCACGACCTGGGTGCAGCGCGGTCACGGCAGTCTGCCGAAGCGCCGCTGGTCGGCTCCCTCCGCCGTCCGGAACTTGCCCTGGACCGCTGCTACGACAATATCGACCGGCATCTAAGGGCATCAGGCGTTCCGCTACGCATCTTGGATCTCTTCGCGCGCCTACGCCAACGCGGCGAATTTTCAGTCCCCATTACCCACCCCTCGGACTGGGGCCTGCCGGCCGAAGGGTTCCCGGGGCAAGTGATCTGGGTCTGGCCGGAGATGGCCTTCGGTTTTCTTTACAACATCCAGGCGCTCGGCCGCTCGCTGGGTCGCGACTGGAAGGCGGAGGTGCCCGGCAGCGATTGGCAGATTGTCCATTTCTTCGGCTTCGACAATTCGTTCTTCCACGCGCTACTCTACCCCGCTCTTTACGCCGAGGTCTTCTCCCACTGGACGCCGCGCATCCACTATCACGTCAACGAGTTCTACCTGCTCGACGGCAAGAAGTTTTCAACCAGCTGCCGCCACGCGGTCTGGGGCAAGGACGTTCTGAGCCCAAAGACAGTCGACGTCGTGCGCCTCCATTTGGGCCTGACACGCCCGGAAGGGGAGCGGACGGATTTCACGCTGGACGGGCTGCGCCGCACCGAGAAGGAGGTCTTCCAAGGGATTTGGCTGAACTGGCTTGATGCGTTGGACCAGGAAATCAAGCAGGATTTTGCCGGCCGTGTACCCGATGCAGGCGACTGGAGCCCAGTCGACCGCGCCTTCTTTGCTCGAATAGAGATCTATCGCGCGGCGATGGAGCGGGCATATTCGGACGAAGGCTTCTCGGTGCGGCGCGCGGCCACTCGGGTCTGCGAATTCGTGCGGGATTGCGTGATGTACCGTCGGGCGCGAAACTATGCGGCGGCGCGACGTTTCTATCCCGCCCGCAATCGGACTTCGCTAGCTCTTCAGACAGCGGCCGCTGCGATCCTGGCACCGACACTCGCTCCGCTGATGCCCCGATTCGCCAGAACGCTGGCGCGAGGCATCGATGGCGTCTCAATCGAAACATGGCCCCGGTCCGTCCAGCGCCTTGCGCCCGGGACGCGCTTTGATCTCGGACCCGTGTTGGTGTTCTACGCCAAATCCGGCAATCCTCATCTTAATGAGGAGGAAGCACTATGAGCCCAAAGATGCATCAGTGAGCTACCCAATCTTGACTAAATGCGAGGCAATCAAAGCCGATATGCCAAATATCTTGACTCGCTGCCGCTGGCGACCGAAGCCGCTATCAAACGATAGAGACCAGATTAGCGGACCTGAACCAACGCGTCGTCGACAACCTGACCTGCGCCTTGAAGGACCGGCCGGCCGATCGCTTCCCAGCCCTTGCTGTTCGTGCCGCAAATGCTGTGTGGGCTCGACTGCGCTGACCATCCTCTTCGGCATCGGCATTTCCGTCCTCCAGCCGGCAAAGGCTGTCATGCGGTTCGACCCGCTTGGTCAAACTGGCGCCCTGGATCGTGCGCCGATCAACAATGCGAATGCCTGCCTGATGGTATCTTCGGTTCTGTCCGAGCCTGTACCGGCGGGGCCGTCGGCCGAAGAACAACTGAGCTACTGACAATCGGAATATGGCAGGTCAAATTCTGCCCACGAATACCAGCGTTCACGAAGCTATGGTGCACAAGCTACCAACCATACCCGCGCAACGACAGCCCGTCGCCTGTAGATAGTCGGCGAGGGCCACTAAATCGCAAGCGTATCCTCCGTACATTGCGCGCCGTCTTCGCCGACATGCAGACGCTTGTCTCGTCGAGAGGCGCTCCTCAGGATTGCGTGTTGCTCGGGTACCTAGCCGCCCCTCAGTTCCCGATCGATCCTACAATTCACATATTTGGAGATCGCTCGCTAGGTTACCCCGTCTGTGAACCCTTCAAGCCGATGTTCAGATGCCGCCCATGCAGAGATATTTCATTTCGAGGTAGTCCTCGAGGCCATGGCGGGATCCCTCCCGCCCGATCCCGGACTGTTTTATCCCACCGAACGGCGCCGCTTCCGAAGACATCCGGCCGGTATTTACCCCGACCATTCCATATTCCAAGGCCTCGGCGACACGCCAGACACGCTTCAGGTTAGAGGCATAAAAATAGGCCGCGAGGCCGTAGATCGTTTCATTGGCATCACGCACGACCTGATCGGCATCTTTGAAGCGAATAATCGGTGCGAGCGGCCCGAATGTCTCTTCGCGCGCGACGGTCATCTCGCTGGTGACACCGGTCAGGACCGTTGGTTGGAAAAACGTGCCATTCGTGCCGATGCGTTTGCCCCCGCACCGAATTGCGCCGCCTTTAGCTACGGCATCGGCAATATGGGATTCAATCTTGGCCAAAGCCTTCTTGTCGATGAGGGGTCCTATGTCCACTCCGAGCGCGAAACCGTCACCAACTTGAAGTTGGCGAGCCCGTTCAACGAATTTCTCGACGAACTCGTCGTGAACGCGCGACTGGACGTAAAGGCGGTTCGCTGAAACGCAGGTCTGGCCGGCATTGCGGTACTTCGCCTGGATCGCACCGTCAACCGCGGCATCGATATCGGCATCATCGAAGACGATGAAGGGTGCATTGCCGCCAAGCTCTAGGCTGACTTTTTTGATCTGGTCCGAGCACTGGCGCATAAGTAAGCGCCCGATCTCAGTAGACCCGGTGAAGCTGATCTTGCGGACCTTGGGATTTGTGCAAAGTTCGCGGCCGACCGCGTCACCTTCGGACGCATAGATCAGGTTGACGACGCCTTCGGGGAAGCCTGCCTGATGGGCGAGGGCGAACATTGCTCCAGCCACGAGCGGCGTCTGTTCAGCGGGCTTGAGGACAATCGTGCAGCCCGCCGCCAAGGCTGGCGAGATTTTGCGCGCCACCATCGAGGCCGGGAAATTCCATGGGGTTATCGTGCCGACCACCCCGATGGGCTGCTTGATCACCAGCATTCGGCGGTCCGTCGATGGTGCGGAGATCGTCTCGCCATAGACGCGATTTGCCTCCTCGGCGTACCATTGCAGATACGCCGCAGCATGCGATATCTCCGATTTGGCCTCGGCAAGCGGCTTGCCCATCTCCGCGGTGAGAATTGCAGCGAGATCGTCGGTGTGGTCGATGATCAACTCATGCCATCGCCATAGAACATCGCTGCGCTCACGGGCGGTAAACCCTGCCCATCCAGGCTGCGCGACATAGGCCTTCTCGATTCCAGCGCATGTCTCTTCGACTCCCATGTCAGGTAGTTCTGCCAGCACTTCGCCGGTCGACGGGTTGAGGACCTCGAATGTCCGCTCGCTCATCCGCGTGCCAAGTGCCGGCAGGCGATCGATGGGTCCAAACAGGTCAGGGGATCTCAGGTGACGGATCATCGGCGGGCACAGGGGCAATCGGTTTCCTCCTCAACGCCAGGCGTATATAGCAGGTTCGGTGTGTGGTCCGGACGTCCAAGCTCCTCATAGGACCTCGGCCAGACAGCTAGCAGACCACAGTTGCCAACTGGAAAGGGAGAATACCTGAATTCGCTAGAAGATGAGTCGCGGTTCTACTAGCCGGGCTCGACCGGCGGTTGCGCGCGGGCAGGTCCGGCCCGCNAATTCGCTAGAAGATGAGTCGCGGTTCTACTAGCCGGGCTCGACCAGCGGTTGCGCGCGGGCAGGTCCGGCCCGCGCGCACAACCCTGCCAAAGGTCTTCGCGGCCAGCGCCTGGTTCTACGTGCCGGCCACCGCGTCGTTCGGTCGGCAATATTTGTTGTAGATCGTGAATGCGTCGGTGCCGTTCAGCTTCTCCATCTCCTGTATCCAGCCGTTGACCGGAATGCGGTAGGGCTGGTTCGGCCGCAATGTCGCGTTGACCTCCTCGTCCAGCAGACCTGCGGGTTCGTCTCTCTGCGCCAACGGCGCTCCTCCAGGATCACCTTTCGCTCGGTCTTGATATCATCCTCGTTGAGGATGAGGTTGAACATGCGATCGGCCTCGAAGCCCATCATCTCGCCCAAACGAGTCATAGGCGGTGAGGATATTGTAGCCGCCACTCACTTAGACGGCTCGGTGAACTCGCTGTCGGCGCGGTTGGGCGTCGCCCTAAAGATCAGACGCTCGAGGAAATGGGCAAGTCCGGATTTGCCGGGTGGCTCGTCGGCGCTGCCGACCTTGTACCAGACCATATGAGTGATGAATGGCGCGCGGTGATCGGGGATGTCGACCCTTCCATGCCATTGCCGAGCAGGAAATCCGTAATCATGCCGCCGTCAGTGGCGGCCAGAGCGGGAGCGGTCGTCGCCAGGGCTAGGGCGGTGGCAGTGAATGCCTTGCGCAGCCAGGGGGCGATCGATGGCTCCGGTTGGAAAGGCAAGTTTCGAGGCAGTGATTTGTTCCTCATTTTGCTGAACGGGCTGCGTCTTCGATCCCCGTGGGAGGATCGGCGGGCAGGCCGAGCCAGATGAATCATGCGGCCAAGGCTCACTCGAGCCTCATCTTGGGAAGAGCCCAGGAGACCGGCGGCGGTGTTCTTGGGGGGATGGTCATTGGATGTATTTTCCTTGATCCGCGACGCCTTGCGGACGACCACGCATGCACCGTGCCAGATCAGAAAACATTCGAGGCATGTGGACAAGTCAGTCTGACATGTTGTGCATCCGACATTGTGGGCCATCGAACAGGGCTGAAGGCGACGCGAGCACGGCTGAGAATACCTTCTTCATTGGAAGACGCTTGGGCGCGCTGCTGGGGAATGGGGACAGGATGCGCTTCGAAGGCCGCTGCACCGACGGTCAGAATTGAAATGTTGTCGCTCCAGCGGACCGATGTCCTCGACAGTCAGACCGGGCGGTGCTGAAGGGTAGAGGCGTGAGCAGCGTAGCTAAGTGGGCGCGGACCCAGCTCGCGCGCGAAGACGGACCTGAAAAAAAACGGCGGGTGGCGACATTCGCGAGGCGCTGGAGGTCGTAGGACTGGGCGGGAAAAACGATGCCGTTGCTCTCTTCTGGCGTGATGGCCTGCCGCGAGGCCGTTGAACTTGGTGAGTTGCTGCGGGAAGGGGAGTGTTTTCGCGGGGACCTTGGTCAACGTAAGAAACAAACTTCGAGCTCGCCTTGGATGGGGGCATGCAGCACATTTGCCGCTGCAGGACAGCAGCACGGAAGCTGTCCGCGCTTGCCGTCGTCCCTTGGGCACCAAACAGCAGAATTTAGCGGTCGCGATTGATTTCATGTGCGTAAAATACCGCCTGGTGCGCTCGGCTGCAAATGCATGCCTGGCGGAGTGGTCGCTTAGGTCAAGAGCATCGCGTGAGTAACAGCCTGACCATGCTCAATCTGATGCGCGCTAACCGCCTCGCCGGATTGTGGAACTGCTCGCGGGTGGCTTCTACCACAAACAGCAAGGTCATGAAATCAAGCAGGAAGTCGTCAATCGCTTGGGCGATTGTTTCTGACTTGCCCTTGAACTGGTCCAGCAAAACGCGCGCGCTATCGATCGCTTCCACGCTGGTCGCATCGATCAACCCCTCGACCCTCTTGAAACAATCCAACTCGAAACTCCTTAAGGCGCTCCCAAGGTGTTATGCACGAAGGCAGCTCCGTGAACTACCCGGCCTTTGACCTGACGGCACGAGCAGCAATCGGCCTTACGTCTCGTGCCAAAGCACGAGCCATAGACCTGGGCGCTGAGGAGCGTTGGAAGATCGAGCGCTTCCGGCCTGGTCGAGCGGTAGTGTGGACAGTGCTTGCTGGCGGCTACGCCAACAATGGAGTGCGCCAGCTGATTGGGGCTTAACAATTTTTCGCTTTTTGCTGCGCCCAACTCTCGGCTATGACTCGGACAGGCCTAATGGCCTGCCCACGTTGCATTGTAGAAGAAGGAACAAGTATATGACGACTGGAACGGTAAAGTGGTTCAACAGCACCAAGGGGTTTGGATTTATCCAGCCCGACAATGGCGGGCCGGATGTTTTCGTCCACATTTCCGCTGTCGAACGCGCGGGCCTCTCGACCCTCGCTGACGGCCAGAAGATCAACTATGAAATCGAGCAGGATCGCCGCACTGGCAAGTCCTCCGCTGGCAGCCTGAGCAAAGCTGGTTGAAATTTTCTCCTGCGAAGTCGCAAGAGTGGGCGTGTAGGCCCGGAAGTGCTCACGGCCGCTCGATAGGGACGAGCAAAAGTGAGGGCAGCAGATTGCTGCATGGGTCGCGAATTCCTCATGAAACAAGTTGTTGGAAAGGAAGGCGGGGTTGGCCCCGCCTTTTTTATGCGACGATTAAGCCGACGGCTGCAACGCTGCAGAAGGGATTTCAATTGCCGCAATCAAGCCGCGACCTTCTTGCGAGTTCGCTTCGTCGGCACCGGCGCTTCCGGCTCTTTCGGCGCTTTCGGTTTGCGGCCGAGCCCCATCGATTTCGCCAGTGACGAACGCTTCGCGGCGTAGTTCGGCGCTACCATGGGATAATCCACCGGCAGGCCCCATTTGGCCCGATATTCACCCGGCGTCAGCCCATAGTGGGTCGACAGATGGCGCTTTAAAGATTTGAATTTCTTCCCGTCTTCAAGGGAGATGATGTAGTCCGGTGTCACCGACTTCCTGATCGGGACTGCGGGCGTAAGGGCAACCGGCTCTTGTGCAGGGATACCTCCGGCCGTCGCTCTCAGAGCCGCATGCACTTGGCCGATGAGGGCAGGGAGATCCCCCACCGGGATCGGATTGTTGGACACGTAGGCCGACACGACGTCGGCGGCAAGCTCAATGAGGGTGTCGACGTTTTTTCCGGCTTCTTCTGTCATGAAACTCTCCAGGCGGTGAAACATAGTCAGCGAAGCGTCGCTTCATAGGGCCGGTTGCCGCTGAAAGCAACAATGTCTCTGACTGCGTTATTGCCAATGCTCGTCCAGAAGCGACATCGATGCGCCATATTTCGCGTTGTGACCGCTGAGCCACTCGTTGTTGGCGACCCTGCCGAGGTGCGTGGCGCGTTCCGCTCTAACTTTGCGCCGAAGTTGCTAGTAGCCTCGAGGCTAAGCGCGCTGTTTTTGTCGCGCTTTGCTTCTTTGGACTGTGAAATCGAGCGATAGTGGTCGCTTGATGGTGGGCGTCAGGGACGATGGAACAAACGTTCATTGGCAACGGCCAAAGTGATGTAAGTTCATCGCCGGTGAGCCGCTCTTGCAAGGGGCTGGGAACCGCCGCTGATAAACCTAGGACATCAATGTATTTCGAGGCGTTTCTTAGCCGGTCCTGGAGAGGCGGCAATGGCTGCGGATGACACCTGTTCCACGATATCAAACAGCGCGGCGACCGGCAGCTTCTCGAATCTGGAGCGGCTTCTCGCAAGTTGGCGCCGCGCCGAGAGGCCGGGCAAGGACAGTGAGCCGCCTGCATCAATCATACGCATCAACCAGCCAGCGACGCGTCCTCATACAGAATGCCGCGACCGGCCGTGTGATCTCGCCGGTAGTCGCCGAGGCCCTCTGCATGAAGCCTCCGGATGTGCTGACGATCAACCAGGCCAGAAAGGTCGACGTCCTGAAGCAGGGATGACATGAGTTTGCCACTATGCGCAGGTTTGCCATGCCCTTCCGCGGCATTTTGCGGGGCCTGTGAGTTGGGCAAGCTCGGCACTTCGATCGACTTGGCGTCACCCGGCTCATTGCCATCACGCGTTTCGGTCTGGTCCTACGCCGTGACTCCGTTCGCGATGCCATTGAACTGCCGTGGAGAACGGCGAAGCGGAAGGGCTGATCAACCGCCTGAAGACGATCAAACGTACCATTAGGCAGCGCCGGCTGCGAACTCCTTAGGCACGCATGCTGCCACTCAGCCGGCCTAATCACCACACGAAGCGAGGAAGAACCTGGTCAAGTGCAAAGCGACAATTGCCTCGACAGCAGGTCTCGGAAGGTTTATGCTGCCCGATGTTACCGCAATCCTGAATGGCGATTGAGTACCTTCACGAGTGAAGGGAGTGGAACTGCTTTGTCGGCCAAATTGTTGACGGAACGCCCGGCGCCCATTGTTGCTACATGTCTAGATTCTTGGGGCGTTTTGGATGATGCAATCCACCAGCTCACTCCAAAGGGCAGTGGAATCTGGAACAATGTCGCTTTTGTACGCACGACATCCTTCGTGCCCGATTGGCATATTGTCTTTAACTCTGCTTCTCTTTTTGGGCTCCCTGTTGATATCGAGGCGAGCCCAAACAGGACAATTTTTGCAATCGGCGAACCGCCGACGAAAGCTCATCGTGCATTTCATGAAGGGCAGGGGAAAAATACTATCGTCCTGACGTCTGACGCAGAGCTGGTTGCTCGGCAGAATGCAGCTCGCCGATTCGTTTTGTCTCCACCGATCACTCGGTCTTGGTCTGTAAACAAGACATATGACCAACTTCTGGTCAGCGAAGTCATGGATAAGCCACTTCGGCTCTCATGGATTACCAGTAACATCGCCCTGCTTAAAGGACATCGGTATCGGCTGGCGTTTCTGGAACGGCTAAGAAAGGAGCTCGATTTTGACCTGTTCGGCCGAGGTTTTCGGCTGATTGGAGATAAATGGAACGCGCTCGCACCATATCGTTACAGTATAGCGTTCGAGAATACTCGTGCTGATTACTATTTTACAGAGAAGCTTATGGACTGCTTCGTCGCTGAAACAATGCCGATCTATTACGGCAGCCCGGCAATCACGAGGTTCTTCCCTTCGGACTCTATGGTTCTGATTGACCCAGAGGACAAGAACGTAATCCAAAAAATTCAAGAAATCATCAACTCAGACCTCTGGAAGGAACGTCGCGGCGCAATAAGAGAGGCGAAACGGCTAGTCCTCGAGAAATACAATACGTTTGCTTATCTCGCGGGCTTCATCGAAAGCGTTCAGGATAAACCCTTACCGCCAGAAATTATACACATCGAATCGCCTGAAGTTGATTTTTCGATAGACGAATGAAGTACTCCAACGCGCGATTCGCGTGCCCAGCGGTTGGTGGTCTGGCGAGATCGGTGCGGAACGCTCGGCGGAGAATGCCTGCTGCGCAGACGGGCCGGCACGGGCGCACAAGGTCATGCGCCCCGGCTGCCGCTGATCAGACGAACTGGGGAAGGCCAGGAACGGAATTGAGGACCTCGTCGACGAGTTCGTCGCCGGCATGTTCCTTGGCGCAGGCGATCGTCTCGTTGGCGAGGGCGGCGATCTTTGCCATGCTGAGACCCTCACCCATCAATTGCTGCCCGAGCCCCATAAGGCCGCCACCCTCTGGGTCGTCGCCATGATACTTCGCTACTAATTCCGAAGCTCCCGGAATGGCCTCGATCATGCGCGCGCCGGGACCGTCGGCCGCGTGGCTCCGCAGGAACCCCAGCATTAACCCAACGGCCTTCTCTGCGAGAGCCGGGCCGATGCCGGCACCAGTGGCGATGCGCGGTAAGATTTCTTCCATGCAGGGTCTCTCTCTCTTTGATTAGGTTTACAAGGGGCCGGTCCGGCGCCCCGCGCCCTTGGCCGAACCACAGTTGAACTCCACAAAATAGGCCAGCGGAAGTGCTATTGCGCCTAAAAGCGCCTCTGTCAACGCAAGCTGCGTCGGAAGTGCGTGTTTCGCAAACCGAAGATCATTGCAATTCACTTCATTACGCATTGGCAACCGCACAGTTTGCGTTGGCTCGCTTATGGGCCAATGCCCCCCGCCCGTCAAATGATGACGACAAACTGGTCAGCGCCTAGGATCTGTGGATCAAGGTGAGGCAGTTACAGCGGGTGGACCTGCTCGATCGCGGCGCCGTCGACACAAAGGGCTAGATTGGCGATACTGCGCGTGTTGGCCATGTCTTTCCTCGCGTGATGGGATGTTCGTGGAAGCGGAGCTATATGCCGGTGTGACGGTCCACAAAGGCGGAACGCCTATTCCGATACGACATCCATACTGTCACATAGACCGTCGCTGCTTAGGTATTGAAACCGCCATCGCTGGTGACATCACAATGTGCAGTCGGCGGGTGTCGATAAGGCCGATTCACGCAACGAATGAACCCTGACGGTTCAGAAGCTCACTTTTCGCAAGGCGTGCAGCGCACCTCGTGCAAGAGATTGCCAGTCTTGCGCATGCTGTGACTTTCTCAACCTTGGCTGGAAGATCGCAGTGACCGAATCTACGAAGCCGCCCTCAGGGCGTGCTTTGATGCATAAAACCGGTTGCCAACCAGGGATACTCCTCCTCCCTGAAGTCCAATCGAGAAGAGCGATCGCTTCCAAGAGGGTCCCAGCTCAGCTGCGAAAACAGGTGTGAGACCCCGTCCTCTCCCTCAAGCTGATCTAGCTCAGGGCGTTCATGAGCCGCAGATCGCATAATGGCTGCGTGGACGACGCAGGAAGACCAATTATGAAAATCCTATTCAGTACGATGGCTGTCACCTTGCTGGCACCCACCGCCTTTGCTGCGGATTCGATCCCCACCGACCTCAGAGATACGGCATTGGCCACCTTCACGGCTTTGCCATCCACCACGCCGACAGTCGCCAACAACCCGATCACCCCGGAAAAGATCGCTCTCGGCAAGGCACTGTTCTTCGATCCACGCGTCTCGGCGTCAGGCGTCTTGTCGTGCAATTCATGCCACAACCTGGCCACCGGCGGCGACGACAATCACGAAACCTCGATTGGCCATGGTTGGCAGAAGGGACAGCGCAACGCGCCGACTGTACTGAACGCTGTCTTCAACATCGCCCAGTTCTGGGATGGTCGTGCCGAAGACCTGAAGGCTCAGGCGAAGGGACCGGTCCAAGCCGGGATCGAAATGGCCAATACACCGGGCCAACTCATCGCCACTCTCAAGTCCATGCCGCAATATGTCGAGTGGTTCGATGCAGCTTTTCCGGCTGAAGCCGATCGGGTCACCTTCGACAACTTCGCCAAGGCGATCGAAGCCTTCGAGGCGACACTGGTCACACCTGCCCCGTTCGACAGCTTCCTGAATGGTGATGAGGTTGCCATGACTTCCGAACAGAAACAGGGCCTGGTGCTTTTCATGGACAAAGGCTGCTCGTCCTGCCATGCCGGCATCAACGTTGGTGGGCAAGCCTATTACCCATTCGGCCTCGTGGAACGGCCCAGCGCCGAAGTCCTGCCGGACAAAGACAAGGGCCGATTTGAGGTCACCAATGCAGCCGACGATTCCTATGTCTTCCGCGTGGCGCCGCTGCGCAACGTTGCACTCACCGCGCCATACTTTCATTCGGGCAAGGTTTGGGATCTGAAACAGGCCGTCGCCATTATGGGGACCACCCAGCTCGGCGTAGTACTGGCGGACGAAGAAGTTGACCTGCTTGTTGCCTTCCTCAACTCGCTGACCGGAGAGGCACCTGACGTCGCCTATCCCATCTTACCCTCAGAAACGGCGACAACGCCCCGGCCTGTAACGCAGATCTCAGGAAAATAAGGGCCAACTGGCTGCGGACTTGCAATCGAAAATGATTGGCGATTTTTACTTGGCGACACGAATTGCGACGTCCATCTCCGAATTGGCGGGACGCTAGCGATACCCGAACCCTGCCACCTCGCCCGTAGTCTGCGCGATCAACTGGGGGCGGACAGACGCAGCACCATATATTGTCGCTGCTTGAGCGAACGCGCCAAGCAGTCTACTTTGAGAAACGACGCCAGTCCGATTTGTTCGAGGCGCGGGGCCTGTATGTCCCCAAGGAACCGATGTTATAGCGTAGTGCCACATTTATATTTCTGCGGGATTAAGACACGTGCCTAGGGAAATTGCACATTTGCGCCGAGTGGCTCATTTCCAAGAGTGTGATCGGTTTGGCATATTCCCGGCCGACATCCGCCAGCCGGCAACTCCCCACACGGTGAGGAAGAGAGGCCTCACGCCTGCACTTTCTGCCGGAGCGCGCGTGCTGCAGCGACCAAGTTCATGAGGGCAGGGCGGACCTCCTCCCATTTGCGTGTTTTGAGGCCACAGTCTGGGTTTACCCACAGTTGGCCGTCGGACAGTCGCTCGCGGGCAAGCATGATTAGGTCCGAAATCTCGCCGACCTCCGGCACACGTGGTGAGTGAATGTCATAGACGCCGGGACCGATTTCGTTCGGATATTTGGAGCTCGTGAAGGCGTCCAGCAGTTCCATCTTCGAGCGCGACGTCTCAATCGAAATGACATCCGCATCCATTCCAGCGATCGCGTCGATGATCTCGTTGAACTCCGAATAGCACATGTGGGTATGGATTTGGGTCGCGTCCTTTACACCCGTTGAAGCGATCCGGAAGCATTCGACAGCCCAGTCGAGATAGGCTTTCCAGTCAGATTGGCGCAGTGGCAATCCTTCGCGAAACGCGGCCTCATCGATCTGGATCATCCTTGCGCCGGACCTTTCGAGATCCGTCACTTCGTCGCGGATGGCGAGCGCGATCTGGCGGCAGGCTTCGGAGCGGGGTACGTCGTCTCGAACAAAGGACCAGTTGAGAATGGTGACTGGGCCTGTGAGCATTCCCTTCACGGGCTTTTCCGTAAGCGACTGGGCGAATTGCCACCAGCGCACCGTCATCGGATTGCGCCTCGATACGTCCCCGAAGATGATGGGGGGACGCACGTAGCGCGACCCATAGCTTTGTACCCAGGCATTCTGAGTGAAGGCGAAGCCGGACAGCTGCTCGCCGAAATGCTGAACCATGTCATTTCGTTCGAACTCACCGTGCACCAGCACGTCCAGCCCGATCTCTTCCTGCCAACGAATTGCCGACTCGATCTCCTTCTTCAGGAAGATCTCGTAGTCGACATAGCTGAGCTGGCCCTTCGCATGATCGGCCCGCGCGCGGCGTACCTGCGGCGTCTGCGGGAAGGACCCGATTGTCGTCGTCGGGAACGGCGGCAGCCCGAGCGTGCCGGCCTGGACTCTGGAGCGCTCGCCAAAAGCGCTCTCTCGTCGCTTCATGCTACGGTCAATGCTGGCGATCCGCCCCTCAACAAGCGGGTCATGGATCTTCGTGGACGTCACGCGAGTGGCGGCAGCCTCGGCAGACGCTTTCAACGCGCCTGCCACCGCATCCCTGCCTTGGGACAGGGCCCGGGCCAGCAAGACCAGCTCGTCGGTCTTCTGGGCCGCGAAGGCGAGCCACGACCTGATGTCGGCCTCGAGTTCCGTCTCCATGCGCAGATCAATCGGCACATGCAGCATCGAGCACGAAGGCGCGATCTCGACGCGGTCCAAGGGCCAGCCGGCGACGATCGGTTTGATGCGGTCGAGAATGGCGGGCAGGTTCGCACGCCAGACGTTGCGGCCATCGATCAAGCCAAGCGAGAGCACCAGATCCTTCGGAGCGAGCCGAGCCACCGTTTCCAGCTGCTCGGGAGCGCGCACGAGATCAATATGCAGGCCGGCCAGGGGCAGAGAAACCGCCGTTTCGAGATTGTCTCCCAGCGACCCGAAATACGTAGCCAGCATGATCTTCAGCTCGGGCGCGGCTTTCGACAGCTGGCCATAGGCGAATTCGAACGCAGCTCGTTCGTTCGGGTTCAGATCGAGGACAAGCGCTGGCTCATCGATCTGCACCCAGTCGGCTCCCGACAGCTTCAGCCTCTGCAGAAGCTGCTCGTAAACGGGCAGCAGCTGCGGTAGGAGCGCGATGAGACCGAACCCTTCGGCAGGCGATTTCGCCAGCTTGAGGAAGGTGATGGGTCCAAGGATGACTGGGCGTGTGTGAATGCCGAGAGCTTTAGCCTCGAGGAAGTAATCGACCGGCTTCGTTGACGAGAGGGCGAACGTCTGATCATCATGGAGCTCCGGCACAATGTAGTGGTAGTTGGTGTCAAACCACTTGGTCATTTCCATCGCGGTTACACCAGGTCCATGAGCCGCCTCCTGGTGACCTGCGTGTCCACAATCCTCCGTGTGACCCTGGTTGCCGCGCGCCATTGCGAAGTAGATGTCAAGTGGGACCTCGCCGCTATTCCAGCCGTACCGGGATGGAATGGCGCCGACCGTGGCTGCGGTGTCGAGCACATGGTCGTAAAGCGAGAAGTCGTTCGACGGGATTTTTGACACGCCGCGATCGCGCTGCTCCTCCCAGCTAGCGGCACGGAGTGCCTTCGACGTCCAAAGAAGGTCGCCAGCGGACGATTTTCCGGACCAGTAGCTTTCAAGGGCGAATTTCAGTTCTCGCCGACGACCGAAGCGCGGCACGCCGAGCGTTGCTACAGGAATTTGCTGAGAGACAGTCATGTCATACCCCGATGGTTGGGGCGTCGGTGACAAGGAAGGCGCTAGCAGGCCCGGCACGCCCGGGTTGCAGCGGCCACCGAGACACCCCGCCCGTGGACGTAATTCGTCGTGGCAGGTCTCCAGGCTCGCGGGGTCATAGCCTCTCCCGTCTTCCCGAGGGTATTCGCCTCAGTGACATGAGTGGGGTTGGCTCGCCGCTAACAGTTGCGGGGGCAGCGCCGGCATCGCACCGGCTTCCCTCTTAGCTCCGCTGCGGCAGCGCCGCACGCGAGAACCACGACACGCCAGACAATCACAGCAATCCCTTCTCTTGTCAAGGGCGCATAACGAAATGTTTATGTGGTTATGTCATCGCGCTTTTACGCTTGTCTAACATTGTGAAACAGTGAGTCGCCCATTTGCCGCGGCTGCACCGCTGCCCCCATTGTCCAACTAATGGAGGCCGTGCGGAGCCACAACAACGGAGGACTTTAACCTCAACCTGAAAAGCGCTACCGCTCAAAGGACGCTGGTGATCCGCGAGCGCCGAGCCAACACCGAGGCTGCGGAAAGTGTGCAGGATGAGCCCCAACCGATTTCGCGGTGCGGTAGGCGTCACGAGTCATCTATTGCTGTGTCAGTCCTTCGAATTTACACGGTAGTGTGCTGAGAGTTCTGCAAATTCGCTGAGAGAGGGCGGTCATGGCAGGCTGGTGATGTTCAACGTCA
>NZ_AYVN01000027.1:0-19875 GCF_000502815.1 Mesorhizobium sp. LSJC269B00
CCGACCGCGATCAGCACCGCCTGGCTCATGACAACACCGGCTTCACGCACCTTCTCGTAGCGCGCATCGAGGATGAGGTAAGGAAACGGCTCCTGAGGTCGTTCGGCAAACGCCTTCAGGCTCTCGTCCAAGCGCTTGTTGATGGCCGAGATCGACGAAGCCGAGAAGGCATGACCGCACAGCTCTTCCGTGATCGCCTTGACCTTGCGGGTCGACACGCCCTGGACATACATCTCCGCAAGCGTTGCCACCAAGGCCCGCTCCGAACGCTGGTAGCGCTCGAACAGCTCGGTGGAGAAGTGACCCGCCCGGTCCTGTGGAACCCGCAGCTCAAGCTTGCCCACCCGGGTGACCAGGGTGCGGCCGTAGTAACCCGAGCGATAGCCAAGGCGCTCAGGCGTGCGTTCGCCCTTCGAAGCACCCAGCGCCTCCTCCATCTCGGCCTCGAGAACCTCCTGCATTACCGCACGGATCACTTCNGGCGTTCCTTCCAGGGAATCGGTGACGTTGAACATCACCAGCCTGCCATGACCGCCCTCTCTCAGCGAATTGCAGAACTCTCAGCACACTACCTTCCCTACTCGCAATGCGACGCGCGCTTCACGCCCTGCCTGTGATCGGTATGACTGAGATGGGGCCGCAAGCGGACCGTCAGCTTCGCGGTGAAAATCCTCAGAAAGCGGCCAGCATGTAGTCGTCGCACGGCTGAAAGAGAGGCGTGACGGGCGAGGAATAGGTCTGGTTTCACCTGATCACCTACGCAGGCAGTTCGACGATCATTGAGCGGCGAGAACGCGGCCCGAGGCAGGAGCTTTGAGCGTCCGATTTTTCACGATCGACCTTCAGGCTCGTCGAGCGCATCGTCTCGACGTTACTGCCGAAACCGAGCCTCCATGCCGGCGCCCTGGGGAGGCAAGACAGCCAGCAACTGGACGGCTCGGGGATTTAGCACCGTTCACCCAGAGCTTTTTGTCGAGATGCAGGCGTATCCGCTGGCTTTCTGCGAAGGACAGCGCAAACGATTCAGGCCGAATGAGCGTGTAATTTCCTGGTCGGTCTCTATGATGCGGACGACCCTACCCATTCGCCACTGGCTCCGACTACTTCCACGCAAGGCGTGGCCCTGCGAATTGGCACCACCTTGCCCATCACATCCTCCCTACGAAACGCAATGGGAAGTCGATTTAAGACCGTCGTAGTCGGTAGTTCAATAACTAATGCTTGCTCGGAATCGGACGAGCCATCCTGGATGGGCAGTACGAAGGCTGGTTGAATGGCTAACTTGTCATGCCACCTCGGTCAGGCGAACCTTCGGGGACCTCCCGTGATATAGCCTATGCTTCAGGTTGTTGGCATTCAGGATGGCTGCCAGCTCTTCAGCATACTCCATGTCGGGAAGGTCGACAGAAGGGTGGCCCACCATAATAGCCGGCTGCCCGGTGAACACGTCGAACACCGTCCACGTCCCATCCGGTTCCCGCCTTACCTCGTACCGCAGAGTTGCCATGAGGGGATCACATAGGTCGCCGTTTAGGGGTGGGAGTATTTGGTCCACGGTGACGCCGGGCCACCTGAAAGCACCGAGACAGTCGGCGCTTAGTAACGCGCCCGCCCACCCGACATGTCGAATACCGCGCCGGTATTGAAGTTGCTGGCGTCCGAGCACAGCCAGGCCACCATGTGGGCAACTTCTTCGACCCGGCCGAGCCGGTTCATTGGACTATCGGCGATCATTGTCTCGACAGCTGCGACCCCGAGGTTTCGGATCATGTCAGTATCGATTGGCCCAGGAGCGACGCAGTTCACGCGTATGTTTGTATTGGCAACCTCACGCCCAAGCGCCTTTGTGAAGACTACGATACCTGCGCTGGAGGCTGAATAGGCGGCAAGGTTGGCAAGTCCTTCCTTGCCCGCCAAAGAGCCCATATTGACAATGCGGCCAACACCCCATTTTCGCATGTGGGGCAAAACCAACTGCGTCACTTGCATCGTGCCGATCAGATTGGTTTCGATGATGCTTCGCCAGTCTGCAGGTTCGTGTTGGTCAAACGGGTGAAGGGTTCCTAGATAACCGGCGTTGTTAACCAGAACGTCTATACGCAGGCCACGATCGACGATCATGTTGATCGCATGGGTTACCTGATCGCGGCTGGTAATATCGACCTTCGTAGACACCACACCCTTCAGTTCGATCTGATCTCGATCCCACACGTGCACTGAAGCACCCGACGCTACAAGGCGCTCTACGATTGCCTTGCCGATACTCTTTGCTCCGCCGGTTACGACGGCTGTCTTGCCAATGAGGTCATATGATACCGGCACAAAGCCCCCATTCATGTGTGTTCACACGGGATAAGTTTAGCAGGATCGCATATTTTCGCCAGCGGCCAGATGGTCTGGGGGGCGCCGGAGCCAGCTATGACCTGATCGGTAGCGAGCTCCAGATCGTACACAGCTTCGCCTTGCGGCGCCGCCTGGCGCTTTTCGTCACCTTTTCCTGTTCAGATGCCTCTTGGCAGGTCAAGGGGGCTAGACGATGTTGTTCTTTGTCCCGCTCTCCTGCGGCGACACGCCATTGCCCAGTTTGAAAGAACCAAAGAGACAATCAGGACAGGCCGGCGATATTTCGATGAAGGGCTTTCGCCATTAGTTAGCGCAGGCTAATATGCGTTCTTCGCGGTCAGAGAGCCGCCTGCATGTTGGGCAGAGATGCTTTAGCACCTGATACAATCGTGCCAGCCGCGATGCCTATCCCAATTTGCCTTGGCGTCTTCCCCGACGGGCTCTGGCTAGAAGCATTCCAAACCGATCAGGATATCCGTGCCTATTGGAGAGGCTATGCCCTTGCGGGCACGGTGTGCGCCGTTTTGCTGATCATCGAGCTTGTGACAATTCACCTGCTGCTCTGACGTAGCAGCGCTGTCTTGATGGCGCTATCGCTGTAGCGGTCGGACCGCTCTAGTGCGCCTTCTCCGCCTCCATCGTTGAGCAGTCAATTTCAGCTCGAGCGGGCTGGACGAGGGGAGCGCGGGCGCATGACCGTGGTGCCTACATTCGTCGTGACCACGCAGCCCACCTCATATCGGCCGACCACCACGCTTCCGCTTGCATAAGCCTCGGCGCGAATTCGATCTTGCAGCGTTTCGGGACCGAGTTCTGAAGCTGCGATAACGCCCATCTGCTCCATGACCGGAGCCATGGTCGCTGCGAGATTGGAGATCAGATCAATGCCGCTCATACTGTCTGATCCACCTCCGGCGAGAGCACTTACCGCCTGGCCCCGGCCGGCGTTTCGTTCGATTGGAAGCACCGGCGCAATGTCGCCGCGGACTAGCGTCCGTCATCTGCCCTGCCGTATGCATTCGGGGTAATGCCACCAACTGCGGTCCATGGTATGGTCCCGAGCGCACGCAGTGGCGCCTGATAAACAATCAGGAGTGAACGGGAGTGGCGGCCATTGAGGCGCTATAAGAAGTTTATTTTGCATTGCGGAATTCACAAGACTGGAAGCTCTTATCTTCAGGCGAGCCTGGCCTCCAATCGGGATCTGTTGGCGGGGAACTCGATCCATTACCCCGACCCCCACGACCCGGCCAATGAAGCGTTCGGGCCGCAGCACAGCATAGCCGCAATCGGTTACGACGACAGCAAATCGTTTGAGCAGAACGTTGGCGCGTTCTTCGCACTCGATTCCGATTGCGAGACGTTGCTGATGTCAGGCGAGGAATTTTCGCGAGCCAGCACTCATCCATCTTTTTTTCAGGGTCTGTTGGATATTGGCGCCGAGGTGAAGGTGGTGTTCTATTTGCGGCGCTTCGATCACTTGCTTGAGAGCGTGTATGCGCAATGCGTCAAAGACTACCTGACGGGCCCCATCGAAGTCGCGGAATATCAACTTGATTTCTACGAAATCCTGCGACCGTTTGTTGAGGCGCTCGGACCTGATCGTGTTGTCGTTCGACCATACAACCCTAAATTTTGGCCCGGCGAATCGATCGGTCAGGATTTCTTCTCTGCAATTGGCTTGCCTCACCTCTGGGGCGCCATGAGGAAGCCGGCCGGCCGGATCAACGAAAGTCTGTCACGGCCGGAAACATACATGATTTCAGTTACTGAAGGCATCGCTGAAAAGCAGCGCTTGATGGACCACTTCCGAGCCCGGCCTTTCCCGGACTGCGACAGGGCCAAGTTCTTCCGGTCACCCGATTTTCGCTTTGACTTCAACCTGAGATACATCGGCTTGAACTCTGGCGTCGCCGCCCTCAATGGCGGGGTGGACATCACCGAGTTTCTCGATCTGGCCAACGTCGATGATGATCCACATTGGCAAGCGTTCGACCCGAACGACCCTCAGATAGTCGACTATCTTGAAACCTTCAGGGCCAAGCATTCGGACTTAGACGGTGGGGATGATTGGGAAGTGCGTGAAGATGGCATCGAGGGGATGCGCTTTTAGGGCGCGGATAATCGGGCGGAAACACTTACCCAACCGTAGGGTAAGGGCCGCTAGCTAAAAGCCCGCCAACCTTTCGGTGGGCGGGCCTCTACTGTCGGAACTGGAGAGTGTCATGTCGACAGCTCCGGCACTTGCGAACGGTTTGGTTAGTGGCGCCAGATCAGCAGGCAGAGCTGGCGCAGGTCACGATCATAAACGCCCCGGCTCTCGATCACGTCGATGCAGCGCTTCTTGAACCGAGTGATTTCGGCGCTCGACATAGCGTCGACAATGCGAGGCAGATCCGTATTGGTCGGATGGTCGGGGGACTCGGTTCCGACAGTGGCACCGCTCGTGCCAGTGGGGGCAGTGGTTCCGTCGTCGCCAACTGCGGCGTTCGCCGGCATGCAAAGATTTGCGAGAACGGCTCCAATCGCCATGCTTCCCACCAGGATCTCAAAAATCTTTGTCATAATTCGCATCCAGGATGGCCCCTTTTCCAAACCAAGGCCGGCGGGATTTTGCTCGCAACCAGCGGGACGGTGACAGTCGTTGAGTGATTGATTGGGTATTGATCGAAAAACGGGAACGCGATCAGATAGGCGTAGTCGGCGGTAAGATGTGCCATGCGGAAACCTCCGCTGGCGGCATCAATTATCATCCACGACATCCTCCAATATCCGGGTGAAGGTGCTGAAAGACATAGCTCATTAGAAAGCACGGATAGATGAATGAATGTCTAAAAACTCCTTTCCTATTCTTTGCAATGACAGTGTTAGGCGTCCTTAGCCGTGTTAACCGTTGATCAGCGTGAGGCGAGTTCCTGCGGTATCGCGTTCAGCTCGGCCTTTGCGGCGTTGGGATGCGCGCCTCTCGCAAAAGCGATGGCCAGTTGTGGAGCTGCTATTTGTTCTCCTCGCGGAAGTCCTGCAGCGATGCATGCCGCAGGTCATCCTCCACACGCAAGTGCTTCACGCGGCCGATCAGCCCGGCTTGACCCATTGCGTCGCAGGCCGCTTCATGACGCCCTTGGGCGCCGTGCCTGGGTGCTCCTGGACGCGTTTCCATAGCCTCTCGCGCATTTCCCGGTTCAAGGTGACGAATGCGCTGCCGACATAGCGCCCGGTGCCGCGCTCAGCCATCAGAGCGAAAGCCGGCTTGCCCGCTTCACGCTCGACGCCGAGCAGATCGAACTCGTCAATCGCATAGCACTTGGCCTTCAGCCAGTTGGTCGACGGACCGCTTCGGTATTTGCTGTCCTTCCGCTTCGACACCATGCCTTCAAGTCCGGCCTTGTCGAGCAAGTGAAAGATGGCCTTGGCTTCCCCCGGCAAGGGCTCGCTGAACTGAATACGCCCGCCGGGCTCGATCATGCCGGCCAGGATCTCGCGCCGCTCCTCTAGCGCCATATCGCGCAGATCGTGGCCGTTAAGATGAAGCAGATCAAAGGCAACAAAATACAAGTCGTGCTGCCGGCGGGTAATGGCTTTGCGCAGCGCTGCGAAGTCCGAAAGGCCCTTGTCGTTCAGAACGACTATCTCGCCGTCGACAATGGCGCTTTCGGCACCAAGGCGCTTGGCCTCTCTCACCAGGTCGCGATATTTCGCCGTCCAGTCGTGGCCGTTGCGCGTATAAATGCGTGTGCCGTCTTCATCGATGATCATCTGCGATCGGTAGCCGTCGAACTTGACCTCGTGGGTCCAGCCTTCACCCTCGGGAGGGTTCTCCACAAGGGTCGGCATCAACGGCTCGATGAACTTCAAACGCATGCACTGATCCGCCCTCCGGCGATTCAATAAGATTGAGCTAAAATAGTTCCGAAACCGGAAATCAGCCTCTTGGGTGCAACAAACACGTCAACTCGGCGTTGCGGGATGAGCGAAGGAGGAATCGATATGGCCGACGACAAGAGCAAGCGGGACTTTCGCGATGGGGACCAGGTCTCGGCCGATGAGGATTATGAAGTCGAGTATTTCGCANCACCGACATGAAGGCCCGCCCGCGAGCGAACTCGCGCATTTCCTCCCTTGCCCTGTTTGCGGGCAACAGATCGATATGCGCGATTTTCGCCAGGTCGCTTATCATGCCGATCCGGATCACGATCAGCCTCTCGAACTAGACGCTTAGGAACACAAGTGCCGAAATACCACGTTGAGGAAATGGATGGCGATACCGTGACGGCTACCCACATCGTGCACGCGACAACGCCGATCAGGGCGGCGCGGGAAGCGACGGAGCGCGACATCACTCTGCGCACCACCGAGCCCATCTGGATCAGGGTTGCCGACGAGAAGCGCGGGCACGTCTTCGAATACTGTTTCAGCCTGTAGCTGACGATCCAACTCGGCTGGCTGAGTTTTTGAATGGCATACCATGCCGTCGACCTCGATACGCAAGTTCGACTATGACCCCAGCACCAGGGTTCTCTCGGTTTGGTTTGTAGCGAGCGGGAAGCATTACGAGTTTTTGGACGTACCTGCTGAGGCCTTTGCCGCGTTCAAAGCTGCCTTTGCCAAGGGCGTCTATTTTAACAGCCACATCCGCAATCGTTATGCATTCCGGCTCGCGGCAGGGAGGGCAGCAGCCGCGTCGGGCGATTGACAGAATTTCAGATTCGAGGCGGCCCGCGCCATCGCAGGGGAGCAACTGTGCGAATTGACCAGGTTCCGAGGGCAAACGAAAACGCCCGCCGGCCGGGCCAGCGGGCGCGTATTATATTAAGCTAGGTGCTGGGCCTATTTGCCCATCATCATCGCAGCTTTGCAGAAGTTCTCATGGGCCTTCGCAATATCTGCGTCAGCGCAGTCCTTCATCACAGCGTCCTTATCCTCCTGAGACATAGCCGACCAAGCGGTTTTCGCTTCGGCCTCAGACTTCATGGTCTTCATGCTGCTGTCCGTGAAGAAAGGAGACATTTTTGCAGGATCGTCGAGCGCAGACGTGCCAGTGGAACTGCCGGCAAAGGCCGATCCGGTCATAAGGGCAAATGTCGCGCCGAGAATGAGCATTTTCGAATTCATCAAAATTCCTCCGAATGCAACTGCTTGAATGCAGCCGTGCTAATTCAACGCTTGCGGGTAGAAAGGGTTTCCAGCCAAATTGAAAATTGTAGAAATTGCTACCGATATTTCGTCGTCAACCTAGGAGGAATTGGCCCGCAAGTTCGGTCAAGGCGGCCGGCGGCCACCATCGATGCTGCAATTGCCTGGCCGGTTGCCCCGGACTTGTTCAGGGATGGCCCGCGCTTGCTTCCGAGCGCGGGCCGACCATGATGAGTGAGGGGCGATCTTGGTCACCGGCAGGACCGCTTAAGAACGAGCCGGGTGTGACCGAACAGCCTCAGGGTGAGGATGTTCCCGACTGACGCAAAAAAGCCCGCCAGCGTGAGCCAGCGGGCAATCGGCCTTGAGTATACTAGAACGAGTTCCCCGGCTCGCTCGTTGAGAGGCATGAAAGACAAATGGGAATCTGACTACCAGTTCGTCGAAGGCGCCCGCCGTAGCCAGCGATGGGCGGAGAGAGAACTTGAATCCCTACAATCGACCATCCAAGAGACGCGCCGTGTCCTAGAGGCTTCACGGAAGCTCTTGGAAAAAATTGCCGAGCGCGAAGACCATACGCAGCCGTAGGGAATGGCCGGTGCAGTTGGGCATGCTTGTGGGCTTAACCGCACCGATATTGCATAAGTCACGGCTGATGGGCAAACCCACGGCCAGTACTTTCCGTGCAGGTGGACAGCTCGCCGGGCGAAGACCCCAACCACCTCGATCCCGGCGAGCCTAGACCTGATCAGAGTACGCGATCAGGACCGGGGATCAGCCGGCGATAGTGGCATCTCTTGCAGGTCAACCATTGTGAAGCACAGCTTCCTGATCGGACCTGCTGCCGTGTCGAATGGAATAGGCGCGAGTGATTTCCGCACCAAAAAGAAAAATTTCCGCCGAGTAGTAAGCCCACAACAGGATGACGAGCAGCCCACCGGCGGCCCCATATGAGGCCGCGACCGCGCTGGAGCCTATATACCAACCGATAAGCGATTTCCCGAGCGTGAACAGGGCAGCNCCCATATGAGGCCGCGACCGCGCTGGAGCCTATATACCAACCGATAAGCGATTTCCCGAGCGTGAACAGGGCAGCAGTCACAACAGCGCCAATCCAGACATCCCGCCATTCCAGGGTTCGATCAGGCAAGATCTTGAAGATGGCAGCGAAAATAGCTGCGAGGAGGACAAAAGAAACGACCGCGTTGATAACGCCCAGGACAAGTGTCCCGAACGGCAACTGTGCGTTGATGAGGTTGCCTAGGGCCGAAATCGCCGCGCTCGCGACTAGAGAGACGAGCAACATGAAGCCAAGNCTGTGCGTTGATGAGGTTGCCTAGGGCCGAAATCGCCGCGCTCGCGACTAGAGAGACGAGCAACATGAAGCCAAGTGCGGTGACCAGTCCCAGACTTACCGCACGTGCGCGCACCAGGCGCGACAACGAACTTCCCTGCGCTTCGACCTTCCATATCATGTTCAAAGACTGCTGTATTTCGCCGAAGACCCCGGAAGCGCTCACAAGCAAGGTGATGATGCCAATCACCGCCGGCCAAGTGCCGCCGGATGGCTTTTCGGATGCGCTCTTCAGTGCGGTTTGCAGGATATTTGCGCTTTCTGTACCCATCATCCCTGTGATTTGGGCGGACAATGCCGCTTGCGCTGCCTCGTGACCGAATGCGAGACCCGCAATTGCAACCACGATGAGCAGAATTGGCGCCAACGATGTTGTGGCNGCTGCCTCGTGACCGAATGCGAGACCCGCAATTGCAACCACGATGAGCAGAATTGGCGCCAACGATGTTGTGGCATAAAAAGCGATTGCCGCGCCATGGCTGAGAGCATTGTCGTTGACGAACCCAACGACGGCTTCTCGCACCATTGCCCATGCATTTGTGATCGCGCGATGCATTTTGCGCCCCAGTCGAATTGGCGTTCACTAGCAATGCACCAGCACATGTGATGTTCCGGTTGCGGGCTGTGGCAGGAGTTTCGCACCGACTTCCGCGGAGGGTCGCCGGCATAGAACTTCCGCTCCGATGCGCTCGCATCGCCTTCGCCCCCATTTCGGGACGCGCATTTGATAATGGTTTTCTCAAGATCATTTTAGTTCGTTCGGAAACCATAGAAGCGGAGGCTGGCTCGTTTGCACCGACAAGGACAACAGCACGGAGGAGGTGTTGGAGGCGGCGCAGGAAGCTGGCGTGCATCCTGCGATCTCCGCCGGCCGCTGGCGGTACGAGCATCCGGACTATCGCCGCTTTTCCAAGCTGATTGGTCGAGGTGAGATTAAAACCGTCCTGAGCCTCAATATCGCTTTGAGGCGCCAAAGCTGCCAACGCGGTACCACCGTGTCTGCTTTCAGGCAGCGGCAACCAACGTCGTTGCGGCCAAGATCGCGCCACCAGCGGAATGGCACCTTTCCGCTGGTTTGCACCAGAAGCAGACCTTCTGCTCTCGTTCCATATACTGCCGGACCGCATGCGCCTCATATCGGTCATTCAGAATTAGCAGCCGCCTCTTTTCCGATGCCAACGCCTGAGCCTTTTGTGAGACCTAGGCGCAGCTTGCCGGCCGCAGCCTGTCCCAATTGGGACGAATAGTTGGCACCCATATTGCAAATCTACTACTCCTAAAGCTGCCGGACCGCTCTCGTGATGAGCCGCCAGTCGGCTAAGCGCCTCGTCGGTCTTTGAGCTGGCCCCAGCGGATCCCAAAAGCAGAAATTCGAGCGTACAGGCGACGTGAGGGAGGATACCCGAACCCGCGTGAACGAGGCTGTAAGGTCGATCGGATTTCAGTTCAATCGACAAGCAATTGATTTTCGCCGGGGTCGTTCCGATTCGCTTATTGTTCTGGTGTCGGACATCGCGAACCCGTTCTTTCCGGTATTCTTCAAGGGATCGAAAAGGAAGCTCGGGAACGAAGCACAATAGGTAACACAAAAGGTCAAAACAGAGCAATGGCCACAGCCGTTTGCGTCAGATTATTCAAGTTAATTCGCCGACCGCCAACGCGAACAGACGCGCATGGTCCCGTCCGTATAGCGTTGTTAATCCGGCAGTAGCATCTCCTCTTCATCGGCTGCGGCTTCGAACAGCAGCCGGAAGTCGTTACCCGGCATTTTGCCATCCATCGCAGATAGGCAAGCCTCAGCCGCCAGCCGCCACTTGGGGCCACGATTGGACCACTTTAGAAGCTCCTCCGCGGCGGCATCAACTCGGTTGACACCAAGGCGAAGCCCCGGGCGCTCAGTCTTCACATAAACCGGAGGGTTGAACCAGCGGTGGGGCATCAAGCCTCTCGAACGTCAAAGGCGATGAACAGTCCCCAAACGGAGGCTGAATTGACGATCATTCCGACCAACTGGCAGTCAGTCTCACGAAGATCATGGCCGCGCTCGCGCACCGCTGCAATGGTCGCCTTCAGGGAAATTATATTGCCCGGTTGAGAACCCAACAGGACCTCGCGGACCAGCTCCTTGGCCGTTTGCTGCACAGGCCGAACAGGTGCTTGAACGTCCATCCCATCCTCCCAGAGAGATAGAACCTCACCAGCTATTCTGTGGGTCACTTTCCGAAAAAGGCAAGAGCCGGAAACGTACAAAGCAGGTTGCCGCAAACACCCCATTTTGGAACGGGACCCGCCCTTTGTTCATTATGGGTGGAATCAATTTTTGAATGCAAATCCAAGGAATTTACGCCGTGCTCGCCAAGGATGGACAAAGCGGAGGAGTTCTATACCCGGCTTTTCGAGCGGAGGCCTGATGATCGTCCCATGGACGTGTTGATCCAATGGCGCAACGTCGCAGGCGCGAACTTGCAAATCTTCCATGATAAACGGCGAATGATAAAAAGCCCGCTGACGTCTGGCGACGCTGCAGGGATGGCCCGCGCCTGCTTCGGAGGCTGCGCGGGCCGACCATGACGAGTGGAGAGGACATCTTGGTCACCGGCACGGACCGCTGAAGAACGAGCCAGCTGTGGCCAAACAGCCTCAGAGCGGGAATGTTCCCGCCTGACGCAAAAACACCGTGGCTCAGCCGGCGGGCTCCGTTGCAGGGGCACTCAGGATAGTGCCACGGGCGCGGCGTCTGGGGTCAATGCAGTTTGCCGACTAGCCGAGCGTATTCGGCTTCAGCCCTGCCATATGACCCATCAGCCAGCGCAATCAGACGCGCTCGGTCAAGAATGACTACCTCTCCTCGCATTGAGCGTATCAGACCTTGGCCCTCCAAGGTTTGCAGCGCTATGGTGACGCCGGGCCGCCTGACACCGAGCATAACTGACAAGAACTCGTGCGTAATCGCAAAGCTGTTCCCGTCGACGCGATCATCGCACATCACCAGCCATCTTGAGAGCCTGTCGACGATGTTCATCCGGGCATTGCTGAGCGCGGTGAAGCTTGCCTGGAGGTGAAAGTAGTGAACGTAGCGGAGCAGAAAACTTCGCAGGGTTGGGCTTGTCAAAAGCGCCTTGGTGAAGAGGCCCGCATCGATAACAAAGGCTCGGGCCTCTAATTGGACGTAACAATCGTGCGTTGACCGGTCATCGCCCATGATAAGCGCTNGTGTGCTCTTCCGATCTTGAAGCTTGCCTGGAGGTGAAAGTAGTGAACGTAGCGGAGCAGAAAACTTCGCAGGGTTGGGCTTGTCAAAAGCGCCTTGGTGAAGAGGCCCGCGTCGATAACAAAGGCTCGGGCCTCTAATTGGACGTAACAATCGTGCGTTGACCGGTCATCGCCCATGATAAGCGCTGAGCCGGTCATACCCTCACAACCTATGATTCCGATCTCAGCTTCAATACCAGGCCGCAGTTCGCCCACCACTGACCCGAGACCGCTCTCGAAGAAGTACACGGTTCTGATTGGAGACCCCGCCACTTCGAGATGCGTCTTCAGTCCAAGGGAGACGCTTTCCAAATGAGGTTGCAGCAAGGCCAAATCTGCCGAGCACATTCGAAGCAGCAGCGAATTGCGATAGATGGAATTTTGGCGGGTGTCGCATTGCGCGGCAGTGTGAGTTCGTGAACTGGAGTCTGTCATAGCTCCCTCTCCCTATTGGGGCGGAAGCATGTTGATCGCTCACAGCCGACGGACGCCCTTAGAGTTGCCGTCGATAGCACACTGTATGCCTGCGGGCCGCGGATGTCCCATTTATTAACAACTGCGTTGATCAGCGCGAGCCAAGCTTTGGCGCGCCCGCGCTAAGACGGCATTCAGATACTCCAGGAATTCGTCATCGCTTTTCGTTGACAAGCCGACTTGTCGAGCGCGAGTCACAATGCGCTCCTGGAGTGAAACCGCTGTCTCATAGTGGTCCACGATCATCTGAAATGAAGCGCTCNCCTCTCCCTATTGGGGCGGAAGCATGTTGATCGCTCACAGCCGACGGACGCCCTTAGAGTTGCCGTCGATGGCACACTGTATGCCTGCCGACCGCGGTTGTCCCATTTTTTAATCAATTACGTTAATCGGCCCGAGCCAAGCTTTGGCGCACCCGCTCTAACGCGGCATTCAGATGCTCCAGAAATTCGTCATCGCTTTTGGTCGCCAAGCCGACTTGTCGAGCGCGAGTTACAATGCGCTCCTGGAGTGAAACCGCTGTCTCATAGTGGTCCACGATCATCTGAAATGAAGCGCTCATTGGGGCGGATTCAAAGAGCTGTGCCATTCTGGCAATGTAGTTCCAAGATGATGAGAGTCCATGCGGCCGCCGCTTGGGTAACAATCGTACAATATACCTAAGACTGGCCGCGCTCTTTGGTTATCCTCCCAGAAATCCGTAGCCTCGCGAGGCGCAGCTTCTCTTCGCCCTCCGACCTCGTGACCGGCGGACCAGTCCCGGCTTCAGCCATTCGGCCTTGTTCTTCTTATGCTCCTTCGGGACCGGGCCGCCGACCTCGCCCTGCACACGATTCCACAGCGTTTGCCTCTTGTAGGCCTTGAAGGCTACTATCGGCCGCCCTTGTAGGGCCGCTTTCAGCCATGATCACCTCGGGGCGCTGAACGAAGCGCGTGCTTGTCGACTCTGTCGGTCGTCGCAGACGCTTACGGAGGCCTCACCGCAGAGGGCGATGCGAACTCCGGCTCGACGACGGCTGTCAAATCAGACTGCTGTGGATGCACTACCAGCGATCGGTACTAGGATTCTCGACCTCGGTAATAAGCTGGTCTGTACGGCTAGCGACCTTCCTGCCTAGCAATATCAAAAGTCAAACCCCGCCGAAGATGCATATGCCTGGCAGCACGCGTCGGTCTTTGGCCACGCATCTGCCAAACCGAAATCAAGTAGCCCGCCATCGTGCGCCCTCAACGCGATCTTGATCATTGCAGTGGGGCAATAACTTATCTCTTTGGAGCTTGGTGGTGATATATAGGCGCCCAAGCCAGCGCTAATATTGCATGGAGCTAAAACGCCCGCTAAGATTTCTTGGGTGTTAGCTGGCGGGTGTTTGATGCGGTTTCATCGTCTAGGCGCGGTCGCTCTGGGTCTGGCGTCCTTCATCAGCAGCGCTCATGGCCAAGAATCCTGCGACCCTAACTACACAGGCGCCTGTGTTCCAATCGCCAGCGATGTCGACTGTTCCTCCGGAAAGGGCAATGGTCCCGCATACGTACACGGGCCGGTCTCTGTCGTAGGCACCGATATCTATGATCTTGACCGAGACGGCGACGGAATAGGTTGCGAAAACGGCTAGAGGAGGCAAGTCGCCCTCCAACTTCATGACGGCACCAGCCCATCCATGGTGCCGGCATGGTCCCACTGATGCTCTCTCCTTGTGAACGGCATCCAATCTTTTCGGCGGGCTTGAACAGCGGCCACCTTTGGCGGCTATCGAGGGGCTGATGATAGATTCCATTCCAGCTCTTTCTAATGTGTCGTCCGAACAGTGAACGAAAGTAGAACAGATAATTCAAGCGCGAATTGACTGTGAGAGGGATGAGCTGCAATTTGGGTCAGGCCTGACGCTGGTGGAAGACGAAATTGCGGTGGCGACTGGAAGCTCAGCGATGCCCCAAATGAAACTGGGCAGCTGGTGCTGTCCGCTGCGGCGCTATGATGTCAGACGATGGTATCGGCCGAATGACCTGGGGAATCTTCGGGGACGTCGAGGCCGACGTGGTCGGAAGCAAACTGAGTTGCAGGCGGTGCGGCAGGACGAGTATATGCAAGCTGAGACGCCTGTCGCAGTCTCCGCGTTCCAGGCCGACGTTCTCCGCATTCCGAGGCCTGGTGAGCGATACGGGTGCGCCTGAGTGTCAATGGCGCATCTATCAACGGCCTGGTACGCGATTCACCGCCGTGCGAGCTGATCGAAACGGGCTTGGTCGATTGCATCGTAATAGCGCCGCCCACCAGGAAACATTTTTCTATCGTTTGCGGTTGGGGCCGCATGACGCGATTGTCGGACGCAACAAGCCAGCTTGGCAATGGGCAGTAGGCTGTCCACACTGTACTCCCTAGTGTCCAATACATACCTAACGAGACCGCCATGCCGTCACCTCCAGATTTCACCGACGATTTTCGCTCCGGGCTGATCACGCTGCTGCGCTGGCGCAGGGATGTGCGGCGCTTCGAGCCGACGGCTCTGCCGGAGGGTACGCTGGAACGCCTGCTCGAGCTCGCCAGCACTGCGCCCTCCGTTGGCCTCAGCCAGCCCTGGCGCTTCGTAGTCGTCGACAGCCTCAAGCGGCGCACTGCCGTGAGAGACTGCTTCGAGCGCTGCAATGCCGAGGCGCTCACGCGCTTTTCGGGAGAGCGCGCCGCACTCTATGCCCGGCTGAAGCTTGCCGGGCTCGACGAGGCGCCCTGTCAGTTCGCGGTCTTCGCCGACCGCACGACCCGGCAAGGCCATGGGCTCGGTCGCATGACCATGGCGGCGACCATCGACTATTCGGCCGTCATGGCAGTGCACACACTGTGGGTGGCGGCGCGGGCGGAGGGCATCGGCATGGGCTGGGTGTCGATCCTCGATGCGACCGAGATGGCCGAAATTCTCGACACGCCGCCCGAATGGACGCTGATCGGCTATTTCTGCCTCGGCTATGCCAGCGAGGAGCACGACATACCGACTTTGGAACGCGAATGCTGGGAACATCGGCGGCCGCCGGTGGTGATCAGGCGGTAGTGGGGCTGCCCATCATTCGCCTCTTCCTTGGCGATGAGCTTGACGCAGATCGGGTCGCCCTTCGCCACATTGCCATTCCGACCGAAGCCGAGGTTCGTGTTCTTGCAAAGGCCAGGAAAGAGCAGCATGACAAGCGCGACCGCAGCGAAGATGGCGCTTGCGACAACCGGGCTGAAGCCGGGCATGGAGGTGGTCGACCTCTGTTGCGGGGCGGCTGTGCCGATCGCCACGATCGCCCGCCATGTCGTCGCACTACGCCGACCAACTGGAGGCCGCGCAGCGCCGGCTGACCGGCGCCGGCGCGACCAATTGCGAATTCGTCGCCGGCTACGCGCTACGAACTCGCTACTCTGGTGTCACGCCCCGTCGAGTCTTCACGGCCAACGCCTCGACGGCGTCCCGGACCGACCGCGGCTGGCACGTGCCGTGCGCGAGGCGCTCGCCCCCGGCGGACATTTGTTATCGTCAACTGACACCGGCAGCCGCGCGAGACGACGACGGTCCTGAAGCGAACTCAGGCTGTCGCCAAGACAGACCATCGCCGATGCCCAAGTCGGCGGCACCATGCTCCTAGATGCCGACTGCCTGACAAGGGGTCGCAGGCCCGTCGTCCGTCCACCGTCTAAGGCCTCCTGGCCTTTCCGAGGCCGTGATCCTGCCGCGGGTGTGAGTTTGCGATCCTCATAAGAGCGTCAGGCGCGAATAGAAGTTTGGGTCGTGGCTCCACAGCGGCCGACCTATCCATCGGGTGGATGGTAGTTATCACAACAATCAATTTTACCAATATTATGGAATTCTACTACAAGGCCGCCACTTAAAGCGGCCGGACGGGTATCCGTCTCGCGTGGGCTGGTGCTGCCCGCAAAGATGCGGAGACGAACATGTGCGGGATTGTTGGCATCGTTGGGCAACAGCCGGTGTCGGATCGGTTGATCGGCGCGTTGAAGGGTTTGGAATATCGCGGCTATGATTCCGCCGGCGTTGCGACGATCATCGAGGGTGCCTTGCACCGCCGGCGCGCCGAGGGCAAGCTCGTCAATCTCCAGGCGCGACTGAAGGAAGAGCCGCTGAGCGGCAACGTCGGCATCGGCCACACGCGTTGGGCAACCCACGGGGCCTCGACCGAACGCAATGCGCACCCGCACTTTAGCGACGGTGTCGCCGTAGTCCATAACGGCATCATCGAGAATTTCACCGAGCTGAAGGACGAATTGGCGGCGGATGGCGCCGAGTTCCAGACCGACACCGACACCGAGGTCGTTGGGCATCTCTTGGCAAGATACCGCCGAGAGGGCATGAGGCCGCAAGAGGCCACGCGTGCCATGCTGAAACGCGTCAAGGGCGCTTATGCGCTTGCCATCCTCTTCGAAGATGAACCGTCGACCATCACGGCGGCGCGCAACGGACCACCGCTCGCGATCGGTCACGGCGACGGCGAGATGTTCCTGGGCTCCGACGCGATCGCCCTTGCTCCCTTCACCAATGAAATTACCTATCTCATCGACGGCGACTGGGCCGTTGTCGGCAATTCGGGCGCCCATATCTTCGATGTCGACGGCCGTCCCGTCGAGCGTCCGCGCCATATCTCCACGGCCGCGGCCGATCTGGCCAACAAGGGCAACCATCGCCACTTCATGGAGAAGGAGATTTACGAGCAGCCCGAGGTCATCGCCCATGCTCTCCGTCATTACATTAACATCATAGACAGTCGCGACATGGTTCCTGGCATTGATTTCGCCAAGGTCCCGAGCTTGGCGATCTCTGCCTGCGGGACCGCCTATTTCGCCGGACTGATCGGAAAATACTGGTTCGAGCGCTATGCGCGCCTGACGGTTGAAATCGACGTTGCGTCCGAATTCCGTTACCGCGAGATCCCGTTGCCGCCGCAGTCGGCGGCTCTTTTCATCTCGCAGTCCGGCGAAACCGCCGATACGCTTGCGTCATTGAGGTACTGCAAGGAGCGTGGGCTGAAAATTGGCGCTATCGTCAATGCCTGCGAATCGACCATCGCTCGGGAGGCCGATACGGTTTTCCCGATCCTTGCCGGACCGGAGATCGGCGTCGCCTCTACCAAGGCTTTTACCTGCCAGCTTGCCGTTCTAGCAGCACTCGCCATCGGCGCGGCCAGAGCCCGCGGGACCGTCCCCGAAGACGAGCTGCAGGCGCTCGTCAGGAGCCTCGCCGAATTGCCGCGCGTGATGGGCCACGTACTCGAGTGCATCCAGCCGGAAATCGAGTTCTTGTCGCGCGAACTGTCAAAGTGTCGTGACGTCCTGTATCTCGGCCGTGGCACCAGCTTCCCGCTAGCGATGGAAGGTGCGCTGAAGCTCAAGGAGATTTCCTACATCCATGCCGAGGGCTATGCAGCGGGTGAATTGAAGCACGGGCCGATCGCCTTGATAGACGAGAACATGCCAGTGATCGTCATCGCGCCCCATGACCGTCTTTTCGACAAGACCGTTTCCAACATGCAGGAAGTGGCTGCCCGTGGAGGGCGGATTATCCTCATCACCGATGAAAAAGGGGCAGCCGTATCGAAACTCGAAACCATGCACACGCTCGTGCTGCCGGTTGTCGACGAGATTATCGCGCCAATGATCTTCTCGCTCCCGATACAGCTTCTAGCCTACCACACGGCGCTCTTCATGGGGACGGATGTAGACCAGCCGCGCAATCTCGCAAAATCGGTCACGGTCGAATGATTGTGAACCTGTACAGGTGGCGATGCGCCTCCAGGAAAGCGGTACCCCTTGTCTGGATCCGAAGCCCGGATGAAACCAGATGACCATTGTTTGCTGCAATTGTGAAACTCGGTAGCGGTTACGAGCGGGTCCTTCGCTGCCTCGCCGGTGGAGATTGCCGAAGGAAGCAGTGTCCGTGCCGAAAGTTCGAGTTGCTGTTCAAGAAAGCCATCGGCGAGAATGGTCCACGAAGGATCGCAGGTCGCATGCGCTACGCCGACCAGGCTCTCAGCACGGGCAGTCTTGATACTTGATCAGAAGCAGGTGAGCCGCCATATTCCGGCCCGGCCAATTCAGCGGCCCATCCCATGCATGAGGCCGGTTCGGCCGAATGGACGACCATTTTTTTTATTTGCTAGGTGTGCGCCTCGGGAGGAATCTCTGAGGGAGCTCCCAGTTCTTGGAGATGTTTATGAAGGATTCGCGCATTCCCGAACCAGTCTTGACGGCTATGTCCCAGGGAACCCACATCGTCCGCGCTTATCGCGAGCACCTTGGATATTCGATCGACGACCTGGCCGTCGCGTGCGGGCTGGCCGCTGAGGAAATCCAAAACATCGAGCGAGGTCTGAGGTACAGCAAGGGCTATCGGGATCGGATAGCGAAATCGCTTTCCATACCTGTGGGAATTCTTGAGTCGGAGTTGGACATTTCGGACGCCGCCTGAACAGTCGGATGATCTGCAATGGGTGGACTAGCTGTTGTGATGTGAAGCTTGCGGCTGATGTCGACGCTTGATTCGATTGATGCGATGCCTTCTGGCGCAGCTCGCCGAACAACAAAGCGATATAGCCGCCCGGAGTGCTACGAAACGTGCACGACGGCATCGGCTCGCGACGAAGGACTAACGGCGAACTCTTCCTAGTTCGGCAAGGCGATGCTGGCTTGAGCATCAACTCGGCCTACGAGAGTGGCTACTCCTAGGCTGAATCGTCCACCATGGCGAAGTCGCGCCGCTCTGAAAGTAACATGGCGGGCATCCTGACGTTTCCGGGTTGACTATGGGCGTTCGAACCAGGAAAAGGGGCCGCTCTTCGTGAGTGGCGTGCGCCGGCAGTCTGACCCCCAAGCCCCCCGCCCAGGCTGCCGGCGCGCTTCTAGAAAGATCGAAGTAGGGACTCGCTTGCGCTCTGCCCGCTGACACCTTGTGGTTCCTCCTGCGGGTCCAGCGGACCACCTTGGGTGTCGCCAGTTCTGGTGGTCACGCGCCTCCATTTGCGATCTCGTGTCAGTGAGTGCACCGCAAGCACCCTCTCTGCCAGCCTGAAAAATTCATGTGGGTTGGTGGATGTGGCGCAAGCCCGTTGAAATGACGTAGGATTTGGTTGCTTAAGCCGATCCGAAATTTCCCGGAGACCACACCCGCCATGAACGATCTTGCGCTGCCGCTGAGCGGTTTGTCATCAGTCGGCGGCCTCCGTCGTCGCCCGTTTCGACGGCGGCATGCTGTCGTCCAACAGCGGCGTTCTGGCCTTGGCCGAGGTGGAAAAGCGGTTGCGGGTGGCCGAGCGTCTGGCGCGTTGCATCGACG
>NZ_AYVN01000028.1:0-16807 GCF_000502815.1 Mesorhizobium sp. LSJC269B00
TCCACCAACATGCTGGAGCGGCTCAACGAGGAAATCCGCCGGCGCACCTATGTCGTGCGCATCTTCCCCAATACCGAAAGCTGCCTGCGCCTGGTCAGGGCCTTGGCCGTCGAGACCAATGAAAACTGGATGGAGGCCAACCGATACATCAATATGGACGACCTGCGCGACCTTTCACCGTCGCCGTAAGCGACGAACGGCGGAGCGCTCGCGGAGTCGCTACGCATCGAATTGGTCGATGCTCCAATGACACGTTATGAGCTCACGCTTCGCCGCGGCATGGGACTGTAGTTTCAACGGGCTCTCGATCGTACTTCGATCGCGGCTCGAGACAATCGAACGATACTGCGTGCTCTCGTGACTAGATATCAACCAAAACCCCGGATTTGAGGTGAGGATACCACCTTCTGGAGTTTCTCAACAGTTTCGAGCCAAGACGATGTACCATCATAATCCCCGATTGGCCAAGGGTTAGTAGCCGTCGATGAGCGACTTGCTCGTGTCAGGCGGCTGCGGCCATACGCCGGTTCTCGCAGGTATGCTCGACAGCCCGAGCCGCAAAAAAGTTCCCTGCCAGGTGAATTTAATTCGACTGCCGCCGCTCCTCAGCTTGCATATAACACTGGCCAATAGCCCGAATTGGAGCCAGGCAGATGTCGTTCAAAGGCGTTATTCCGCCCGTCACAACGCCCTTTCATGCGGACGGATCGATCGACCGTGAAGGCTTCTGCGTCATGGTCGAGCACTTGGTCTCAACTGGGGTCCACGGTATCATCGTTGGTGGTACGACAGGAGAGTACTACGCCCAGTCACGCGACGAGCGTGTTAGCCTGCTTAAGCTTGCGAGGAGCGTGGTGAAGGGGAAGATGCCCCTGATCGCCGGGGTCGGCTCCATTCGCACCGACGACTGCATTGAATACGGGCTAATTGCAAAGGACCTCAAGTACGACGGCATTCTAATCGGCTCGCCGTATTACGCTGTTCCCACGCAGCTCGAACTTGCCAATCATGCACTTGCGATCGACAAGGCCGCCAATCTACCGGTGATGCTCTACAACTACCCCGGTCGCACTGGAACGATGATGGATCTAGAGTTCCTGGACCGCGTCGGTCGCAGCTCCAATTTCTGTGCCATCAAGGAATCTAGCGGCAGCATGAACCAGCTGCATGCCTTGGCTCGCGACTATCCGCATATCGACCTGTTCTGCGGCATGGATGATCAGGCGCTCGAATTCTTCGCCTGGGGCGCAAAAGGGTGGGTCTGTGGCGCCGGCAACTGCCTGCCGGCAGAGCACCTCGCGCTGTACGAAGCCTGCGTGATTGAGAAGGACTTCACCAAGGGCAGGCAGATCATGTCGGCGCTTCTGCCTCTGATGAGGCTTCTCGAACAGGGCGGCAAATTCGTCCAGAGCATAAAGTTTGGGTGCGAATTGGCTGGATTGCCAGCTGGGCCCGTGCGCCTGCCGATGCGGGCACTCGGCGACGAACAGAAGCGGGAACTCGAGTCAACGATCCGCACCCTTAAGGCAGTCATCGCGTCAATTACTGCAAAATCCCAAAAGAGGGCTTCCGAGAATGTCATCGCTATTAACGCGTGATGAGTACCAGAACCTAGCCGACAGCCTGCCACTGCCGACCGGCGCAGTAATCGACGGCAAGGCGCGGGCTGCGCGATCTGGGGATACTTTCGAGACCATCAATCCCGCGACAGGGCAGGTCATCGCCAAGATCGCTTCCTGCGGCCAGGCCGATGTCGATCTCGCTGTCGAGAAGGCGCGACTGGCGTTTGAATCGGGTACCTGGTCGCGTGCGCATCCGAGTGAGCGCAAGCGCGTTCTGCGGCGGCTCGTGAAACTGATGAAGCAAAACGCCCATGAGCTTGCAGTGCTCGAGACGCTCGAAAGCGGCAAGCCGATTTACGACGTCGAAACCATAGACATCCCCGAAGCCCTGCATTGCTTGGAATGGCATGCGGAAGCCACCGATAAGCTTTATGGCCAGACGTCACCTTCGGGCGACGATGTCGTGTCGATGATCGTGCGCCAGCCGCTCGGCGTAGTCGCCTGCGTTCTGCCTTGGAATTTTCCGATCCTCATGCTGGCCTGGAAGATCGGTCCGGCACTTGCGACGGGCAACTCCGTCATTGTCAAGCCGGCCGAGCAGACCAACATGTCCACGTTGCGGATCGCCGAACTGGCGCATGAGGCCGGGCTGCCGTCAGGCGTCCTGCAAATCGTCACTGGTCCGGGCGAAGTGACTGGCAAGGCACTCGGCGTGCATCCCGATATCGACATGGTCGCCTTCACCGGGTCAACTGACGTCGGCCGGAAATTCTTGGAATATTCCGCCAAGTCCAATCTTAAGCGCATCGTGCTCGAATGCGGGGGAAAGAACCCATGCATCGTGCTGGAAGACGCGGAGAATCTCGATGTTGTGGCGCAGCATGTCACCCAGGCCGTCTTCTGGAACATGGGCGAGAACTGCTCGTCCAATTCCCGCGTGATCGTACACGAGAAGATCAAGGACCGCTTGGTGGAAACGGTCATCCACAAGCTCAAGGAATGGCCTATCGGCGAGCCGTTGGATCCGGGCAATCGGCTGGGCGCCATTGTGTCGAAGGAGCAGTTCGACCGCATCATGGGCTACATCAAGAAGGGGCGGGCGGAAGGCGCTAGGATCGTAACGGGCGGCAACGCCCACAAGCATGGCAAAGGCTATTTCATTGAGCCGACCGTATTCGACGATGTCACGCCCGAAATGACGATTGCGCGAGAGGAGATTTTCGGTCCAGTGCTGTCGGTAATCAAAGTGGCCAACGCTGACGAGGCGCTCCGGGTCGCTAACGATACGCAATACGGGCTTGCAGCTTCAATCTTTACCGCCAATCTCGGCAAGGCACATCGCATCGCAAGGGACATTCGCGCCGGGACGGTGACCATTAACTGCTACGGGGAAGGGGATGTCTCAACTCCGTTCGGCGGCTTCAAGCTTTCCGGCTTCGGGGGACGAGACAAGTCATTGCATGCCCATGACCAATATACTGAACTCAAGACCATCTGGGCGGACATCTCCGATCCTAAAGTCTCGCGTTCGGTAGACTAGCCTGGTCGCACCGATGAGCGATCACGAGGCTGTCCGCACGCCTGCGGACACATCCATGCCCGGTTGGTACGGTATTCTGCCGCCTCCCAAGGCACCTGAGGTGCTGCGCGGCCGTCATAAGGCGGACTGGCTCATTGTAGGAGCTGGGTTTGCTGGCTTGGCGGCCGCGCGGCGCCTCGCACAACTGGTGCCGAACGAGCGCATAGTGGTGGTCGATGCTCAGCGCGTCGGCTGGGGTGCTGCCGGGCGCAACTCCGGCTTCATGATCGACCTTCCGCACGAGCTCGGTGGGGAGCATTACGGCGGAAGCCAGGATCACGATCACAAACGCATCCGCATGAACCGGACCGCGATTGAATTCTCTGCTTCGGCGGCGGACGAATACGGATTGCGGAAGTTCTTCGTTCGGGCCGGCAAGTACCATGGAGCTGCAACCGATCACGGTGTTGCGGTTCTGCGCGAATTTGAAAAGCATCTGACGGGGCTAGGCGAGCCATTCGAGCCGCTCGACGCGCTGCAGTTGAAGGAAATCACTGGAACCAATTTTTTCGTCGGCGGTACCTTCACGCCAGGAACGGTAATGGCCCAGCCCGCCGGCTTCATCCGTGGGCTTGCCGAAGGCTTGTCGAGGCGTGTGCAGCTATTCGAGAATTCCCCGGTCACATCTTTACAGACCGGCAAACTGCATACTGCCAAGACGGCTGAGGGCGAGATCACCGCGCCGCGGTTGATACTGACAGTCAACGGTCATCTCGAAAGTTTTGGTTACTTCAAGAATCGCCTGCTGCACGTGTTCACCTACGCTAGCATGACGAGGCCGCTTTCCAAGAGCGAACAGACAGCGGTGGGAGGTGAGCCGCATTGGGGCTTGATCCCAGCCGATCCCATGGGATCAACCATCCGGAGGATCGGCGATCGGATCGTCGTCCGCAACACCTTCACCTATAATCCGCACATGTCCACCAGTGAGAAGCAGATCCGTCGGATCGGCGCCGTGCACGACCGATCATTCCAGGCGCGCTTCCCGATGCTGGGTCAAGCACCGATGGAATTTCGCTGGGGAGGGCACTTGTGTCTCTCTCTCAATTCCGCGCCAGCATTCGGCGAGATTGAAGACAGAGTCTTCGTTGCCGGATGCTGCAATGGCCTAGGAACGGTGCAGGGCACCCTCTACGGGATGCTGGCTGCCGATCTTGCCGTTGGCAATAACGAGCCAATGGTTGCAGACGCCCTGAAAGAGCCAAGCCCGATTCAGCTTTATCCAGAACCGCTGATGTCGATCGGCGCGCCGATGAAGTTGTGGGCGATGCAGAAGCGCGCCGGCAGAGAGCTTTAGCTTTCTCGTTCTTGCGCCGCCACTTCCCGGATCCAGCTACGCAGGCTATGGGCGGCAGGGGAAAGCGTACGATTTTGATACCATGTGAGATAGTAGCTGCCAGGGGCGGGGAGCTCGAGATCCGTCAGTCTGACGAGCTTCCCCTCGTCAATCTGCGCCTTGACAAGGCGATGCCACCCAACAGCCACCCCTTGATCGGCCTGAGCTGCCTGAAGCGCCACGAAGAACTTGCCGAAGCGCCGACCGCGGGTCGGACCATGCGAGACCCCCGCGCGCCGAAGGACCTCGTCCCAGCCAGCCCAATCGGGATCCACCCAATCGACATGCAGCAGGGGAAGATCGGCCAACGATTCCGCCGTTGCATCGCGGTGCCTGCTTGCAAACCCAGGCCCGCATACCGGGTAGATTGTTTCATTGAAAAGGAGCTCAGCATCTTCATTCGACCACGATCCGAACCCGTAGCGGATGCGCAATTCGACCTCGGCGCGGCGGTAATCGCGGGGATTGTCCGAGATAAGGTGGTCAACAGCGATATCCGGGTACCTCGTCCAAAAATCCGGCATCCGCGGGATCAGCCACGTTGACGCGAAGGCGTCCGTGCATGCCAGCGTGACGTTCTTGGAACGGTCACCGTGTTTCACATTTCGGACGATATCTGCGGCCCGCGAAAAACCGGTAGCCAACACGCCGTAAAGGTCTTCGCCGGCGCTTGTCAGCGCCACACCGGTTCCTAATCGGGTAAACAGCGGAACTCCGAGTTCGTCCTCGATCGCCTTGATCTGCCGGCTCACGGCGCCCGGAGTAACGTTCAGTTCCGCAGCAGCCAATTTGAATGACAAGTGCCGGGCAGACGCCTCGAAAACAGCCAAAGCAGTCAGGGACGGAAGGTCATAGTAGCGGCGGACCATCTCAAGCTCCAAACACTTCAATATTCGCCCGGCGCGACAGATTGGGCAAGCGAACCCCAAGATATCGGCAAATCATTTATAAGTGACGGACTATGGCTGCGATCCCCGAGCCATCGCCACAACATAGGGAAACGGTACGCACCATGCTGCGCGATCTGCGACGCTGCCCAAGCCCATGTCCGACGCAGCTACACCTTAGCATGTCCATGGCGATATCTGGGCTCAACTACTCAACAAGGGAGTGAGACTTTTGCAGGGCCGCCCCACTGGTCTTCGCCCGCCGTTGAGAGATTATGAGCCTAACTTTCCCTCTCAGAGATGGCTTGAGCTATGACTGGCATTGAAAAGAAAACTGCGGTGATCACAGGCGCGGCGGGAGGTATCGGGCAAGCGATCTCCAAGCAGTTCGTCGCGAACGGCTTCCATGTGATTGCCGGAGACGCCGACCAGGCTGGCCTGGACCAGCTCGAGGCCGAACTCAATCGAATCGGACAGAATGTCTGGAGCAAGGCCGGCGACCTCAGGAACAAGGCTTATTGCGAAGATTTGATCGACTATTCGATCCAGATCACAGGCAGGCTGGACGTGCTCGTCAACAATGCGGGGATCATCACGAGGGGCAATATCCTCGAGACGACCGATGAGGATTGGGAGCGGACGTTCGACATCAACCTCACATCGATATTCTACACATGCCGAAGGGCGATCGGCCATATGAAGGGCCACGGCGGCGGCGCGATCGTGAACATCGCATCGTGCTGGGGACTTTATCCCGGACCCGGGCATCCCGCCTACTGCACCAGCAAGGCGGCAGTGGCAGCGTTCTCGAAGTGCCTTGGCCGCGATCATGCCGGTGACCGGATACGAGTCAACGCGGGTGTGTCCAAATGAGGTCAACACGCCGATGCTGCGCACGGGCTTCGCCAAGCGCGGCTTCAATCCCGACACTGCCATAGCGGAGCTCAACAAGACGGTTCCGCTCGGGCGCATTGCTGAGCCGGAAGACATCGCCGATGCGGTGTATTTCTTGAGCTCCGATGCCGCCCGCTACATCGCCGGCACGGCCGTTCAAGTGAACGGCGCCAAGCCGGTCTATTGAGGACACCCTATGGCTGACAGACTTGCAGGAAGAATTGCCATCATCACTGGCGGCGGCCGTGGCATCGGCGCCGGCATCACGCGACGTTTCGTGGAGGAAGGGGCCAAGGTTGCCGTTGTGCAGAGGAACCCGCCACTCGACGAGATCCTCAACGATCGCACCTTTTACGTGAAGGCGGACCTTGCGAACTCCGAGCACATCGTTTCGGCCGTTCAGGCCGTCGTCGAGCGATTTGGCGGCCTTGACATCCTCGTCAACAACGCCGGGATCATGTTCGAGAAGACCGTCGAGGAGATGACCGAGACGGACTGGGACCAGTTGATGAAGATCAACCTCAAGGCCCCATTTTTGTTAACGAAGGCGGCAATGCCGCATCTTCGCAAGCGAGGCATTGCAAGCATTGTTAACATCGGCTCGATTGAAGGCTTGGCGTCTAATCCGGGTCATCCTGCATATTCCGCTTCGAAAGCTGGCATTCACGGCTTTACAGCAGCCGTCGCCGTGGACCATGGGCACGAGGGTATCCGGTGCAATGCCATTGCGCCGGGCTGGATCAATTCTGACCTCAGTGAGATCTACATCGACAGCATGGCTGACGGCTCGCGTGTCCGCAGGGAACTGCTCGCAATGCATCCGGTTGGACGTCTTGGTGAGCCAACTGATGTCGGAAACCTTGCCGTTTGGCTTGCCTCGGAAGAAAGCTCCTTCGTGACCGGGCAGGTCTACGTCATCGATGGGGGACGCACCAAGAAGTTGCCACTGCCGATTGCGTGACGAGGAGAAGCCCGCCATTGACCGAACTTCATGTTTGTCAGGCCCTCGGATCAACTTTCTCGCTAATCCGCCTGGTGATGCGATCGATCAGGATTGCCAAAACAACGACCGCAAGGCCAGCTTCGACGCCCCTCCCAACCTGGAGACGAGAGATCGACCGAATGATTTCGTCGCCCAGGCCGCCAGCGCCGATCATGGAGGCGATGATGACCATCGATAGCGACATCATCACGCATTGGTTGACGCCTGCCATAATCGAGCGGAACGCCAGCGGCAATTTGATCAGGAACAGCACGGCCAGGCGACTTGCGCCAAAGGCCTCCCCCGCCTCGACCATTTCCGGCTCAACCATCTTGAGACCATGGGCCGTGAGCCTGATCGGCAGCGGCATGGCGAAGAAGATCGTCGCAACGATGCCCGGAACCGTTCCAACGCCGAAGAAGAACACGGCTGGAACGAGCAGCACGAACGGAGGCATCGTCTGCATGAAGTCGAGTATTGGCTCAGCCACCGCGTTCAAGCGCTTCGATTCAGCAATGAGAATGCCGATTGGTATCCCGATGGCCAGGGCGACAACGGCTGCCGTAAGCACCAGGGACAGTGTCACCATCGCCGGCGCCCAGAGATTCATGACGAGGATGAAGGCCAGCCCACATCCACTGAGGATAGCCAGCGAGAGCCGCGCGAGCAGGACACCAGCGGCCATAACGGTCGTGATGCTCAGCCAGGGCGGCGCGCTCGTCAGGACCGTGGCCAAGGGCTGCTGTATGCCCAGGATCACGGTCGAGATGAAATCGAAGACAAATCCGAAATGCATTGAGAGGTAGGACGTGAACTCGTCGATTGACGCGGCAACCGTGCCTGCAAACTCCGAAAAATCCATCCTCATGATCCTCAGCTAGAGTCGTTTGAATCGCTATTGTGCCGCGCGTTCTGCCACGGCGTTTGCCCTCGTCGTGTCGGCAGCTTTCGGTTTCTCGATCTTCGGCGTCGCGCCGGCTAACGAGGAATGGGCCGCGAGCGCTCTGAGAACGGACTTAGGGGTAACCGTCCCGACGGGCGTTCCGTCGTTCTGAACCACGATAAAAGCGCGCTGCTCTTTCGCCAGCTCATCGAGATAGGGGGCGACCAGATCGTCGGGCGCGAGCTTTACGAAGTCTTTCGACAGATGTTTCGTCCATTCCGAGATCGGCCTGTTCGCCAGTTCCACCGGCGGGCAGACGGCGTCCATAACTTGGCCAGCCGACAGCACCTTGAAGACATCGATGCCCCGCACGAAGTCCCTGACGTAGTCGCTGGCGGGGGAGAGCACGATATCGATCGGCTGGCCTTCCTGGACGACCTCTCCGTTGAGGAGAATAGCGATGCGGTCACCGATCGTTGCCGCTTCGTTTGGGTCGTGTGTCACAAAGACAATCGTCTTGTTCAGAGTGCTCTGAAGCCGAAGCAACTCCTGTTGCATCTCCTCGCGAATGAGCGGGTCGAGCGCGCTGAACGGCTCATCCATCAGCAGCACCGGCGTGTCCATCACCAGGGCACGCGCCAGGCCAACGCGCTGGCGCATGCCGCCGCTAAGGTTGGACGGCTTGCGGTCGCCCCATCCGCTGAGCCCTACGAGTTCGAGTGCCTTGCCTGCGCGCTCGCGTCGCTCCTTGCGTCCGACCCCGGCGACACGGAGCCCAAACGCAACATTATCGATGACCGACATGTGCGGCAGGAGCGCAAAATGTTGAAACACCATTCCGATCATGCTGGAGCGGATCTGGCGGAGTTCCTTTTTGCCGGCTTTCGTAATGTCCTGCCTATTGACCACTATCTGGCCGGCAGTGGGGTCGACAAGGCGGTTGATGCAGCGAAGAAGGGTCGATTTCCCGCTGCCTGAGAGACCCATTACGACGAAGATTTTCCCGGTTTCAATGGTTATGTTGATGTTGTTGAGCGCGACGAAACCGCCGCCCTCGTCGGGGCCGCAGGCGCCCGAACGCAGTCTGTCCAGTTTCACTTCGGGGTTGCCGCCATAAATCTTGTAGAGATCCTTGATCTCGACGGCCGGCTTTCGCGTGCTCATTCGAGGCTCCCGCGCATAATACAGGTGGTGATGCAGGGTCGGCGCGGACCCCGCACTCTTGGGAGGATGCGTGCTTCGGGATCAGGCGAGCCACGGCTCGATAATGCCCTTGCCTTTCACTTCGCCGATCCACTTTGAGGCGGCGTCTTCAGGCTTTATCCCGCCGTCGATCCAGCCCATGATCTTGGCTTCTTCGTCATTCGGGATGTGGAACCTTGTCAAAAATGCCTGGGCCTTGGGGAAGTTGGATTCAAAGTCCTTCGACGTAACGTGGAAACAGTAGAAGGGCTCTGACATCATCGTCTTCTTGGGATCTTCGAGATACCTCATCTTGAATTTTCTCCAAATCGGGAGCGGCTCCCAAGTGGTGACCACGATTGGTTCGTTCTTCGAGTAAGCCCGCTGGAAGGCCGCTTCCATGGCAGCTTCGCTGCCCGGGACCAGATTGAGCTTGAGACCGTAAGCCTTCACCGTTGCATCCGCGGACTGCATGAGGCCGGAGCCGGCGTCGATGCCGATGATGCCGCCTGGGAACTTGTCGGCGTGGTCGTTGAGCTCGGCGATGCTCTTGATGTCTACATAGTTCGGAACGGCAAGGCCCTGCGTCATCGGGCCTTCCGAAACGCCGACGACTTTGATGGAACCGGCGACTTTCTTTACATAGTCCGCCTGGCCGCCGTGATAGGCGCCTTTCAGCGGGCCCATCCCCTGCATATAGGAGTTCGAATAGAGGTCGGCCTTCCCGGTTTGAAGCGAGGCATAGATCACGCCTGGCTCCGCCTGCAGCGGCTGGACCTTGTAGCCGAAATTGTCCTCGATGAGCTTCGCGCCGACATAGGTGATTGCCAGCGCGTCGGACCATGCCGCGAAGGCATAGACCAGCGGCCGGGACGCGTCGGCCCTGGCGCCCGTCGTCAGGCCGCTCATGACAAGCGCGGCGGCGCCGCCTGCCTTCAGCAAGGTTCTGCGCGACGTGCTCGCGCTGAGTACATTATTGACGAGATTTGGCCTTGGCATTCAAATCCTCCTGTCGCTACCCATCTGATGCCTAGATGAGTCCGAGGTTGTCGTTTTTGTTCACCTCGTCTGATCCGGGAATGGGCTGTTCTGTTCTTGCCCGGCACCAAGCAAGAAACGTGCTACCACGGAACCGCGGGAGCCAGCCGGCGCAAAAAAGTCGCCTCCCGATTGACTTTAGGTCGCTCGCTTTGCGGCAATGCATCATCATCTCTGCCTGTCGGGATGCCTACGGTCATGGCCGATTACGTCCAAGTTTCCGCGTTATCCGTAAGGCTGAGCTGCGACGTGGAAAGCTCCGCCGCTGCTCGACCCGACCATCTCTCGAGTCCGGGTGAGTGAGCCGGCGGCCCAGCCTGCCCTTTAGTCAACACTCGGATGAGACTTTTGCAGTAGGTCAAGGCTCAAAGCTCCGGCAATGGTTGAGTGCGGTCCGGTTTCGGTCGCGACATATTTGTCTGGAGGCCGGCATGACTGCTCAACTACAGCTCTCTCGTAGAGGCGGGCGGGAAGCGAGGCGGACGATCCGCACCGCACCAAAGGTCGACATGTTGCCGACGCTCAAGCGCGGCGTGCCGGTGGTAGAGCCGATGGATGCCGAGCAGGTCGAACGCATTCACGAGGCTTCTCTCTCTATCCTGGAAGAAGTAGGCGTGGTGTTTCGCGATCCGATCGCGATTGAGGACTGGAAGAGAGTCGGAGCGGACGTGCGCGCCGATGACCGGGTTCATCTCGACCGCGGCCTGGTCATGGAGCTCATCAAGACCATTCCCCCCAACGTCGAATATTTCGCGCGCGATCCGGCGAAGAATGTCGAACTCGGAGGCAACAAATCAATCTTCGTGCCCATGACAGGCGCGCCGTACATGCGCGATCTCGATGATGTGAGGCGTGGCCCGACGATCGCGGACCTTGGGACCTTCCACAAGCTTGCCCATATGATGCCGGCGCTACATTCGTCGGCTCACCACATCGTCGAACCGATGGACATTGTCGTCGCGCACCGACACCTGCACATCACCTATTCGTCAATAAAGCATTCCGACAAGATTTTCATGGGCATGACCACCTCGCCCAAGAATGCCGAGGACGTGCTCGACATGTGCGAAATCCTTTTCGGTGAAGGCTTCCTTGAGAACCATGCAGTCACCACCGGAAACTGCAATGGCAACTCGCCGCTGGTGTGGGACCAGGTCATGCTGGGCGGCATGCGAGCTTTCTGCCGGCGCAATCAGCCCGTCTTGTGCTCGCCCTTCGTTCTCGGCGGCGCGAACACGCCAGCCTCCACCGCGGCGGCAGTGGCGCAGCTCAATGCGGAAGCGCTTTCCGCACTTGCCTACACGCAGGTGGTGCGCGAGGGCTGCCCTGCGATTTATGGGCATTACCTATCGACCGTGTCGATGCAATCGGGAGCGCCGATGGCGGGAACGCCAGAGATTTCGCTCATGAATTTCATGATCGGCCAGATGGCTCGTCGCTATAACGTGCCATGGCGCACTTCGAACTTGCTTGGCGGCGCCAAGATCTTCGATGCGCAAGCTGGCTATGAAAGTGCGATGACCATGATGGCCGTGCTGCTGTCAGGTGCAAACTACATTTGGCATTCTGCTGGCTGGAATGAAGCCGGCATGCACTGCTCGATCGCGAAATTCGTTGTCGACGCCGAAGTCTGCGCGATGGGCTATCGCATGACACAAGGCATCCAGTGGGACGATTTCGATGAAGCCCTGGCTGCGATCCGCGACGTCGGGCCAGGCGGCCATTACTTTGGCCATCCGCATACACAGGCGAACTTCGAGAAGGCTTTCTTTATTCCGAAACTCTTCGACAATAACTCGGTTGAGCAGTGGTACGCTGATGGCTCAAAGGACATCAAGCAGCGTGCCCTGGAGCATGCGCGCCGCCTTCTGGCCGAATATGAAGAACCAAAGCTCGACGTCGCGAAGGACGAGGAATTGCGCGCGTATATCGATCGGCGCTCGCGGGAAATCCCCGCTGTCGACGCGCTCAACGAGGAATACTGAGAATCGTCATGCGCATTGACCAGATCAACGTCTATAAGGTTCAGCTACCCGTTAAAGGTGGCACCTACCGAATGGCCAGCGACGACGTAGACGCGCTTGACAGCACTATAGTCGAGATTGGCACCGATGACGGACTGACTGGCTGGGGCGAAACCTGCCCGGTCGGGCCGGTTTATCAGCCGCATCACGCGCTCGGCGCACGCGCGGCGATTGCCGAGATCGCCCCAGGTCTTATGGGTGCCGAGATTGCCTCGATCAGGCTCCTCACCAAATGCATGGACGAGCGCTTGAACGGGCATGGCTATGCCAAGGCAGCGTTCGACATAGCCTTCCTTGACGTTCTCGGCCAGCGGCTTGGAGTGCCGATCTCGACACTGCTGGGAGGCGCGCTCGTCGACCGTGTTCCGGCCTACTATTCGCTCATTGTTGGCCCGCCTGACGAAACGGCCAGGATAGCCGCCGACAAGGTGAAGTCAGGTTATCCACGCCTGCAGGTCAAAATCTCGGGGCGGAATCTCGAACAGGATGTGGCCTCGATTCACAAGGTTTGGGAAACGGTAGGCTACAAAGCGCGTCTCGCAGTGGATGGCAACAGGGGCCTCACTGTCGCTGCCGCCATTCATCTTGACCGGCTTTGCCACGCGATCCCCTTCGTTTTCGAGCAACCCTGCAATACTATGGATGAGATCGCCACCCTGAAGGGCAGGGTGACGCATCCGGTATATTTGGACGAGAGCACCGAAGATCAGAACGCAGTACTCAGGGCGATCTCCCTCGGCATAGCGGATGGCTTCGGCTTCAAGGTCACGCGTCTAGGCGGCCTCACCAAAATGGCGACAATCCGCGACGTTTGCGCCATCCGCTCGCTACCGCACAGCTGTGATGACGCATGGGGTGGCGACATAATCGCGGCGGCTTGCGTGCACTTAGGTTCCACTGTGGAGCCGCGCCGTTTTGAGGGCGCCTGGATCGCGCAGGAATATATCGAAGGACATTTCGACGCGAAGAATCCGATTGTCATCGAAAACGGTCACATCGCCGTACCGCAACTGCCCGGCCTCGGCATCAAACCGGAACCCGGCATGTTCGGTCAGCCAGTAGCCACGTACTGATCCTAGTGAACGCACCCGCCAACGTTAGAGCAATCACGTCGTTGGCCACGCCGAAGAAACCGGCGGCGGCCGATCGACCGTTTGACCTGGTGGTTCTGGTCTTACCCGGGTTCTCGCACCTGGCGCTTCACGCCTATATTGAACCCTTTCGCATCGCAAACACGGTGTCGAGCCTGCCGCTGTTCCGGTGGCGCATCGCGGGGCTTGACGCTCGGCCGATCGAGGGCGCCAACGGCCTTTCGGTTGCTGTTGATGTCACGATAGACGAACTGGTTTTCGGCTCCGACGATCGAAGACCGAACCAGCTCGCTATCGTAACGGGCGAACCGGTAGAACAGCAACTGACGCCTGAGCTCAACGGATTTCTGCGAACGATGGCGCGTCGCGCGGTGCCGATATCTGCGGTGGGGACAGCGACATGGCTGCTCGCTCGTACGGGGCTTCTGGCAGGTACACGCTGCACGATACACTGGTCGCGGCTCGCTGCTTTTGCCGAAGTATTCAACCAACCCCGCATAAGCGATTCCCTGTTTGTCAAGGACGGCCAGTTTTCAACCTGCGCAGGAGAACTGGCAGCTTTTGACCTGGCCGTCGATCTGATCGGCAGCCATGCCGGCGGGTATATTGCACAGGAGGTCTGCCGCCACTCGACTGTCCAAGGTCAGCGCTCAGGATCAAACCGCCAGACCGGGCCGTCGGGTCTAGCCTTTGCGGGTGTCAGCGACAAGCTCCTGATGTCAATGCGAATCATGGAGGAAAATGTAGAGTTCCCGCTGACAATGGAGGAGGTCGCGCAACGGGCCGGAGTATCGCGGCGCCAGCTGGAGCGCTTGTTCGCTTCCCATATCGGAGTTCCGCCAGTGCGTCACTATCTCCGCATTCGCACAGACCATGCGAAGCGCCTGATCGAAGGCACACGAATGCCCATCATTGACGTTGCCATGGCCTGCGGGTTTACGTCTGCTTCGCATTTCGCAAAGTGCTTCAGAGCCTTCAATCGAATGTCTCCGCAGCAGTGTCGAGCGATAGTGCCGCCTTGGGTTGGGCCCGGCTTAAGATGATAATTGGTGTTTGAATTTAGCGGAGAACAGCGCCCCCTCTATCCATGGCAAATGTTCGGAGTCGATCTGCCCAGCAACAAATCAGAAAGCGTTGCAACAATACGCCCGGATCTTTGGCCTCAAAGCGGCGACATGCGCCTACTCCGTTGTCCTCTTCTCTGTCGACCCAAGTTCACCGGGCGACCATTTGATTGAGGGCTTTTGACAACGCCCCGATGATGGTGGCGCAGGACGATCACGATTGTACCATGCAGGGGTGGCGAGAATTTCATTTCGCAAGAAGATCTCTCCGATTGCGTTATTGCGTTGGGAAGATGCTGTAGCTTCTCCGTGATGGCCGTTCGAACAGTCCTGCGCAGCTGCGGTTGGTGACGACTATGCGAAGATCACGCAGCGCCTTGTGGCATTCTAAGGCCGTCAGCTCTACTTGCTAAGACCGGCCGCAGTTATGCGGGCCCGGCTTATGGTGGAGTCTCCAGGTCAGAATGGCGCGCAGCAGACGGACAAAGCGATTGAGCTAGGACAATGAAGAAGAACATGCCGCCTCTCTTCGAGACATTTCTGGAAAAGTTGTCGGAGAGTGTCGATGAAACAGATTTCCGGGATGCCATGGCTGGGGCGGCCGCAGCACTTGATCTACTCACCTTTGCCTATCTGTCTTTGCCGTTGCAGTCTTGTGGCGAGCCCAAGCTGATCTCAAATTATCCACCTCGCGCACTATCTGCAAAACCAGTATCAGAAAGTCGATCCCGTCATTATACGTGCGCGGTGTGGCGGCTCCCCATTTCAATGGCCGGGGTCGGATTTGCGTTGCATTGAGATGTTGCCGGCTCAAGAGAAGCTATTCGATGAGGCGGCCCAGTTCAGCATCCGGTGCGGTTTGACAATCCCGATTATCGATCGCAGAGGCTGTGTTGCAGCTATCACCTTTGCCGCTGACAAGCCCAATTCCGCCTCCCTGCGCGTTGCTGGGCGATACGAACAGGCGCTCCAACTCATGGCGACATGTTTTCACATTTATGCTCGTCGAAAGCTGTCCGGCAATCGAACAGTGGACGGCGTTCCGTTGACACCTCGTGAATATGAATGCCTTCAATGGGCCGCGCGCGGCAAGTCCTCTTGGGCTGTCGGCTGCATCTTGGGCATCAAGCCGCGTACCGTCGATTTCCACCTCGACAATGTGAAGAAGAAGCTCGGCGTGCACACCAAGGATCAGGCCGTAGCCCTGCTGGCCTCATCACGATCTTCAATTCTCTGAGAAGCTGAATTCGTCTTTGGTTCTATTGAGCATGAGCAAAGGCTGTTTTCGGCTGGCCATTCGCCTCCAATGCAAGGTCATCCCTTCCTCTAGACGCATCATGATGCACTTATTGCGGCTGGTTGGTACTGACTTGGCAACGAATTACATGCACCCTCTACGATACCGCGTTTTCAAGGGGAGGCCCCACGGATGTGCGGACGAATGTCGGGCGGGGCGACCATGTTTTGCGATACTGTTTGTGCTGTTGGAAGGAAAGACGTCGCCCAAGGAACCGAGCGTCTGGGAAAGCACCGCCGTGCGCTCGATGTTACGTCATCCACCCCCGAAGCGAGCGGGTAGCGTTCTGTTGGTTTACGAGCTCTTCACAGCTATGATCGAGTTCGGCCCGTCCCGCTGTGCCGGCCCAATTGTCACCGTCACCCATCTGTCCATGGAGCGCATGCTTCGCCGCGCCGGCCGCGCGGACCGGAAACCCACACAAAAACCCGCGGCGTGGCCGCATATCAACGGCTCCAACGAGACGGTGGATGCCGTTCGGCTATGGCGGGTTCATGAGCCGGCGATGTGATGTCGGGCCGTCGTGATCCTGGCGGGCCCGGGCCATGAACTGGGCAGAAGGCAGCGCCGCCGGCCGGCCGGACCGGTGGAAGGCTACCACACCATCGTCGCGTCGCGCGTCGACCTAGCGCGTTAAGGCGATTCTGTCTCGCGGACTCTCTCAGGCGTGATGGGGCGACATCTCCAATCCCCGAGTTCGAGGAGTGGTGCTCAATCCGTACGTCGCCATATGGACCCTATCGATCTGCCCGCCTGGCAGTTGAGACACCGGCTGCGGGCCTTTAATGTATATTATCTTTTTAGCTACGCCCGGATGACTGCCAGATCCTTGTGTCCACCGCAAGCGCGTGGCCGTCGCCTCTGCCTCGTCCTCCAGGCCTTCGGCGGTTCGCCTGCCGGTGGTGGAACGGGAAATGGTAGTGTGCTGAGAGTTCTGCAAATTCGCTGAGAGAGGGCGGTCATGGCAGGCTGGTGATGTTCAACGTCA
>NZ_AYVN01000029.1:0-14678 GCF_000502815.1 Mesorhizobium sp. LSJC269B00
AAGCTCGCTCTGCGCCAAGCCGCATGACCAGCATCATGGCCGCCCCTTTTTGCAGAACTTGACGCACACAACCATTTACACATTCGACACCGGCTTGCCTGCATCCAAAAAATACCAGACTCTCACCTGATGAACCGCTTGCGTGAAAGTATTTCAATATCAAGTAGTGAAATCTTTCTACCGTGCTTGTCAGTGCTGGTCAGCAACACGAGACGTTCAAGGCGTCATCACCAACTGCGAGGGCCAAACTGGGATTAATCGCCCTCAATAATCCGTTCACCAACAAGAGAGCGGACGCGATCCAGCCACGGGAAAGAAAGAATTTTTCTCTCGATGCGTAGGTTTTCTGCAGCGAGATATTGGGCCGCGAGAACCTTCAACGTGAAACTCCATCGTGCGACTGCTGCTTCGATAGATGACCTGTCCACACCGCTGCCTTCAAGCGCGAAGACTAGGTCAAAGAATGTGCCGTTGGCTCTAACGTAGGGGCGCAGTAACTCCGACAGGAATTCCAGACGATCTGCTGGTTCGTCTGGAAGGACATCTTTTGCCGAGAGGCAAAAGCGGCGCAGCGCATCGGGCCAGAAGCGATCAGGTGAGGATGCGTGGTCGGTCTGCATAGCGTCCTCCAAGACTTTCCTCAGGGAAAGCCAAAGTTTGCACTTGAGTTCTCCTGATGCAGCTTCCATCGCGAATATGGCCCAAAGTGCCAGGATCTTGCCGACGTCATTTCTCGTGTCCCCGTCCTGAAACCTCCAAGCATGCTCTCTCAGCGGGCGAATCTCGTCCCAGAGGGCTTCCAGTGGTGCACGGGGTTGTTGGCAGACAGTAGGTAGCCGCCTCCAATCCGGCCTACGACACAATCGGGGCTAGAAAGCGCCGACCCCGCTAGGGGATAGGATGGCGCGACAGGGATCAGCACATCCGTCAACGTGGGCGTTAGATCGGCGCCCGGGCTCTGCTGTTGACCCGCAACAGCAAGTACGGCGGCGATACGGTTAATCCGCCGAAGGGGTTGTACTTCGTTGATCCATGCAATGTAGTCGGGACGCGAACGAAGCATCGACGAAAGTTGGCCGATCAAGGTCACCAGTGGGTCTAGAACCGCTTCTTCGCGGTCCTGCCCATTATAGCGCCACGATCCTCCGCGTTCGCCCTCGAGAATAAGGTGCTCAAGCCAACACCAGGCTACCAAGGTCCCATCTTGGCGCTTGGAAAGGCCACCAATCAGGGCGTCCACAAAAATCCGCAGCTCGGACGAGGCTGAATCTATATCGATCACCTGACGGTCGTGGGCCGCCGCTTCTTCCCCCCATGCAATCCGGCGGCATTCTGCGCTGCAGGCTTTCAGCAGACACAGGATGACCATTCCTTGTGGTTGAAAGGTGCCGGCTTGATCGAAAGCGAGCGGCGCAGCGCGAACCAAATCAGGTAGGTTTCTGCCGTGGTTTTCGGCGACCCATTGCTCGACGAAAACGGGGTGGGGCAATTGTCCAAGGTACTCAAGGTATCGAGCCGGGGAAACCCGCCGTGCGATGTCGAATAAGTATCCGTCGCCGAAAAACACGTGACTGTCCAGATGACTCTCCCATGCCTCCTCGACGTCGGGTTTGGCTTGGTAAGATTGGACGGCTCGGGTTATCGTTTCCTGGTGGGCGGAAAGCCCCGAAGCCTCCGGCTTGCTATGGAGTTGTTTCACCAATCGCTCAACCGCTCTCCAGAACCCGTCTTGCGCAGTCTGGTCGGATTTGAGGCGCTCACTTAGCGCACTCATAAACGCGTCCGAAGAGCCCTCGTTGTCCATTGAGAGGAGCACCGGAGGTCGAAATTCGTCTTCTATCAAAGCCTGTGCGAAATTGTCAGCAGCGGCTAAGCCAACTAATTTGGCGAGTAGCCAATGCCCTTGTGGGATTTTCCCTTCTCTCTGATGGAGAAGGCGGAGAGCCTCCGCCAACTTTGGAAGATTTCTGCGCTCAAGATCCTCGGCCAGGTCGACCGTCGAAGGATCGGACGTCAGATCCTCGGAGGGCTGGGAGCCTTCGAGCCCAATTCCCGCTATCCAGGATGCGACGATCGCGCGAAGTTCAGCTGTGTCAGACCTCTCGTCGAGGATCCGCTTTGCCGCGGCAATCCCATCGGCTCGCACCGTTTTCCAATCCGCCATTTACGCCTCCTCCTCCGCGGAAGGCGGGCTCCCTTGGGACAAAGGCTGCGAAGCAAGCCAAACGCGCGCGATCATCAAGCGGATCTGCATGGGGTTTGGCACTTTGATAATGAGTCCCAACCGTTCGCCCAATTCGTTGAAACTTGGTCCGCAATGCCAAACCTCGTCGTCGATAACGAGATATCGATCGTGGATGATCGATTGGTCCTGGCCTGGCATGATGCGAACGACAGGAGTGCGACGTCCGAGTTGCGTCTCTAATCCCTTCAGATCCGCAATTAACTGCAGGCCCTGTTGCACCTGGAAGCCCTGGACTCCGACACTCAGAGTCCTGAGTCCAAGTAGCCCCGTCAATATTCGTGGGGTCACATCGCCATGCGGGTTTTGCAACCCAAACAGGCGCACCTCGCGTGGCCCAAAGAACGGATCGACGAAAATGAGGCGCCTGCGCGCGCGGCGAACCAGATCGACTATGTAGTCTTGGGCCTCCTTCCTTGCGGTCTCAATTTCGGATGGGGCTGACGAATTCGACGACGGGAGCAATCCAAACAAGCGCTGCGCGGCCTCTTCTCGCTGCTCGCGGACGCGACGTTGTATAAGCAGACGGCGCAGGCGCTTGCGGGCGCGATCATCAACAGGACCCCCTACCACCGATGTCTGCACAGGGCTGAGGATCGGAGTCTCATATGTTTGAGGCGGCTTACGTCGTCCGCCTGATGGGACCTCGACCTGTTTGGTTCCGCTATTCACAGCCATTCCTATGTTGATCTGGCCCACCCAGGAGTTTGGCTCGTGAATTCGCAACAGACCTCGTTCCTTACAAACGACAGCCCACCCAACCCGATCTGTGAGCTGGGGGGATTGATAGGTGGCAAATCCGTCTTTTGTGACCGGGATCGACGCTATGCTCGTCCAAGCTTCGGAGCGCCGCTCAACTACGTGTACTGTCAGCGAGGTGAGGTCGGCTGTTCGTGCGCACGTGCGTCTGGGAACGAGGTGAAGAGAAAGCGTTTCTCCGGCGTTGGTTCTTGAGCTCGGAAAAACCCGGCATGACGCGCAGACCGGGTCCGTTGCAAGCAGCGCAAGGCCGCAAAGCCATTCCTCCCGAGTGAATGGATCGAAACCTAGATTGTCCTGGAGCCAAGCACGCGCTTCGACATTAGCTCTGAGCTTCCAAATCGGACCGGCGGGCCGTTCCATTGGGACAAGGCGGTGAATACGGGGACCATCGTGCCATCGCATTGCAAAGGGTGCATCAACCGCAGTGGAGAACCTGCCCCAGTTCGGTTCTCGTGCCAACGCGGGCGCTTTTGCGAGGACGGGCTTCGGGGCTGTCAACGCGATGTTGACCCCGCCGGAAGCAGCTTTCACGTACCAACGTAAGGCGTCGGAACTGGACACCCGCTCAGTTGAAAAGCCCAACGTCCATCCGGGAAGCCCCGGCACGGTCCATGGCTTCTTGCCGGCTTTCCAGCCAGACGGGGCGGTCATGTCAAAGGGATAAAATTCGGCCCAGCCGAACAAAAGATATTGTTGTTTTTCAGCCCTCAATGACGCAATGCGGACCAGTGCTTCGGGGTAGTCGGTCGAAAAACCAGCAAAAGCAGCTTCAACCGAGGAGATATCAGTTTCCGAGACCTCGGCTGGACCTTCCATCTATCTAGCTCCGAGCCATTTTTTGTGGTCACCAGGACCGGTGGGCAAAGAAATCGGCGGAAATTTGTTCGTAAGGTCACGGAATGACGCGTGGGTTTCGACGACAATATCCGCCAGAACTGGTTGCCTTGTCGACGGATAATACCGTGCCTTCGCCTTTGAAAGTTGTGGTGAGCGTACGACCTGTCAGGGCTCCGTATCGAAACGCACCATGCTCACCTCCGCCTCATTAACGGGCTTGCTCACGGCTTGGTCCAGCTTCCGTTGGCAAACACAACCGCATTGAAGAGCTCGTTTGAGGAACCCCTGCAAGCGGATTTGTGCACAGCCGCGGCAACCGTGCGCCAGCCGCCCCCATCTACTGTTCCCGTTAGACCGTCCAGCATCTCAGGTTTGCCGACGTGGTGGCGCCAGGCGCGCCACTGCTCGCGTTCGGCGGCGGCGACCCGTGCTACATTGAACGTGTTGCCGAGGTTGGCGTCGGATTTCGAGACGTCAAGGATCGCTTCGAAGGTGGCCTGCGAGTAGACCCTGTCGTCCCAGTGTACCCCTTGGGTGTCTTTATAGTCGACGGCAACGCCATCGCGGAACCACGTGTGCCTTGGGCGTAGCCAAACGCTAGTCTCATCAAGCGTCCCGCAAGCCCCGTACTTGTTGGAAGAGTTGCAGTAGCTTTCGACGACGCTGCCGACGACCGGGAACTGAGCGCCATTGCTCGATTCGATAGAGTTACGGAGCTTTTCCAGGCACTTCGGCATGGCAGCCGCTGGGGCACCATTCGTCCGGCAGGCATTGATGCTCCAAGATGCGAGTTGCTGAGAAGACGGGTTGAGAACGATCACTTCAGCGTTCAGGGGCGGGAACCTTCCCTTGCCCGCATCCGCTTCCGCGTAGGTACAGCGTTTTGTGGGAAGGCCCTCATAGCCTGGAACTGCAACGTCCCGACAGGCCTTGCCGCCAGTGCCCTCAGTATAGCGACCCTTCGTGGTGCTCGACCAAGCCGTAGTTTCCGAAGCGAAGAAAGGGTCACTGATGGGTAGGGTCGGTTTGGCCCCCTCGGGAGCACATTGAAACTCGGCGAGCGCTGGTGCCGCAGCGGTGAAAAGTACCGAAACTGCTAGAACCAGCGGATACAGGGAACGGATTGGCTTCATGGGTCAGGGCTCCAGGGACCAAAGGCTGCGGCTACCATCGCCGATCGGGTCATCGGCCATACGTCCGACGTACCGGATGTATTCTTCCGGCTTCCAGTTGTAGAGCGGCGCGATCGCCACACGCCAGTTTTGGCCCGCGGTTTTGCGGCTGAGGCCGGATTTTAGATCGGTGCCATAGGCAAGGGTGGCGGCCCTGTAGTGCTTCGAAAGACTAAGGCGCGATGCCACGAAATCGATCGCCTCCCGACGGCTTTTAAAGGCAGGGTATACGTTACCGGCGTCCTCTTTTGGCTGGCACCAGAGCACAAACTTTCCGTGCCCTGCGGCGATCTTATCGCCCGGCCACTTGAAGGCAAGAATGTTGTTGGACTTTATGGCAATGCGGGTCGTTCCGAACCCGGACTCGACAATTGTCATTGCCGCTAGGGCGGGAGCCGGGACCCCCCATTTTCGCTCAGCTTCTATTGCTGCCGAAGACACGTCATCAACAAAAGCCAGCCTGTCGGCCTTGCTCGGAATGCGAATTGGGTTGTAGCACCAGTAGCCAATGCCAGGTCGATCCAACTCATCACCAATCGCAACCGTGGTATAGATTGCGGCTAGGAGAGCGAAGCTGAACAGCGCCGCAGTTCGCATCATTCCCCCTCTTTGAAACGCCCCGTGAGATCTATTCGAACGTACTCCGCAGTGAAGCGCCCAGTTTATAGCAACGCCTCCCCTAAAATTAATTTGCAAGAACCCACTTCCCGCCCTGGCCTTGCAGAATGTAGAACTGCCCGGCTTTCAATTCGAAAGAATTGTCGACGCCGGACGTTGCTACCTTCCCGACAATAGAGTCCGCTCCCGTAACGTCGACAACTTTCACCTCTTCACTCGAAATCGCCAAAAGAGTGTCTGTTCCGTCGACGCTGACTAGCAAATTGAGTGAGGCGTCGGCCGAATTGCAAATGGCAACTTTGTCAGCGATGGGGAAAGTGGACGTCTTCGAAAGCAAGCAAGCACTTAAACCTGATTGGTCAGCTTGGAGGGTTCCTGGGTCCACGCCGTTTAGTTCTCTCGGGAACTGTGCGGAACCGCCAGGTAGAATCAAAATTCCATCCGATCCGCCCAATTCCTGTCCGACACTGTCTGTCACGCCTGGGCCAAACTGTTTCTTGAGGATCAAGGCATCCCTGTTAGTGAGGCGTTCCCCCTTATTCCAAGGAACAACGAACTGACCAATCTCATCGGCATAAAGCGTAGTCGGAATGCCGATCAATGAAATGCACAACAGAGTAAACTGAAACTTCGGCGATGACATTTCGGCACCTCAAAGTGGAGGAGTCTGCTTGGAAGGAACCTTTGCGGGGGCGGGCACATCGCCTGCCTTGGCCTGATCCAGCTGCTTGGCTGCAACAATCTTGTCTGAGAGAATTTGATCTGCGACGTTGACCCTTCCGAAAACGTAGCCAATTATCGCGCCCAGCAAACTGAACACCGGGGCTGTCTGTTGATCGGAATATCCCGCCACAATTAGAAATAGTGCAGCGAATATAACCGTAAGAATAACGAACGATTTTTGAAAATCAGGCGTGAAACCGGTTCTCCAGGCGATCGCAGTCAGGATCAAAGTCATGGATATTAACAAAATGACGGTGCACGCCGTCAAGTAAATTTCCCAAGGGTGTTTCGTCGAGTAGTAGGTCGTCCCATTCGACTTAAATGTCTCAATGACTTTAGGGGGTTGCTGTACGGCCCCTGGTTGATCCGTGACAGTGTTGGCTGGCTTGATATTTTCGGTCTTTTGACTGCCAGGAGGCGGGTTATCCCGGCCTTCGGTCTGAGCTAAAATCCGCTGCGTCTGGAGCGTGGGACTTGCGACGGCATGGACTGTTGGCGAGCCGATGAGAAGGCTGAACGCGAAAAGCGCGACCAGCACCCATTCAATCCGAAAGGGTCTTCTCATGATACGGCCTCCGACGCGGAAGCCCAGTCCCTAACGCCTCGGAGATAGGCTCTTGCGAGCCCTGCCTCTCCGATTGATGCAACCTTCAGGCAGTCGCCTTTGTTCGAACCAAAGAACGGTTCAATCAAGACGCTCGGCACGGTGGCGAGCGCGCTGACGGATCCATAACCTCGATCGCCGGGTTGAAGAGGCTGCAGGCCATTGCCGTTTCGCAATGGGAGTCCGAGAAGGGATTGAATCTGGAGCGCCAAGGGTCGGGCAAGGCCTTGCGCGACACCGTTGCCGGCGCGAAACAAGACCATCGATCCAGTGGCTTCGGGGCTGGCGCTGTTGAAGTGCAATTCGATTGCGCAATCTGCCCCCCAGGCTTGGACCTCGCCGTATACCTGCGCTATCTCGGAGGAGTAGCTGCCTTGACTCACTCGAAGGAATTTCTCTGCAATTACATTGTAATGGGGCGATTCGGCGACAATCTGATCAGCTACAACGCCGTTAAACGCGAATTCGCTTCTCGAGATTGGCGATACCGCAGATGAGCCGGTACTCACGCTGTTGTGGCCGACAACGACGGCGACTCGGATGTTCTTCGTTCCAGGTGCGATGTCATCAGGTGGGGTTGCTACCGGCTTGGGCGGCACTGGTGTGGCCGGCGCTTGGCTGCCACCAAGAAATGATCGAGCCTCATCGAACAGCGACAGGACCTTGATGACATAGTTGGCATCTGCAGCATAATTTGGTGCGATATGCCTGATGTAGCCTGCGCCGTCGTCATTAAATTGCTTCCATCCGTCGTAGGGGCCGCTCTCGATGAAATGCCAATACCCGGCGATGAAGGCATGGACCGACGAGAACAGGCAATAAACCGCATCCTCGTTGTCGGATCCCGTATAGTCGACGGCGCTCGCGTACCCCTCCATCCGAGCGCGATATTTTATCCCGCCGAAATTGAGGGCCTTCATGGCTAAATCACTGTTCCCGCGGTTTGATTCCAAAATCCACTGCGACAGCGACGCTACCTTAAGTTCGACGGGTACTGCATCGTAGGCATTGTACTCCGCGACGAGATCGTTCCACTTTGCGCCGATGGATTTTTGCGGTACAGGATTGGTGTCAGGTGGGATCGGCGCCGCTTGGGTATCTGTCGCCGGATCGTCTTCGCTAGAGCCGGTCGAAACCTCAGGGTAAGTAACCCTAATCGCGTATGCCCCGTTGTCTTTGACGATTTCAACCGAGGCGCCGTCGTCGCTGAACATTTTCGCTCTGGTCTGAGCTTCAGCCAGAGAAAATCCCTTATAGACCCGAACTGCTCCCACAACAAACTCCTCTACTGTAGTGCAACCGTCTTCGACTTACACGGAGTGCTTTTCAAATAAAGATTTGCGCAAGAAACAAGCGCCTCTCGCGCCGATCTGTATGAATTAGATTGAATAACCACCATCAGTTCTGCCGGGCTTAAGAACAAGGATTTCAGATATTTCCTTCGATCCTGATCGATCTTTCCGGCCGCTCCGTTTGGGTATAGGAATTTTATCAAGCTCTGGTAGTTCGTGTCGGCCGACGGCGTAGCCTCCAAAACTGTCTGCGCCTTCTCGTCAGACGAAGCTATCGCCCGCTCGCCCACATCATGAGAGATATTGATTTGTGCATTGGCCATTGTCCCAGCTTGATAATATGTTTCCAAGTCAGACAGGGCGAGGGACAGTGAATACTGTGAGGCGGGAAGGCGAAGCCGCTGATAAATTTGCGTCGCTTGGCGATTTCGATCCAGTTCCATTTGGCTTTCGAGAAGCTGAACAGTCTTGCCCAAAAACACCTTTTGTTCATAGGCAGCTTGCGTGCCTGTCAGACCGGCAGCAACGCTCGTGAGAATATTCTTGGTTCCCACTGGAGCAATCAGAGTGGAGGTTTGAGTAAGCGCAATGTTCGCGACGGAACCTGCCACATCGAGCTGGCTGCTATCGGCCTGGAGCCTTCGTTCGAATTCGGAAAAGTTGAGGTCAATGGCATACATTCGCGCATAGACATAATTATTTCGGTATGAAAATTGCTGATCTTCAGAATACGAGAGGTATGATTGGAAATTTGGCGCTCCAAATTCCTTCTTAAAATCAGAGACTTCTTCATTTACAGAAAATACACGAGGGGGGCTCCCCGTGTAGATAGGGGAACATCCGCTGCTTGCGAATACCAGGACAAGTTTGGAAAACAGACACAAAAGTTTGCGATCTGTAGCTGACCGCATGACGCGTACTCCCCCAAAACCCGAGGGCACATTACGTCGTGTTTAGAATTTCGCAATCTTTTTCTTTTTGGAATTCTTCATTATTTGGATACGGCAGTAGTGACCGTAGAGTCGTTCGCCCCTGCTATTCTCGCGTCGAGCTCCCAGGCGTTAGTCTCTATGCAGGCATTCGGTGCACAGGCCGACTCCATCGGCACGATTCAACACTGTAGCTGTCCGCAGTGAACACACCGCATATCGTTCCGGGGCTCCCGGAAACGTTGGGCTGCACTCCCTCGGTCATGTTCGAGCTGGCTTTGAGCATTCCGGCGACGATTTAGCTCGCTCGCGATCTCTTCAGCGCTAAAGGAAGCCCCAACCTTTTTCATACCTTTGCCTTTCGCCAACCAGCCCACAATGCTTCCCATTCGGAGCAAAACCATCGCTCCCCCACGCGCAGAGCTTACCCGGGTGGCCAAGTAATACTCTTGGCCCGTACGCGATAAATATGCTCGCCGCGTTCGTTAATGTTCCCCTTGATGTCGCAACCTACCTTGCGCACAGTAATCTCGCTCGATGACGCACCAAAGGAGTGAACGACCGGGAGCCGCGGCCGGCTGTCTGCCACGATATAGGCAGTAGATGAAATCCCAAGCAGCGCCAAAACGATTGCAAGACGGGCTTTGAGAGACGTGCGCCACCAACATGCTCGCCATGGCTGAACCGCGTTGCCCATCGCCATCTCCCGGCCGAGAATGCGTCGGCCATAGCAAAGAGTCCAGAAGTTGCACGAGCGGGGAGATTAGACCTTCGAGCGCCGCTTTGCCGGAGACTTCTTGAGAGGTGTTTTGACGGCTGCCTTGCGTCCCAGGCCAGCGAATTTCGAAAGGGCAGACCGCTGGGCGGCATAACTGGGCGACCACCATAGGTAGTCACGGACAAGTCCCATTTGGCTCTATAATCTTTGGGTGTCAGGTCTGGACGCTGAGGTGCCGCCTGAGAGACTTGAATTTTTCCGTCTCCCAAGCAGATAATGTAGTCGGGGAACACCGACCGCCTGGGATTGACCGCCGGAACAAGTTCTGCCTCTGGTGGAGCTGGCGGCTGTTAAATCCCCCCTCAACGCCAAATTAACGCTTGCGATCAAATCCGGAAGACCGGTAACGGCGTGGCGTTTTTCTGGACATAAGCCGCGACAATATCTGCCGTGCCGGCCAACAAATCCATAGTGAGATCACCGCAAACATGTTGCCGATCTCACGAGACGAGGCCGCGTACCTCGTTGATGTATTCTTGTTGCATCACGTTGTCGAATTGGCTGTCGCAGCGGACAACGAGGCCGCCGAATCCCGGCCTTGAGCCGCGCCGCCTGCAACCGGGCCTGCCGGCGCTTTTGGCGGTAGGCCGATCAATACCGTGACCTTTACCGCCACCTCTTCGAGCGTGGCGGTAAGGCGCGTTATGTGTGAAGCGGTTGCGGCCATTTCTGGCCCATAGCGAGTTACGAGGTATTCACGGTTCTGACTGAGGGACTGGAGATGCTTGGCGGTCTTCGCGCGAAGTAGCAATCCCGCTGCTAAGGTATGTTCCGTCCGCGCCGACAGGTCGTGCTGCATTTTGCGAAGCTGATTGGGGTTGTGCCCACGGCGGAGCAAAAGCGCCGTCAGGTAGAGTTCGATCGCGTGTATGGCGCACAGTCTAAACGGCGCTCGAGTAAGCGGCTTGCCGGATCGGCCGAGTTTAAGGAGCTCGGTTGCGGCTCTGCGGTACTCCTCAGCCAGTTCATAAATCTGCTCCGGGGAGGCCAGCTCCCCCGGATATTTGCCCTCTGTCATCGCCCCTACGCAATATGGAATGTTACCGTTTGCGGTAGTAAGCATCCCACGCCAACCCGATATCGGCAAATGTCCATTCGCGCCGCCGGCCGTAAGCGGGGGGTTGGCGAGTAAAACACTCGTGCAGGCCGGTTTGCCTCTGGAACTTCATGAACCACGCCGTGGATCTTGGCTTTCCGCGTGAGGTAACCTGAATCCGCGGACCAGCCCGCTGTCTGCCCACTGGTCATGGGGATTGGAAAGGGAAGCCGGTTCGGTCAGGTAGCTTCGGAGCTTCTGTAACGTAGCATCTTCGGGCGACTGGCGAAGATCAGCGTGGAGCTCGGCTACGGCGAGTGCCGCCCCTTGTCTCCCAGCGTCCGTCAGCATGTCAGGCAATTGCGTGCTGGTCAGCACCAGCGCTTGCAGGGCTTCCATAAGCCGTACTTTCTTTTGGTGGGATTTGCAGCCGAAACCGCCGTTGGTGCATTGCGTCACAGTCAAAAAATGACGTTAAGCGCTGATGTCAGAAAAATCCGCGGTAAAAAGGCGTTTCAGAATTGCTTCCCTTCGTCGATAAGCTTCATGATCTTAGTAGCGGCCTCTTTGAATCTAGGTTTCGACGCGAGTGCCTTTATTCGCCCTGTTGCCTGCTCGTAGTCAAGAAATGGCTCGATATTTTGTCTAGACAGCACCGTGACGATTCCCCTATCACTGCTGTTGATCTGAGAGGTGAGCCCTTCAAGAGTTTGTAAAAGCCCCTCGTCCGATTTGCTGTGAGTGCCCAACAACCGCCGGGGGCCTTCCTCATCGCCGGCTTGCTGCCATGCGAAGAGAAGGCTTAGCGGGCGAGGAGAGTGCAAAATGTGTTTGAGGGTCATTGCATTGTACCGCGAGAGCATGATGCGGATAACGTCATCCACCTGCTGCTCCGTTGCCAATACCCAGTCGCTCTCGTTACGACTCCGATCTCCGAACCGGCCATGGGCAAAAATCTCATGCCGAAACACAAAAGTAAGCCATCCGATTGCAGCGCCCTCTGCGAACATGTCACGGGTTGTGGTACTGCGTTGAGCGGGTTTCAGCCGCGCCAAAAGCAGGGCTACGAGCGGAAGCGTCCTGTCCCACAATGAACTGAAAGCAAACCCGTCGAACGGACGAAGACGGTATGCCTCGTCCATGCTGTTCGCCAAGGCCATAAGAAGGTTTCGACATTGCTTCCCGTTTAACAGTTCGTAGGCGCCACCTTTCATCCGCTCGATCATCAAGTCAGCCTTGGTGAGAGTTCCGGCCGCATTTTGGCTTTGCAACGTCAACAGCACCGCTGTCGTTTTATCGGGACCAACTGTCAGTGCGTCCCGCAAGGCATCGAAATCACTTTGCGTCAGAGCGTGGGATGGTATGGCCATCGCGAAGTAGAACCTGTAGTGGTCGGGGCTGGCCAGGCGCCGACCTTGAATCGCCTCATCTCTCGTTCGGTCGTCAACTCTTTCGAAAAGCTGGAATGCAGGTCCGGCTTTTGAGAAGTTCGGGGTAACGCCAGCAAGCTGTTCTGAGAAAGCATGCCGATAGAGATGGTCGTCAAAGACGTTTTTGCCGGCTGCGGCCTCAAGTGAATCCACCTGCTGGCTTTTCTCCGCTTCATCCACCCGGGCCGTTCCCAAGGACAGGGCCGCCGCCGTTCCGCAGTATTCTTCGATCCATCGATACAACGCCGGATTGCCGTCTTTAATCAGTTGCAGCCAGACCAGATCCGCCAGATCGGCGCCAATTCCCCGGAGAGAGGGCCAAAAGAAACGAACTGAATCTAATGCCCGAACCACCGATCTAGGAGTCCGCAATTGCCGGCCGCCCTCGTGATCGATGACCTTGCGTAGCCGCTCGCGCTCGTCCTCATCCTTAGCTGTTCCAATTTGTTGTAGTGCCTCGGCAAACCACTGGCGTAATTGGAAAGCCTCCGGCTTGGGCACCATCACGGTCAGTTGGACGATCTTCTCGAGAAAAGCCCCGCCGTTCTGGACACTGGCGGCTTCCTGAATGCTATGTGCCAGCACTTCGCTATCATAGCAGAGCAGATAGATTACGTTCGGAAGATCGACAACAGACCTTACCAGGCGCAGAATTTCCAAAATTTCAGTTGGTTCCAACCGATCCACGTCATCAATGGTGACGACAAAACGGTGACCAAGATCGCGCAACGACGCGACAAGTTGGTCCTTGAGAGTGGCCAACTGAGGATCGGCTTGTTTTCCGGCCATGTCGCCTGCGGCTTTCAGGCCTTTGCCCGCGAGCTTAATCGCGCCAATCCCTGCAAAATCCCCTGCAACTTCAATGAGTCCTCCAGCCTTGCTTAATCCGCCCATGAAGCTGCGCAGGGCTTTGCCGGCGTTTTTAGCCTTTTTGATTGAGATTGGCGTAGCGTCCCCAGCTGCGAGAGCCAGTCGATCCAACTGGTTGGAAAACTCGCCGAAAAGGCCAACGATCAGGGCGTCCCGATTGCCGATCAGCCAAGGTCGAAAATGAATGACTGTCGGCCTTCCCTCGGGAGGTAGGTTGCCGAGCTCATCGCCGACCAAAAATAGCAGGCTCGATTTTCCAGAACCCCAAGCCCCCTCAAGTCCGACGACTAGGCCGTCCTCAGATGCCCGGTCGACCAATGACGTAGCAATACGCTTGGCCACCCCTCGGAAGCCAAGTTTATCTTGATCGCCCGCGCCTAAGGCGCGGTCGCCTCGAACCGAGTAACTTTCAGAAGATGACATGGTATAATCTAGCCTGATATCGATGGAGATTTGTATCTTATTTCATCGGCTAAAGGGTTAAGTATTCGTCGTCGGAGCCTATATGCCGAGCAGGGCGCCGAGTCTTTCGGTGACGGGGCGCAAGGGATCGACGAGACCAAGGTCGTAGATCATGGTCGTTGTTCCAGATTTCCCTTGGGGTCAACGTAGTGGGATACGGCTTCGTGCGACACGCCCTGGCGGGTCAGCATGAGGAGATCGCAATCCGCTTAAGATCGTAGAGCTGGAAATACTCCGGCACACCGGGAGGGCCTTAAACCGCTCCAGCCCCTTACGGAAATTGTCGCGGGGCTTGGTCTGGTCGGTATGGGACGGGAACAGCAGCTTGCGGAGGCGCTGGGCCTGCACCATGTCGGCAACCCGGGAATGGATCGGCACCGAACGATAGGCATACTCGTAAAGCTGAGCTTCTGGAAAATGCCGGTGGCGATCTCGATGACGGTGATGCCGTCAAGGCAAGCCCGCCTTGCACCGCTCTTCCAGCGAGCTTCACGGCAGCAGGATCAGTCAGTTCTCCGAAGCGAATGGCTGTCGCTATCAGCGAGCTTTGACACAGTTCCGCCACTGCGATGATCGCGTCAGTAGGGCGGCTGGTTAGTTGCCCGTGCATCTACAGCAACCCAGCCCGTTCCGCCTCGCGGCGCAAATTCTGCCTTGGCCTTGGGCCGATCTGCTGGATCACCAGGCCGGCCGCCAGCGAGCCAAGGTCGCCGCAGGTCTTGAGGTTGTGGCCCTGCGTGTAGCCATGCAGGAAACCGGCGGCGTAGAGGTCGCCGGCGCCGGTGGTGTCGACCAACTCCTTGATGGCGGTCGCCTCGATGACCACGGTCTCCTCGCCACGCACGATCACCGAGCCTTTTTCGGAGCGGGTGACGGCGGCAATCTTGCAGTCTTTGCGGATAGCCGCCAGCGCCTCGTCGAAG
>NZ_AYVN01000030.1:0-14544 GCF_000502815.1 Mesorhizobium sp. LSJC269B00
GAAGCTTCGATCGTTGCCGGCAAGATCCTCGACAACAAGGGCGCGACCTACGGCTACAACGCCCAGACCGGCGAATATGGCGACATGATCGCCATGGGCATCGTCGACCCGGTCAAGGTCGTTCGCACCGCTCTCCAGGACGCGGCCTCGGTCGCCGGCCTGCTCGTCACCACCGAAGCCATGATCGCGGAGGCTCCCAAGAAGGAGTCGGCCGGCGGCGGCATGCCTGGCGGCATGGGCGGCGGCGGCATGGGCGGCATGGGCGGCATGGGCGGTATGGATTTTTAATCCAGCCCCTATCAACTTACAGCGGACAGGGCGGCAGCAATGCCGCCCTTTCCTTGTGTGCCGAACATGATCGAAACCTTGGAGTGCGTCCCGAGGATCTCGTTCGAGCCTCACCGCATGGTCGAGAATTAGGATCTTGTCTGATCGAGCAATTCGCGGGCTCAACCTGGTCAAACCGGCGCCCCCTACGAACTGCCCGATCCTTGAGGATTCCGCTGCGCGACAATCACGATGATTCATTCAGTTGGTAGCTATAGGCGGTGAATCATGAGGGGCATTGAGGAGCGTGGCAAGGCGCCCATCTCGGGCATCGAGCGTGATATCAGGGACAATTCTCTCATCGGAACCGGCGGCTGGCGTTGAAGGACCCGGTGAATCATCCTGATCTATAGTGGAGCAGACGCGCTCTGAGCCTCAAGAGCGTTTCCTCCTCTGAGTATCCTTGATCTGCCGCTGGACATTCTCGTTGATATTGCTGAGCGGCTCAGCCCGATGGATCTGCTGAGGATTTCGCACACAAATCAAGAGCTGCGTGTCGCCGCGATGATAGTCGCAACGCCTCAAGAAAGGCGGATTCAGGTTCAGGCCATCTGTGGCAGCCCTTGCACCGGGCTCCAGCAACGTCTCGTCGTCGTGGCCGAGGGGCCTCGTGACCCCGACGACTGCGCTTCGGCCTTGTGGGGCCTCGGAGCGGGCGTGGCAGCTTGCACCCGAGCTCCAGCGGCGTCTCATCCTCCTCGCCGAAGACCATTGCCCTGGAGGGCCTCGGAGCAGGCGTGGGTGGCGGACATAGCAGCCTGTCCCATACCTATGAATACGTTTGGCTGAAGCAGACCGATGGCTGCGCGTCGAAGCCGAAGCCGTCGAGTTCGCGGACAAACGGGAACTGCGCGATCTTGCTCGACATGAGCGTGTCGAGCTGGTCGCGGATCGCCGTCAACTTCAGCCGATCCAGGATTGCGATCAGCAGGTCATGATCTAGGGTCGTCATCACCAGCTCCCTCCGGCCACCGCTCCGTACTCGGCGAGTGGCCGCAGCAAGGTGGCCGGGGGTGATCTTGATCCGCTCGGCGCGCACCGGCCCTTCGAAGCCGGCAACGCCGACAAAAGGCTCTGTCGCAAACCTGGAAATGGGGTTGTGAACGGCCATTTCGGCCTGTCCGTCAGGCAGCGAGGAGATCGAAACAGCGATCGACAGACTTGTAGGCATACCTCGCCTGTCGCTTGCCCATCATGTGGATCATCTCGATGCCGGAGAGGATAACCACGTCGTTCGCATGCGACTTGAAGCCGAGCATGGATCGAATGCGGCTTGATACGCCGGTGATCCTGTTCGATCCGATTGTTGAGATGCCGGCTATTGCGGAGCGGATCGGCTTCAGCGGTCGCCGCGATCGCTGCCGCAGCCGGCTTTCAGCGTCGCAGGAAAGGATTGCTTCGTAATTGGTCTGGCTGCCGTCGATGACGATGCGCTCCGGCCGGCCATGGCGCGTCAGCGCCTTGCGGAGGAAGCGTTGGGCCGCCACCTGGTTACGGTTTTCGCTAAAGAAGAACTCGACCGTATCGCGGAGGATGTCGATAGCGCGGTAGAGATACCGCCGCGGACCTTGATGTACGTCTCGTTTGCTGCCGACCACACGCTTGCGCCGGTTGAAGCGCTCCAGCAGCTGCGGCGAGAAGTGGGCGACCCAGCGATGCACAGTGGAGTGGTCGACCTCCAACGCGTTCGGCCATCATCTCTTCCGGATCGCGCAGGCTCAGAGTGTAGGCCAGGTACCAGCGCACGCACAGCAGGATCACCGACTGGTCGAAATGGCGGCCCTTGAACATCACGTGCTCCTCCACAGCTGAGGCGTTTTTCTTGCCATGCTTGCTTACAAAAAGGTTTGCGACAGAGCCGTTCGAACCGCATGCCGACACCATCGTCAAGGGCGGCCGCGGTGTCCATTATGGCCACAAGCTCAACCTGACGACGGCAGGCAGTCTGTTCTTTCAATTTAGACCAACTATGCGGATGCCGCCTCAGTCAATTCAAGAATGTAACCAATGCCGCGCATGGTCGTGATACGTGGCGTTGCACCTGACCTACTCAGGTGTCCACGTAAGCGATAGATTCCGACTTCAAGCGCGTTGGCAGATACCTCGTCGTTGAACGAATAGAGGTGATCTTCCAACTGCGCACGAGGCACGATGCGGCCTGCACGGATAAGCAGATGCTCTAAAATACATAGTTCGCGGCGTGCGATCTTCAGAGGATGACCCGAGACGGAAACCTGTCGGCCGATCGGATCGAAATTGAGATTGCCAAATACAACGATGGGGTCGGTCACCTGTGTCGACCGGCGCAGAATGGCTCTCATTCTGGCGATGAGCTCATCGAAAGAGACGGGCTTGAGCAGAAAGTCGTCCGCGCCACCGTTGAAAATTGCAATCCGCTTCTCGAGATCGTTGATGCTACTCATAATGAGGGTTGGAACTGAATGCCCGTTGCTCCTTAGCTGTCTCAGCCAGCCCAAGCCATCGCCATCTGGCAGAGCCAACTCCAGCAGGAGAATTTCATAGGTTGCGCAACAAAATGCCCTCGACGCCTGTTCCAGGTTGCCAACTACATCAACGGCAAAACCGCTATCCCCGAGCGCAACTCGCACAGCGCGCGTAAGATCCACATGATGATCAATGAGCAGCGTTCGCATTTCACGTCCTATCAAGGTCGGACAGGTCACCGTCCGCTGTAAGACCGGGGCGACAGCGGAAGTCGCGCAACTCTTCGTAGTGTTCGTAACGCTCTTTCCGATGGGTTATCGCGGGAGCATGCAAGCCGCACGCCTGCAATAGTCGGGGATGGAACACGTGAAGACCTGTTGACGGGCTGAAACCGTCGGTCGGCCAGCCCACAATGCCACCGACTCTGCCCGCGATTTCTCTGCGCATCGATCCTCCTATGGGTTGCGTGCAAACTCCAGCTGAGGTCGCAAGGGCAGGTTGCGGCTTTGTTCATTGAGAGGACCCCCTGGAGGCAATACCAGGAGGATCCCCTATATGGCACTTCCCGATTTACCACCGGTCATTCCGAACCACGTTCGGCGGCTTTGAAGACATTCATTGAGCGCGGCTAGGTAAATCAAGGGTACGACCTGCCGGGTGTCGATGCCGCTTTTGAAGCAGGCATCGGCACCAGCTCGGTGAGCGTCGCCCGCGCAATTCAGCGGACGCGCTCGATACACCCAGTCGAATCGTGCCGCGACTTGCCGCGCCGACAGGGCGCCCGAAGACTTCAGACTTGTGACCGAAGGTCTACGCCCAGTCCTCCTCCCATTATCCACCTCCCTCAAATCAAAGTGGACGTTCAATCTGAACAAATTACGCCATCGTATCACAAACGACTTACCGTTCCCCGACGTGCTCTAGCCTTAGTGCTTGTTAAGAAGGTCGGCTACTGTCTCTCCGCGTCGCCGGGCATCGGCGGCGAGCCACACCTCCCCCACCTCATACACGTCGCCGTGGGTACTGAACGGCACAATGACGTCAATGGCAGCCGACAGCAGGTCAAGAAGCGTGTGGTCTTCCACAGCAGCTCCTTGCGGGCTGCTCTTGACGAGTGAAAAGAGCTTTTTAAAGCCTTGGACCGGATCCGCCCCATGAATCGTTGATATTGATCCCGCATGGCCGGAGACGACTTCGCTAAGGTAGGCCCAAGCAGCATCATCGCGCATCTCGCCAAGCAATATTCGATCAGGGCGCATGCGCAAGCTGGCTTGCAACAGTTGCTCGGCTGTCACCGCACCTACGCTTGCTCGGTCCTTCGGATAGAGTAATCGGACATGGTTCTCGTGCGGGATTGCAAGTTCGAGCGTGTCCTCGATACTTATCAGCCTCTCTTGCGGGGGTATAGCGTTGATCAAAGTCTTGCTCATTGTCGTTTTGCCGCTTCCAGTAGGTCCGCAAAGCAGCATCGTTAGCCGCCCGCAAACGCATGCTCGCAAAAATTGCTCCAAGTCACCATGGTCGTAGTGCTGAAGAATCGTTTCGTCCTGCCGCTCTTGGCGCTCCTTTCGTGACCGCCATTGATTCCAACGCGAGTATTCGTAGCGAGAAGAAACTTCCTTGAGTTCGGTCACACGACTTGAGGGACGCCGTATCGTCAGGCTTATTGTTCCTGAGGGAACAGCGGGCGGCAAACAGATCTGCAGCCGCTCTCCGTTCGGCAGCTCAGTCGCACAGAGGGGGCTTTGCGGTCCGACATCTTGCTTGCGCAGCGCTCCAGCGAGGATCGCGATGTCCTCCAGATCGTCATAAGATAGCGGTAGCGGATGTTTCGTGAAAACGCCGGCCTGTCGGACAAAGGCTTCCCCAGGCCGGTTGATAGCGACCTCTTCGGTCCTTGGCTCCTCAAGCCATTTCAAAACAGGGTTGAGAAGCAAACGCAATTGAGGGTCAGCCTCCGGTCGCATTGTTGTCTCTCCGGCGTTGGCGATGTTGGGGGGCTGGCGCCACGGCGATCGGTCTAAGATCGTATACATCTGAGAAATCGAGGTCCCGAGCCACAAAGATCGATACAGCATCTCCCTGGTTTTTCTTCAGAGTTGGCGGAACGTTGATCGTTGCTCTAAGGGTCGTGTCAACGGCTTGTCCGGCGTTGCTCTGGAAGCTGTTGATGCCGCTTCCTCCACCTGAGCTGCCAGCGTATTGACCGGCGGCCTGAAACGCGCCTTGAATGACGCTCATGAGCATTGCTCCGCCAAAGCGCTGCCAGAAGTGATTATCCACCGTGCCAGGCATTCCGGAGCGGCCGAGCTCGTCAGCGCCCGGCGACGCTAGCGAAACGAGGGCATGGTCAGGCGTTTCGATGCGCGTCCACAGCACGAAGACACGCGCATCCCCCTGTTGAAGACCACGCTGGATCTCGCCAATCACGGTCGTCCCGCGATCCAAAAGCACCACGTTGTTGGTGGCGCCGCGGACGTCTTTAGGTAAGACGCACTTCACATAACCCGGTAAATTTGTGTCGACTGCCGTTTGCAAAATGCAGGGTATTATCGTTCCTTGGGTAATCACGAGATCAGGGTGCGGCAAAAGTGTGGCCCGGCTTGGCTCCTGTATATCTGGCTTCAATCGCCTCGTCAGATCGCCAGCCTCTGAAATCTCATGCGAGGTCGCGGGAGCATCCCTATGGTTGTCTTCGCTCCGCTGACCGTCGTTGGGCATTTGACCGCTGCCACTGTAGGCGAAAATTGGTGTTTCCTCCGGCGGCGGATCAGCTGGCGCCGGAGGCGGCATGGATGGCGCAGGATCTCCTGCCTGCGCCGCCTGTACGGGTGCTGGAGCTTCGGGAGCAATCTCAATCGGCACGGGGCGGAATGGCTCGGCGTCGGCGACAATTGCAGGTTTTGGCTGAGTTGGCTCGTCTTGTGTGCTGGGACGACCGCCGAGCCAGATGAGCGATAGAGATGAGATGAGAACAAGTGCAGCGATGGCCAACTTCTGCAATCCCGAAACATGCCGGCGGGCCGGCTCCGAGACCATCGATCCTGAGGCATGGACATCATGTCCCGACTGTGGGCCGGTTTCATTCATCGGCCGGGCCTTTCAAAACGCGCCACACGTCGGGTGTCACTGTACCGGTCCCTGGCGCTCGTCCCACAGGGTCATAAGCCCTGTTGAAAATGGACAAGACCGTATTGCCATCTCTCAGACGCCATTCCCGGGCGACTGCGGATACTTCAACATAGTCTCCTTTGACCGTGTAATTGGCAGCGGCTTCCTTGCCGTCGGGATTGATAATGTAGAGGGAGGGTATGCGGGAATTGCTTGCGAAGCCAAATACGGTGGTAAAGCCATTATCGAAAACTTCCAGCGGCGCCAGCGATCGATCGCCCTTTGCGACGTAGTGAAAATTGCTTTCGTCCGGACTGGTAGTTGCGGCGGGCCGATTCAACAAATCCTGAACTCTCTCGTCGCGCAGCACTTTCGCCCGGGCCTGACCAAGAATCGAGCGCCTTTCTGCGTCCTTTCTCTGAGCAGCAGCGTCATCAGCAGGATAGGTGAACTGCACACTGTAGTATAGGTCAGGTTGCTTCTCATCGAGTTTTGGCATCGCTCTCGTTGAAATACTGAAGACGTATCTCCGTGTACCGGACTCACTCTCGGCCAGCACAATGACGGGCTGCGGCGGGAGCATCCGGCTAGCCTTAAAAAAGAGATAGTTGGCGCGCGGGAGCGCAGCCAGGTCTTTGCTATTGGAAACGGCCACGGCTGCGACTGTCTCGTTGGCCGCGAATGTGACAACCAGCGTTGCCCCCACTGCGGTAGACAGGCGCACCACTTCGTCAGGACGGTAAGCCAGGTAGCGCATGCGCGCATCATGCTTGCCGGCAAGTGGTGTGTCTTCCGCGGACGCTTCCATCGTTAAGAAGAGTGAACAGACCAGCGCGAGAAACGCTCTTTTTGTCATGGCTGCACATAGCCCAGGTTCGATACGCTATCTTCCGAGCTCTGATAGGAAGCGACGAGTAGACCTCCCGGATTGGTGAGCCTCGATTGCCCAGGCAGACCCGTCAAGCGCTCGTAGCGGATGGTAGCTGTCCAGGTGGTCACTATCGGCATCTGCCCATCGACAACAAGCGTACGTTTGTAACGGATCTGTTGAACGTCCGGACTGATGTCGTTTGAAGAAATATGCCCGACCTCGAGCTTGCCGCGTTTGCCGACCGTGACTTGCGGCGAGGTGGGATTCGGATAGTTGAAGAAATCTTGATATTGCTGTCGCACAGCCGGCGCGCTGAAACTGGATACGAGGTCATAGGCGTATTGGGCTGTATCTGCTGTGTACCCCTCGCGCAGGCGTACATATTCCCACAGCGAAGCATTTATGACGGCTCGGTCTTGGGTTGCCGGCAGTCGAGAGACTGACACTTCGCTGTCGACGGTCCCATCCGGCCGGACCCAGAGGAACACAGGTACGAGCTTGGCCAACGGGACCATGGCAGCAATGGTAAATGCCTGTGCAACATTTCCTAGGACCGCCGCTGCGGCAAAGGCTATCAGGGCCTTTGACAGGCGCCGCGCAGACTTCGCTCGTGAAGTTTGAAACGCTTCCACCTTCTTATAGTGGGCGGCTAGCGTTTCTCTCTCCACCAGAAGGGCATGTTCAGGAACTTTCACTTTGGCTCTTCCGCGCATTCGACCCGAAGATCCTCAGGGGTGGTTTCCCATTGTCCCACGTTCAGTTGGAATGGGGCACCCGCGCATGTCGCAAGCCCATGGCTCGTCTTGCAGGCGGCCAAAGCGAGGATTGACAGAAGTAGGCAATATTTCATGTTTTTGGCACCGAGCTTGTCGATTGATTAAGCACCCGCCGTTTTGGCAAAGTGGCGATTGAGGCTGTTAAGAGGTCGGTTCGCACCTCCCCAAGAGCCGCCGGCGATGCTGCTGGCGATCGTCGGAAGCGCGACGATCAGAGCGTCACCAGCTAGGAAAAGCATGTCGAGCTCGTAAAGCCCGATGATCTTGGCTGCTGTCGTGCCCGAGAATTTGATCATCAAAAGCATGGCTGCCAGCGAGACTGCTTCGGCAGCGATTACTATCGTTGCAACGATGTTGAGGAGGAGAAGCAGCAGCCCGTACGAGAGCAGTTGGCCGATCCATCTGGTGGCTATGTCTCGAGTGTGATCAAAAAGGTAGCCTACAAGGACCAGGGGGCCGATCGTCAAGAGCACCTTCGTCAGAATTCCAACGGCATCGTAGATCTCGAACGCTGTCCACAGCGCGCCGTAGAAAATCCATTGCGCTCCCTCGAAAGCAAGTATGTCCTGGCCGTTCATAGGCCCAATTTCGGAAGCAATCAGCTGAAAGACATACTGGCTTGAAGCAAACATGAGATCGAGCTTCTGGGGGATTCCGATGAAGGGCAAGTCGCTGCCACTGATGTCGTGAGCCAACCTCGGAATCGTGTCGTCGAAGAGCGCTTCAATGTAGTGCTGATAGTTGGCCTGCCCTAAGATAAGGGCGACGACAATCGACACCATGATTACGCGCGAGATACCCCCGCGCGCATCGACTTGACCACGCATGACCAGACAGCCTTGGATTATTATCCAGAGCGTGACACACGCAACCAGAGGCGCACTGACCGCCGCTTGGACGTTTTCAAGCACTTTGTGCAGCCCGGACGTGAAGGCCCCATGAAAGATCGTGTGTATAGTCGTGAATGGCGCGGGAATTTTGAAATTCATGGCGTGAGCCTGATGTGTCCCTGATCAGCGCAGCTGAGCCTGATGAACTCTGTGTGGTTTACGGGAGGATGCTAAACATATTAGCGGTGTCCTGATGTTCGCGACGCTGCGTGGCGGCCTCCTCCACGGCGTGAAGGCTCCCTTGTGCAGTGGCCATTGTCAGCAGACTCGTGGCCTGGACATTTTGGATCATCGCATCGTGAATCTGCTTGAGGACCAGACCGTTGGTCACGGTGGCCTGCATAATATTTCCCGAGCGGGAAAGCTGACCAAGCGTGCCGGCGTTATCCTTAAGGCGCTTGTCCATCATGCCCAAAGTGTCGGCTGCAATAGCTGCGGCATTGGCGGCCCCGGCGATTTGTCCCTGTAACAGTTTCGCTTCTGAATCGGTGCCGTTGACTATCCGATTTGGGTCCTTCGCAATGTTACGGGCCATAATCGAAGCTGGCGCCCGAGCATCAAACATCTGCTCCTCCAGCTTATTGCTCGACGGGTAGTGATTTCCTTGGTTAAGTGAGCTTAGCAGTCCCGTGACAGCGAATGACGACGTTAGAATTGTCACCATTTCAATCGTGGTAGCGAGCGTCTCGATTGACCTCTCAAGGATCGCCGCATTGGAAAGCGCTGTTAAGGTCGCTTGTGTTTCTGTTACAGGGTCGCTGACGATAAATTGCGAACGGGCCTGTCCGTGAAGCAGAAGGGAAGCAGCAAGGGTCGTTACTGCAAGTTTGGCAAATTTCATGAATATTCCTCCGTCAGTCTTGAACTTCGTGGTACCGGGCCATGAACTTGTCGAGCCACCCACTTGGGGCGTCTCCGTGCTGGTTACGAAGCTGGTCGGCAAAGCGCACTGTGTTGGCCCGCCCCGAGAGTACGGCTACGTACTCGCGCATCTGCCCAAGATCGAATTCGCAAACAATACTCCCGCTATCGCGCTTGAGCAAAAACTTGCGGCTGCCGATTGCCATTCCCTGGCGGATTGCCTCGAACTCCTGCGCAGTGCACTTCAAGCCATCGACATACGCAGAGCGGTCCGCCGTCGGTGATGGGTAGAAAATTTTCGTCATACATTGCGCAACGAGACTAGCTCCGAGAGGCGATTCCAGAACGTGTTCAGGCTGCTGCGTTGCGAGTATCAACATGCCGTTGTTTTTGCGGACCGTGAGCAAGAACTTGTCGATAACGGCCGAGAATTGGGGGTTGAGTAGATAGAATCGAAATTCGTCGCAGCTCATGACGAACCGACGACCATCGACGATAGCGCCCACTCGATGCAGAAGGTATGCGGCGGCCGGTGCACAGACCTCCTCATATTCCAGGAGCTGCGTCATGTCGAAGCCCGTAATGGAGGCATCCAGCCTTACTTCGTCCACGTCGCCGTCAAAGGCCCATCCAAGCGCCCCCCCTCTACACCACCGCTGCAGCCGTGCTCCTGCGCCCTCGGAGGGGCTGTGCAATAGGAACTCGCGCAGGCCCGCAAGTGAGCGCATAGGGGGTTCGAACGAAAGCTGACGAACAATGCCGCGTTCCAGCCGACGGCTTTCCTCCGGCGAGATCGGACCACGGCCGTCACTCTCGATCAGGGCCATCAACCACTCGCGCAGAAAGTCCCGGGAGGCGGAGGTGTTGTCCAGTCCACGCAGAGGGGCCAAGCCGCTCGGAGCGCCTCTGCGCAACGCAAGATATGTCCCTCCCGTGGCTCGCACCAGCAGTTCACCACCCCGATCCTTGTCGAAGAAGACGATCGCACCATTGCGATCGACCAAGCTTTGCTCAAGCATCGCGAGGACAAAGGTCATCAGCGTCGTCTTGCCTTTGCCAACGGGCCCGAATATTGCCGTCATGCCGACGTCATTCTCATGGGGGATGTAGTCGAAAGAAGTTCCACCGTTTGTGCGAAAGCGCGCAACAGCATTGCCCCAGTGGCCGGAACTGGAACCGCTTGGGAAGTTCTCAAATGAGACGAGCCCGGCAAAATTGTGTGAGGTGATCGCCCCCGGGCGCGTGCGCCACCTGTTGTTCCCCGGAAGTTGGGACCAATATGCGGCCTCCATGCCGATGCCCTCTTGGACGATAACGGCGCCCGCGTCGGCCAGCCGTGCGCGGGCACTTGCTGCGCGATCTGCAAGGCTATTGAGGCTGTCGGCATAGACGCACAGGCTCAGATGATGCGAACCCATCACGAATTCGTTGCTTGCCAGTGCGTCCTCTGCCTCGGCAAGTTCATTGATCTGGGTGAGAGCCTTGTCGCCGGCACTCGTCATCTGGCTGGACTTAAGGCTTAGTTTGGCATGAGCTTGTGGGCGAGTGAGGAAGGAAAAGCTCTGGCTCAGGACAAGCGGGAAGTTGGCGGACAGCAAGGAATTTAGCATGCCCGGCCGCGTCGTCGCCGGATATTCACGGAACGAAAACAATGATCCGACGGAGCTATCCCCGGGCCTTCGAATCTCAAGCGCCCGCTTCCCGCAGATGACCTGGTCAGTGTAGATCGAGGCGCCAAGTGAGCCGGTAACCATCGGAACCGGAAGAAACCGGCAAGTCATCATGAGCCGAAGCGCCTCGCCGATTTCCGTGAAGAGCACGTTGCCATTCTCACGAATGCCCAACCGGCGCAGACCGTAACCGCCGAGTGCGCCAGCAGTGATGTGCCAGAGGTCTTCCAGGCTCCGCATTTGGGTGGCTAGATCGTGCTCATTCCGTCTGCGGGACTTGGCAATCCGCAAGCCGATCTTGCCGATTGCGGTGCGGGGGGACACGATCAAAGTGAGGAAGTGATCGTTGCGAAAGAGCTTTCCCGACAGCACACGACGCTCGTAGGCCTCGCTCAGACTGCCAGCGAATGCACTTTGAAACTGGCGCGGCGCCGGCGCCGGCACATCGTTGTGTCTCACAAGATGAGCGTATATCGAGACATTGTCATCGGCGATGTTGCGCAAGAGAGTGTTGAACGCGCGGCAGCGCGAGTTGCGCATCTCAGCGTCTTCCAAATCAAAGGGCACACCGTTCACATGTGCCATGGCCATGATCGATCCGTCTTCCAGAAGGACAACCTGATCGCTTACGTGACCAACATACGGAAGGTAGATCTCGCCAGACCTCTCGGTCCGGCCGCTGGCGCCGAACATTACACCATTCCTCTTCCGCGTTTCGGCACTCTGATCGGATTGGCGCTGACGCTTGCGCCTCCCCAGACCGGCCCGTCCACGCTTCTGCCGGCCGTCTGCAAATAGAGCAGCACGACGCTTGCCGCGTTATAGTCACGCTCAACAACCAGCCGTGCTCCGAACCAGAGTGGCACGAGAACGATTTCGTAGAGCGGGTTCTGAAGGATAATGATAACAAGCCCAGCCAACATCATGAGCAATCCGGCCAGCGTCAGCGGCACCCCCAGAAACAGTGCGGGGCGCGTCGCCGCCACATAGAGGGTGCTCACTTCCAACCGGTCGCTCATCAGCCGCCGCCTATGAGCGCCTTGCCCAGGAAGCTGGCCCCGAACATGATGACGATCCCTCCAACGACACCCGCAACCAGGCCAAGTGAAGCACGACCGAACATCCAAGAGATACCGATGGCTACGAGCCCGAGCACGGCCAGTGATTGTCCAAAGGGGCCAAGTATGAACGTGCAGATATTCTGGACCATCTTGGCAGGATCCGTCCCTCCGGTCACCTGAGCCGCGGCTGGCCCGCTGTAGAAGACCGTCCACGCCGCGCCTGCAGCAGCGGCCGGTACATATTCAGCCGCCATGCGCAGCATGGAAAAAGGCGAAGGAACACGCGTTTTAAGCGCACGAAGTATCTTGAGTGGCGTCATCATTGCATCTCCATGTTTCAATCGAATACGAGTTTGTTCGGGTTCGCGGGTTCGCGTGCTCTCGCAGCCTGGCTGCCTGTCGGACCGGAGGGATCGGCCCCGGAGCGGTCTGGCTGATACGAGCCCCAGATGTCCCAAGAATCTTGGTTGGGCTGTTTCTTTCTATTGGCCTGTTGGCTCTGCTGGAGCAGAGGCGGCACGGCTTTCCGACCGGGCGCCTCAAGGTGCGGCACATCTCGAGCAGTCGGCTCCAGCGTTCGCTCAAGGAGACTTGAGATGTCCTTTGCGGCCGACTCGACCTTGCGTACATAACCGTTGGCGAAGCCACGCGTGACGTCGCCCGTGTTATAGGCCGAGATGGCACGGCGAAGCGCCAGTTGCTGTGCCACAGCAGTGGTGCCGCCGGCATACCGGCTTTCAAGCAGGTGGGCGGCAGCCGAAAGCGAGGCGCAGGGCTCGAAAGCCCTTTCCGGCGTAAGATTGAGCATGGCAAAGTTCTTGCTGTTTATCTGCATCAATCCAACATCGACAGAATGTTGTGCTTCGAGGCGTTCCTTGATGCCCCGCGTGGCTTCCAGGTGGTCTATCCAGCGAAGCTGCTCACCTGTGGTGTTGTCATGAGCCACCAGCGTGTCAAAGCCACTTTCAATCTTGGCAATCGCGGCGAGGGTGGACGGCGCAACCCAGGGAGCGCATTTGCGCGACAGGCTGCGGAACTCACGCGGAGAAAGTGGCGCGGGCTCGGCTGGGAGTGACATGGATGTCAACAGGACGACGGCCAGCGGCCAAGCTGCAATAAACATTCCCTATCACCTACCTTTCCAAGCCGCCGGACGGGTTCTGGCCCTGTCCGGCACGCGCTTATCGGGGAGGTTTGTTACTGTGTGATGTTCAAGTTCAGCTTTTCGGTTTCAATTGAAGCAAAGACCGTGTTCGTATCAGCGTGGGTGAGCATCTTGCGCATGCGTGGGTGGCGCGGGCCCGATCAGCCAGCGACCGGAGCATCTTGGTACAATGACTCCCGTCCCGGCCGTCCGTTGCTCCTGGAGTGTGGGCCGCGACTTTGGCGTCATGGATGGTACTTCTGTCAGCGCCAAGCCAAGGACAAAATGGGGAGCTTGGCGGGCTTGTTCAGGCTCGGGATCACCGTGGGGAATCGACTAAGGCGATAAAGCGGCCCAACTTTGCCGGTATGCTGCCAGTCCTTAAAGAGCAGCCATGCGCGGCCCTGCACACTCAGATCATTGCTTGAGACGCGAGCTCGTCCGCGAAGCTGGCTCGAAGGCGCAAATCCGCGGCGGCGAGGGTCAACTGGGAAGACGTGGCGGCGCAGCCCATCCTGGTGCGATCCTCGTTCAGCTGTTCGGCCGCCCCGCCAAAGGGTGGATCATGCACAGTCCCATCGGCAGATAACCGCACGTCATTGACGGAGTCCGACGGCGCAATGGACAAGCATAGTGACACGCTCAAGATGGAGGAGTTGCAGTAACTGAGAAATGTTAGCCCGGACGTTCACCGCAACCGGCGACCTGCCGGTCGCCGAACAGCATTTGAGGCCGCCGGCCACCTTGGACGAAGCCGGCTTGGCAGGAGACGCACTATTTTGCACAAGGCCGCTGCAGCGAATCACGGTCTTCTTCCGCCGACCGCCTCTCCGATCAAGCCAAACGCCGCGCTGCTCAACCATGTCCGAGCTGGATCCACGAGCCGGAGGATATCGAGATGATCCAGGTCCGCAAACTCCAGGATGACCAGGATGCAAGGGCATAGCAGGAAACTTGGCATCCATGAGGTCGAACTTGAGTGATATTGGCAGGCCTGCACCAACGGGGGAGCTCGAAGCGAAAAAGCGAAGGACCACACGGCAGGGTCATGTCGGCGCTTGGACCTGTCTGGTGGCCACGGGCTGCCTTGGTGCGGTCAATTCGCTGGGGATGAAAAGAACAGGACGAGCACGGCCTCACATTGGCCGCACGCAACGGCGAGTGGTATCAAGGAGCAGCTGTTCTGGGTCGGTGCCCCAGGGTTGCTCGGCAACAGGTTTAGACAAGGGGATTCAAGATTGAAGGTGTGCCGTTGAAACATGTTCTTGTCATTGACGATGATGCCGCAATGCGGCGCCTCATCGCCGAGTATCTCACGATGCATGCCCTGAAGGTAACCGCAGTCCACGATAGCAAGCAGTTTGACTATGTTCTTTCACGTGAGCCAG
>NZ_AYVN01000031.1:0-13683 GCF_000502815.1 Mesorhizobium sp. LSJC269B00
TGGGCGATGATGTCGACAATGGCATTGCCGATGCAAAGCACGTCAAAATCCGGCATCAATGTCTCCGCCAAAAAACCCGAGCCGGCTTCTCGCCACGCCTGCCAGGCGCGGGTCTGCCCGGTGGAAATGGGCTTTCCGCTTGCCAATCCGTTCGCCGGCGGCTCTCACGGGGCGGCGAGTCCTGCCTCGCGACGCAATTCGTCCGCCCTGTCTGTCTTCTCCCAGGTGAAATCAGGCTCTTCACGGCCGAAATGGCCATAGGTCGCTGTATTGCGGTATATAGGGCGTAAGAGATCAAGCATCTTGATAATGCCTTTCGGTCTGAGATCGAACAACTCAAGAATGAGGCGCTCGATCCTGCTCTCCTCAACCCTGGCTGTCCCGAACGTGTTGACCATGACGGAAACCGGACTGGCCACGCCGATTGCGTAAGCAAGCTGCACCTCGCACACGTCTGCGAGTCCGCTAGCGACGATGTTCTTTGCGACATAGCGGGCCGCATAGGCAGCTGAGCGGTCAACCTTGGACGGGTCCTTGCCCGAGAAGGCGCCGCCGCCATGACGACCCATCCCGCCATAGGAGTCGACGATGATCTTGCGTCCAGTGAGACCGCAGTCGCCGCGCGGCCCGCCGACTACGAACCGCCCCGTCGGGTTGACCAGAATTCTGATGCCTTCCGTCTCCAGGTGGGTCGGCAGGACAGGCTTTATGATTTCCTCAATGACGCCCTCGCGGACAGTCTCTTGCGAGACCTGCTCGTCATGTTGCGTCGACACGACGATGGTATCCAGGGCGACCGGGCGCAACCCCTCATAGCGCACTGAGACTTGGGATTTCATGTCAGGACGCAACCAGCCAAGCTGTTGTGCCTTCCGGACATACGCCTGCCGTTTCGTCAAGCGATGAGCGAGCTGGATCGGCAAAGGCATCAGGGTATCGGTTTCTCGGCATGCGTAGCCGAACATGAGGCCCTGATCTCCCGCTCCATGCTGGAGGTCTTGCCCTCTTCCCTCGTCAACGCCTTGGCTGATGTCGGGCGACTGCTCGGTGAGGGCATGAACGACGGAGCAACGCCGGCCGTCAAAGCCGACGGCCTCGTCGTCGTACCCAATGTCGAGAATCGTATCACGCGCAACTTGGCTATAATCCACCTGGGCATCGCTGGTAATCTCGCCAGCCAGAACGACTATCCCTGATTTTACCAACGCTTCACAGGCGACGCGCGCCTTGGGATCTGTGCGGAGGATGGCATCGAGGATGGCATCCGAGATGTTGTCAGCCAACTTATCCGGGTGCCCCGCGCCAACCGATTCGGAAGAGAACACGAACTGCCTAGCCATGAATACCTCGCTTCGGATGTTGGATGTGGTATGGGCATTTTGCTTGGCCCACCTTACTTGTCGGAGATGCCCGGGACCTCGAACGCAGCGCACAAGTCGGCAACGTCTCTTCGCACACAGGCATGGAGATCTTCGTCGTCTGGCCGCTGGAGGACGGAGCCAATGAAGCCAGCAATTTGCTCCATTTCCACATCGCGCATGCCCATTGACGTCACTGCTGGCGCCCCCAGGCGAATTCCGCTTGTGACCGCCGGATGCCGCGGGTCGCCAGGCACCATATTAAAGTTTGTGATGATTCCTGCCTTTGCTAGTCGCTCGGCATAGGCCTTGCCCGATAGTGGCCGATCGCGAAGATCAAGGATCAGCATGTGATTGTCCGTCCCCCCGGTAACCAGGTCATAACCTCGCTCAAGCAGTGCATGTGCCAGAGCCTTGGCATTCTTGACCGTCTGTTGGCCGTAGCTTCGGAAGGACGGGTTCGCGGCTTCGTGCAAGGCAACCGCTAGCGCAGCGATGGCATTCATGTGAGGTCCGCCTTGCAGGTGAGGGAAGACCGCCCGGTCTATTCGTCTGGCGAGATTGTATTTGCTCTTTGTATGATACAGGGCCTGATAGCGATCTTCGTTCCTTGACAAAATGAAGCCACCGCGGGGACCGCGGATCGACTTGTGGGACGTGCTGCTGACCACGTCACAATGGCCCACGGGATTCGGGTGCGCTCCCGCGGCAATCAGGCCGCTGATGTGCGCAATGTCGGCTACGAGATAGGAGTTCGCTTCCAGGGCAATTTCTGCCATTGCCGCGTAGTCAAAGACACGCGGGTAAGCGGTTCCGCCGACCCAAATGAGCCGCGGCCGTTCCCGCTTGGCTGTCTCGCGCAAGCGGTCATAGTCAATCTGCTGTGTCTTTTCATCTAGTCCATAGGGCACGCGTTGATAGTCAGTTCCGGAAAAGTTGATGGCCCAACCATGAGTCAGATGGCCCCCTTCCGGAAGGGGCAAGCCCATGACTTTGTCACCGGGACTCAAAAGCGCACGATAGACAGCCTGGTTGGCCGGCGAGCCGGAATAAGGCTGGACGTTGGCATGCTCGCTGCCAAATAGCGTTTTCAGGCGCCCAATGGCCAGATCCTCAAGCTCATCAACGATCTCGTTTCCAGCGTAGTAGCGCGCGCCGGGGTACCCCTCGGCGTACTTGTTCGTGAAAATCGAGCCGTTCGCTTCCAGCACGGCCGAGGACGCAAAGTTCTCTGAGGCGATGAGCTTGAGGGTCGTCCGCTCCTGCCGCTCCTGTCTCAGAAGCAGCTCGTGGACGCGGCAATCAACCGCGGCCAAGGAAGACCGCCCGTGGGTGTCCGGCTGTGCGATTGCGCCGTCTGCGGAGTTGTCCATGGTAGCTTCGCGCTCCAATTGGATTGACCTATTTCACGATCAAGCACGCGGTCCCTTTCGGCCGCGTGTCTCGTACCGCTTCGAGCCGCTGCAGGTCCTGTTTATGATAGCCGTCGCGATGGGGCAGGAGATCGACCAATAATTGAACCAGCCCGCCGTCGTTGGATCCTGCGTTGAGATGGTACGAGCGCCACGGAGGCTGTTCGTTGCAGCAAAGAAAGTCGGCTCTGGCGAGCAGCCGGACGTGTCGCGCAACCCGCTCTCGACACACGCTCAGAATCTCCGCTAGCTCGCAGACAGTTAGGTCCGCATGCGCACAAAGGCCCAGGATTCGAAGGCGGTCAGGATGCGCTGCCATGCGTAGGCGACTAACCAGTGTCATCATGGCTCAGGACCAAGTCCTACCGAATTTCTCATTTCGCGTTCTCCGCAGAAGTTGCGATTTCGAAGGGTTGTCCAACGACCGGACAAATCTCGGTGGCCGTGACGACCGTCGATATCCTGTGTCGAACAAACAAATGGGCGCTCTTCTTGCCTTTAGCCGAAATTGCAAGCAGTTCGGCCAGTCGAAGACAAGCGGGGCCACGGTTTGGAACCACTGACCTCAGACGTTGCAATAAGCCTACCATTCACAGCGAGCCGGAGTTGCTAAGAGTCTATGAATTTCCTTGAAGGATCTGTTGCAACGTTTGCCCAGCCTGGCCTGCTCCCGGTTTGCAGCGGTCATGGTCAGGCGATCCATCGCCTCTGCGAGCACGATCAGGAATTTGCCCTGCATCGCATCGCTGATCAGCTCCTGAAGGCCGGGACGCAACAGCGACCCGCCGCAGATCGCTCGGTGGGTATTGCTGTCGACGACTGTCCAGCCTTGCTTTTCAGCACGCAAGCAGCAGAGCCGCAACTGATCCTCGATCGAGGCGTCTCGGTGATTGTCAGTTGAGTAGCGAGCGCCAAGCGCGACCTTCATGAGGCGGCCCCTTACTCCGGGACGCGGTCTCGCGTATGGCTATCCGTTTCGGCTTGAACGAAATCCCGTGCGGCCTGTCGCGCCAGCAGCCGGACCAGATTGACGAAGCGTCGGCCGGGCTTCGGCGACCAGGCACAGCCGATTCGCGGGCCGCGCACGGCGACCACACGAAGCTTTTTGGCTGTTGCACTTTCCATCGCGCTATGACCGCGTTCCTGTCCTGACGCGAAATACTCCGTTTCGCGACAATGATGCCAAGTCACAGTGCTTCGACAAGCTGGAATTCTATCAATAACGCGCGTCGCGCAGGAGCTAGTGCTGGACCGATGACGGGGCACCTTGTGCTCCGAAGAAGCCATGGCTATATATCCGGATAGAGAACGGAGGCACGCGATGGGCAACACTGCACAGAAGAGAGCCATCGAGAATTATCGCTCTCGCCTGGCTGAGCGCGGCATCGCGCGGTTCGAGATCCAGGCCTTCGACGCAGACCGCGATCTACTGCGAACTCTTGCCCGAAAATTAACGGAGAGCGGGCCGGATGCCCGACAGCTTCGTCGGACCATACAGCAAGCCGTGGCGGGTGAGCCACCGAAAGCGGGCAGCATTCTCGCCGCGTTGCGTCGCTCGCCTCTGGTTGGCTCCAATCTCGACCTCAGCCGGCCGCGCGAAGAGGGGCGCAAGATCGACCTGTGACGCGCTACCTTCTTCATACCAGTATCATCAGCAACGTCATAAAGTCGGAGCCTTCGGGCTCGTTGCTGGCCTGGATGGGCGCGCAGAAGGACGAAGACCTCTTCATTGCTTCGCTTACTGTCGCCGAAATTCGCCGAGGCATCCTAGAGAAGCCGAAGGGGAAAAAGCGCAGCAGCCTTGAAACTTGGTTCGAGGGCTCCGAAGGCCCGCAAGCGCTGTTCGCTGGCCGCGTGCTATCGTTCGACGAGAAAGCTGGCCTCGTGTGGGCGCGGCTGATGGCCAACGGCAAAGCCAGAGGCCGTTCGCGGAGCGCCCTAGACACAATCATTGCCGCTGTAGCCGAAGCCAACGAGTGTGTCGTAGTGACCGACAATGAAAAGGACTTCGAGGACGTTCAGATAATCAACCCGCTCCGTAGCTCTGGAAGCCAAGCGGGTGATGATAGCTCCAACGGTCCGGCCGTTTCAATTTGAGGATTTCAGCGGCACGGAGTCCGAACGTCTCGTGTTCGCCTACCTTTAGCGATGGCTGGATTGATCTTACTTAGTTCGGCCAGGGACGTCTCTTCCAGTTCCGCTTTAATGCCATCCCGGTTCATCTAGTCAGCTCGATCTACCAACAGTTCGCACGCACGAGCGCCGCGAACAAGGCGCGATCGCAGGGACTGCGCGATACGCGTGTCGAGCTCGTCCATCTTACACTCGATCTCGTCTTCGAAGGCCCTCTCGCCAAACGCCACTGTAGTCCATCCCGCGTGCGCCTCGGGGGCCTTCTCATCGAGGGTTTCTCGCCACTGGTCTGGCGCGTTACCAATGGCAAGTTCGCCCGCTGGGAACTCGTCGGTCTGCACTCCCAGCTCTGGGCATCCACATCAACTGCGGAGCTCTTCATAGCCGTGTTCTTCCTTTAGCTGGCAGCTCTCGAGCTCGACGAGCAGCCGATCAGCGACACCCGCGACCTCAAGTTCGACCCGGTTGACTCGATAACACCCTATTGGCAGATTCAGTCGGGGAGGATCTGCCCACTCCGATCACAAGCCGATCTTTCGACCCCGTGGTCGGGAATTCTCCATGGACCTTCGTGAAGAAGGAATGCAGCGCCGAAAGCCGAAGCGCTTCCGATACATCGAAGCCCCTTCCGAGTCGGAGCCCCGATTAGGCATTCCTGCCACTCTATCTAGCCGACCCCCGTGGCCGCGTTGCCGATCGGTGCGCACTAGTCGCCTACATCGCCCCGGCACGTGAAGATCGTCTCTGCTGATGCTCTTGAGCAATTCAGGCCGCCTCCGGCTGGCGTTTGATCAGCGTCAGCGTCAACCAGCGCGCGGTCAGCGCCGGCTTTTTCGAGCCCTCGATCTCAATCGTCACGCCCAGCGCCGTCTGCACCCAGCCCGACGGCCTGACCTTGACGTCGGCCAGTACGAAACGGGTGCGGATGCGAGATCCGGTTTTCACCGGCGCCAGGAAGCGCAGCGATTCGAAGCCATAGTTGACACCCATCTTGCAGTTTTCGAGCGGCCGCATGGTCTCGAAAGTCATCGCCGACAAAAGCGAAAGCGACAGGAAGCCATGTGCGATGGTGCCGCCGAACGGCGTCTCGCGCTTGGCGCGCTCCGGATCGCAGTGGATGAACTGGTGGTCATCGGTGGCCTCGGCGAACTGGTCGATCATCTGCTGCGAGACCACCCGCCACGGCGACACGCCGACTTCCTTGCCGACGCTGGCCAGAAGTTCGTCGAGACTGATCGGTTCCACGCTAATGTCCTCCATTTCAACCGTCCGAAGCGCGAGCGGCTTCATTCCGAACAGAGTCAGCCCATGCTGCACCGACTGCCGGCCATCCATCGGCAGGATGGCGCCGGTGAGATGACTGCCGTCACGGCTGTACGAATAGAACGTTCCGCCGGCAATCTCATCGGCGCACCGATGCGCCCGATCCGAACATGGCCGCAGACGGGCTGGCTTGTACCTCGGTCGCGGTGCGCGTCCTACAGGCCAACGAAACAGCTCGTCTTGCTACCGGTGATCATTCCGCCGGCGCCGCTATGCGGTATTGTCGCAGATTGATAAAATCAATTGTCTGGATAGTAACCATCCGTGTTTCGAATTTGGAGGAGTCCAGCAGACGGGGTGGCTTGTGGTCCTTGTTGAAGCGCGCCGGCCTCATTCACCGGTAGCACTGAGCCGGCAAGAAGCGCCAGTTCAATGACATTGGGTGTCGACACGGCAAAGCGGCATCAGATGCTACTTCATGATGCGGGGTGGCGCTTGCTTCAAGAACGCTCGGCCTGACGTGGAAGCCAGCACCGGATCTGGATTGCCGGTGCGCGGATATTCGCGCAGCACAGCGGCAATCGCAGCGACGATCGATCTCAGCCGTTGCGAGCATGCCGATCTTGGTGGCGGCCACTCTGTTAGGCTGAAGCGTAGCGCGCATCTGATCCGCCACCGGACGGGGTTGCGTAACTTGGATTTCCAGGCGTGTTCATGGGTTTGCACCGTCAGCGCGCTGACAGCAAGGCAGGTGCGCACGCCACTGGAAGCGATCGTCTGGATCTCGCGGGCAATTCCAGCCCCCACCGCTGGTGTCTGACCCGACAGCAACGAGCACATGCGGTTCTCGCCTCGGCGCCATTGCTCTGGTCTTTCGATCCATTCTCGCGTGCGCGCCTCTGGCGCGTCGTTCAGCGCAAAGTCGGTGACCACGGCTGCGCTTTCCGCGCCAGCCTCAAAAAACGCCTTCGAGACGGTCAGGTTGAGGCCGCCGATGCAGACCCAATGGGATCGGCGCGACCTGGTGCTTCCACCGCTGATCCGCTCGAGTCCTCGCGACGCCCATTCATCTTCTTGAGGCTGTTGGATAGACTGGGGCGAGCGCCACATACTCCGGTTCCGCCACTGGCGCCGTTTCCAGTTCGGTGGGATCGTGGATCGACAGGCCGAGCTTCAATCCGACGTATTTCATCGCCAGCATCGGCGGCAGCCAAATCCTTTTGACCAAGATGGACGAAGTCGCAGCCTTCCTCGATTGCCGTGCGCCAAATGTCGTTGACTCACTTGGCAACCATGGACCGCGCAGGCGTCGTTCGCGCGGCGGATTTCCGTCTGCAGTCCTTTCTCGTCCATATCCTTTATCCGGAGCTGCACCAGACGGACGCCGAGCGGCACCAGCCGGTCAATCCAGCCGGCACGTCCACGACTTCATGAGAAGACGGCCCTGCCGATCGTCGGTGGGTAGCGCCGTTCGAGCATTCCCGAGCTGAAAGCTTCACGACCGGCATCGACCGCTTTGCCGAACGCACGCGCCATGCCGACCGGATCGGCCGCCCTCGGGACCGCCGTGTTCAGGAGCACGGCGTCAAACCCGAGCTCTATGACGGTCGCCGCGTACGACGGCCGAGCCGTGCATGCACAATCAACGGAATGTAGGGGGAATGTCCGCGCATCAACTGGACCTCGGAGCTCAACGCTTCATCGCATTAGAATGAGCGTTCGAAACGCAGGATACCGCCGACACTGCTCTTCTTGTTGGCATTGGTCCAGTTCACTTCGGAAGCTTTCACCTTTCCGACGGCGGAGCCTCCGTAGCGGTCATAGTCGAGTTCAGCCGTAACTGTGAAATCGGGAAGGAACGCATAGGCGACGTTCGCAGCGACACCATAGTTGTTGAGCTGATCACCCGAGAGCTGAAGGTTGAAGGAAGCTGACTCGGTGAGCTCGTAACCGGCGCCAGCCCAGAAAGCCCAGTTCCCACCCCAAGGTTTATAGAAACCGCGACCATGAGCGTCTACCGAATTCGTCGAGCCGTAGTTGAGCTGGCCATGGGAACCGTAGCCCAACATTCCGGATAGCAATAGTTCGTTGGTGACATTGATGTCGACACGGACCTTGGCGGCCACCGATTCGTAGTTGCTATCATAAGCTGCAACGCCGGTGATCGCTCCCCAGCCATGTGCGTATTTCAAGCCGCCTACTATGTGGGGAGCGTAGCTGTCGATTGTGCCGACCACGTCCGAGCCTTGTTCCAGCGAAACCACGGCCGAAAAGCCGTTCCCTGCGTCCAAGTAGTACTGAACCACATTGGTATCGAAAGCGCCGTACGGAGCCGGCGTCTGGTTCAGTACATCACCCGCGCAGCCAATAAACATGTCGAAAGCCGACCGGTCCTTACCAACTCGCAGGCCACCAAGCTGAATCCAGGCGATAGTCAGGCCGCTGCCTCCGTTCAAGGCATAGGACCGAGAACTGTCCGAAACCGATGTCTGGTGGCTGCCGAAGTTCACGCGGGTTTCGGTGTAGGTCTTCAACGTCCCGCGCTCGGTCTCCTGGCCGGTCCAGGTTCTCAATGTGAAGCGTGTGTTGTTTTGCCACGCGCTCTGATGCTCACCAGTCCTCACATCCGAGGTTCTTGAGTGGTCAAACAATCCGACGTTGTAACGGACAGAGCCGCCGATTCGCAGGCAGGTCTCGGTGCCTGAAATGTAGACGTAGCCCGAGCCGTAGACGTCGCAGATCTTGACGTACTCAGTCGGGTCAGGCTCGGCGGCGGTGCTGACGGCGCGAGCGTTGGAAACGGCAATCAGTGCCGCAGTTGAGCCGAGGAGGAGGCTCCTAGTGGTCATTGTCGATCTCCGCTTTAATAATAAAGTGATGGACGCGAGTGATTCTGTGAACAGCTTTGAAACGTGCGCAGTTTTGCTGCGCCGTCAGCTAAGCCCTGAAGGGAATCCTAGAATGTACTCTGGTGATTGTTGTCCAATATTTGGTTTTAGCTGCCGATAACATAATTTTCGCCGAAATGGAGGTATGCAAAATTTTGTACAATCATCACAGTCAACTCAGCTGGTAGAGGTAGGCGTCACAAAGGGTCCTGCATTCGACCGCAAATGACGTGCCAGCCTGACGACCAGCTGCGGCTTGAAGCTCAATTGTGCGGGCGGACCTTGGTTCGCACTTCCTTGTTTTTGCCTTGCGGATCCACCCAAGCACGAACGGAAAACGTTCGGCTACAGTTCGACTGTTCGCTTCGCGACAGTTTCGTTCAATGGGGACAGCATTGTTTGTGGTGAGCCCGACGTTGAGGCATCATGCGGCGGCACCGCTCGGCACGACGCCGTCATGTTGGCGAGCTGATGCTCGACAACTACGCGCTGCAGCCTTGCACCAAACAGCGCTCGGCAATAAGTCTCGACCAGCGCTCAAAGTCCCGATAGGTCCGGCCGTTAGGATGGAGTGCGCAGGCCACCCCTTCACGCTGGAATTCTTCGAATGTGATGGCGATACGCTTTATCGCGTGAAGATCATCTGTTCGCGGATTGTCGAGCAGAAGACCGAAGTTCGGGGTCGTTACAAGCGCGATTCCAAGTTCCTTTGTCCCCCTAATGATGGCGGTGCGCTGCTCGCCAAGGGTCCACCACGGTTCAATCCGATGATCGTGATTGACGCCGGTTAGAACAATGTCAGCGGTGGCGTCTATGTTGTATGTGCGACAGAGGTTTCGCGCGTTTCGAAGTGAAGCTTCCCGTGTTTGAAATCGATGAGATCGGGCAAGCGCAAGGCGAACACTTTGCCAGCGAGCGGCGTCGTTCGACTGCTTCCATGGTAGATGAGCGGCACGATATCCGCGCTCAATTGGGCGGAACAAACGGCCGTGCGTGGAATGTCCTCAAATCCGAAGCCGCCAACCTCGCGCATCTGCTGCACAAAGAGCTGCGGCTTATGCCGCCGCCAATGCTCACGATTGGCCAAATCTTTGGAAGTTGGCTCTCCGGGATCGATGAATCTGAGAAATACGAATTCGCCATAGCGCTACTCCGGGACGCGGCACTGCCGCATCAAATGCGAAAACGTGATCGGGACCGCGCGGAAGCGCTACACCTCGCAGGTGGGCGTCCACCATCGCTCCGGAATCGCGCCGTTGCTCTGGCGCAAGAACGCGGCGAGGTACGGACTCGCGATCTCACCGACGTCGGCATCCCACGGTGCTACCTCTCCCGGATGTGCGAGGAAGGGCTGCTCGTGAAGGTCGGCTATGGGCGGTATCGAGCCGCTGCCTACGTTGAAGCGAACTGAGCTGGCTAGGCGAGTGACTTCAGGATGATCCCGGAAGTATTATCAAAGAGATCGTTCCGGAAAATTCAGATTGGCATGTGCTCAAACGTGATCCAGAATTTCCGTTGAGCAAAGTTGGTAGTGAAAGCGCGTGACCTCGTCGGCGTGTGGCAGAAGGCGATTTCAGCTGTGATTGACAAGACCGCGCCTGCTGGTCGCTGAACGGTCAGCGACAAGAGGCCTGGCACACTAGCACACGTGAGGTCAGGGCTCATGAAAGGGTAATGCTCAACAATCCACTGAACGTCGTAATGAATGACGAGCTTGTTCTGAGTATTTAACACGTGAGCGATTTCATGGGCGTGAATTCGGTTCGTTCAGGTTGTAAGGTCCAAAAAGGTTGCAACTTACTACCGACACGGTCCCGTCATCGCGCAATTGCAATTCGATCTAACCGGCTTATTCTGGCTGTCGGGGAAATGTTACAGCGGAGGGAAACCGTGAACGATTTGCTGAACAAACCGGCTACGCCCAGGTCAAGACATTTCAATCTGAAACTGGCTGTCGCAGCCGTGTCTATCACTTACGCGCTTTTCGGCGTCTACGGCAAATCCTTCGGCGATGCATTCTTCGGCATCATTCTGGCGTTCATAGCCTTCCTCGACGAGTATGGATTTGACACGAACCGTTATGTCGATGCGGCGCGGCAAAAGTTGCAAAGGTTCTATCGGCAAGGTGATAAGATCGCGCGGGTTCTCGTCTTCACTATCGGAGTCGGTGGAACCGCTCTGATCGTGGACTGGATATTCAATCTCAACGTCATCCCGATCGATGTGATCGATCCATGGATAAAGCGTCTGGCGCCGGCGCTGGTCATTGCCGCGACAACGCTTTTTCTCGTGACTTTCTTTTCCAAGTTTTTCTATCAGCTCAACGTCACCGTCGCGGATCGAATATCGAACCGGATTGAGATCACGCTCTACCTGGCCACATCGCTCTTTATTGTTTCGAACATCGTCTTCTGGATCGGGATTAATGTCGAAAACGCGCTTCCCTCCTCCTCCACCGATCTGAACAGGTATGATCCAGGGCAATGGGCAGATATTTCTCCGTGGTGGCAGAATTTGCTTCTGTCCCTTGTCCTAATCTCCCTGGTTTGGCTGACCGCCAGCTTCATTTGGGCCTTCTCGCGCTACGCGGAATATTATTGGCGCGACGTACCGCTGAACTCCAAGCCCAAGAGGGCTCAGAACCAGGACGGCAGAAGTACGAAATCCAAGTAACAGCCGCAGGTTGGCGGCAGCGATTGATCATGTTCGACCGGAATTGCCGGTGTTAGATAGGAGTGGCTTCTTCGATGTAAAAATGGGCGAACTTCTTGTGGTTGCGTGGAGCCTGAGGTCGGTAAGGTCCGAACCCGGCGCACTGCGGGACGTCGCTGAACTCAAAGCGTGCGTCGACGGTGGGATGGACTCCAGCCTCCGGATTGATCTCTCGGAGTTTGACCTTGTAGCCTAGTTTGGCGGTCAATCATGAGAGCCACGTAGGGGGCCGGCAAACAAAGGCCTGTGATCTTGAGCCGAAGCCAGGGCTTGTTGGCTCGCTTGGCTTCGCCCAGTTCCAGCCTCAGCTTGTGCAGGAAGGTTTCGAGAGTGCCCTCGTCTTTCGGCCAATCCGTTGGCATAGACGGTCTTTAAGGCGGAGTCCTTGTAACGGACCGTGCGGCTACGAGCCGGCCTCGGCTACTTTGCGTCCGAATTGGCGTTACGCTAGTATCGGGGATTTATTTGCTAGGAGTGGGACATGGGCATTAACGATATTTCGACAGATCCATTGGCTGAGCTCGAGGACGCTTGTGACCTTAAGGATGGCAGTTGCGCCGGGCGCACTCACTTCATCCTCCACCAGACCGTGGACGGAAAGCTCACCTACGACACAGTGAAGCCTTGGATTGGGAAAAAGCGTAACAAGTCGCACGCGGTAATTCTCAAAACGGGAGAGGTGGTCCATTTGTGGCCATTCCAAGAGACGAACGTGTGGGCGACGAAGGCAGAGTCCGGCTTGAAGCCAAAGAACGGAAAGCTGCCTAAGTTCGATCTTAAGGGCAAGGCAATTAACATTGAAATAGACTACGAGGAGGGGGGCTCTCCGAACTCGGCGCAGTACACGAGCCTAGCGGCTTGTTATATTGGCGCTTGCCGTACGGTCGATCGAGTTCTCACGATCGTGCCACATATAGAAGTCGATCGCGGGATTCCGGACGGCCACAGTGACCCGCAGAACTTCAATTACACGGGATTCTACGAGCGATTGAACGATCTGGGCGTGGACATGGATCGGGTTCCTCGGTTCGACCATGACCGATATTGGGCAAAGGAGTCGTACAAGGTCCCGTACGCGGATGATTGGTTTTCATGGCCACCGGTGCTGACCGGCGACCCGCATGCCAAACCCAAGGGGGTCGAGCGAGTGGCGAGCCCGCACGGCGATCAGCGCGAGTGGGCAGGGATGCTGTCGAAAGATGCCAGCTTTCACCTCGTTTCAACTGGCGCGATTGGGGTCAAAGAGATCGATCGCCTTATTCGAAGACTTGAGCAGGAGAGGGAGATTCTTGCCGAAGAAACCGAGGAGCGGGATGAAAACTGAGACGACCACGCGCCATATCTTCCAAACGTTGATCATTACTGGGGCAGCGGCATTCTGAGGCGAGCCAGTGCTCGAGAAGGGTTCGCCGTTCTGCGCGGGCAATCGGGTGTATTTTGGGAATGGGCACGAATGGCGGACGGGAGCTAGCATCTTGTGAGTCATCTAGGAATTGCTGAAACTCCGAGCGCAAAGATGCCACAGGTGGGCTGCTGATAGCTACGCCTGAAGGAGCGCACTTCAGACAGTCGCTTATCGATGTATGAAGTTAGGTCCTTGAGATAAACGCCTTTGGCACTCTTCTGGCTTCTTTCCTGCTCTGGCTAGCGGAAGCTCAATTTTCCAGCGCTCACTGTACGAAAAAATTGGTGAGCGTCTGTTGTTCGGCAGCCATCGGCAAGCGCTCAGAGGCGCCGAAGGCGCGTTCGTCATGTTGCTCCCATCTGGGCGCCGTCGCCCGATTGCAAAGGAGCAAAGGGCGTGATCGCAAGCTAGTCGAGGCGCTCGGCAAGGCAGCTCCGCCGGTTGTGTGCGTCAAGTTCTGCAAAATGGGGCGGCCATGATGCTGGTCATGCGGCTTGGCGCAGAGCGAGCTT
>NZ_AYVN01000032.1:0-12943 GCF_000502815.1 Mesorhizobium sp. LSJC269B00
CTGTCGGCGCGCTTTGCGGATCGCTGGTCAGGAACACGGCGGTGCCGGACACCAGCTGCGGCTTCTTCTTCAACAGATTGCCGGCGAGGAAATCGAGCGGGATTTCGTTGCGCCGGGTCTTGTCGAACAGATAGCGGCTGCCGCGTATCCAGGTCCACATCGCCAGAACGATGGTGAAGGCCACCGCAAGCGACGCCCAGCCGCCCTCGAACACCTTCACGATGTTGGAGGCGAAGAAGCCGATGTCGATGAAGCCGAACAGCGCCGTCATGGCGACGGCCACCCACAGCCGCCATTTCCAGATGCGCGTCATGACGACGAACAGCAGCACCGTCGTCACCAGCATGTTGCCGGTCACCGAGATGCCATAGGCGGAGGCCAGCTTGCTCGATTCGCCGAAACCGACGACCAGCAACATCACCGCCAACGCCAGCAAAACATTGACGCGGGGCATGTAGATCTGGCCCGACTGCCGTTCCGACGTGTGCAGGATTTCGAGGCGCGGAAGCATATTGAGCTGCACCGCCTGCCGGGTCAGCGAGAAGGCGCCGGAGATGACCGCCTGGCTGGCGATAACCGTCGCCGCGGTTGCCAATACCACCATCGGGATCAGCGTCCAGCCTTCGTTCATCTCGAAGAATGGATGGCCNACCGTCGCCGCGGTTGCCAATACCACCATCGGGATCAGCGTCCAGCCTTCGTTCATCTCGAAGAATGGATGGCCGACGTGACCGTTCTTCGCCAGCACGAAAGCGCCCTGCCCGGCATAGTTTAGCAGCAGGCAGGGAAACACGATGGCCAGCCAGGCGAGCACGATGGGCTTGCGGCCGAAATGGCCGAGATCGGCATAAAGCGCTTCGGCGCCGGTGACGGCGAGGAAGATGGCGCCGATGGTGACGAAGGCGACATCGGGCGAATTGATCAGGAAGGCGACGATGTAGTGCGGGCTGACCGCCCACAGGATTTCGGGATCGGCGATGATGTGGTTCAAGCCCGAAAGACCGATAGCCAGGAACCAGACCGCCGTGATCGGCCCGAAGATCAGCGCCACACCGCCGGTCCCGAAGCGCTGCACCGAAAACAGGATCGCAAGGATGACCAGCGTCAGCGGCACGACGTAGGGCTGGAAGGTCGGGGTAACGACATTCATGCCTTCAACCGCCGAAAGCACCGAGATTGCCGGCGTGATGACGGCGTCACCGAAGAACAATGACGCGCCGACAATACCGATGGCCAGGATGATCGCCGAGCGGGTCGGGAAACTGCCGCGCGCCAGCGCCATCAGCGACAGCACGCCGCCCTCGCCGCCGTTATCGGCGCGCAGCACGAACATGATGTACTTGATGGTGACGATGATAGTCAGCGACCAGATGATCAGCGACAGCACGCCGAGGATATCGCCGCGCTCGGCGACATTGCCGCCCGACGACGCCACCAGCGCCTCACGGAAGGCGTAGATCGGGCTGGTGCCGATGTCGCCATAGACCACACCGAGCGCGCCTAGCATCAGCACCTTGGTGCTGTCCTGTTCGATTTCGGGACGGCTCGATTGTTCGACGGGTTCTGCCTCGCTACCAGCATTGGTAAGGGCCATGGACGACACTCCGATAAGGGGCGGCCCTCTACCTTTGCTGCACTGCAATATCAAGTGCCGCGACGTAATGGCTCCGTATGCGGACCGCATTTGTCGCCGCACCGGCGGATTGTCTCATACGAAACCACGATCCCGCTCCCAGGCCATTTCCTCGACGAGACACAGGCTCAAGGGGACCTGAAGGAGGGCCAGACCGGATGGGCGATGATCTGCGGCAGGAAACGATGGCGCTGCTTGTAGCTGACGGCATATCTTTCTCCTTTGTGTGTCTGCCAGACGAGCGGGCGGGCACGGAAGTGGTCGCGCTCTACTGCCAGACATACTCGTCCAACCTGATGAAAACCTGACTTGTACACCCAGCCCAAACAGGTGCGAGGGGTCGGTCTATTACCAAAGGCTCTGAGGGCTGATTCTCTAGGGTTCCCGCCCAGATTGATCCGTGACCCTTGTTGTGTACCGCCGCGGGTTGATCGGAGGCTCCAACTCCTGAGAAGGTGAAACCATGACAAGCAAGGCGACCAACAAGTTCTCTCCCGAGGTCCGGACCCCCCGCGATGCGGCTGGTTCTGGATCACGAACGCGAGCATACGTCGCGGTGGGCGGAGGTTTCATCGATCGCCGCCAAGATCGGCTGCAAGAAAGCCGAGCGTGACGGCGGCGTGCGCGCCGGAGTTCCCACGGATGCTGCGACGAAACTGAAGGCTCTGGAACGCGAGAGCCGCGAGCTTCGCAGGCCAACGAGAGCAAGGCTTCCGCGTATTTTGCCCAGGCGAAGCTCGACCGCCGGTTCAGGCCACGATCGCGTTCATCGACGATCACCGCAAGGCGCATGGGTTGAGCCGATCTGCAAGGTGCTGCCGATCGCCCCGTCGACCTACCACGACCATGTCGCCAAGCGCGTCGACCCCTGCCGGCTGTCGGCTCGGGCAAGATGGGATACAGCCTCGAAGGATGAGGTCCGACGGTTTGAGGCGAACTTCCGCGTCTACGGCGTTCGCAAGGTCTGGCGGCGGTTGCGTCGCGAGGGCTTCGAGGTCGCCCGCTGCACGGTTGCCCGCTTGATGAAGGCCATGGGCCTCGAAGGCATCGTCCGCGGCAAGCCGATCCGCACTACGGTGAGCGACAAGGCCGCACCTTGCCCTCTCGACCACGTCAACCGCCAGTTCCATGCTCCGGCGCCGAACATGCTGCGGGCCTCCGACTTCACCTGCGTCGCGAATCTGGACGGGCTTCGTCTATGTCGCCTTTGTCGACACCTATGCCCGTCGGATCGTCGGCTGGCGGGTGAGCCGGACGGCGCATGCAGCCTTCGTTCTCGATGCCCTGGAACAGGCTCTCCATGATCGGCGGCCCGCGCGGGGAGGCGGGCTCATCCATCACAGCGATAGAGGCAGCCAAGGCGGATTCAACCGGATCGTCGCAACACCGGCATCATACTGTCCCCCAAGGAGCTGGTCGAGGAGTTCGGCAGGTGTTTTCCAGCCGAGCGTTTTGCGCGGTCTTGTGTTGATAGCATGGGCAACTGCGTCCAGTTCCCGGGCTGTGTGCCGACTGAGATCCGTGCCCTTTGGAAAGTACTGTCTCAGCAAGCCGTTGGTGTTTTCGTTGGAGTCTCGTTGCCACGGGCTTGGGGATCGCAGAAGTAAATCTCGAGCCCGGTGTCGATGCGCAGGTCGGCTGCTGCGCCATTTCCGCTCTATGGTCCCAAGTCAGCGACTGACGCAGTTGCTCGGGAAGTTTGCCCATGGATCGGGCTATGGCTCTGCGGACTGCTTCAGCGCCGTGGCCGGCAAGTGGTGGACCGTTCTTGATGCGCAGGCTCTGCTGATAGCCATGCATGCGCGGCAGGTGAAGCACGCATTGTGAAGCGTGAACTTTGTTCCACGAGCGTACCGATCGCCTAGCCTCCGAGGCCAAGGATGAGGTCGCCTTCCCAATGTCCGGGGACAGCCCGATCGGCAATTTCGGCCGGACGGTCGCTTATTATAAGGGCGTCTCCAATGAAGGACTTGTTGCGAACTCGGGCCCGTTCGCGCGGTACGCGCAACGCTCGGCCTGAACGCAGACATGCGGTAAGTCCTCGGCGCAATGCTCCGCGTCCTTGAATGTACAAGGACTGATAGATCGTCTCGTGGCTGATCCGCATGGTTTGATCCTCTGGGTAATCGATCTGAAGCCGATTTAGCGATCTGCTCGGGGCTCCAGGCTGCCGACCACCTCCGGCTCTGTCGTTTTTTCCATACCCACCTTGGGGCCCTCGAATGAGGCGCCATTGGGATTGGTGACTTTGCCGGCCAAGCGCTCCTCAACATTCACGCAGAGCCGGATTGACCGCCAGCTTGCCAGGAGGCCGCCGGGACTCACGATCGGCGTGCCATTGGGCGGCACTGGCCGGTAATCCAGATTGCCGCTGCGCGTCGCGGCATTGCGCCTGACCTCCCGCGAGATTGTGCTCGGCGGCCGACCTAGCTTACGAGCAATGGCCCGGATGCCGATTCCCTTGGCAAGCTCAAGCGCAATATCCTCGCGCTACCGAAAGAAAGATATCGCCCCGAAGGCGGCTTCGCCCACGGCGCAAAATGCGTTGGCGGCATCCCTCCTGCACTCCGAACCAGCGCGGACCAAGAGGCGTTGATATACAGGCATCCAGTGCGGCCTCCTCGCTCGAACGTCCCAAGGCAATAGCTTGCCAGAACCGGAAGCGATTCTCACGCTGCCAGGCAGGCGGACGCCCGGGCGAATCTAGCTTCTTTCGAGTGCACCGATCTAAGCGCGTTGGTGAACCGTCATTGCAACCTCCAATCCCTTGGTGTTGCGACGACCGGTTGAATCCGCCCAACACGTCAGCATTCAATACACCGAGCGCTTGGCGGAGGCCGGCGTCGACGCAGTGGGCAGTGTCGGCGACTCTTTCGATAATGCTCTCGCCGAAACGATCAACGGTCTTTACAAGGCCGAGGTGATCCATCGACGCGGACCCTGGCGCTCATTCGAGGCCGTCGAGTTCGCCACGCTCGAATGGGTCGACTGCTTCAACAATCGCCGGCTGCTGGAGCCCATCGGCAACATCCCGCCGGCCGAAGCCGAGGAACGCTACTATGCCATGTTGGATGGACCAGCCATAGCCGCGTGACTCAAACGAAACGGCCTCCGGAATGCCCGGGGCAGTTCACATCGCATTTGATGCCAGCTTCATCGTATTTTCTTCGGCTTGGACGGGCACTTGGCAGACCCACAGAGCTGGGAACCCTTTGCCATACTACAACTGTAACATCATATCGGTTTAGCAGGTCAAGCTTCGGTGGTAACCTCATTGGGTAGAATAACTACTTTGGAGGCGAGCAATGGATCGCGATAACAAACGGGCACGAGCAGCTGCAAGATCATCTCAAGGCGGGGGGAGCAGTAGCCTGCGTGACGTTCCAGAGGGGCCATTGAGCGATGTTGCAGAACGGCTGGTAACCGCTAACCCGCGCGATACAGCGCGAAACCTTGGGGGCTTCAAAGGCCTCGGGACGCACGAGCGAACAGCCGTTCGGGGCACTCAACCCGGGCCAGAAACTGACCTCGCGAGATTTGAAAGGCGGACCAATCGGCTTGGACGATCAGCCATCAATCTGGCCGCGACATTAACAGCCGAATTGGGGTACAGCACGGATGACATAGCATTGCAGAAAGTCGGAGCGGCCAGTAATCTAGGCGATTACCTAACGCCAGGGCTGCAAGATGCTATTGTTAATCGCATTGGCAACATGGATCCGCCGTCGCAAGCTCTCGGAGCTTATTACGTTGCGCCACACTTCAGTAAGTTTACTGACGAAAACAAATCTCGCATTCTTGATCAGGCCATTGGATTGGCTTCTTCTGATCCGGATGGCAATGTCAGGATGATGGCATCCAATGCTATTCTCAACATGTATCAACAGTTAGACGCAAATCAACAGGCCCAAGCTCACTCAGTTTTTCCCGGCATGCAAGACATCTTGCCGCACATGCCGCCGCCGCAGCATGCAGCAGAGGAACGGAGTGCGAATCTGGACGGCCACATAGCAGGTATTGAGGCTGCAGTCCGTGATACAGTAGGCCCGCAAACCTCCTATGAACAGCTGCAGCGGGGTGCTCAAGTCGGGCGGTCCATAAGCCAAGCCTACAATCACGCCCGAGAGGACCTAATGGAGGCCACCCGAAGCAGAGATCGCTCCGGCCGTTGATGTCTCGGCCATGGTACAGTGACGCTTTCTCTCCCGAATTCCGTCTACGGCCTTGCCGTTTCCAATTCGCTGGCCGTTGACGTAAACCACGTCTGCCGGGTGATGCGCTGCAAGCATCGCACCACCCACTGCGGCATCGATCTGTCGAGCGGCGACATCGCGCGACGCCGGTTCGGTCTCTGAAGCACGCGCAGCATTAGCTACGGCTAATCCGGCAATGGAAAAATGCTTTCAACAAAAACGACGCCCCCCAACATAGCCATTAGCATCGCGTGCTCACTCGCCGTGGGCTTCTGTGCGGCAAGTCTTTACGCAACCTTCCGCCACGGCGGCAGCGGCGAGGCTCTGATGGCGTTTGATGTCCGTGCCTTTTGGTTTGAGACGCCCTTCTATTTGGGTTTCGCAACCCCCGTTTTCTATCGGGGCGCGGCTATCGTGCTCTCGACGTCCGCGGTCGTCTTGCTGATTCAGCAGATCGTATTGCGCCGCAAGCTCGAACACCACGGGACGGCTCGTTGGGCTCGAGTGGATGAAATGCGACGCACGGGATATCTGCGACGATACCGTGGCGTGACAGGGCCGGTGTTTGGGAAGACAAGTGGCCCTTTCTGGCCTGGCTACTACCTGACCAATGGCGAGCAGCCTCACAGCCTCATCGTTGCACCGACCCGCGCTGGCAAGGGCGTCGGCATAGTCATTCCAACGCTACTTACATTCAAAGGCTCGGTGATAGCTCTGGACGTCAAGGGGGAGCTCTTTGAGCTCACCTCGAGGGCGCGCAAAGCCGCAGGTGACGACGTGTTTAAATTCGCGCCGCTGGATTCGGAGCGGCGCACAAACTGCTACAATCCGCTGTTGGATCTTATAGCGCTGCCTCCACAGCAGCAATTCACCGAGGCCCGCCGCTTGGCCGCAAACCTGATTACGGCCAAGGGGGAGGGCGCGGAAGGTTTCGTCAGCGGCGCGCGAGATATCTTTGTCGCGGGAATCCTTGCCTGCATCGAGCGGGGCACGCCAACAATCGGCGCCGTCTACGACCTCTTCGCCCAGCCGGGGGAGAAGTTTAAGCTCTTCGCGCGACTCGCCATGGAGACTCAGAACAAAGAGGCACAACGCATCTTCGACGACATGGCGGGGAACGATACGAAAATCCTAACCTCCTACACTTCCGTGCTCGGCGATGGCGGGCTCAACCTGTGGGCGGATCCCGCTGTAAAGGCGGCCACAAGTCGCTCGGACTTTTCGGTCTATGATCTTCGCCGTCGCAGAACGTGCATCTATCTTTGCGTTGGTCCGAACGACCTTGAGGTGATCGCGCCTTTGATACGCTTGTTTTTTCAGCAAATCGTTTCAATTCTGCAGCGGTCGCTGGCCCGCCGGGATGAAAAGCACGAGGTTCTCTTCCTGCTCGATGAGTTCAAGCACCTGGGTAAGCTGGAGGCGATCGAGACCGCAATCACGACTATCGCGGGCTACAAGGGGCGTTTCATGCTCATCATCCAAAGCCTTTCGGCACTGACGGGGGCTTATGGAGAGGCTGGCAAGCAGAATTTTCTCAGCAATACCGGACTGCAAGTGTTCATGGCCACGGCTGATGACGAGACTCCGAACTACATTTCCAAGGCCATCGGTGAATACACGTTTGAAGCCAAATCGATTTCCCACAGCCAGGCGCGAACGTTCGACTGGACCATTCAGAATTCACATCAAGGTGCACCGCTATTGCGTCCCGAACAGGTTCGGCTGCTCGATGACGACTACGAGATTGTTCTCATCAAAGGTCTGCCACCATTAAAATTGAGGAAGGTGCGNGGGCCAGGCCCGGCGAGTGGGCTTTGAGCAGCACGTGTCCGAGGCGCTCCGGCCGCTGTTCGATGGTCGAGCTGACGAGCCGCCAACCAATCCAGAGGAGCTTCTGCGGCTGGAACAGGGGGCCTCGCGAGGTGCTTCAGCGAGGGCAGGATCATCAAGCCGCCTCATCTTTTTTCAGCAACCCAGGGATGCCGATGGACGGGATGACCTCAACAGAAGCGTGTCGGAGTCTTTCGCAAGCTCTGGGACGCCGGAGTTCGGGCCGTCGCCCCCAGTCTTGGCTGCCAGCCAACAGCAGATCCGCCCTTCGCCGGATGAGCTTGACCAGGGCAACCACCTGCCACCCGAGTGAGTCGTCCCAAAAATGAACATTCACTAGCGCTGTTGTGGCCAGCGGAGACGCAGAGGGCCCTGAATGCGCCGCAAGCCGTCGCCATTCAGCAGCAGCTGAGCGAAATCGGCAATTCAGGCGGCCGCGTGCATATGCAGAGAGGCGCTGATGCGATCTCCGGACCGGTAGCTCTCGCTGTAATTGATCAGGCTGGTACTGTTGGAAGGCTTGATCAGCCTCGTCACCCCAATCTCCAGCATAGCTCACTGTCACGCGGCCAACGTGCCTCCGTAGCTAACATCTACGTCAGCGTTGAAGAAGTACCCTGCGCCACGGGATGTTTTGACCAGGCGAGGGTTGGCCGCATCAGCCTCCAGCTTTCGGCGCAAGCGCATGATTAGGACATCGATACTTCGATCGTACACCTCTTCTCCACGCACACGGCTCGCGAGCAAAAGCCGTTCTCTGGATAGCACGTTGCGGGGGTTCTCCAGAAATGCGATCAAGAGATTGAACTCACATGCGGTAAGCTTGACCTCGCCACGCTCCGCACAGATCAGTCGCCGCTGCTTCACGCTGAGCTTCCAGGCCCCAAAGCGAAATGAGCGCTGCTCTCTGGTTCGCGGACTAGAAATGCGCTGGCGTAGCGCTACTCGAATGCGGGCCAAGAATTCGCGCATCCCGAAAGGCTTGGGAATGAAATCGGTTGCGCCGAGCTCCAGTGCAACCACTTTTTCCGCCTCATCAAGCCGGTCGCCGCTGATCACTATGATAGGAACATCCGATTTTGTCGCCAGATTGCGGACGATCGCAAGTCCATCCTCCCGGCCTAGGTTAAGGTCAACAACCACGAGATCGACTGGCTCACGTGAAAGAACATAGTCAAACTGCTTGCTATCGTGGACTGCGGTTACCTTCAGGGCATGCATCGGCGATGAGGCGCCGCATTGCGGCATCATCGTCAATGACAAGAACATGTTTCAACGGCACACCTGGTTTTGGGGGTTGCGCCCCGATCAGGGTTGCATTTACCTGAATCTGCAAGCAAAGGCATGTATTAGTGATGACATTACTTGAAATTGAACAACTGGTTCTCAAAACCCTCAACGCTCTAGTTGCCGAAAAAGTAGAGGTGTCGATGACGACCAGAATGCGGGATCTCGGCCTCGACAGCCTCGACTATAACGAGCTTGCTACGGCGATCGAGAGCCGACTTGGCTGGTTTGTCGACGATTACAAGCTCTGGCAATACGAGTCCGTAAGGCATGTCGCCGACGCCGTCGCCAGTCAGGAGTTGCGCACCGCGGAACCACCAGCAGTGCGACAACTGCTGGAGTAGTGCTGTAGGCACAGGTTACGGTGAGGGCAGCTTGGGCGGCGGTAGCTATTGCGATTGCTCCGCTGTGGTTTCTATTCGTGACTGGTGTGTTTGAGAACTGTTGGGTCAGCCCGGTCCATGTCGCAGTGCCGATGCCCCCTTGGTGGCGTTGCCCGCAATTGCGATCGCTGCGCCCAGGGCACCAATGCTGACGGTCGTTGTCAGGCCACCCGTTGAATTGTTGTCAGAGGCAACAGTGCCCACCACACCATCCCAATTGGTGGTCGTATAGACCGACATGTAGTCACGGAACACGCTCTCACTATACGTGGTCACGATCGTTGCCGTCGTACCGGTTGGCACGAGGGCCGACCACACTGACAGATAGACCACACCAGAATTGAAGATGCTTTCCACCTGAGCGAGAAGGGTGGCAGCCACACCCCCAATCGTCATACTGTTGACGGTCACTGCACTTTCGGTGTCAGTGGTCTCAGTTGTCACGATGACACGACGATTAGCGTGTGGCGCGACAAGAAGCGGAATGCTGGTGTGGGTGTAAACGGTCGTGGCAGTCGAGTCTTCGTGAGTGCCATTGAAGACCAGATCTATCGGGAACATTTTCTCCCAGACGCCCGAGCTGCGCACATAGACCTGTCGAGCCTTGGTCCAGAGGCTTGAGATTTTCACCCATACGGCGCTAGCCGCCCCCCAGACCCCGGAGGCTTTGACGTAAAGGGCCATTACGGCTGCACCCAGAAATCACCGTCCACGCCGCCAGAAGGGGCAGCGGCCGAGATCGTGACGCTGCGATTTGCCATCGTGCCGACGCCGAGAAGCGCCTTGGTCTGGGCAATGGACTGCGGTCGACGATAATTGTCCCCGGTGCCGTCACTCGACACGCGACCGACGAAGCTCGTCACAGCGTCGGCACCTGTGGCGTAGGTCGAGCGGTACAAACGGGTCGTGATATCACCAGCGCCATCGCGCTGAGGCGATGAACATGTATGGCGAGAGCAGAACGTTTGGGGCGGGACGAAGAGGTTGCGGAGGGCTGACAAGGTCGAGACGAAGCGTTGCAGGCCTCCCGGCGATCGGACCTCTGCATCATCCGCTCCCGTTTTCGCGGCGGCACATGGGAATTCTCCGCTCCGTTGTTCAACCCCTTGTGCGACCGGTGCTTGACGTCCGGCATCACCTGTCGCTTTGCCGCTCCATACGAGCGCGCTAGTCGGTGATCATGCGCTTCGGCGCGAGCCCCTGCTTCTTCAACGGCCGCGTCAGCAAGCGCTTGGCGGCCTTGGTGTTGCGGCGGTTTTGCACGATTTCGTCCAGCACATATCCATCCTGGTCGACGGCGCGCCACAACCAAAGCTTTTTGCCGGGCGATGGTGACGACCACTTCGTTCAGGTACCAGACATCATTCCGGCACGGCGGCTTGCGGCGCAAGCAGCGAGCGCAGTCCAGCCCGAACTTAGATGCCCCACCGGCGACTTGTCTCATACGAAACCACGATGCCGCGTTCCAGCAGCATTTCCTCAACCAGGCGCAGGCTCAGCGGAAACCGGAAATAAAGCCAGAGCGCGTGGGCGATAATAGGCGGCGGAAATCGGGGGGCGTGTAGCTGACGGCGGGCGTATTCATGCCCCCCGGCGTCCATGTCGCAAATCTTGACGATTGCTTTGTGTGTCAAGCCCGCCGCAGGTCTCAACGCGTTCATATGCAGACATTGTGAAAATCGCTCTATTCCGCCTTTTTTTACCGCCCCTTAAGTCCCCCGCTCGCATGCTTGTCGATGCATTGAACTCATAGCCATCGGCCAAGGATTTTGGAAAATATGTTTCCGCTCGCAGCAGAAAACGTGAGAGTCGCTGTAGGCCTAACGTCAAGGGGAGAGAGCGGTTTGATTGGACGAAATGGGTACCGGAGTACCGAGTCATGAAGCCACGAGGTAATCTGGTCCGACTGAAGCAATTTCAGGTGAATGAGAAGCGACGACAGTTGCACCAGCTAGACATCATGATTGCCGATTTCGAACGCATGGCGCGAGAACTGGAGTTCCAGATAAACGCCGAGGAAACGAAGGGCGGCATCTCCGATGTCAATCATTTCGCTTATCCGACGTTCGCCAAGGCCGCTCGCCTACGTCGTGACAACGTCAAGAATTCGCAATCGGACCTTCTGCGGCAGAGAACCGCAGCCGAGCCATGCCTCGCCGAGGCTGAAGCAGAGCTCTCCAAGGCGCAATTGCTAGAATCGCGCAGCGGCAGAGGCCACGACCTCGAACCCGGCAACCGAAGCGCCATGATCGGCTGAGCCGGACGGCTTCAGCGCGCCTCAATTCGCGACACCGACTGGCCGTTGGCGCGCGAGAGGCGTGCGGGCACTGTAAAGATATCAGCGTCTTGATGCAGCGATAGCTGGTCGGGACGGCTGTCATGCTGCGGCGACATACGCGATTTTGTCCAGATTTGCATAGCGGCGTTACGCAGGTATGGGGGAAAGTGGAATTGGTTGGCAATCGGATCATCGGTGGAGACGAACCGCTGCCGGCGGACCGGCGCCTGGCGGCAACGCCTGGCGCTTTCGGCGGCGGCGGTAACGGCAAAGCAGGCTGGCCGCGTCGAGGATGAAGCGGCCCCTGCGTGATGCCGTTCTGCTCACGGCCGGGAGACGGGGTCGGCCCCGCCGGCCGGATGCTGCTCGCTTGGCGCGGCACCGTAAAGTCAACCGACAGCTTATGAAGATGTGCTTACATTGGGCCATGTCAGAAGTTGCTCGTGGTCCGCTCTATGGTCGCCACCGCTTTCCCCCGAGATCATTGCGCACGCGGTATGGCTCTACTTTCGCTTTCCGCTCAGCCTGCGCATGGTTGAGGACATGCTGGCGGCCCGCGGCATCATCGTCACGCATCAGACCGTTCGAAGCTGCGCGGAGAAATTCGGACGGCATTTCGCCCAGGAGATCAATATCAGCCGGCTGCCTGGGCGACAGATGGCATCTCGACGAGTGTGTCGTGGCTATCAGTGGCAAGAAGCAGTGGCTCTGGCGTGCCGTCGATCAGGACGGCTTCGTCCTCGAAGTGCTGGTACAAAGCCGCCGAAATGCCAAGGCGGCAAAGCGTCTGATGCGCAAGTTGCTGAAAGCTCAAGGGCGGACACCACGGATCATGATCACCGACAAGCTCCGATCCTATGATGCCGCCATGCGCGACCTCATGCCCGGCGTCGAACACCGGTCGCACACAGGCCTGAATAATCGAGCGGAAAATTCGCACCAGCCGACCCGACGACGCGAAAGGATCATGAAACGCTTCAAGTCGGCACGCCAGCTTCAGCGGTTCGTTTCCATCCATGATCCGATTGCCGACCTGCTCACTTTCCCTGCAATGCGCTGTCATCGGCTCAACATCGAGACCTGCGTAATGCCCCCATGCAAATCTGAACAAAATCGCGTGTGTCGCCACAGCGTGACAGCCGTCCCGGCCAGCTATCGCTGCATCAAGCCGCTGAAACTTACAGTGCCGGGCGCGCTGCTACCTGAATTTCCTTAACGCTCATTCAATGTGACAGCACCGATTGTTCTCAACCGCGACATGCCCTAAATCGCCACCTGCGTGCCGATCTCGACCACACGTCCGGTCGGGATCTGGAAATACTCCGTCGCATCGGCCGCC
>NZ_AYVN01000033.1:0-10686 GCF_000502815.1 Mesorhizobium sp. LSJC269B00
TGATCGAGCGCGTTCCTGAGGAAGTGCACGTAGCAGCGTTGCCAGGCGGCTTCGGGGATCACCTCGCCGATCGCTGCCACCATGCCGGCGTGATCGTCGGACACGACCAACCCGATGCCCTTGCTTTGACGGCAGCGCTGGCGGTCTTAACTTCAGTCTTGTCATGGTGGCGTTCCTTCGCGGCAATCGGTGACGTGAACAATCACCAGCCTGCCATGACGGCCCCCCCTCAGCGAATTTGCAGAACTCTCAGCACACTACCCCGACGTACTCACCCGGATAGTCCGGCGATCCAGACGACCTGCTGCTGCCGTGCCGGAGCGGATCAGCTCGACGAACTCGTCGCGGTAGGGGTCGACGCAAAACGAATACGACAGCCTCATCGACACTTCGCGCCCAGCGGCATGCGCCAGCCGCGCGGTCTGCCGGATCGCTTGCTTGGCGCGCGGCGGGTCCCCCAGATAGCCCTCGAAATAAGTGACCTTGGTGCCCGAAGCCTTGTCCGGTTCGACATCGTCGGGCCGAGTTCGAAGCAGGCGCCGAGATAAGCGCTCGCCATCGGGCGTTACGAAGATCATCGAGCATGCCGTCGGTGGTTGTCCCACTAGCGGTTCGGTGTCGAAGGCGACGCCCTGGGCGTGGATGTCGTGGGCGTAGATCTCGCCGAGCGCGTCGTTCGACACCTGCCGAAGAAGGCGGCGCGCCCGCCGAAGCTGCCTACGCCAGCGGCGGTGTTGCCGGCGCTGCATTGCCGATGCAAAGAACGTCATAGTCCGGCGTCAATGTCTCCGCTTGGGAACCCGCCGGCCTTCTTACCACGCCGGCCGGGCGCGGGTCTGGCAAGTGGGCTTTCCTTTTGCCAATGCGTTCGTTCCCGGCCCTCACGGGGCGGCGAGTCCCTGCCACCTGAGGCTACATGGCGGCCGTGGAGATTACCTCAGCAGCGGCGCCCGATCGGAAACCTTAGCACCTCCGCGCTTTGGCGTGGCTGCTTGAACTCTTCGACGGCAACCGCCTCAATCAGCAGATCCAAGGCTTCTCGGCCCCTTTGACTCATCGGGTCATCCCCACAAAGGTAGTCATACGCTCGATCTAAATGCCCTCGGGCGGCGGAAAAATCGCTTGTCATATCATAGAACCCTCTCCATCCGCCCGCATTGCCGTTTACGAGGTGAAGGTGGTGCAATCGTCAATATATACAGACAAATTTGAATTAAGTCGGTGATGATCATAGAGGTCGAGTCCCCGACCTGATAGCGCCATCGAGCCCGCCGACGACCACTCGCTGGCGCTCACGGGCGCGGCGCTGAGTAGTGAAGCGCCGTAAAATGTCGACACAGGCGTTGGTGAACTGGACCGAACGACGAGAACAGCCTATCCAGTGTGTTGTCGGCAGTTAGTTCGAAAGTCCTGCTACACCCGATCCGATGCCTCTCAACGCCGAGGCCGCACCTCCGTGCCGAAGCCGGCCTCCCCAATGGTGGGTCGAGCCTTCGCTTACCCCGTGCTTGCCTCACAGATCCGCGACCGAGAACCCAGCCTCATGCTCCCGCCCTGCCGGGGCCTAGGTCCATCAAGCATGAAAGGAACACGTCGGAACCTGGGACATCGCTTGCCCGGCCGGGCGCGATAGCCTTGTCGGGGCAGGCGAGGAGGCGTAGCCGAGTGATGAGCGCACAGGAGAAGTCTGGCGTGAATGGGGCGATGATTGTCAAGCTTTGCTTTTCGTCAACCATCTTGCATGACCGATTGGCGACCATCTCCTCGTCCCGACCCTATATTACCCGTCGCCTGTCGCCGCCAGCGCGCAGTGACTTGTCAAGGATGGAGGCCCGCAGACCCCATCGCGCGGCGACTTGTCCTTGACGGTTACGAGCACGGCGGCAGGTTTGCTGTGGTCGGGGAGCCCTTCCTTGGGCGGAAGCCGACGACAGTGTCCGAGGGGAACTCGCCATGAGCCGGGTGCGCAGAGATCGTCCGACGCTCTTGTATTTGCTGGATCCCAGCCGGCTCCGCCTCCGATTGCCTCGGTAGCTCGGTAGCCTGAGCGCGTCGGCGGCATCATGCCATTATCATCCTACGAATTGCATGCTCCATCGTCCTGGACGAGACCGGTTTGGCTAGCCAAAGGACGAAGGTCTGATTACCAGATGTGATCGGCATGGGGTCGCTTCCACCAACGACGATGATGGGCACCGTCATCAGGGTGGTACGTACGGCTTCGGGCTGTCCTGGCCCGAGGAAAGTCGCTTGATCGAAAATTAGGAGGTCGGCTGCCTTCCCGCTCTCGATCCAGTCGCAAAGACTTTCGAAGGTCGCGAAGCCGACAGGCTTATAACCAAGCGCGGCGATCTTATCGTTGTAGATCTCCAACGCTGCTGGATCGGACTCCACGACTGCAATGATTTCTCCATTGCCAAGTGATCCATCGTATGGACCGGAAGCGCTATCAGCTCTGACCTGCTCCTCAGCGCAGGCCGGTAAGTAGAGATCGAAGCGTGTACCTCGGCCAACAGCCGAGGTGACGTCAAGGCATCCTGCGAGCGCGCTCACATGGCGGTCCACCGCAGCAAGACCCAGTCCGGTCCCGCCGACGCGAGAGCGCGTGGTAAAAAAGGGCTCAAAGATGTGCGGAAGCACCGAACTTGCGATTCCTTGGCCATCGTCGCTGATGGAGAGGAGAACGTAATCTCCCGGTTTCAAGGTGCCCTTAGCCACGGGCTTCGTTTGACAGACGTGAGCGCGAGAAACGCTAATCTCGACACGGCCCTCATTCAAGAGAGCCTCCGACGCGTTCTTGCATAGATTCATAAGGATTTGCTGTATCTCGGTCGGGCTGCCCTCGATCACCGTTTGCCACTCGTTGATCTTGAAGTTCAACTGAACATCCGCACGAAGTGTAACCCGCAGCAATGGCGCGAGATCCATTACACTCTCCGAGACGTCGAAAGGCATCGTCACGCGCTTCCGAGTTCGGCTTAGTGACAAAATTTGATCAATAATCAGCTTGGCTCGGTTGCTGGCCAAGATAATTTGGCCGATGTGGCCCCGAATTCTCGAGGGGCGGCGCACAAGACCTTTAGCCATCTCTGCGTAGCCGACTATTGCTCCTAGAACATTATTGAATTCATGTGTAACGCCGCTTGCGATTGTGCCGACAGCCGTCAGCCTTTCCGCATGCTCCCATCGACTCTCAAAAAGGTTACGTTCCGTGTGTACACGTTGCATTTCAAGATGGTTGCCTAAACGCACAGTAGCGCTCGCCAGAACCAGGAGGTCGTCTGCGGAGGGTGGTGAGCGATCTCCTTCAAAAACAAGGATACAAACCGCAGCCTGCTGATCGGAGGCCCTGCAACCAACAATTTGACAAACACCGGTAGTGCCTACGGCAGTCCGAACCACTTCCGACGCCGGAACGACGCGAAACACTGGCTGTTCCGGGTGTACAAGTGAGACGACTTCATGGATTAGCGTGGCGTTCCAGACGCGCATGCGCTTGTTCGCGACAAAGTACTCGGTATTCCTGCTGATACTCGGATCCACCAGAGCAAGCGCGCATTGATCGGCATCGAAAACGCATTGAATGAGTCTAAGCGCTGCTTCGGTGGAGAAGCGCCGCGAAGCCTTCGTTGCTTGACTGTCGATGAAACAAGCTTCGATCTCACTCATCGCCGCTTCAAGCTCTAACCGCCTTTCCAACCGGTTCGTCCGCACATGCAGCGTGGAGGCTCGAATGGTCGCAAACAAGCAGAGGCATATGGACACCAAGCCAAAGAAAAGTCGTGTACGCTGCGCTTGCGCGCTGGCGAAGCTGTAGGCTTTCAGATGTTCTCGCTCCAATTCGGCAGCCTTGGCGAACGTGTCGAAGGATGGGATCCGATTGACAGCGCGGTCCAACCTCAACATTGAGGACAGGATAGCGCGGCCCTCGCGGGCAACATCCTCCGTGACTTGGTCCTGGCTAGGAGGAAGTCGGCGGAGAGACTGATCGATTTGTAATGCGAGGCTGAATCCCGGTCTGGCCGAAAATTGAAGGATCAGATTGGAAAATTCAGGCCTGTTCGACACTCCCCCCCAAAGGCGATTAGCCGAGCGAGCAAAGCGTACCAGAGAGCTTTGCAGAAGCTCATTTTGCGCGGCCGAGGCCGAGATGGCAGCTTCTGTGTTTTCGAGGGAATTTTTGAGCTGTGCAACCAACCTGGAGTGCACCCCGGAGCTCTCATTGGGCGAGATCTCAACAAGGCGTTGGTAGTTTTGAAGGTTCCTTTTTAATGCTTGCCCGGTAGAAGCAACGGAACGGAAGTCCAATACCATGTCTGCGCGGGCGACGTCTCGCTGGAGCAATGCGTAGTTGATCTGAATCGTCCGCAGTTCGCTTAGGACCGCCTCGTTGATCTGGGGGTCTTGCCACTGTATCGCGACCAAGAGCGCGACCGAGGCCACTAGGGCCATTACAGAAGCTTTGTCGGTACTGAGCCATTTTTCCCAAACGAACGGCGTTTGATCCGCGGTGCGTGCCTTGCGAAGGTCCGATTTGAATTCTAGCTCCCCATCGCGTCGGTGTGCGGCCGGATGCTGCTGGAACAGGAAAGCCAAGTGTACCTCTCCCCTCAAATAGGCGGTGTAGACGCCGTTGCACTCTGCCCCCATGGCCCGCTGACCTTCCATTGATTCGCGGGCGTTTCGACCTCGACGGCGAGGCGGCAGCACAAGGCGGGCAACTGATCGCAGTTTTCGGAACTGGTCTTCCGAGAGATCATCGAAGGGGCATACAAGCGCACGCCTGCAGCAGCCGAGGATGATACCGGTCGGTCAAACGCAACTGGCGAGGGCCGGATCTGCTGTTGGCTGGCAGCTAACACTGGCGGGGCGGCGGCCTCAACTCCGGCGTGCCTAGAGCCGGCTGCTGCGAAAGCGTCCGACACGCTTCCCTTGGGGTCATCCCGTCCAGCGGGCATCCTTGGATCGCTGAAAAAAGACGAGGCGGCTTGATGATCCTGCCCTCGCTGAAGCACCTCGCGAAACCCCTTTTCCAGTCGCAGAAGCTCATCTGGACCGGTAGGCGGCTCGTCAGCTCGACCATCGAACAGCGGCCGGAGCGCCTCGGACACGTGCTGCTCAAAGCCCACTCGCCGGNTCAGCTCGACCATCGAACAGCGGCCGGAGCGCCTCGGACACGTGCTGCTCAAAGCCCACTCGCCGGGCCTGGCCCGCTTGCCCGTCTTCCAAGCCGGCGTCCTGCACCTGCGACAAAGCTGTTACACGGGATGGATTACTATTTCGCGGGTTCATACTAGCCTCACATCAAACTGTATCGTCAAAGTCCTGCGCCAATTCACACAGCGGGTCATCGAGTTGAGATTCTGCGGAGAGCGCCTCCTCTGCTCCCGTCAAAGGGCGCCGGCTCCGGGAGGGCGCCTGTCTGGCTTTCAAAGATGCGTTTCAGAATGCGATCCGAAAATATCGCACCTTCCTCAATTTTAATGGTGGCAGACCTTTGATGAGAACAATCTCGTAGTCGTCATCGAGCNGGCGGCTCGTCAGCTCGACCATCGAACAGCGGCCGGAGCGCCTCGGACACGTGCTGCTCAAAGCCCACTCGCCGGGCTTGGCCCGCTTGCCCCTCTTCCAAACCGGCGTCCTGCACCTGCTACAAAGCTGTTACACGGGATGGATTTTTTCGCGGGGTCCACACCAGCCTCACATCAAACTGTATCGTCAAAGTCCTGCGCCAATTCACACAGCGGGTCATCGAGTTGAGATCCGGCGGAGAGCGCCTCCTCTGCTCCCGTCAAGGGCGCCGGCTCCGGGAGGGCGCCTGTCTGGCGTTCAAAGATGCGTTTCAGAATGCGATCCGAGAAGTAACGCACCTTCCTCAATTTTAATGGTGGCAGACCTTTGATGAGAACAATCTCGTAGTCGTCATCGAGCAGCCGAACCTGTTCGGGAACGCAATAGCGGTGCACCTTGATGTGAATTCTGAATGTTCCAATCGAACGTTCGCGCCTGGCTGTAGGAAATCGATTGGGCTTGAAATGTGAATCCACCGATAGCTTTGGAAATGTAGTTCGGAGTCTCGTCATCTACCTCGATGTTCCTAGAAGCGCGCCGGCAGCCCGGGCGGGGGGCTTGGGGTTAGACTGCCAGCGCACGCCACTCATAAAGAGCGGCCTCTTTTCGCGGTTCGGACACCCATAGTCAACCCGGCAACGTCTGGATGCCCGCTGTGCTTTTTGCAGAGCGGCGATGCCGGGCATATCGGCCGATCCTGTCTAGGATGGTGTGGCCACTCTCGTCGGCCGAGTTGATGCTCCAGCCAGTATCGCCTTGCCGACCAGCATGAGTTCGCCGTTAGCAATCCATCTTTGCGAGCCGAGACCGAGGTAAAAAGCGCGTGTTATCGACTATGTAGCTGACGCTCCCGCTGACGCAGGGTTCCCGCCATTGCCTCGAGGACTACCTCGAAATGAAATACCTCTGCACGGGCGGCATCTGAAGCATGGGCTTGCAGGGGCTCGCAGACCGGTAAACCAGCGAGCCATCTCCAAATATGTGAATTGTGGATTGCTCCTCGACGGGAGCTGAGGGGCGGCTCCGCAAGCCTTACGACGCTCTTTGCGAGCCGTAGCTGCCGAGCTGGCAAAAGGCCGGGCTACGTCGCGCCAGCGCAATCGGCGCGCAGAAAATTAGGCCTACCCGCTCCGGGACCGCGGACCTCGTCAGCTTCTCGTAAGTATGCCCGAGTAGGTTGCTCAGCTGATCTGTGGACGTGAGGCTAGCGTGAACCGGCACAAATTTGACCTATCCAATGTAACAGGTTGGCGGCAGGTGCAGCCCCCGGCATCTCAAGAGCAAGCGGCACAGGCCGGGCAAGAGGGCTTTGAGCAGCGCTCGGGCGAGGCGCGCCAAGCCGCTGCCCAAATTCCCGCCCCCGGCGTTCCGGCTCTGCCAGACCCGTTCCATCCTCATCCGTCTCAGGGAGACCTGAGCCTCATCGAAGGCGCGGCCCCATGGGAAGCGCAGCCCATGATGCAAGGGAGCGGACAAGAACACGCCGCGGCGCCGTACGCCGGAGGCAGTGGGTCGATGCTNAGTGGGTGCATTGCCATGGGAGGCGCAGCCCATGATGCAAGGGAGCGGACAAGAACACGCCGCGGCGCCGTACGCCGGAGGCAGTGGGTCGATGCTAGGTGCCTCGGTGCTGCAGCCGGGTCACTCAACGGCGCGCCATCATCATGCGCCGGATTCGTCAGTGGGTGATCTGAATCCTTCCGCACCGTTCGAGTTGCGTGACCATGCTCGTTCCCCCGTGCCGGCGGCGGTGCAGCCAGATCCTCCAGTAGTGGTCTCCGACGGTCGCGGCTGCAAGCGTCCTCTTTATTCCAACGATGCGACCGTTGTCGAAGGGCTGAGGTCACTCTACGCGGGTAAGGCCAAGGAGGAAACGGTCAAGCGCCATGTAAATTCTCTTTACGGCTTTGGTCGTTGGCTCTTTAAAAATAACAAGCCGGGATTTGCTGCTCGGCTTCACGAGGAGTCGCTGGATGAAGATCTCAAGGAGTACGAGAGCAGTGGTGGCTCCTCGACTGTGGCTGTGGCAATGCGTCGTCTCAGAGAGTCGGCGGGCGGAGTGCCAATGGTGGGCCGCGCTGTCCTGAATCCCGACCCTGCCGACGCCGTGCTCATCAAAGAGTACAAAGCGGCTCTCATCAAAGAGTACAAGGGAGCGCCTGCGACCGGGCCGAATCGCCAAACCATTCACGACTATGGAGCTACTCTTAGACGTTTCAGTGAATACCTGGTTGAAAACAACAAGCCGGGGATTGCGGCTCGGCTTCACGAGGAGTCGCTGGATGAAGATGCCAAGCGCTATAAGGACTCCAGTGGTGACCGGAGGATCATTGCACTAGCTCAACTCCGGAAGTTCCTGCCGTCCGCCGCACTCGGGCGCGAAATTGCCCTTGCTGCTCGTCCGGAAGACGCAGTCGGCATGGAGGCTCGTGCCATTGGGGACGCCGCTGCGCAGCACCGCGGGCCGCAGAAGGCATTGGGTCGGCCAGAGAAGCTCCCTGGGGAAGCTAATGAAGACGCCGCTGTTCTGCCATCGTCTTTCGTACCAACTGGGCACCATCACCAAGCCTCGGATCCCGCAGAGTCCTTTCGTCCCCTGATCTGGCGCGACGGCGACCAGCGCGCGCCGGACGAGCGGATCGCTGCACAGGACAGGAGCAACCTGCTACCAAGCGAGGAGGTGCCACTGAGGCCACCGGAATTCGCTCCGCCCAGCTTGCGGGCGGGGAATTCCGCCTCGCCAGAGCTCTTTCCTGAGGGGATGTCCCCCGCGGTCGAAGGGTTTTTTGGTGTTTTCGGCGACCCCAGCGGGCGGGTGCTCGGCGCATTGCAATTGCTAGGCGACGAACATATCCACAGGGATTACCAGCTCCTGGAGCAGGAGTTGCAGGGGAACAATCCAGAACTCGCCGCCCGGACGCGGTTCGTGGATCCCCTCGTAGCCAATTATCATCTGCGCTTGGGCTCCGAGAGCGACAAGCTAAGCGCATTCCAGCGCATCGTCCATAATCAGAACGGTAACGACACAGCCGACTTCCTGTTCGTGCCAGTGAGCGATGGCGGTAAGACTCTTGCGGAGCGCGGCAAACATTGGTCGCTGCTGTTCGTTGATCGCAGCGACCGGGAACGGCCGGTTGCCTATCATTATGACTCCGTCAGCGGATGGCATGACAAGCTTGCAAAACACCTCGCAGAAAGGCTGGGCGCCAGCCTGGAGACCCGCGTGGACTTACCCCGCATCGCCCAGCAGAGCAACGAGTGGGATTGCGGAGTCTACGTGGTGGACGGCACGCGGGCGCTGGTTGGGCGATTGCAAAGATGGCAGCCAGACCTGGCAGACCTGCCAGACCTGAACCTCAACAACCTCGTCGTCAATCGGCAGGCACTACAAACCCGACTCATGGGTGACGATACATCTGGAACGGCAAATTATCTCACGAACTTTGAACTCATGGACCGACAGGCGCGAGACGCGGTTAAGGAAAGCCCCGTTGGGACGTTTCACCAGCGGATCAAGCGGCTCGGCCAGTCAGCGCGAGCGTTACACGACAGAGCCCTGGCTCCAGTCGCGCCGGACCAAGGCAACCCAGACTCGGTGTTCGTACGGGACGTTGTTCCCGGGGAAACACGCCATCATCATGCGCCGGATTCGTCAGTGGTTGATCTGAATCCCCCCGCACCGTTCGAGTTGCGTGACCATGCTCGTTCTATGCCGGCGGCGGTGCAGCCAGATCCTCCAGTAGTGGTCTCCGGTCGCGACAAGCGTCCTCTTTATTCCAACGATGCGACCGTTGTCGAAGGGCTGCGGTCAGCACTCTATGCCGGTAAGATCGGGGAGCGCACGGTCACGGACCATGTAAACTCTCTTCTCGGCTTTGGTCGTTGGCTCTTTGATAATAACAAGCCGGGATTTGCTGCTCGGCTTGACGATCCGTTGCTGGATCAGGATCTCAAGGAGTACCAGCGCGAGAGTGGCTCCTCGAACGTGGCTAGAGCACTGGGTCGTCTCAAAGAGTCGGCGGGCGGAGCGCCAATGGTGGGCCGCGCTGCCCTGAATCCCGACCCTGTCGACGCCGAGCTCATCAGAGATTACAAAGCGGCTCTCATCAAAAAGTACGAGGCAGAGCCTGCGACCGGGCCGAATCCCAAAACCACTCAGGACTATGCGGCTACTCTTAGACGTTTCAGTCAATACCTGCATGAAAACAACAGGCCGGGGATTGCGGCTCGGCTTTACGAGGGGTCGCTGGATGAAGATGCCAGGCGTTATTTGGACTCCAGTGGTAACCGGTGGATCAGTGCACTAGCTCATCTCCGGAAGTTCCCGCCGTACGCCGCACTCGGGCGCGAAATTGCCCTTGCTGCTCGTCCGGAAGACGCAGTCGGCATGGAGGCTCGTGCCATTGGGGACGCCGCTGCGCAGCNATTGCCCTTGCTGCTCGTCCGGAAGACGCAGTCGGCATGGAGGCTCGTGCCATTGGGGACGCCGCTGCGCAGCACAGCGGGCCGCAGAAGGCATTGGGTCGGCCAGAGAAGCTCCCTGGGAAAGCTAAGCAGCTGAGCGAGATCGGCAATTCAGGCGCTCGCGTGCTGATGCAGGCCCCCACCCATCAAGTGGGTGCATTGCCATGGGAGGCGCAGCCCATGATGCAAGGGAGCGGACAAGAACACGCCGCGGCGCCGTACGCCGGAGGCAGTGGGTCGATGCTGGGTGCCTCGGTGCTGCAGNGTTCAGACGTGTGCTCTTCCGATCTATTCAGGCGCTCGCGTGCTGATGCAGGCCCCCACCCATCAAGTGGGTGCATTGCCATGGGAGGCGCAGCCCATGATGCTGGGGGACGAGCACCTGGCACCGCATACCGGAGGCAGTGGGTCGATGCTGGGTGCCTCGGTGCTGCAGCCGGGTCACTCAAGGGCGCGCCATCATGATGCGCCGGATTCGTCAGTGGTTGATCTGAATCCCCTCGCACCGTTCGAGTTGCGTGACCATGCTCGTTCTGTGCCGGCGGCGCCTGCCGGGCCAGCGTTCGCCAGGGCTGAGGAGACGCCCTCCGCGGTTGGCGAGGCCGCGGTGGCCGAAAGGTGGGCTCGGTTGCAAAAGCAAATGGACGAACC
>NZ_AYVN01000034.1:0-9409 GCF_000502815.1 Mesorhizobium sp. LSJC269B00
GGCGGATCTGGAGGCCAGCACGACAGCACGCCTGGAAGCGTCGGCCAAGAGAGGCAAGGTCCGCATGTTCAAGAAGTTCGTTGACGGCGCCGCTAGTTGGAGCCGCGTCGAGCGCATCATCGCGCGGGTCGAGGTCGGCGCCCACGGTGGCGATATCCGCTTCGTCCCCCGCCTGCCATCACGCCGGAGCAATCCCGGCGCCTGACGAGGCGCGTGGAAAAGCACCGCAACGGCGACCACAGCGTCGCTTCAGGCCGTCAAAAGCTTATCGCCGTGCATCAAGGCGGCTAGATGGCAACGAGGCTTATGCCGCCCGAGCATCGCAGCTAAGTATGCATGAGGGGTCGTCCCTTCAAAATACTTGATACATTTGCGCTTGCGTAGCTCCTTGCATGCGCTCGATGCCAGGAGGAGACCTCTGTTCTAAACGCTCGCATCGATGCAACGCCGTTGACACCATCATCGCGGCGACCGCTTTGCCGCGGCCGCCGCAGCCCTTTTCGAGCATGACGATCATGCCGGCGCCATCGCAGTGATGCACTTGCAAATTCAGAGATGCACTCTGGCCAAATGCTAGGTGCCCAGCATATGTCCGGCATCCCGCAACGCCGCTACGAAGAGACGGGCATTGCCGTTGGCATCCATCTTGGCCTGCATCGACAGGGGCATCCTGTGCCAGCTCTCCAAGGCCGCAATGTAATGTGAGAACATACCGTTAACGATGCAATAGTGGGTAACTAGGCCGTGTCCGTCTAACGCCAGCACGCCGAATTGGCCGCCGTGATATCGGATGGCTGCGACCCGCTGGACCTGCGGGTCACCGTCGATCCGCACGTTGAAAAGCAGGCTGCCGCGGCTCCTGGTGGCTATCTCGGCGGCTTTTTCAGCGAAGCTCAACGAGAGCGAGCGGACGCTTTCGACTGCCATCTGTAAAACCATCAAGTTCAGTTCATCCACTGCCATAAGGTACCTGTGCGCAAGACATGGGTGATTGCAATCGACCACACCGCTTGTTCACAGATGTCGGCTCACGACCGGTTATTCAGGGTTCGCCGGTTATCCATTGAGGGCGTGCTCATCAAAATGATCCTGACGTGGAATGCGCTGCATCTACGAAGCGCGACGAGCAGGCCAGCCAAAGCTGTCGCGACAATTGATCTCATAATCCACCCCGATATCTGGATTTCGGCATCGCTGAACATCCCTGGTAAGTGAGCTGTTTGCGGCAAGCCCATCTCGGCTTTGTACTCCGAAACCGTTGCAATGGGCTCGCTCGGCGCTCGGGACCGACAGGCTCTGCTCGTCGAGAACTTTGTCCCCGAGAAGCGTTCGACTTTGAGCATTCCGCTGAAGGGTGACGTCTCGTCAGTCCGTGTCCTTGCAGCTCACCGCGAAGGCTTTTTGCGCATCGCACGCAAGCGCACGAATTCGTCTCCGTTCACTTCACAAAATGGTTTTCCTGAAGTACTGGAGCGCAGAGAAATCTCCGGTCGCAGCCTACCCGGTTAAAACAAGGACCCAACGATGAAGACTCTCGTCGTCTGCTCCGGCGGATTGGATTCCGTTACTCTTGCCCACAAGGTGGCAGCGGAGCACCAGCTGACCGGCCTGCTATCGTTCGATTACGGCCAACGGCATAGGAAGGAATTGGGCTTCGCCACCCTTTGCGCGGAGCGCCTGAGTGTCCCGCAGCGAATCATCGATATCCACGAGATCGGCGGCGACCTTTCCGGCTCCGCGCTGACCGACAATGTGGACGTGCCCGACGGGCACTATGCCGAAGACACGATGAAGATAACGGTGGTGCCCAACCGGAACGCCATCATGTTGGCCATTGCCTTCGGCCTCGCCGCAGCGCAAGGCGCTGACGCAGTGGCGACGGCCGTGCATGGTGGGGATCACGTTGTCTATCCCGATTGCCGTCCGGCCTTCATCGACGCTTTCCAGATGATGCAGGACCACGCGCTCGACGGCTACGCGCAGATTCGCCTTTATGCACCCTATGTGAACCTGACGAAGGCGGACATTGTTACGGATGGAGCCACATACGGCACGCCGTTTGCGCAGACCTGGTCCTGTTACAAGGGCACCGAGCGTCATTGCGGGAGGTGCGGGACCTGCGTCGAGCGGCGTGAGGCGTTTCACATCGCTGGGCACCCGGACCCAACCGAGTATGAGGACTCCGACTTCTGGCTCGGAGCGCTGCGAAGGACCACCGCGTAATGTTCCGCATCACCAAGGAATTCCACTTCTCAGCCTCGCATCAGCTCACCTCATTGCCACCCGATCACCAATGCGCGCGCCTGCACGGACATAACTACATCGTCGAAGTGGAGCTTTCAGCGGATGGACTGGACGATCACGGCTTCGTGCGCGACTACCACGACTTGGCGCCATTCAAACGCTACATCGACGAGAGCTTCGACCACCGGCATCTCAACGACGTGCTGGGACACGAGCAAGTCACGGCGGAATATCTGGCCAGACATTTCTACGACTGGTGCAAGGCACGCCTGAGCGAAACCGCGGCCGTGCGGGTGAGCGAAACGCCGAAAACCTGGGCGGAATACCGGCCATGACGAATACTCATCCCGCAATCCGCGTTAGCGAGATTTTCGGGCCGACGATCCAGGGCGAGGGCGTGCTCATAGGTTTGCCGACGATCTTCGTCAGAACCGGCGGGTGTGACTATCGCTGTTCCTGGTGCGACAGCCTCCATGCTGTGGACAATCAATTCCGCCATGAATGGGAGATGATGTCCGTTGGGGCGGTGTGGAAAAATGTGCTTGCCCTTTCCGGTGGCCGCCCGCTGATGGTGTCGCTATCAGGCGGCAATCCGGCCATCCAGCCGCTCGGCGCGCTCATCGACCGGGGCCATGGTGACGGTTACCGTTTTGCGCTGGAAACCCAAGGGTCGCTTGCCAGGGACTGGTTTGCGCAGCTTGACGTGCTGATCCTCAGCCCAAAGCCGCCGTCAAGCCGAATGACGACAGATTGGGCCGCTGTCGAGGCGTGCCTCCAGGCGGCACAAGGCAAGCCCCAAGTCGTGCTCAAGCTCATTGTTTTCGACGAAAGGGACTACACCTACGCGAAAGACGCCGCTGCGCAATTTCCGCAACTTCCGATCTATCTGCAGCCCGGCAATCACACGCCGCCACACCCCACAAATGATGACGCGCCTGTCGACCTTGACGGAATATTGAAGCGCATGGAGTGGCTGGTTGACAGCGTGACCCGCGACAGATGGTTCGAGGCCCGCGTGCTGCCGCAGCTGCACGTTGTGCTCTGGGGTAACAAGAGAGCCGTCTAGCCCAGGCCCTTTCCACTGGAACTGCGCCGGCAGAATTCGGGTGAACGGGTGGTTCAGGTCGAAGGGAGCTGTCGCCGACAACCATGATCCGACAGGCAGGGCTCGAGCGGACGATATCGTCGCTGCGCCAAGACGCGTCTGGTCCGCTCAGAATCTTGTCTCGATAGACGGTCGCCGATCAACAAACGTACCGCGGTCCATGATCGACTGAGAGGCATGACCGTTCCTCTGAGTGCTCAGACTGCCGCCGAGTGCCTGGCCGTTCCAGCTTCGAAATATTTGTCGAACCTGGCCGCGATGCTTCGGACGAAAGGGCGACTTTCAGCCGGCACAACGAATCTGTCGCCATCAAGTTCAAGCAATCGAACCGGATCGTGGAGGGCCATGGAACTTGACTGAAGGAGGAGCCTCTGGCCGGCCTCGCCGAAGCGTTCCACCAGATCGATGGCCGAGAAGGCGAAGTCGCACATCAAACGTTCGATGATCCAGCCGCGAACGCGGTCGTCGTTGGAAAGTGCGATACCCCGAACAGCGGCCAGCCCGCCGTCATCAACCATGCGTCTATATTCGCTGGTTGAAGGCATGTTCTGCGCATAGCCTTGCCGAAACTGGCTAATGGATGACGGGCCGAGCCCGATCAAGATTTCGCAGCAATCGTCCGTGTAGCCCTGAAAGTTCCGGTGCAAAGTCCCGGTGTGTGCCGCAATCGCCAGCGCATCGCCTGGTTTGGCGAAATGGTCGAGCCCGATTGCCTCGTATCCATTGTCTACAATCGCCTGTGCAGCCAGTTGCGACTGGGCAAAGCGCTCCGCGGGACCCGGCAACCAGGCCTCGTCGATCATCGTCTGATGTTTCTTGAACCACGGTACATGCGCGTAGCCAAACAGTGCGATCCGATCCGGTTCCAGGGTCAGTGCCTGCGTGACCGTAGAAGCGACGCTTTCCCTGGTCTGGTGCGGCAGACCATAGAGCAGGTCCAGATTGACGGATTCGACGCCGCGCGAACGAACGCCGTCGACGACCGTCTTGGTCTGCAGGAAGCTCTGCTCGCGGTTGATCGCCTTTTGCACCTTCGGATCGAAATCCTGAACGCCGAGGCTCGCACGGGTCATGCCGATTTCGGCAAGCGCATCGAGGCGGGCATCGTCCATATCGTTGGGTTCGATTTCAACGCTGATCGTGGCGCCGGGAAGAAAGCCGAAGCTGTTGCGCAGGGCGGTTCCCAGCGCCACCATATCTTCGGGCTTGAGCATGGTCGGCGAACCACCGCCGAAATGGACGGCACGCACACGACCTTTGCCTCCAACAAGACCGGCGACGGTAGCGATCTCGGCATGCAGTGAGCGGAGATAGATCGTCACCGGTTCGTAATGGCGTNTATGGCAGGCACAAAACCAGCAAAGCTTGTCGCAGTATGGGATGTGCAGATAGAGCGAGATTTCGTCGCCCTCATCGAGCCGCTGTAGCCAGCCACGACAAACGGTAGCGTCAACGCTTGCATTGAAATGCGGCGCGGTCGGGTAGCTCGTGTAGCGCGGGACGTTCTCGCCAAATCTGGCAACTAGCTTTTGTCGCATGTCGTGGTCCACCGTGTTTGCCTCGCCCGAACTGTGGATGCTTGGATGAGCCTAAGCCCTGATTTCGATCAACCTTCAGCACGGACAAACTGCCGCAAGGATTTTTCTACCGTGGATGCTATCCTGCCCGCACGGAGCGGTAGAGCGATCGAATGACATTACGGCAGGATATTCACAGTTCCGGCATCCCCGTTCTTTGCCTGTCTTGCGAGGCACGGCGCCGCGGTGTCTGTGGCGCGCTAGAGCCAGACCATTTGGCTCAGCTCGCCAAGACGTCGTCGCGGCACAATATCGAGCCGGGGGTCGAACTGATCGGCGACGCCGAGGCGGTCGACTGTTATTCGAACGTGCTTTCAGGCGTGGTGAAGCTCACGAAGAGCCTGTCAGATGGACGCCAACAGATTGTCGGCCTGCAGTTCGCCCCGGATTTTCTGGGTCGGCCCTTCAAGATGAAAAGTGCGATTAATGCGGAAGCGGCAACAGCTGTCTCGCTATGCTCGTTTCCCAGAGCGGCCATCGAACGGATGATGAAGCAGTCACCCGAATTTGTGCATCGCCTGCTCAAGCAGGCGCTGAACGAACTTGACGAGGCACGCGAATGGATGGTGACTCTGGGGCGCAAGACCGCACCAGAGAAGGTGGCGAGCTTTCTCCTCATGATTGCCCGGAACATCGACTCCAATGTTGACCCGACGGCTAGCTCGACGTGCTTCGAGCTGCCGATGACGCGTGCCGACATTTCTGATTTCCTTGGAATCACAAACGAGACCGTGAGCCGTCAGCTGACCAGCCTGAGAATGGACGGCGTGATTCGGATCGAGAACAACCGCCGCGTCACCGTGGACAGCATGAGCCGGCTGGAACGGCGCTGCGGCGGCCGAGGCGCTACAGCCGTTTGAATGACGCAGAAGCTGCATGGCCCCCGTCACTTACTTCATTCGGGGCAGGGCATGCTCGCGTTGGGCTCAGAAGAAGTCGCGTAGCGACAGCCCGTTCTCCATCCGATCGTATGCGCCAGTTGCCTTTCGGCTCGTCGGCGAAGCATCCACACTTGGCCGAAGTCAATACGCCTCATCCGCAGGGGAAAATCGCCGTCTCCCCAAGCCATGAATGTCACGACGGCAGCGTAACGCTGGCGCTGGCTGTTCCAAGGCATTGAACGCGGGGTTCGGTAAGGCGTCGACCTGCTTTCCAGCGTCGCAGAAGGTGCGCTCCCCCACACGCCCGCGGTCGCCTCCGCACCCGGGGCCCGACCGGGGACGCCAGGTCCCATCCATAAACGAGCGGCCGGTGGTGCGCTTCCACATTCGATTGTCGCAGTCTGATCGCACCGAACTCGATGCTGCTCGAGCAAAATGGTGCGGCTCTGACATGGATCAGGGCGAGCAGGCGACGGCTGCGCAATAAGACACCGCGGTTTGGCATCCGCCGGAATTGGAAATCGGGGCTTGCGATGAAATTCGGCAAAGAAATCGTGCTTCTAAGCCTGTTCGCATTCGCGGCTTTGGTGGCGGCTGGCGCTGGGGTGGATGAACCCTTTCGCCAGCATATGTGGGTCTTGTTCTTCGCCTTGGCTGGCTTCACTGCGATCCTACTGCGTAACACTGAGTTCAAGCCTGCCGCTCCGATCGACCCGTCCGCCTACATGGATGGTCCAATCCGCTACGGCGCCATCGCCACCATGTTCTGGGGTGTGGTTGGCATGCTGGTCGGGGTGGTATCGCGCTGCAGCTTGCCNGCGAATATGCGGAACCCGAATGGTATGTCGACATCTGGCTGACCATCGTCTGGGTCGCCTACCTGATCCTGTTCCTGGGCACGATCCTGAAGCGCAAGGAACCGCACATCTACGTCGCCAACTGGTTCTACCTTTCCTTCATCGTGACCATCGCGATGCTGCATGTGATCAACAACCTGTCGATGCCGGCCTCCTTTCTCGGCTCCAAGAGCTATTCTGCATTTTCCGGAGTTCAGGACGCCCTGACGCAATGGNCGGCCTGATGACGCTGTCGGGCGCCTGGGACAAGCTGCGCACCGATCCCATCATCCGCATGATGGTGATGGCCATCGCCTTCTACGGCATGTCGACCTTCGAAGGCCCGATGATGTCGATCAAGACGGTCAATTCTCTGTCGCATTATACCGACTGGACCATTGGCCACGTTCACTCCGGCGCGCTCGGCTGGGTCGGCATGATCTCGTTTGGCGCAATCTACTTCATGGTGCCGAGACTCTGGAACCGTGAACGCCTCNAGGCTCGTCACCTGGCATTTCTGGCTGGCGACGCTCGGCATCGTCGTCTACGCCGCGGTGATGTGGGTGTCCGGCGTCATGCAGGGCCTGATGTGGCGCGAATACGACGAGCAGGGCTTCCTGGTCTACTCCTTCGCCGAAACCGTGGCCGCTATGCACCCTTATTACATCATGCGCGCCATCGGTGGGGCCATGTACCTCTCCGGCACCCTGATCATGGCCTGGAACATCGCCATGACCATCCTCGGCTACCGGCGCGAGCAGGATCCGATGCCGCGCTCCACCCCCGCCCTCCAGCTTGCGCGATGATGAGACAGAAAATGAGGTTGATGAACAGACACGCGGTCATCGAGAAGAACGCTACACTTCTCCTCCTCGGGTCGCTGCTGGTCGTGACAATCGGCGGCATCGTCGAGATCGCGCCGCTCTTCTATCTCGATAATACGATCGAGAAGGTGGAAGGCATGCGCCCCTACTCGCCGCTCGAACTTGCTGGTCGAAACATCTATGTCCGCGAGGGCTGCTACCTCTGCCACAGCCAGATGATCNCTTCCTGAAGGACAAGCCGATCGCGGTGAAGGACTTCTCGACGCATCTGGTCGCCAACAGGCGCGTCGGCGTCCCTTACTCCGACGACATGATCGCCAACGCCAATGCCGATTTGATGGCGCAGGCTGATCCCAACGCCGACACATCCGGCCTCCAGGCCCGCTACCCCAAGGCCAAGATCGGCGACTTCGACGGCAACCCGCAGCAAGTCACCGAAATGGACGCGCTGGTTTCTTATCTCCAGATGCTGGGCACGCTGGTCGATTTCAAGAACTACGATGAGACCGCCGGCTACCGCTGAGGACAATGGCCATGACGTACAATTTCATGCGGGAGTTTGCCGACAGCTGGGGCCTACTTGCCATGGCTCTTTTCTTCATCGGATCTGTTGCCTTTGCAGTTCGTCCCGGAAGCCGGAGGCAAGCCGGCGAAGCAGCTCAAATTCCTCTGAAGGAGGACTGATCATGAGCAGCGATCACATCGACGAGGTTTCCGGCATCTCAACCACCGGTCATGAGTGGGACGGCATCCGGGAGCTCAACAACCCGCTTCCGCGCTGGTGGATCTGGACGTTCTACATCACCATAGTCTGGGCGATCGGCTACACCATCGCCTATCCGGCATGGCCTCTGCTGCACACGGCAACCAAGGGGGTGCTCGGCTACTCCAGCCGCAACGATGTCGGGAACGAGTTGTCCGCGGCTGAAGCGGCCAAGGGCAAATATGTCGCCGCGATAGAAGCGAAAAGTGTTTCGGAGATCGCGGCGGACGACACGCTGCNGCTCCAAGGGCTTCCCCAACCTCAACGACGACGACTGGCTGTGGGGCGGCAAGGCGGACCAGATCCAGCAGACGATCACCCATGGCATTCGCTTCGCCTCCGATCCGGATACGCGCCTGTCGGAAATGCCCGCCTTTGCCGACATCATCACCGCCGACCAGATCAAACAGGTCAGCGCCTACGTCGCCAGTCTGTCGGGGGCCGTCGTCAATCAAGCATTGGTCGCGCCGGGCGCAAAGGTCTTTGCCGAAAACTGCGTGGCCTGTCATGGCGACAATGCAAAAGGCAACAAGGAACTCGGCGCTCCAGATCTGACCGACGCCATCTGGCTCTACGGGTCAGGCGAAGCGGCCATCGCCGCCCAGGTAACCGCACCGAAACACGGCGTGATGCCGGCTTTGGGCGCGCGCCTCGGCGAGATCAAGGTCAAGGAACTGGCGGTCTACATCCATTCGCTTGGCGGCGGAGAATAGGAAAGCAGCCTATTCTCGTCCTCCCCCTCCCGCCAAGCGACGAGGCCCGGCGCAAGCCGGGCCTCGGCATCATCCAGAACCGATGAGTCGGCTTCCGGCGAAATCGTCGCTGGTGACTGGAGCTTCTCGTGCTCGATAACACGCAAATAGAACGGATCGAACCCACGACGTTCAACTCCGCCAAGGTGCGTCAGCCAATGTATGCCGCGCGCAGGAAGATCTTCCCGAAGCGGGCCTCTGGCAGCTTTCGCCGATTCAAATGGATCGTGATGGCGATCACGCTCGGCATCTACTATCTCACGCCGTGGCTGCGCTGGGATCGGGGTCCGTTTGCCCCCGACCAGGCGGTGCTGCTCGATGTCGCCAACCGGCGCTTCTATTTCTTCTTCATCGAGATATGGCCCCAGGAATTCTACTATGTCGCCGGCCTTCTGGTCATGGCCGGCGTCGGTCTTTTCCTGATCAC
>NZ_AYVN01000035.1:0-6521 GCF_000502815.1 Mesorhizobium sp. LSJC269B00
GAGATCGACGAGGCCGAGAAGGCATGGCCGCACAGTTCTTCCGTGATCGCCTTCACCTTGCGGGTCGACACGCCCTGGACATACACCTCGGCCAGCGTCGCCACCAATGCCCGCTGCGCCGCGAGGAGGGCAGGGCGCTGAACAGCCGCGCTTCGAAGGCGAGGCCGCGTTCGAGTCGCATCGAGCACCCTAGTGCGATGGCATCAGCAAAAATCAAGATCGCTCGGCTGCGCCTCTCGTTGCGTTTCATGATTGGAATCGCACTGGCCACGTGCAACTCACCATTAGCTCGCCGGCGGCGTTGGTCCAATTAATACGCACCGCATGATGGGCCGAGGGCACGTCAGTGTGCGTGAAGCCCTTGAGAAGTGGCGCGAAGTTACGCCTTGGCATAGTCGGGTCGGACGGCATGGGCGCCAAATGTACGCGCGGGATCTCCTCGATGCGCTCCTCAATCTGATCGTTCAGCTCGGCCCTTGCGTAGCGCGGATGAAGGTCCGCTCGCAGTTGGATCACCATGCCAGAGACCGCGTACTGCCCCAGTCTAACACGATCGGGGCTCCACAGAGGAAGCCGCCCGAAACCCGATGCGGTGAATTGGGCGTCAACGGCTGTCCCAACCTGATCGCCGTAGTCGAGGGGAGTAGTCATATCTTTCTTGAGGAACTCGCCAAGCGTCAGCTTCGCAGTCAATTGAACTGCCTCGGCTGGCAAGCCCAGTCCCTCGCTGTCGCGCAAATCAAGGAGCATCGGCTCGCGCCCATGACTGCTCCAGCTGGAGAATTCCCCGATCATCTGGAACAGCGGGTTGATGTCGGGCAGCTTGTCGTCGTTGACGTCCGCCTTGTTGCGCTCGATCCGCACGCGCGCGTAGCGCCAGGGTTCGTCCAGCACAACCACCCTCAGCACAAAGCGATCCTGCGGCTTTGGATCGGCATCGAGATCCATGATTTCGGCGGCCAGCACCGTGCCAATCCCTTGCGGCCATTGATTCTCGAGCCGCTGCGCAGAATCCGACTTGCTGGGGCGTGAAGCCGGCCACGACAGTCGTGCTGTTACCCTTCTGCGATGCTCGCTTGCCGGAGTCCACGACCGACGGCGCCGGGACCAGGAGCCAATCGTCGGCAGTCGTTGGGGCAAGCCAGTCGCGGAGCCGCTTCTCAAGGTTAGCACGCGAGATCTTCGCGGGCTTCGGGATCACGCCGCTTGGTTTGCGACCCGCAGACGCTGGTATGCGAACCAGTCGCCGAGTTCACCCTCGACGGCGTATGTCTTTGGCGCGACGGCATCCTCGTCCACGAACGGGCTGTCGCCAATCTCGACCTCGATGCGGATGCGGTCATTGTGGAATGGGCCTTCGGAGCCCGAGGACTCCTCGTCACCCTCCAGCACGAAATAGTGCTCGGAGGCATAGCTCTCGAGATGCCACCAGTCGGGCGCGGCTAGCCCATTGCTGTCGCGCTGGATCAGCCCTGTCAGGGTTGGATTGCGGCGCTTCGCTCTTAGCCCTGTGCCGCCCGAGCCGAAGGCCACCATCTTCTTACCATCGAGACGACCTTTCAGGAGGTCGGCCAGCTGATCGTTCAGGGGCCGCATGGGCGTTGTCAGATTCACCGGCAGCGGCGCGCGAGGCGGTCCGCTGTCGGCGCTGGGCTTCTGCTTCACTGGCGTCGCGGGCCGACGTCGCGAGGGCAGCAGGTAGAAGCGCCGGGTGTTCGGGGCGACCGGTTCGGTCAGTTCGGGTTCCAACGCACGACATCGGCTTCGATCTGGCGGGCCAGGACGAGGCCATCGTCGAAGCGATTATGCTGCTCGATGACGTCCTCGCCGCTGCGCGCTTGGGCATCGCCGCGCTGGCGCAGTTTCGCGCCGCCCGACCCAAGCACAAAGCCAGGTCCGCCGCGTGTCCACAGCGGCCGCGGCGGGTCAAAAACGCTCCCATCGATCTCGAACTCGTCATCATATCGGGCGTCGTCGAGTATATCGACAACGTAACGCCCCGCCGCAGCGTTGTGGAACAGAGGAAAGAGGAAACGGTCGACATCAAAGCGCGACGGGTCGCTAGCGGTCTCGCCTGGCGCGGTTCTGGGATGGATCTGCTTACGCAATTGCAAGGAGTAGAGCCGTTGGGTCCAGGAATCGGGTTCGAAGATCGCCACTCCGAAGCCCTTGGTCGTGGCGAAGAGCCCGGGGGTCGTGATGAGCAGGCTCTTCAGCGTCATCGAAAGATGGCCGGCCAGCTCTGCCGAAAGGTCCTTGACGTGTTCGAACAGCGCGTCGGTACCCGAAGCTGGGTCGTCATTGTGCACATAGGTCACCAGCGCGGCCATGCATGCGGCCACGTCGGGCAGGAGAGCCCGCACGGTGTTGCGCAGGCCAAAGGCGTCGGCGGGCGAGTCGGAGCGGCGAGCGCAGCGCGGGCGCGGCCCGGATCGCACGCAGCCAGTCGAGGCGTTCGCGCAGTGAGGTCTTCATGCTGGCCGAGACATATTTGCCCAGCTCTGTGGCCGCCCGGTCATGCAGATCGGCAAAGGTGTCGCCTTGCAGTTCCGGTTAGATGGCGACCNTGGCCGCCCGGTCATGCAGATCGGCAAAGGTGTCGCCTTGCAGTTCCGGTTAGATGGCGACCTCGTTCTTGTCGACTGCAAGGCCGGATCCAGGCGTGGCCTGCGGCCGCATTGGGTCGGCAATGCCCGCCGGCACCACCGCATCGCTCGGACGCTCCAGGCGAAGGCCGAGGCGCAGCACGTCGCTGCCGTCAGTGACAGGGCTTGCGGAACCCAGTCCGCTCCATCCAGCCGGGCACGTATCGTGATCGTCAGCCAGTCGTCTTTCACGCCAGAGGCGAAGACCTTGACGGCGGCTTGGAACTTGTCGAGCGGCTGGCGCAGCAAGTCCCGAAGGATCTTGAATTCATTAGGTGAATCAGACGCTTTTAGCGCGCGCTTGTGTGTTCCAACCTTTGCCACGTTTGCGGTGAGGGCGCCGCTCTGCGACGGCACGCCCCCGCGCGGGCATCGGCCTCATAGGCCCAGCGCTGCAACACCAGTTCGGCGCTGCCGCGGTCCACGGCCAGAATCAGGTCCGCCAGCGGCTCATAAATGGAGCGGAGCGCGGTTGGCCTTGCCTCGCCATTGTCAGCCGGCGCCAGAGCCTTCTTGAGGTATTGCCGCAGAAGTTCGAAGCGCGCAGGCGAGAGATAGAACCGCCAGCCCATCAGCGGCAGTTCGCTGCCATGGTCGTCCCGCAGCGCAGCTGTGGCAGGGGTTTGGATATCGGTTGCAAGCGGCAACATCACCGTCGGGGCCGTCAACGGGTAGCGCTGCGTGTATTGATGTTGCAGGTATCCGTCGAGCGTCCAAGCCAATTGCGGGGTCAGGTAATTTATGAAGCGCAGCGTTTCGCTCGCCAGCCGCTCCGTCTCGGCGTCGCGCTCCTCGCCGCGGGCGTCCTGTGTGAAGAATGCGACAGGAAATAGCCAAAGAACCGCCCGCTCGGAGGAGGCGCTGCGACCAGCCAAGGCGCCGTGGCGGGCAGGTAGCCCGCGGAAGGCATCGGCACCGCCGCATCGGGATAGGTGAGGAAGGTCACGACACGTCCGGAACGGCTCAGTTTGGGCGCGCGGGCGATGACTTCGGGATCGTCGCTCGCCAGCGCAAGCTTCAGCTTGTTGAAGTCACTCAGCTGTGCGAGCACGTGCCGGTTTGCAGGTGCATTATACGGGGAGGGCGTGTAGGCGACTTCAAAGCGGTCGAGNCAGCTGTGCGAGCACGTGCCGGTTTGCAGGTGCATTATACGGGGAGGGCGTGTAGGCGACTTCAAAGCGGTCGAGCACGCGATCGGTCGAGGCGCTCCATCGGCTGGTAAACGCGCCTTTCAAGTGCAGATCGGGGCTCGTTCCGCGCCACCGGTTTTGAGGGGCGCCAGTCCCCCCAGGATCCGATTGAAGAGCGGATCCGTCACGCTTGCCACCGGCAACACCAAATCGACGCTGGCGCCCTGGTCAAGGAGGTCCTTGCCCCCCGGCGTCGGCGCGAAGAGCCGCTTGAGGGCCCGGAGCCGGCCGGACGCTCGCAGCGTCGACGCATCCGGCGAGCCGACGAGATTGGCGTAGTTGGTCGATTCCCAGTCATCGGCGTCCGGGGCCTCGTAAACGTCGTTCAGGGTGCCGTAGCGCGAAGTGATGGGCAGCGGCGCCTGTGGCCCATTGCTAAAAAAGATCTAGATTCGAGCCCAAACGGAACGGACTGACATAGCGCAAGGACCCAGGCGGGCGCGGTGGGTAGGGTTGGTTGTTATCAGTATGGGATTGTGCCTTTGCAGACCACGAAATTTCGAGAGGCCCGGCTGCCTTGGTACACTATCTATCCGGCTGTGTCGGAGTTCTCCGGGGCGGTCGGCGCCGAGGCTTATGAGGCATGGCTCAGGAACCTGCCGGCTGAGGATCCGGTGTCACTCTATCTGCACGTTCCGTTCTGCCGATCAGCCTGCTGGTATTGCGGCTTCCCAACCACCATCACCCGCCATGATGCGCCCATCCTCAACTATCTGGCGGCGCTGCGTGACGAGATCCGTCTGGTTTGTGAGCGAGTGCCGAAGACGCTGCCCGTGAGCGACATACATTTCGGCGGCGGAACGCCGTCTCTCATCGGACCAGCCGAGTTCCTCGCTCTGATGGAGTTCCTGCGTTGCCGCTTCGCCATCTCGAAAACAGCTACGGTCGCCATCGAGATCGATCCACGCACGCTCACGCCCGAGATGGCGGAAGGCTTGGGAGCGGCCGGCGTGAACCGCGCGAGCCTGGGCGTACAGAGCTTCGATCCCATTGTTCAAAAAGCGATCAACCGAATCCAGAGCGAGGCCCAGACGTCGGCTGCCGTGGAAATGCTGCGCCGGCATGGAGTAAACCGGATCAACTTCGACCTCATCTACGGCCTGCCGCGTCAAACGGTGGAGTCGTGCGTCGAGACGGCGAGGGCGGCGGTCGCCATGCGCCCAGACCGGCTTGCCTTGTTCGGCTACTCGCATATCCCATCCCAAATAAAGAACCAGCGCCTCATCGAGGCGGAATTTCTTCCCCACAGCGCTGCCCGCGCTGAACAGCATGCGGCTGCCGCCGTGACGCTGGTTGCCGCCGGCTACCGAGAGATCGGGCTCGACCATTTCGCCTTGCCGCACGACGAGCTCGCGCTGGCACAGGAAACAGGTCGCCTGCGACGTAACNGCTCGACCATTTCGCCTTGCCGCACGACGAGCTCGCGCTGGCACAGGAAACAGGTCGCCTGCGACGTAACTCGTTGGGCTACTCTGCCGATACCTGCAGAACCCTGATCGGTTTCGGCGCGTCGGCTATCGGCCGCTTTGGCCAGGGGTACGTTCAAAACGAAGTTACACGGGATTTCTACATCCGGCAAATCGCAGCTGGCCGACTGGCGACATCGAAGGGCCATCGCCTCACAGACGACGACCGCCTGCGAGCCGCAATCATCGAGCGATTAATGTGCGATTTCGAGGCTGACGTGCCGGCAATCTGTGTCGCCCACGGATCTGATTTGATCCGTCTTCGCGGTTCAGATGAGCGTTTGGCGATGCTGGCCAAGGACGGAATAGTGGACTTCGAAAACGGTTTTGTCCGCGTACGGCGGGAGCATCGCTTTGGGATTCGCGCTGTCGCTGCCGCATTCGATGCTTTTAGGGATGGCCTTCCGTATCCCGCAGGTGAGGGCAAGCACACAACACGGAAGCTAACACAGGGAGTATCTTTGCCGGAGAGAACGAGCTGCCATCGTGCGGTGCCCGTTAGTAGTGAAGCGCCCTAAAATGTCGACATAGGCGTTGGTGAACTGGACCGAACCACGAGAACAGCCTATCCAGTTTGTTGTCGGCAGTTAGTTCGAAAACAAGGGCTTCTAAGCGGTAAACACATGCTAATCCATTTGATTTACGGGCCGAACTGCAGCGGCAAGACAGACGTTTCAATTTAAATTGCACGAGAGGCCGGACGGCCGGTCATTGCGTTGGATCGTGTACAATGCTGTCCTCAAATCGCTACGGGCAGCGGGCGTGCCTCGGATCCCGAACTGCAATCTACCCAGCGGGTTTACTTGGATACGCCTCCTGACCGCGGGCACATCCACGCCGTGACTGCCCGTCGTAAGCTGATCATGCACGTGGATGAGCTTAGATCTTAGCCTGGGCTCACTCGAAGCCGGCTCGATCTCCCTTCTTAATTCACATGGCGCGAGTCAGCATCGGGCTGGCGCTTTCAGTGGCATGTAAGGCGGTTGCGGCTCGGCAACTCCGATGCCTTTTTAGAGAGAGCAAAGCGGGTTGTGTGCGTCAAGTCCTGCAAAATGGGGCGGCCATATGCTGGTCATGCGGCTTGGCGCAGAGTGAGCTTCTTGTGCTCGCGCAGGTAGGCCTCCATCCAGTTTTGTTGGTCTCGACGGCCAACGCCCTGACCAGGCGCAGGCAGCTTTCGGTATTGGGGAAGATGCGCACGACATAGGTGCGCCGGCGGA
>NZ_AYVN01000036.1:0-4844 GCF_000502815.1 Mesorhizobium sp. LSJC269B00
GAAAGCAAAATGTCTTTGACGGCAGCGCTGGCGGTCTTAACTTCAGTCTTGGTCATGGTGGCGTTCCTTCCAGGGAATCGGTGACGTTGAACCTCACCAGCCTGCCATGACCGCCCTCTCTCAGCGAATTTGCAGAACTCTCAGCACACTACCGCTCCTGTATTCACATCGCGGTCGCACCGGGACCAATTTGCGAAGGACCGGCATTGGCCTGCTCGCACAGGTCCTTGCGCATCGGAAGAGCTGGCTGACGTGAATACCCGCCGATCACGTGACCTCTGGCGCCGTCACGCCGGGCTCAAAGGACGCTGCAACCAGACTCTCCTTCCCCTCGCGCGCCTACCGCCAGCGTCTTCTCAACTTCTCCCCTGAGTCGTTTTCCCTCCATGAAATCAACGACGGCGACGCCCTCCGCTCAACCCGCTCCACTACTATGGCGACTTTCAGACAGGCTTGTTGGATATGCGGCATGTAGCCTTAAAGCTATCGTGTTGTTCAGAAACGATTTTCGTTTGGCACGGCACATGCACGGACATCCGCAAACGCATCACGGACTGAGGAGAAAGCCTTGCCGTCCGCACAACTCAACTCAAACTACACCGTCGTCAAGCTGCCCGTCAGCCAGCTCCGACCATCCGAGAAAATCAACATTGAACGTGCTCGGACGCTAGCAAAGATGATCGCCGAAAAGGGGCGGTGGACCCGGCCGATCTTTGTCGAATATCGCCATTCCGTGATCATGGATGGTCATCATCGCCTTTTCTGTGCCAGGGAGCTCGGTCTCTTGTCTGCTCCATGCGTCTTGCTTTCCTATGATGATCCAAACTTGCACGTGACCTACTGGTCCAAGCCCGGTCCCGTTGACGTGGAAAGTATCATCCAGGCCGGCCTATCCGGCGACCTGATGGGCTTCAAGACGACAAACCACAAGTCACGGATTGCTCTGCCGTGCTGCTCAATCGATCTTGACGACCTGAGGTGAGGAACGATCAATGATCTTTTCTGACGAACCGGAGCCGCTACTCGACGATTGGACGCTCGAATTACTCAATAGCCGATCCGAACTGGCCGCTTGGGTCGATGGTTTCGGGTCGCCGCTGCATGTGGTGTATCCAGACCAAGCCACCAAAAACTACCTCCAATGGCTGAACGAGTTGCGGACCGTCTATGGCGATTGTCAGGTCCAGTTCGCGTTGAAGGCCTGTAAGTCTGCTTCGCTCCTGCGCGCATTCGCACTGGTTGGCGCTGGCGCCGACGTCTCTTCTGCCCACGAGATGGCTTCGGCCTTCATGAACCTAGTTCCAGCGGAACGCATGTCGATGACGGGGCCGGCGAAGTCCGATTACGAAATCAATCTTTGCATCCGCCATAAGGTGGCCATCCATATCGACTGTATCGAAGAACTGAAACGCGTTCTCGCGCTGGCGGATGGCGTGGGTATTGGACGTCTGTTCCTTCGGGCTCGTCCAATAACTGAGCCCGGCTCGCGCTTTGGAATGACCGAGGATCAGCTGGTGGCGTGTCTGACGCTGCTTGAAAAGACCAAGGTGGAGCGGGTTGGCGTGTCATTTCATATCAACGACTACCAGGTTCAGACGCGGGCAGAACAATTGCGCTTCTGCATCGCCTTCCTACGGCGTCTCTGTGCTAGAAGCCTGACGCCCGGCGGAATCGACATCGGTGGTGGCTATCCCATGCGCTACCTTCAGAGGTTCGACCCGGTTGCATACGGTCGTGGCGACCATTGGGGCAACCTAGCAAAACCCGGCAACTATCCTTACGTTCCGGAGCTTTCTGGAGCCCAGCACGCGGCTGCAGTGATCCAGGCCGCTCTAGCCGACCCGCGAGATCGAGACTTCCTCCACCGTCACCGGCTACCGATCCATCTGCAGCCTGGTCGCTCGCTTCTAGACCAGTGCGGGATCAGCGCCTTCGACGTGATCGATGTCAAGGACCTTGGAGACCGTCGATTCGGGGTAGTGCTTGATGGTATGTCGTTTTCGCTCTCCGAAACCTGGTTTGGCGCTGATTTCGTGCCGTCTCCGGTGGTCGTGTGGCGAGAAAAACGCGAGGTGCCGCGACACGATGCAAGCTATTTTCTGGTCGGGCGCAGCTGTCTTGAAGCCGATGTCATCCGCTGGCGCGGCCTGACAATCGAGGGAGGCATCGCCCGGGGTGATCTTGTCGTCTTCGCCAATACCGCCGGTTACCAAATGGATTCGAATGAGAGTTCATTCCACCAAATTCCGTTACCCGAAAAGATAGCTGCGGTCCGGCGTCCGCGCGGGTGGAAGATCTTTGCCGACGAAACCCCTAGCAAAGAGGGGATTGCCCCCAATGATCGTCAATAGCATTCTTGAAACTATTGGACGCACGCCCATGCTGCACATTCCTTTGCGGTGCGGTGAGGTCGGCCTGTATATCAAGTTAGAAATGTTCAATCCTACTGGCTCGATGAAGGATCGCATGGCCTTGAGCATGGTCGACAGCCTGCCTATCACGCTAGATGAAGCCGCTGTCAGAATTGTCGAATCCTCCTCAGGGAATACGGCTAGCGCGTTGGCCATGATCTCCGCTGTCCGCAGACTCGAATTTACCACTCTCATGGACTCCCATGCAAGTTTAGATAAAATCCTTACTGTTCGTGCATTCGGCAGCAACGTCCGAGTCGTTGGTAGCGGCGATGGTGCCCTGGCCACCGACCAGCGTGACGAGGAGGCCCGCCGAATTGCCATCGAAGATGGCTCTAACTGGACAGAGCAGCACAACAACCCCGCCAACGCCGCTGGTTACATGGGACTGGCAGCTGAATTGCTAGATGATCTCGGACCCACAATTACGCATTTCGTGTCGGCCATCGGTACGGGGGGGTCACTTTGCGGGACCGCGCGTGAACTGCGGCTGCATATACCCGAAGTCCAAGTGATTGGCGTGGAGCCTGTCGGAAGTATCATCTTTGGCGGTCAGGGCGGGTGCTACCATCAATCGGGCACCGGTACACCCGAAGGGGCCAATGTGGGCATGGTGATCGATTACGACGCGATAGATTGGGGTCGGAAAGTAAGCGACGACAATGCCTTTTCGATTTGCCGCTATCTGGCGCGGTGGCACGGACTGCTCGTCGGGGGCTCGACTGGCGGGGCGATCTACGAGGCCCTCAGCGTGGCCCGTGAAGCGCCGGTTGGATCGCGCATCGTGACCCTAGCCTGCGACAGCGGCACAAAGTACCTGGACACAATCTTCAATCAGGACTGGCTGTCGAGTCACGATATTCACTTAATTGACGTTGAGGCGGAATTTACGGAGCTTTTCGCGAGTGCACCGGCTGTGCCGCAGCCGCCGCCCGCTGAGGACAATGGTACGCGTACCAAGAGTCTGAGGTCAGGGCACGGCTGAACAAGCTGATGCTGATGTCCTCGAAAACCGCCACATAGCACGCACCGTCAGGGTATTAACCAATGGCAAAAAGAGCACTCATTCTGATTGAAGGCGATTCAACGGGTAATGGTCTGTTGTTTGTCCAGGCGGCCCAGCGTCTTGGCCTTCATCCAATTACCCTGTCGGCTGGTCCAACTCAGTACGAGTATCTCGCGGCAGAAAGGAATGAGGCAATCCGTCTCGACACAGACAATCTGGACGCGCTGATCCGCGAATGTTGCCGGCTGCTTGCGAGCTATGACATTGCTGGCATTACGAGCCCCTGGGAACCATTCTACGCGACAGCTGGCAAGCTTTGCCGGCATTTCAATCTGCCGGGACCGAACCCCGCATCCATTGAACGATGCTGCGACAAATTCACTCAACGTGAGCTCCTCGCGGGGGCAGGCGTTTCGGTACCTGCTTATCGCGTGGCAGCGGATGCGACGGACGTTGAACGCGCTGCTGCGGAGATCGGCCTGCCGGTGGTTCTCAAGCCAACCGTAGGCAGAGGCAGCAGCGGTGTCCGATTGTGCCGCACCGTCGATGAGCTAGCCGAACACACGGCCTATCTGTTGAGCGGGAAGCACATATGGCGGTCTCTGCCGAGGATACTGGTCGAAGAATTTGCACAGGGCCCTCAATATACCGCCCATACAATGGGAAATGAGGTCATCGGGATTGCCGCCGCTGACTTCGACCCCCTACCGCATTTCGTCTATCGTGGATTCACCTTTCCAGCCACGCTAACTGATGACGAGCATGAGCGCATCGTCGATGTTTCGCTGAGCTGTTTGCGAGCTCTCGGCCTTGGTTGGGGGCCAACGAACATTGAACTCCGGTGGACGACGCGTGGCCCGGTCGTCATTGAAGTCAATCCGCGTCTTGCTGGCACGCCCGATCCTCAATTGGTTCATCTGGCCTATGGTGTTGATCTCATCACCGAGCATATCAAGCTTGTCATCGGCGACGAATGCGATTTGCGCAGAAGGCATTCGCACACTGCGGCTGCCTGGTCCCTGGTTCCTGATCGCGATGGCACCCTTGAGTGGATCGACGGCGGCAGGCAAGCAGCTGCTGTACCAGGTGTCGCCGAAGTCAAACTGTATGTTGAACCCAAGATGCCGATCGTCAGGAAAGGCGATGACCGAGACTGGATCGGACATGTCATCGCCGCTTCACCCAGCGTTACTCAGATCGAGGCGATACTTCAGCGTGCCGTCGACTTGATCGATTGGTCGATCACACCATTTCCGACCCGTGACGAATAGAAAAATGCCAGCGGGCACACCTCCTCATTTCGATTGATGGGTTGGCGAGGAGCTTCCGGCAGGCCTCGTAAGCCTTTTGAAGGTTCTCGAAAAAAGTGAGCAGTCGGCCTTTGATGCAATCAAGGCGGCTGAATGAACTTCTATGAACTCGCCCAG
>NZ_AYVN01000037.1:0-6072 GCF_000502815.1 Mesorhizobium sp. LSJC269B00
CGCGAGTCACAATGCGCTCCTGGAGTGAAACCGCTGTCTCATAGTGGTCCACGATCATCTGAAATGAAGCGCTCACTGGGGCGGATTCAAAGAGCTGTGCCATTGTGGCAATGTAGTTCCAAGATGATGAGAGTCGATGCGGCCGCTGCTTTGCGTAACAATCGTACAATGTGCTCAAGAATGTGCGGTTACCGGATCTAGACGGCCTATCCGGAGGTGGTGTGGAATTCTGCTGACTTAGCAGCACGGATAGAACTCGTGATCCGCCACGCAGCACGCGCCAGATAGGACCAATAGGGCGTAACTAGCGACGCGAGCGCCGCCGCTGCGATGCAGTGAGCCGAATGCGCCGAGGCCCATCAACTTCCACCGGGTCACCTCGGCAGTGGCCGCCTTCACCCCGGTCATGTCTTCGCTGAGCGATTCACCGCGTCTTCAGCCTTGGCAAAACGCTGCACCAGCTTGTCGGTCTTGGCGTACATCTTCGATCGGCTGGCGGCTGGGCGCTGCTCGGATTGCTCGTAAGAGAGCGCGGCTCAAGCATCGCTGTCGTTTAATGTCGCGCCGGATCTCGGTTGCGTCTCGCTGAACGCCCTCCATGGACGCCCTTCATCGTGGGTCCACCAGGGCTTTCTTGTTGTCTGAATAGCCGCCTTCGTGCGCGAGCACCTTGGCAGGCGCTTTCTTTTCGCGCGAAATTGCCATCGTTTTCAAGCGGGAGGGTCGGGATGCAGATTTTCGATGACATCGAGGCGCTGCTGGATGCGGGTGAAGCCTCGACGGCACTTAAGGAAGTGCGGGCGCTGGTGCATCAATTTGGGCGCGGGTCCAGTGTCTTGGCGGGCGCGATCGACGACCTCATTATTGACCTGTCGACGCTATCATTCGTCGCCGATGCTTACGGAGGCCGCATCGCAGAGGCGGCGCGCATGTTGGCCCGAAAAAGACTATTGAAAATCAAGTTGCTCGCACCTCGTCAAAGCGTTGAAGTGGTCAGCTAGAGATTGGTGGTCGCTACGAAAAACGTGTAGACCTGCTCGGTGCTCCGACGCATCGAAACCTCTCGCCATCATCGGTTCCGTGCGGACGAAAGAGCCGCCTGACCCTGCGACCAGATGAAAGCTTGGACTTGCGGCAGACCGCAAGCAGTTGGAGCTTGAATTGCCGACACACTCTCAGGAACCGTTGCCGGGATCGCACTCCATTGGTCGTCGGCCCAGATCCGGCGCGCCTCGCTTAAGGTGCCGGTCGAATATGGCCAGCTTCTCTTCGTAGCCGATCCGCACTCTGGACCTGCAACTATCGCATTTGAAACCGGCAATCNCTACACGACGCTCTTCCGATCTGCTGGCGCTCACCTTTCTAAGGTGCCGCTCGAATATGGCCAGCTTCTCTTCGTAGCCGATCCGCACTCTGGACCTGCAACTATCGCATTTGAAACCGGCAATCGTTTTCAGCCAGGATCCCCTTCTCACCATAGGGCGTGAACAGGAGGGGCATTGGAATTCTAAAGGTACGTCGCGCAGTTCATTTGATAGAGGCACTGTGCATGTTCTCCTCAGCGGCACGGCCACTGCAACAAAGTAGAAGGAGAAATGTTTCCGGATTCGGCCATTTGCGGGAAAGAATCGGACCTAAGTCTAAATGGTGAGCGGCCCTGAAACCCATCGGCCTTTGCGTCGGAAATTAAAAATAGCGAGGGTTCGAAGGCGGCCGCGGGCGTGAGGCTGGCAAGTGGGCCAAGACGGCGGCGGTAAGGCGGAGCTGTGGCGATCAAATAACCGGTTCGCCCAGAATCTCGTTCACCCAGCTCATGGTTCTCAGCCCGTATGCCATTCCGGCGCAGTCGGCAAACCAGTCGAAGACACTCATGTCACGCCCTGTGACGCTTTGAAGGATTTCGATCGCTGCGCCCGTAAAAGCAAGTAGAACCGCCAGCCGGACCACCTGTTGGGGCCAGCCGAGGCTACCCAAAGCCGACAAGGTGGCGAACGCGGCGGCGTGGTTGAGCTTGTCGTGATGAGACGTAAAGGCCAACGCGTGCAGCAAGTGGTCTGGCAATAGCGCGAGCAACAGGACGACCGCCAACGTGGAGAGAAAGGCAGCCCTTGCCATGCTCTGATAAAAGCTCGACTGCGGCAATCTATCCGCAGCACTCCCGGTTCCTAGTTCTCGCTTCCGATACTGGCGCACTAGGCAGAGCTCCAACCTGCATCTGAGCTACGAGCGCGAACAACTGGCATGCTTAACAGGCCTCCTGATGTCATCAGGAAGTTCCATGAAACAGCCTATGTCACTCTGGATGGTTCCATAGGGCGCTGCGAATGTCGCCCTCCATTGTGATGAGGCCGAGGGTTTCCTGCCGAAAAGGCGCGGCGGAATAGGCGAGCCATTGGTACCGCTTGCGCCCAGGTGCGATGCGTATCGTGCTGGGCGGGAGCGGAACTCTTTCCAGCCTTGGCCCAGCTGTGCAGCCGGGCCGACGCCCTTCTGAATTCAATTATCGCCGGCGTCGCGGCTAAAAGACGAAACCGCTGTTTAGTCTGGTCATCCCTGCCTTGGTGATCTCGCCTCTACATATTCCAATCCTAGACGCTAGGCCAGCAGCGGCCACTCGCGGCTGTCCATCAACAATCCCAAACATCAGGTCGCGGTTATATACAAAAAAGCCGGCCACCTTTCGGCAGCCGGCCAGTGCAAACAAGGAAGGGAACGTTGCACTGATGGGGCAGTGCACCGTCCGAAGCGTTTCCAGGCGACAATGTTCCACCGATGAGAGAACAAAGAAGGCTTCACCGCCAGCGCACATTCCCCTTAGCTGCGCTGTATTGCCAGCGGCTAGTCTCTAAAGGCCTTTAACCAGCCACGGATCGGTGTCGTATCCGAGGCGCGGCTTTTCCGGCGTTCCATCGGCCGGCAATTTGGCGGTTCCGGTCGGCCTGCAGTCCAGTTCGAGCACCTGCTTCTTGGCAGAGTGCTTCGTAGAGCAAAGGTCCGTGGCGTCACTCACCACCACCTTCTTCTCCTTGGCTATAGCGACACCAGTCCCAGCGATCACGATCGCCGCGCAAAACACAGCTACTCTCATCATACTCCCCACCGTTGCTCCTCCCCAAAAATGCTGAGCATGACGTTACGGCACATTTAAATTAGCGCAAGCGAATATTAGCTTGACTAGTCCCCTTCACATCGGCTCTGGTCGCCTCCCCTTGCTGCTGCGCCTTGCGAAACCGGCAGCGCGATATGCTAGGATGGGCGCATGCCTGCTCATGACCGGGCGGCCGCTGTTAACGACTTGAGCTTGACATGGCAGAAGGCTGCAGCCGTCAAGTTTCCCAAGTCGTCGTGGCGATGAACGATCGCGTCGAGGATCGCTTACCAAGCGGCGTTTACTAAGTTCCGCTGGTGCAGCCCTGCGCGAACACCATAACCACGTGATGACAAATCAGCCATGTGTGTGGCGCGGCGGGCTTGTTCCGCTTGTGGCCGGCGCCTACCCACCCGGGTTCCCCAACCATGGCGTCGGCCATTTTCGTTCTCTCAGCGATTATAGGCCTTTGCTATCGGCCTATGTGTTGGCCTTGGATCGCCAGATCGCGGTTAGATCGCCTCGTTCGTTTGGATGTTTCGCTGGCGTTGGCAGGAGGCGCATATGTTCGCCAGCCGGCGGATACCACACCGCCCCACCGGTCAGGCCCAGCGCGTCCGCTGCAAAGTCCCCGCAGACCGCTGCTGGGCCGCTGGCGGGCAGCGGCTACTTGCTGACGATCCAATCCACCAAGCCAGTTTCGATCAGCTCGCACCCAGTGAAATCGCGCACCAGGGCCTTGGCTAAATCGCGCCATTGACACTCAGGCGTACCCGTTTCCCCTACTAGGGCTCGGAATGCACATCGGAGAACGTCGGCTTGAAAGGCGGAGACGGCAACAGTAGACGGGTCGGCATCTTCCCAGCCTAGCGCCACGTCGCGACGACGTTGACCAAGGCGCTTCAGAAGCTCGCGTGAGGCTCGGATGGCCCTGCGCGATTGATCCATGTCCCGGCGAAATGTGGCGGGTTCCGCCATGGACTTCTGGCGCATCAGCAAGGTGGCCGTAGTGGCCGCTCGAGCGATATCTATGGGCGTTGCAACCATCGCAGCCTCCCAGAAAAGGCAATGGCAAACGACACATTAATAAGCTCGCCGAAACTCTCTCCGCAATGAAAAGAGTTGTACGAATTTTACCAACCCGCACCCTTTCAGTGATGCCGGGCCGCTGCTGTCCTCGCTCTTGTTCTGTCATCGTAATGAAGGACGACATCTCCGAGCACCCGTAGCACACCTGTTGCATGGAAAAAGCTGTAGGCGTTTATAGGTGCCCGGGCACTCCGCCATTTGTTTGCGTTGTGGAGCGGGACAAAGCAGGTTTCCTCACTCAGGCCGCCTACCGTGAAGCGGGGCACAAGCCCGACTTCGACGCATTGCCTTGGGAAGCTGAATACAGGGCCGCCAACTCAACGAAAGCCGGTCGTACGCCTAGCTAGCAACCAGAGGCACCGTGACGGTCGTGGCGTAATTTATCGGATACTGGTCGAAATACGGGAAAGCGATGACGAAGGCATAGCTNCAGACCCAGGTTCACCAATTTCTGCGTGGCGATGGCCTGGATGTCGCTCTGCGAAAGCGTGTTGTTCAGCTGCAGCGCCCGAGAAGAGGTTTCCAGTGTATAGCGGACGGTCGACACGGCATTCATGGCCCAGCCGAAGGCGAAGATTCCGAACAAAAGCATCACCAGGAAAGGCGCGATCAAGGCGAATTCCAGCCCGGCTGCGCCGGAGCAGTCACGGCGCCACCTGGATCCGATCCTTTCAGCGGACACGGATCACCTGCTGATGACTGATCGCGCGCGGGTCCGGGAAGACACCGAAGTTAAACGGGGGCACCCAGGTGCCCGTCGCCGTTATCTGGACGAAGATTTTCTTTCCGCCGCAGATGGTGGTCTCATCCACGACCGTGGCGCCGCACAAATAGGAGCGGACCAGCACGACCGCGGCGTCCTCGGGCTTGTCGTTCCAGCTCGAAAGCGCGACCGCCTGCGTCCCGGTGTCATTGGACGCGCCGGCCATCACGAGATTGGCCGCGGTTTTGACGCCCGCGCGCATCTGCAGGTAACTCGTCACGTAGGACCAGCCATCGGCGATGCCGAGGCAGACCAAGCACAGGACGGGCAGCAACATGGCAAACTCCACGGCGGCTATCCCGGATTTGTCCCGGACAATGCGCAAGGTCCGCCCACCCATCCCGCTACTCGACAAGCTGAACGGACAGTGCCGCCGGAATGTCGTCCATCCCGAGGCCTTTGCAGTTCTGCTTGATCGTCGTACTGCCTGACCACTGGATAGTGTCGGCGACGACCTGAGTGCAGCCACCGTTCCCCGAGAAGTTGCCAAGGTAGTTGACCTGCTGCCTGGGAAAATAGATGGCGCCGGTCAAAAGCGAGTCCGCTGTGCCGTTGAAGGTGCTCTGTGCCGCAGTCCCGGTCCTGTCGCCGTAGAACAGCACGCCGGAATAGGCTCCGGAGGTAGGCGCGCTCAGCGTCACCTTGGCGTTGCCGTTCATGCTGACGGTGTTGCTGCCTGCCATGAAGATGGTTACCCCGCTGCCGGCGACGACCGCGTTGGCGTTGACCTTCATACCGCCCTGCACGACGTAGACGCCTGGCTGCAGGGTGACGTTGCCGCTGAGGCTCATGCCGCTACAGTAGGTGCCAGGCTGGAGTGTTTGCGACGTCTTGTTGCCGTTGACANGGGCTGCAGGGTGACGTTGCCGCTGAGGCTCATGCCGCTACAGTAGGTGCCAGGCTGGAGTGTTTGCGACGTCTTGTTGCCGTTGACATTCTTGCAAGGGTTGCCGGCTGTCGGCGTCGCCAAGCCGGAGAAAGGATCGGCTGCCGGCAAGGCTCGGGTGATGTTGGACTTGCAGACTGTGGTCGCTGGATTGTTCAGCACCATGCCGCCGACCGTGATCAGGCAGTCGGCCTTGAGCACCGCCGAGCCCTGCGTCTTTATGGCGTCCGAGGCAATCGAGTCCGA
>NZ_AYVN01000038.1:0-4612 GCF_000502815.1 Mesorhizobium sp. LSJC269B00
AAGCCTTCCAACAGTACCAGCCTGATCAATTACAGCGAGAGCTACCGGTCCGGAGATCGCATCAGCGCCTCTGTCGTCAAGAGAGCTGTTCTGCTTGACCCCAGCCATGGAGCTCAACGCCCCGCGTCGGAGCGCTCCCTGCTTCTGAAGGAAGCCATTAGGTCCGCTCGGGCTTGATCGGAGGCTTGGCTGATGGACGTCGTGGTTGCTTCGCTCAGTTGCCGCCCCATGGCGCGGCTTTGCGGATTATCAGTCCTCTGCCTCTTCGCCGGTCTCAACAGCGCTGTGTAATGTTCATTGTTTATGATGACGCCCCCGCTGTTCACGAGGTTGCTCCTGTCAAGTGTACTCGTCAGTCCGTCCTGGGCCTCACGCTTCTTGCCCAAGTGCCGTTCAAACGGCGCTGGCGCGACTTGTTGAGCTCGAGAGATGGGTCCCTGCTCTCCTGCGTGGCCATGAGCTTGTGCCGCGGTCTGCGCAGCGGCGTCCCCAATGGCACGAGCCTCCATGCCGACTGCGTCTTCCGGACGAGCAGCAAGGGCAATTTCGCGCCCGAGTGCGAACTTCCGGACATGAGTTAGTGCACTGATGTCAGCGGTTTTCATATAGCGCTTGGCATCTTCATCCAGCGACCGCTCGTGAAGCCGATCCGCAATCCCCGGCTTTTTGTTTTCAACCAGGCATTGACTGAAACGTCTAAGAGCAGACCCATAGACCTCAACGGTACGGGGTTTCGGCCCGGTCGGCGCTGCCTCGTACGCTTTGATGAGAGCCGCTGTGTACTCTCTGATGAGCACGGCGTCGGCAGGGTGGGGATTCAGGGCAGGGCGGCCCACCACTGGCGCTCCGCCCGCCCACGTCTTGAGACGACCCAGTGACCCAGCCACGGCCGAGGGGCCGCCACCCCAGATCTCGTACTCCTTGCGATCCCGATCCAGCGACGAATCGTGAAGCCGATCCGCAATCCCCGGCTTGTTATTTTCAACGAGCCAATGACCAAAGCCGAAAAGAATATCTACATGGCGCTTGACCGTGATCTCCCCGACCTTACCGGCATAGAGTGCTGACCTCAGCCCTTCGACAAGGGTCGCATCGTTGGAATAAAGAGGACCCTTGTCGGGACCGGAGACCACTTTTGGGCGATCTGGCTGCACCGCCGCCGGCACAGAACGAGCATGGTCACGCAACTCGGACGGTGCGGGGGGATTCAGATCAACCACTGACGAATCCGGCGCATGATGATGGCGCGCCGTTGAGTGANCTGTATCATGCTCACGGTTGATGAGGACCTCCTCGCTTGGTAGCTGGTTGCTCCTGTCCTGTGCAGCGATCCGCTCGTCCGGCGCGCGCTGGTCGCCGTCGCGCCAGCTCAGGGGACGAAAGGACCCTGCGGGATCCGAGGCTTGGTGATGGGGCCCAGTTGGCACGAAAGACGATGCCAGAACAGCGTCGTCTTCATTAGCTTTCCCAGGGGGGAGATACTCTGGCCAACTGTATTCCTCCTGCGGCCCGCTGCGCTGCGCAGCGGCGTCCCCCTTGCTCTCAAGACTTTGAAATTTAAATGGGTCCCCGGGAGCAACGTCTGGCGCTGACTGGCCGAGCCGCTTGATCTGCTGGTGAAACGTCCCAACGGGGCTTTCCTTAACCGCGTCTCGGGCCTGTCGGTCCATGAGTTCAAAGTTCGTAAGATTATTTGCCGTTCCGAATGTATTGTCACCCCTGAGGCGGGTTTGTAGTGCCTGCCGATTGACGACGAGGTTGTTGAGGTTCAGGTTATCTGGCTGCGATTGCAATCGCCCAACCAGCGCCCGCGTGCCGTCCACCACGTAGACTCCGCAATCCACCACGTTGCTCTGCTGGGCGATGCGGGATACGCCCACGCGGGTCTCCAGGCTGGCGCCCAGATTTTCTGCGAGCTCTTTTGCAAGCGTGTCATTGCATCCGTTGTAGGAGTCATAATGATAGGCAACCGGCCGTTCCCGGTCGCTGCGATCAACGAACAGCAGCGACCAATGGGTGCCGCGCTCCGCAAGAGTCTTACCGCCATCGCTCACTGGCACGAACAGGAAGTCGGCTGTGTCGTTACCGTTCTGATGNTCCGCAAGAGTCTTACCGCCATCGCTCACTGGCACGAACAGGAAGTCGGCTGTGTCGTTACCGTTCTGATGGACGATGCGCTGGAATGCGCTTAGCATGACGCTCTCGGAGCCCAAGCGCAGATGATAATTGGCTACGAGGGGATCCACGAACCGCGTCCGGGCGGCGAGATCTGGATTGTTCCCCTGCAACTCCTGCTCCAGGAGTTGGTAATCCCTCTGGATATGTTCGTCGCCTAGCCATTCCAATGCGCCGAGCACCCGCCCGTCTTTAGCTTCCCCAGGGGGCCTCTCTGGCCGACCCAATGCCTCCTGCGTCCCGCTGCGCTGCGCAGCGGCGTCCCCAATGGCACGAGCCTCCATGCCGACTGCGTCTTCCGGACGAGCAGCAAGGGCAATTTCGCGCCCGGGTGCGAACTTCCGGAGATGAGCTAGTGCACTGATCCTCCGGTTACCACCGGAGTTCACATAGCGCTTGGCATCTTCATCCAGCGACCCCTCGTGAAGCCGATCCGCAATCCCCGGCTTTTTGTTTTCATGCAGGTATTCACTGAAACGTATAAGAGTAGATCCATAGACCTGAATGGTACCGCGATTCGGCCCGGTCGCAGGCGCTTCTTTGTACTCTTTGATGAGAGCCGCTGTGTAATCTCTGATGAGCGCGGCGTCGGCAGGGTAGGGATTCCGGACAGGGCGGTCGACCACTGGCGCTCCGCCCGCCAACGTCTTGAGACGACCCAGTGCTCTAGCCACGATCGAGGGGCCACCCCTGCTCTCGTACTCCGAGGGGCCACCCCTGCTCTCGTACTCCTTGCGATCCTGATCCAGCGACGATTCGTCAAGCCGAGCAGCAAATCCCGGCCTGTTATTGTCAAAGAGCCAACGACCAAAGCCGAGAAGAGAATTTACATGGCGCTTGACCGTGCTCTCCTTGACCTTACCCGCGTAAGCTGACCTCAGCCCTTCGACAACGGTCGCATCGTTGGAATAGAGGGGACCCTTGTCGCGACCGGAGACCCCTATTGGAGGATCTGGCTGCACCGCCGCCGGCACAGAACGAGCATGGTCACGCAACTCGGACGGTGCGGGGGGATTCAGATCAACCACTGACGAATCCGGCNATGCACCCACTTGATGGGTGGGGGCCTGCATCAGCACGCGAGCGCCTGAATTGCCGATCTCGCTCAGCTGCGGCTCAGTGGCAACGTCCTGCAGACGACTGTTCAGGGGCCTTTGCCTCTTCGCTGGTCTCAACTCCGCTGTATCATGCTCACGGTTGATGAGGACCTCCTCGCTTGGTAGCTGGTTGCTCCTGTCCTGTGCAGCGACCCGCTCGTCCGGCGCGCGCTGGTCGCCGTCGCGCCAGATCAGGGGACGAAAGGACCCTGCGGGATCCGAGGCTTGGTGATGGGGCCCAGTTGGCACGAAAGACAATGGCAGAACAGCGTCGTCTTCATTAGCTTTCCCAGGGAGCTCGCGCCCGAGTTCGGACTTCCGGAGATGAGCTAGTGCACTGATCCCACCGGAGTTGTTATAGCGCTTGGCATCTTCATCCAGCGACCCCTCGTGAAGCCGAGCCGCAATCCCCGGCTTTTTGTTTTCAACCAGGTATTCACTGAAACGTCTAGGAGCAGATCCATAGGTCTGAATGGTAGCGGGATTCGGCCCGGTCGGCGCTGCCTTGTACTCTTTGATGGGAGCCGCTGTGTAATCTCTGATGAGCGCGGCGTCGGCAGGGTCGGGATTATTCAGGACAGCGGCGCGGTCCAGCACTGGCGCTCCGCCCGCCCACGTCTTGAGATGACCCACTGCTCTAGCCACGTCCGAGGAGCCACTCTTGCTCTCGTACTCCTTGAGATCCGGATCCAGCGACTCCTCGTGAAGCCGAGCAGCAAAGCCCGGCCTGTTATTATCAAAGAGCCAACGACCAAAGCCGAGAAGAGAATTTACATGGCGCTTGACCGTGCTCTCCAATGCTGACCTCAGCCCTTCGACAATGGTCGCATCGTTGGAATAGAGAGGACCCTTGTCGCGACCGGAGACCCCTATTGGAGGATCTGGCTGCACCGCCGGCGGCACAGAACGAGCATGGTCACGCAACTCGGACGGTGCGGGGGGATTCAGATCAACCACTGACGAATCCGGCGCATNGCGGAGGGCGTCTCCCCAGCCCTGGCGAACGCTGGCCCGGCAGGCGCCGCCGGCACAGAACGAGCATGGTCACGCAACTCGGACGGTGCGGGGGGATTCAGATCAACCACTGACGAATCCGGCGCATCATGATGGCGCGCCGTTGAGTGACCCGGCTGCAGCACCGAGGCACCTAGCCTCGACCCACTGTCTCCGGCGTAGGGCGCCGCGGCGTGTTCTTGTCCGCTCCCTTGCACCATGAGTTGCGCCTCCCATGGCGATGTATCCACTTGAGGGCCGGGATCATGCACCGGTTCGTCCATTTGCTTTTGCAACCGAGCCCACCTTTCGGCCACCGCGGCCTCGCCAACCGCGGAGGGCGTCTC
>NZ_AYVN01000039.1:0-2973 GCF_000502815.1 Mesorhizobium sp. LSJC269B00
CGACCGGCAACCGACTGCATCCGCTCGCTGTTCAGGATCAGTGCTCCCGCCGAATATGTTTGGTCCCGGCATTTAATGGAGCGGGTCAACAACACCGTCCGGCTGAAAGTTTGGAAGGGATTCATCGTGGTCGGCCGCGAGGGCCCGAACAGGCGAATCCGCCTCCACACCTTCAGGGAGATTTCGGTGCACGACCAGCGCGACGCGCAGGGCTTCGTCACTGTACACGCTGACTGCTCCCGGGCGCCCCGGCCCATGGCAAGTAGCGGAAACGGGAAAGCGCCCGCCCAGGGGGGCGGGGCGGGCGCGGTTCCGTATGGGTTTTCTGGATCAAACGAAGGTGAAGTCGGACGCGGTCAGGCCCAGGTCTGCCACGGTGACCACACCGCCCAGGTGGGCGAACTCGTGCGCGCTGCCGTCGGCGGTGACATAGGCCAGAGTTGCGAGTCTGTCGGTGTAGCTGCTTTGGTAGACAATGATGTCGCCGGCGTGCTCGCCGGAGATCGCACTCGCCGCCTCATTAGCAGAGTTGAAAGATTCGCCAGTGATCACCACGACGTGTTCGCCGTTCGCACCCGAGGCCGCACCGCTGTAGAAGCTGCTCACCGGGTAGCCGGACTGTATGCTGGCGTTGTTGACGAAGTTCGCGCCAAAACCATCGTTGTAGAGGCCCACCGCATCGAAGGCGAACTTGTCCTCCGCCGGGTTGAAATCGGTGATAGTGGTAATGTCCGACGTCGACCCGACAACCCCAGGCACCGGATTGTGGAACTGGAACACGAACGTGTCACTGTCGCTGCCCCCGGTCAACGTGTCCTGGCCGTCACCCACGTAGAGGACATCCTGGCCGGGTCCGCCGCTGAGCCTGTCATTGTCCTCACCGGAGACGCGCGCGTTGAAGCGGCCGTTGTCGCCGGAGAGATCGTCCCAGCCATCTCCGCCGAAGATGCGGTCGTTACCCTTGCCGCCGATGGCTCGGTCACTGCCCGCGCCACCCGAGATCTCGTCGTTGCCGCCACGACCGTCAAGCCAGTCACCGCCCTGGTAACCCTCGATCCAGTCAACACCCTCGGTGCCGAGGAGTGTTTCGGAACTCGGGCCACCTTCGATAATCTTTGCCATTGAAAATACTCCTAGTGATGCCCCTGCCTGACGCGTTCATATTCGTCATCGGACAATTTGAGAAATCGATTGCTTGGATAGGCATACATTTACGAAATGGATGCATTCTCGTTCACTTCGCGCTTCTGCTGAGCAGTTGCGGGCTCGCAGGCGGCGGGGACGCGCCCAGGCAATCGGCCCGAACATTCACACTCAAAGAACGGTCCAGGAAACTTTGTAACCGGTCGTTCTGGTTGGGCCGCCCTCGGAAGAACGGGCATGGGGCTGTGTTGCCGAGTCGCGCCGGCACTGCCCATTGCGAGCAATGGAACGTTAGGGAGCGCGTTCGCGCGAGCCGAGATCGGAACCGACAGGCGCACCAGGTAGTACGAAATGCCGGGTTTTTCATCCGTCGCCAGATCGGCTGCGATCCGGCTTTCGCGCACCAGGATTTCTCCCACCACCCCGCCAGTCGGGTGCTGTATCTTCTCACTAGGAAACGACGACAAAGTGTCCGGACGCTACAACCGCACCGGAGAGATTCGTGAAGGTCGCCCAGGCTCCGGCTCCTCCCACAAAGATCACGCTCGCCAGAAGGCCCGCCACCAGGTGCCGGCGAATGGACTCGAAACGTCATTGTTCTGATGAATGCCGGACACCGGGATCCTCCATGTCAGCGCGCTCTGCCACGTGATCCTGCGTAGACTCGATGGCCTTCAGGACTTTGGAACGCGCACCGAATGATCGCTGCCGTCCACCTTCCATCACCAACACCAAATCCACGGCGCGGATGGCGCTCGGCCGATGGGCGACGACAACCGCAATGCCCTTGCGCTCGCGCACGGAGGCGATCGCATTAACGACTGCAGCCTCGCCTTCCGCGTCGAGATGGGCATTGGGTTCATCCAGCACGACAAGGAAAGGGTCTCGATAAAGGGCCCGGGCAAGACCGATAAGCTGACGCTGCCCGGCGGAAAGTGCCGATCCGGCCTCACCAATCGGAGTTTCGTATCCGTGCTCAAATCGGAGGATCAGTTCGTGCGTGCCCGCTGCTTTCGCCGCGGCGACAATAGCCTCAGGGTCAGGATCATGTTCAAAACGAGCGATGTTTTCGGCAATGGTGCCATCGAACAATTCAACACCTTGTGGCAGATAGCCGATGTGACGGCCTAGTGCTTCCCGGTCCCATTGATCGAGGCTTGCGCTGTCGATGCGAACCTTCCCGGCGACCGGCGTCCATGCGCCGACGATGGCGCGCGAGAGTGTCGACTTGCCCGAGCCCGACGGGCCGATGACCCCGAGTGCGCTTCCCGCCTGAATGGCAAACGCAATGCCGGTCACGGTCGGCTTGCTTTCACCGGGCGGAACGATTGTCACGCTTTCGAGGCGCAGTTCGCGTTCAGGTGCAGGCATTAGCATAACAGGAGCGGTTTCAGGAACCTTTTCCAAGAGGTCCTCCAGCCGCGCCCAACCCTGGCGCGCCATGAGGAAGGGTTTCCAGCTTGAAATGGCGAGGTCGACCGGAGCCAGCGCACGCCCCATCATGATCGAACTGGCAATCATGACCCCGGCCGTAGCCTCTTCCCTGACGACAAGGTACGCACCGACGGCAAGAATGGCCGATTGCAGCAGCACGCGCAGCGACTTTGAAATGGCACCCAGCCCACCTGCCACATCCCCAGCTTTCCGGTTGGCGGCCAGACACTTGGCATTGGCCTTTTGCCATCGGGCAGCGATCCGCTTTCCAAGACCGAGAGCTTGCACGACCTCGGCATTGCAACGCGCTGCTTGCAGCAGACCATTGCGTGCCATGTTGTGGGCAACGGTATCGCTTATCGGCCCTTGCGAGAGAGTGTTGGCAAGGAGTGTCAG
>NZ_AYVN01000040.1:0-2831 GCF_000502815.1 Mesorhizobium sp. LSJC269B00
CGTCGATGCAACGCGCCAGACGCTCGGCCACCCGCAACCGCTTTTCCACCTCGGCCAAGGCCAGAACGCCGCTGTTGGACGACAGCATGCCGCCGTCGAAACGGGCGACGACGGACTAGCCGCCGACTGATGACAAACCGCTCAGCGGCAGCGCAAGATCGTTCATGGTGGGTGTGGTCTCCGGGAAATTTCGGATCGGCTTAAGCAACCAAATCCTACGTCATTTCAACGGGCTTGCGCCACATCCACCAACCCCCATGAATTTGGTTAGGTTGATGCTGCGTGCCGCCGCCGTGAGGCCGCGCTCGCTAAGCAGCGCGTCGAGAACGACGAGAAGATTCAGATCGAGCCCTTTGAAACGCATGTCTTAGCTATCCATAGCGTGGATGAATTTGATTGAAACAAACGATTTTACCAATTTTCCGGAATGTCGCATGGACCTGGCAGGACCTCACGTGCGCCGATGACTGCCTCTATCGCGTGGCGAGTCCCTTGAGAAGAGCCCGAAAGAGGAAATCTGTCGCGTGCGGTGGAGATTGTACTGGGAATGAGAGGCAGCGCTCCAAATCATGTCGAACTCTCCGACGAATGGCGACCGGTACATAGTTGATCGCAACTGGTCCGGAGCTATGAAACATCTCGATTACATATGAGGTGCCGAGTGAATACGCTGACAGCACCCACCGTCGCAGCGTTTAGCTGACGTTTGACGACGGTTCCTATCCATTTACACGCAGATTCTTGATGTGCTGGCGCAAAAGCGGGAGGCCGGCGACTTTTCTTCGTCATCGGGCTGACGCCGCAGAAGCCGGAACTCGTCCGGTTGCTATGGGCATTGGGCTTGGTCGGCGCACAGGCTCTATGAGGGGCAATTTTGGCAACGCGACGCGACTCGGGTTTTGAACGACGCCGAAAACGCAAGCTGGAAAGGAACAAGATGGCAGATCAACTCGCCAACGAAATAATCGCAATGATCAAGAAGCGCGCCGCGTCGGAGGGCGGCATAGCGCCTGCCACGGGCGGCGAAATAACGGCTGCCACGGGACTGACTTCGCTCGGTATCGATTCACTGGGATTGGCGGACGTTCTCTGGGACCTGGAGCAGGCCTACGGCATCGAGATCGAGATGAATACGGCCGAGGCATGGTCGGATCTCCAGAATGTTGGGGGCATGGTGGAAGCCGTGCGCAGCTTGCTCCCTACGGGGGTGTGAATGGACAGGCGCGTCGTGATTACTGGGATTGGCGGGATTTGCGGGCTTGGAACCAACGCCGCCGCCATTTGGACAGAGATGCGAGAAGGCCGCTCCGCCATCGGCCCAATCGTCAACTCCGAGTTCCATGAGTTGAGGGTCAGGATCGGTGCCGAGATCAAGGCCCTGCCGGAGCATGACATCGACAGCAAGCAACTCATCTCCATGGACCGCTTCAGCCTGCTCGCTGTGCTTGCGGCGCGCGAAGCCATGCGTCAGGCCGGACTTTCCTCCAAAGAGGGAAATAGCTATCGCTTCGGTGCGGCGGTGGGCGTTGGCGGCTGCGGGTGGGATGCGATCGAGCAAACCTACCGCGCCATCCTTCTGGGCGGTAAGCGTGCCGCTCTCTTGACTGTACCCAAGGCGATGCCGGGTGCCGCTGCCGGCCAGGTCAGCATGAGTCTCGGCCTGCGCGGGCCGGTCTTCGGCGTCACGTCCGCCTGTTCCTCGGCAAACCATGCGATTGCCTGCGCGGTGGACCAGATCAGGCTCGGCCGGGCCGACGTGATGCTTGCCGGCGGCAGCGAAGCGCCGCTCATATGGGGTGTGCTGAAGGCATGGGAAGCGATCCGCGTGCTTTCGCCCGATACTTGCCGGCCATTCTCGGCCGATCGCCAGGGCCTGTCGCTTGGTGAAGGCGCCGGCATGGCGGTGCTGGAAAGCTACGAGCATGCCTTGGCTCGGGGCGCCACCATCCTTGCCGAAATTGCCGGTGTCGGCCTTTCCGCCGATGCGTCCGGCATCGTCGCGCCGACTGTCGAGGGGCCGGAGGCAGCAATGCGGGCCTGCCTTGCCGATGCCAGGCTGGACGCCGAGGATGTCGACTATCTCAACGCGCACGGCACCGGCACCAAGGCCAACGACCAGATCGAGACGGCGGCGATCAAGCGCGTCTTCGGTCAGCACGCCTTCTCAATGTCCATTTCTTCTACCAAGTCCATGCACGCGCATTGCCTCGGCGCGTCCGGCGCGCTCGAGTTGATCGCCTGCGTGATGGCTATCCGCGAGAGCGTCGTCCCGCCGACTGCCAATTATCGTGAGCTGGACCCCGATTGCGATCTCGACGTCACGCCCAATGTGGCACGCGAGCGCAAGGTGCGCGTGGCACTGAGCAACTCCTTCGCCTTTGGCGGCACGAACGCGGTTCTGGCGTTCAGGCAGGTGTAGAAGCCATGAAAGATGCTTCCGGCAACATTATCTCTCGCATCCAGATGCTTGCCGGGATAACCTTGTGAAGGGCGGGTCATTGACCGCCTCGGCGAATGCGGGAAGTGGCAGCGGAAGCTCGAGGATCCGGGGGTATCGTCTTTGCGAAATTCTTAACTGTTGAACCGGCTTGGACGGACCGCCGCCCCGTAAAAGGTAAGCGAGGCCATGCGGGCTCGGCTTGAGGGTCTGAAGCTGTACACGACAATGTCTGGAAGCCGCAGGGTCGGCTCTGCGCCCGTTATAGTCGCCTGAGTGCTGCCGGCCCGGCCGCGCCGCGGGCGCCGTCAATGAGCTCCTTGAACATGCGGACCTTGCCTCTCTTGGCCGACGCTTCCAGGCGTGCTGTCGTGCTGGCCTCCAGATCCGCCAC
>NZ_AYVN01000041.1:0-1832 GCF_000502815.1 Mesorhizobium sp. LSJC269B00
GGCGGCCGATGCGACGGAGTATTTCCAGATCCCGACCGGACGTGTGGTCGAGATCGGCACGCAGGTGGCGATCTGAGGTTTCCGGCAGCCTTTGACGCCACGCACCGGTCATTGCGGGGCAAGCCCTGTGCTGGGAACATGGTAGCCCTACCGTCACGGCACTTGATATTGCATCGCAGCAAGCGTAGAGCACCGCGCGCTTATCGGAGTGTCGTCCATGGCCCTTACCAATGCTGGTATTGAGGCAGAACCCGTCGAACAATCGAGCCATCCCGAAATCGAACAGCACAGCACCAAAGTTCTGATGCTGGGCGCGCTCGGTGTGGTCTATGGCGACATCGGCACCAGCCCGATCTACGCCTTCCGGGAAGCGCTTGTTGCGTCCTCCGGCGGCGAAATCGCCGAGCGCGGCGATATTCTGGGCGTGCTGTCGCTGATCATCTGGTCGTTGACGATTATCGTCACCATCAAATACATCATGTTCGTGCTCAGAGCCGACAACCGAGGCGAGGGCGGCGTGCTGTCGCTGATGGCGNACCATCAAGTACATCATGTTCGTGCTGCGCGCCGATAACGGCGGCGAGGGCGGCGTGCTGTCGCTGATGGCGCTAGCGCGCGGCAGTTTCCCCAAGCGGTCGGCGGTGATCCTGGGCATCGGCATCGTCGGCGCCTCGCTGTTTTTCGGCGACGCGGTCATCACGCCCGCGATTTCGGTGCTGTCGGCGGTCGAGGGTATGAACGTCGTCACGCCGACCTTCCAGCCCTATGTGGTGCCGCTGACACTGGTCATCCTGGCCATGGTGTTCGCGGTGCAGCGCTTTGGCACCGGCGGGGTGGGATTGGTATTCGGCCCGGTGACCGCCGTATGGTTCCTGGCAATTGGCCTTTCCGGTCTCAACCACATCATCGCCGATCCAGAAATCCTGTGGGCGGTGAGCCCGCACTACATCGTCGCCTTCCTGATCAATTCGCCCGACGTCGCTTTCGTGACCATCGGCGCCATCTTCCTCGCCGTCACCGGCGCCGAAGCACTCTATGCCGATCTCGGCCATTTCGGCCGCAAGCCGATCGTGCTGGCCTGGCTGGCGATCGTGTTTCCCTGCCTGCTGCTCAATTATGCCGGGCAAGGCGCCTTCGTGCTGGCCAAGAACGGCGTCGTCGGCCATCCATTCTTCGAGATGAACGAAGGCTGGACGCTGATCCCGATGGTGGTATTGGCAACCGCGGCGACGGTCNGCCATCCATTCTTCGAGATGAACGAAGGCTGGACGCTGATCCCGATGGTGGTATTGGCAACCGCGGCGACGGTCATCGCCAGCCAGGCGGTCATCTCCGGCGCCTTCTCGCTGACCCGGCAGGCGGTGCAGCTCAATATGCTGCCGCGCCTCGAAATCCTGCACACCTCGGAACGGCAGTCGGGCCAGATCTACATGCCGCGCGTCAATCTGTTGCTGGCGCTGGCGGTGATGCTGCTGGTGGTCGGTTTCGGCGAATCGAGCAAGCTGGCCTCCGCCTATGGCATCTCGGTGACCGGCAACATGCTGGTGACGACGGTGCTGCTGTTCGTCGTCATGACGCGCATTTGGAAATGGCGCCTGTGGGTGGCGGTGGCGATGACGGCGGTGTTCGCGTTCATCGACATCGGCTTCTTTGCCTCCAACATCGTGAAGGTGTTCGAGGGCGGCTGGGCGTCGCTTGCGGTGGCCTTCACCATCGTTCTGGCGATGTGGACCTGGGTGCGCGGCAGCCGCTATCTGTTCGACAAGACCCGGCGCAACGAAATCCCGCTCGATTTCCTCGCCGGCAATCTGCTGAAGAAGAAGCCGCAGCTG
>NZ_AYVN01000042.1:0-1253 GCF_000502815.1 Mesorhizobium sp. LSJC269B00
AAATCCTGTCCCCGCAACCAACAAAAAAAGCCCGCTTCACGCGGGCTTTTTGCGTTCGGACCGTGATCGATGGCGATTTTAACCTGCACCAGGGGTCGGAAGCAGGCGAAGCCGACCGTGGGACAGAAAAGCCAAATCATGACCCCCAACCGCCCGCAGCTCGCAGGCCTTTTGTATTCGGCACCTTTGCCCACGCGAAGCCGGTTGGCTCCCGGCTCTGTCAGCGCGGCAACCGCCACGCGCCGGCGCGATGGTGACCGGACGCTTTGGATCCTGCAAAACCAGGCGACGAACCATTCTCTCGCCATCAGATCTTGGAAAACGAACCGTGATCGTGCGCTTCCAATCATTGCTATCTATTGTTACCGGGCTTTGATCGGCGCCATAATCTTCCAGGAGGTTGCCGTGCCCGACTACGCTCTGAACGACCACTATGAGAGCTTTACCAGGAAGCAGCTCGAATCAGGCCGCTACAACAATGCCAGTGAGGTTGTTCGCGCCGGCCTGCGTATGCTCGAGGATTTCGAGGCGGAGCGGGAAAGATGGTTGCGCGAGGAGGTTCCGGCGCGCCTGACCGAGCTCCGGCAGGATCCGGCTAAACTAAGGGCATCCCTGTCGAGACAGTTTTTCGCGGCTCGAGGCGCGTCATCACGCGAAGCAGGCGAAAGCCAAATAGGCAATGGAGTACCGCATTGTCTTCCACCCCAAGGCGGAAACTGAACTCGACCAGCTCTATGACGACATAGCCGACCCGTGCGTCGCCGGCGATCGCTTGGAATTTCGTTGTCGGCATCCGCGACCATTGCCTGAGCGTGTCGACTTTTCCACAGTGCGGCACAGAGCGGGTCGAGATCATGCCTGGTCCGCGGATCATCGGCTGGCGACGTGCCGTCAGCATTGCTTTCGCAGTCGATGCCGAACGGGTCTGGTCCTGGGTATTTTTTCGCCGGCCGCAACATCACGGCGGAATTGCTGGAAGGCCGGCTCTGAAGCGCTGCTTAGGCTGGCGTGGGGATCGACACTCGCCAGGAGGCGATTCTCAGGCCGATGGCACGCACCTGCCGCCGCCTAGAGATGGGAGCTTGGTAGAAGAGTGATCCTCAGCGGAACACCACTCACAATTTCAGCCAAGCCAGCTCACGAATTTCCGCCCCGTGGATATCTCCACGAGAAATCGAAAAAACATCGTCGATGACTGTTGACAGTTCTGGTTGGTGGCGACTATATACGCCTCACGAACGAGGGCGGTGCGC
>NZ_AYVN01000043.1:0-770 GCF_000502815.1 Mesorhizobium sp. LSJC269B00
CGGGCTGCGCTCTCCTCCCGCCAAAGACCCAAGGATCGCAAAGCCTTGGATCCTTGCACACTTCCTCATCGCGCTCGTGACCGAACCCCTCTCGCAGGAGTTGGGTGTCTCTCCCCCTTGAGCGACGGGCGCCCGCTGCTGTGGCGCGCCACCCGCCAGATCGTCGCCTCTCTGATCGCGACCATCTTTACTCAACCTTCCTTGGCGGCCCTGCGCCAAAATCTCCATGCCTTGCGATATCGCTGGCGCGAACCACCACGAAAGCGCAAGTTTCAGTCCATGCCAAAGCTATCTTAGCGCCTATGGGATTGAGAGGGCGTGCTGAACGACTGCTGGAAAGGCTCGCCCGTGAGCCCGACCTTGAATGGCTGATGTCCATAGCACTGTGCAGAATTCTCAAATCAGTGGTGTGAGGTCTGAAGGGCCGTGGCCCATTCCGGGATACTGCACCCAAGAACCACGAGCGACATCATTAATCTCCCGAGCTAATTCAGCACGCTAGCCTGAAACATTCAAGGGGGTTGGTGGATGTGGCGCAAGCCGTGGAAATAACGTAGGATTTGGTTGCTTAAGCCGATCCGAACCATTCCCGGAGACCACACCCACCATGAACGATCTTGCGCTGCCGCTGAGCGGTTTGTCATCAGTCGGCAAGTCCGTCGTCGCCCGTTTCGACGGCGGCATGCTGTCGTCCAACAGCGGCGTTCTGGCCTTGGCCGAGGTGGAAAAGCGGTTGCGGGTGGCCGAGCGTCTGGCGCGTTGCATCGACG
>NZ_AYVN01000044.1:0-683 GCF_000502815.1 Mesorhizobium sp. LSJC269B00
CAGGGCTGGGGAGACGCCCTCCGCGGTTGGCGAGGCCGCGGTGGCCGAAAGGTGGGCTCGGTTGCAAAAGCAAATGGACGAACCAGTGCATGATCCCGGCCCTCAAGTGGATACATCGCCATGGGAGGCGCAACTCATGGTGCAAGGGAGCGGACAAGAACACGCCGCGGCGCCCTACGCCGGAGGCAGTGGGTCGATGCTGGGTGCCTCGGTGCTGCAGCCGGATCACTCAACGGCGCGCCATCATCATGCGCCGGATTCGTCAGTGGTTGATCTGAATCCCCCCTCACCGTCCGAGTTGCGTGACCCTGCTCGTTCTGTGCCGGCGGCGCCTGCCGGGCCAGCGTTCGCCAGGGCTGGGGAGACGCCCTCCGCGGTTGGCGAGGCCGCGGTGGCCGAAAGGTGGGCTCGGTTGCAAAAGCANCAGGGCTGGGGAGACGCCCTCCGCGGTTGGCGAGGCCGCGGTGGCCGAAAGGTGGGCTCGGTTGCAAAAGCAGAAGGTCGACGCTGATTTGTCGGGATATTTCGACTCGATTCCGCACGCGGACCTTCTACGATCGCCATGGGAGGCGCAACTCATGACGCAAGGGAGCGGACAAGAACACGCCGCGGCGCCCTACGCCGGAGGCAGTGGGTCGATGCTGGGTGCCTCGGTGCTGCAGCCGGGTCACTCAACGGCGCGC
>NZ_AYVN01000045.1:0-236 GCF_000502815.1 Mesorhizobium sp. LSJC269B00
GTGACCTTGATGTTGGCCGAAGCGCGCAGGAGAGCGACGCCGCCGCCTGCAACGATGCCTTCTTCCACGGCCGCGCGGGTCGCGTTGAGGGCGTCGTCGACGCGGTCCTTCTTTTCCTTGACTTCGACTTCCGTCGCGCCGCCGACGCGGATCACCGCGACGCCGCCCGCGAGCTTCGCCAGACGTTCCTGCAGCTTCTCCTTGTCGTAGTCCGACGTGGTCTCTTCGATCTGCTG
>NZ_AYVN01000046.1:0-231 GCF_000502815.1 Mesorhizobium sp. LSJC269B00
GTCGGCCGGACGGATGGTGCCGAAGGGATTCCCGCGGACCGGGAAATTTGGTTGAATCTGCTGATCTCCCCCCAAGTGGGGGAGATGGCCGGCAGGCCAGAGGGGGGCGCTGTCCCGCCAGCGCATCAAATGGTCATGGCTCGCCACTCGGTCGCAACTCTTGGGTCTTCAATGTCGGGTGCCAGGCTGGCGATCCTTCGCGCCCCCCTCTGTCCTGCCGGACATCTCCCC